>CAZYIE010000037.1:0-22172 GCA_964646755.1 uncultured Smithella sp.
ATCCGGTTCAACAAATTATACAACCAGCGATGTAAAAAAGCAGCGTGCCGGTTAGCACGCGATCAATAGGTTTCAAATCACACGATGTGACGCGAGGGCACAGGTGACGACGTCAAGAAATCCTGTAAAAGGCCCCTCCGCTGTCATCCCTTGCGAATGAAATGAGATTGTAAGCATGCCCCGTACTTGATACGGGGGGAATCCAGAAAACAGACGTTAGAAAATAGCCGATGGAAAAGTGGAAAGAAAATTGACAGTTCAAAACCTGATTATATATTTTTCAGTATTTTCAATCACCGGAAAGCGCGAATCCGGCAGGTCGCCCCGGTGCGTTCTGGGCATGCTCGGGAATGCCGGATCAGAATTGATGAGGGTTTGAGTCGTTTTTGACTGGCAATGATCAAGGTGGAAGAGTCGATCCAAGTTCGGTTATGACGGAGTTGGGCGTTGCAGCGATCACGCTTAATCTATATATCATTCCCACTAATGAGAAATGGCGTCCGTGCTTATTCATGCCGGAAGGACGAATCATCCTTTCAAAGTTACTACCTCGACTATTGGAGCCATCAGTAATAATTAATCCCGTGGTGGCCATTTTAGGAACAAGCCATTCCAATACTCTATCCCCTAGTATAAAAACTCCGCTACCGCCCTCACCTACACCGTCACCTTTATAGTAGAGCACATTGAGCGTTTCAATGCTTTGCAGACACTCTATGGCGTCGCCAAGGTAAAACTCGCAGGTAGGTTTGAGCGGAAAGTACTTTTTTTCTTTGAATAGTTCAAAGGCATATAACCTCTTTGGGTCAATATCACAAAATATAACGTGGTCAACGTACTTTCTGAGTATAAACAGCGGACGTTTAAAATCACTTCCACAACAGGGGTAAACGGCTAATTTCCTATCCGATGGCTGCATCCTTATCCACTTCTTCAAAGTCATCAACTATATAAGGATAAATTTCCAACCCCTTGATAAAAGCAAACCACCCATTAAGGAACTGCTTAAATGCAGCAGGAGTTACAGATATACAATTATAATATTTAACGGTTCCGTATATTGGCCCCTGCTCGTCTCTTTCCGGTTCTACCGAAACAAATAGTATGTCTTGTATTTCGCGGGGTCTATTTTTAATATCGGTGGGGTTCGTAAATATATTCCCGTGAGCAAGTGCATTACGAACAATATAAAGGACTGAGCTTATCAGTCTATCCTTACAGTTTCTGCGCGGGGGACTGACAATCTTATGTATTAATATCTTTCACTTTTTCTTTAGCAGAAGAAACGTCGCTGAAACGCGGCAGACATTTCTGCCTTTTGCATCTGTTACCAGGCAATCACCGATAATCAGGCTGCCACCTTTTTTAAAGACAGTTGCCGTGGCGATAAGTTCGCCGGAATTTACTCCGGCCAGAAAATTGCTTTTGAGTTCAATTGTGGTTATTGCTTCATCGGGAGTTAATCGAGTAACCATAGCATGAGCAATGGCCTCATCCGCCAGCGCGACAATCAGGCCGCCCTGCATTCTGCCGGCGGCCTGCAAATGTTCCGGACGCACAGCCATGCGAAACTGGGCATAGCCTTCTTTTAATTCGACGGGCTCTATGCCAATGAAATCCATAAAAGGATTCAGCCCCTTTTCTCCGGCTATTATCCTTTCCAGATATTTAGTGTAATTAGTAATAATCAACCTCTGTTCAACAATTCCGATTTAACCAGCCACATTATAGGCTGCCGGATCCAGCGGTGATCCTGCTACAAAGATACGAGTGGCCAGTTCCCGATCCAGCATCAAAATACTTTCTTTGGAGGCTTCCACCATAGCCAGTTCACGGGTTACTTTTTCCGCATTTTTTTCTTCTTCTATCTGCTCCTTTAAAAACCAGGAAAGAATAGGCTCCGATGTGTAATCATTGGCCTCGCGTGCAATTTTAGTGAGATTAATAATCTTGGAGGTAATAAACTTTTCGTGTTCATACGCATCCTGCCAGGCCTCTAAAGGTTTCTTCCAGTTTGTCTTGAGCTGTTTTAAATCCAACAGCACTACTTGCCCTCCCCGATCGATAATATGATCAAAAAACTTCATGGCGTGAATCATTTCTTCATGCGCCTGACAGCGCATCCAGTGCGCCATACCGTCCAGATTCTGGGAGTGAAAATACGCAACCATGGACATATAGATATAAAAAGATTCGAGCTCATGCTTGACTTGTTCGTTCATTGCATCTCTTACTTTTTCCTCAATCATTTTAAGTACCATCCTTTCTTGTTTTATTGTGAAGTTATAATGTTTTGCATACTACCAAATTATTCCGGCATTTGCCAGCTAACTTCCTCATCTGTGTCTTCTGGTTATTATTTACCCAGGTGAGTATATATTATCCAGTTGCTTCCTGTTCTTTCATTATACGTTACTGTATTTTCCTTTTATTAACAGCATACTACAATCATTATGCACTTCCGGCATAAGCTTTGCTTATTGATTGTCCACAAATATCATAGAACATAAAATGTGAAATTGATTATGTTTATATTTGAGCAGGGCATAACTTGTGATAAACAAATTGTCGGTAAAATTAATAATGGCTGTGAACAGGATTGCTTATGAATAAAAAAATCTTCTACGGATTAATTATATTTCTTTTGTTGGGCTCGACATCCTATGGAGCTGATAAGATTAACAAAGGTGATGTACTGAATTTACAGCAGTGTATTGATATCGCCCTGCAACAGCACCCCAATCTTAATGCCGCCGCAGGTTCAATAAGGGTAAGTGAAAGCAAAATGGGCCAGGTCAGAGCAAATTATTTTCCGCAACTAACATTTCAGTCCAATTATCAACGGATCGGACCATCTTCCGGATCACTCACGAGAAGTGATCCCTATAATCAGTATTCCAATACAATGAATTTAAGCCAGAATATTTTTGATTTCGGCAAGACATCCACTTCCGTTGAAATACAAAGTCTGAGCAGAGAATCATCTCAGGCCGACATGCTCGATGTCAGAGGCCTGGTTATTTTTAATGTCAAACAATATTATTTTGGATTCCTGCAGGGCAGGATGAGCCTTAATGTGGCAAAGGAAACAGCAAACCAGTTCCAGCAGCATTATGAAATGTCCAGAGCCTTCTTTGAATCGGGGAAAAGCTCTAAGATAGATGTAACCAGTGCAGAAGTAAATTTAAGCAATGCCCGGATAAATTTACTGAAAGCGGAAAATGCCCTGCGGATAGCAAAGGTAAATCTCAACAATGCTATGGGAATGACCAATGCGCCCGAATATGAAATTAAAGACGATCTGGCCTACAAACCATACGACATCTCTTTAACCGATGCTATGCAAAATGCCTATAAGCACAGACCTGATCTACTTTCTATAACGAAGAAAAAAGAGGGGCTGGAAAAAACAATTGATCTGAGCAAAAAGGGATATTTGCCGGTGCTATCCGGAAACGCCGCTTATGGTTATACCGGAGACGATCAAACAATGGATAAAGCCTGGAATGTCGGCGTGACTTTGACCTTCCCTCTTTTCACCGGACTTTCTACAAAATATCAGGTACAGGAATCCCAGGCCAATTTAGATGTTCTTCGGGCCAACGAAGATAATTTGAAGCAGAAGGTATCTCTGGAGGTCGAATCGGCATATCTCTCCATGAAGGAAGCCGAACAGCGAATTTCCGCCGGTATTATTGTTGTCCGACAGGCCGAAGAAAATGTGGAACTGGCCCGCGGTCGCTATACAGCCGGTGTCGGCAGTTACATTGAAATTACAGATGCCATGATCTCTTTAAATAATGCCAAAATGACTTATATTACAGCCTTGTCCGACTACTCAGTGACACAGGCGAGCCTGCAAAAGGCAATGGGAGTTAATAAATGAAGAAAATTATTATCGCGGTGGTAGTACTTATTGCTGTGGGAACGGGACTTTTTTTTATTTTCAAATCTAATAAAAACGGTCCGAATTATATTACTGAAAAAATAACCCGCGGCGATATTAAATCCACCGTTTCGGCAACCGGCACTGTCAATGCAGTAACTACTGTTCAGGTGGGAACTCAGGTTTCGGGAACCATTAAACAGCTTTTTGCCGATTATAATTCTCCGGTAAAAAAGGGACAATTACTTGCCCAGATAGATCCGGCTGTATTTGAAGCCCAGGTCGGACAGTCACGGGCTAATTTAATGTCGGCAAAAGCCACCCTGGAAAAATCGCATGTAACCCTACGTGATACACAAACAACTTATGAAAGAAATAAAACACTCTATGCCCGAAATTTTATTGCCAAAAGCGATTTGGATACAGCCCAGACAAATTACCTTTCCGCCGGAGCACAAATAAAAATAGCCGAAGCACAAATTCAACAAGCGCAAGCCGCGCTGGATTCCGCCTCCATCAATTTAAAATATTCCAAAATACTTTCTCCGGTTAACGGCACTGTTATTTCCCGTAATGTTGATATTGGCCAGACGGTGGCGGCAAGTTTTCAGACACCTACCCTTTTTACCATTGCTCAGGATTTAACCAAAATGCAGATAGATACAAGTGTTGATGAAGCGGACATCGGCAAAGTTCAAGCCGGACAAAAAGCGACATTTACCGTTGACGCATATCCGGAATTAACTTTTCACGGTAAAGTTTTCGTTGTCCGCAATGCCCCGATCACAGTCTCGAACGTCGTTACTTATGATGCTGTCATTACTGTTGACAACACATCTTTGAAGCTTAAGCCCGGAATGACAGCCAATGTTGCGATTGAAACAGCAACTGTGCAAGGAGCTATACGGGCGCCAAACGCCGCACTCCGCTTCAAGCCGGCATCCACTGGAAAAACCGGCCTTAATAATCCCGAACAAAAAGGAACAAAAGCAGCTAAAGGCCCCGGTGTCTGGATCTTAGAAAATAAAAAACCTAAATATACCAAAATTACAACAGGTATCAGCGATGGTAATTATACGGAAGTAACATCAGGCAATATAAGTGAAGGGCAGCAGATCATCATCGAAGATGCATCCAGCAGCAAAAAGAAGACTGACCCGGCAGCAGGCACGCCGAGGTTCATCCGTTGATGGAATTAAAATGACTCTAATCGAAACAAGAAATCTCTGCAAGTTTTACTGCGTGGGCGACAATGATGTCCATGCTCTCGAAAATATTTCTGTCCGGATTGAGGCCGGAGAATTTGTGGCCATCATGGGACCTTCGGGGTCCGGCAAGTCCACCTTTATGAACTTGATCGGCTGTCTTGATCAGCAGACCAGCGGCGATTATCTTTTAGACGGTACAAGCATCGGTGGTCTGAGCAAAGACCAACTGGCCGAAATTCGCAATTCAAAAATTGGTTTTGTTTTTCAGGGATTCAATCTCTTACCCCGCACGTCCGCTCTGGAAAATGTTGAACTTCCCCTGCTCTATAATCATGTTGCCGCCAAAGAAAGAAAGAAAAAAGCCTTCAGCGCGCTTGCGAAACTGGGGCTGAAAGGACGTGAAGATCATCATCCCAATCAGCTCTCCGGCGGGCAACAGCAGCGAGTAGCCATTGCCCGGGCTCTGGTCAATGCTGCTCCTGTTATTTTAGCCGATGAACCAACCGGGAATCTCGATACGAAAACCAGTGCGGAAATAATGGAATTGTTTGTTCAATTAAATTCAGAATTTCAAACAACGATAATCCTAGTGACACATGAACAGGATATCGCCGACTTCAGTAAACGGATCATTCGATTTCTCGATGGTCATATTGTCAGCGATCAGCCGGTGGTTAAATAATGATTAACATAATCTCAACCTTAAAGATTGCTCTGCGGGCTTTGTGGGTCAATAAAATGCGCTCTTTCCTCACAATGCTGGGTATAATCATCGGTGTGGGCGCGGTAATCACCATGCTGGCAGTCGGTACCGGCGCCAGCCAAAAAATATCCGAACAAATAGCCAGCGTCGGCAGCAATCTGCTCATCGTAATTCCCGGCAGCATAACTCAGGGCGGCATCCGCATGGGCAGCGGCAGTCACTCTACACTGACTCGAGACGATGCCGAAGCTATTGAAAAAGAATGTTCAGCAGTCAGCGCGGTTTCCCCTGTTCTAAACACCGCCGCACAAGTTGTTTATGGAAATCAAAACTGGGCAACAGGTATCTATGGGACATCTCCCGGCATTCTGGAAGTAAAGGATTGCGTGCTTGTATCCGGAAGAAACTTTATTGATCAGGATATTCGCTCTGCTACCAAAGTCTGCATTTTAGGACAAACCGTTGTGGATAACCTCTTCGGAGGCATTGATCCGATAGGGCAGATAATTCGCATCAAAAAAGTGCCTTTTACGGTTATTGGTATTCTGGAACCAAAAGGACAGTCTATTATGGGACAGGATCAGGACGATGTTATCTATATACCGGTGACCACGGCGCAAAAAAAGATCTTGGGCTCATCCGTACCGGGGATGGTGCGTTCCATCATGGTCAAAGGCAGGAGTGCTGAAGACATGACTACAGCAGAAAAGCAGGTTACTGAATTGCTGCGCCAAAGACATCGCAGCGGCCCTAATAAAGAAGACGACTTCACAGTCAGAAACCTCTCGCAGATGATGCAGGTGGCAGAACAATCAGCCAAGGTCATGACTATCTTACTCGGCGCCATTGCCTCCATTTCCTTACTGATTGGCGGAATCGGCATTATGAATATCATGCTGGTTTCGGTTACTGAAAGAACTCGAGAAATCGGCATTCGGATGTCTATTGGAGCAAAAACATGGGACATTCGTATTCAATTCATTATCGAAGCCCTTACCCTTTCTTTAATTGGCGGAATTTTCGGTATTATCCTGGGAGTAACCGGATCCTCACTTTTATCGGCTTTCGCCGGCTGGGCAACAATTGTTTCCCCGCTATCCATAATTATGGCCTTTAGCTTTTCCGGCCTGGTCGGAATTTTTTTCGGTTTTTATCCGGCTTATAAGGCTTCCCTGCTTAATCCTATTGACGCCCTGCATTATGAGTAATATAGTGCTTAAAAACCATCCATCCTAATTCGGCGAATAAAAAAAATGACTAATATATTCTCTCCAATAAAGTGCTTGCTTTTATCTTTGCTCTGTTTCTTCATAACAAGCGGACAGGCTTTTGCGCTGGAACCTTCACAGAAGGAATTAAAAGAGTTTCTGATAAATATCGAGCGGCAATGCCATGATTATGGATGGAAAGACATAAAATTAAACGGAATACCCTGGGAATATTACCGAACAACCAGCCAGAAAAAGCCACTGATCTTTGCTGTTTTTGGTGATTATAAAAGCAATTGTATTTTATTTCTGGGCGGTGTCCACGGTGATGAACTGCCCACCGTTTACGTCCTGCTGAAATTTGCCAACTATCTTAAAGACAATCCGGACTTTATTAAGGATAAATGCGTCATTATCGCTCCCTTGATTAATCCGGATGGTTTTTTTGCCAAACCTCCAACCCGCGTTAATGCCAGTGGCATTGATTTAAACAGAAATTTTCCGACACGTGACTGGCAGGCAATGGCCTGGAAACAATGGGAGCGTAAAAGCCATAAAAATAAGCGTTATTATCCGGGCAGAAAACCCGGATCGGAACAAGAAACATTGTTCCAGATAGCCTTGATCAACAGATTCAAGCCGCAAAAGATACTGACTATCCATTCACCATTAGGTTTTTATGATTTTGACGGCCCGACGTCCGATCTTGATTCCTTTGAGCGCTGGATAGAAACAGTAAGTAAAGCAACAAAACATCCCTTGAAGAAATTCGGCTATTTCCCCGGCTCTCTGGGAAATTATGCCGGGCATGAACGCAACATTTTTACCTTGACACTGGAACTACCCTCTTCCGAAACCAATAGAGGAACTGAATATTTTAATAAATTTAAACCGGCTATTGTAAAATTTTTCGATCTCCAGGTTTTCGGTAAAGAACCTTTCTTGAAGGTATCTGATGAAGCAATTAAAAGGCCTTAACAAATTAAAATATATTTGTCCCATAACATCACCATGCTTAGGTTTTTTCTCAATCATAAGAAAATAACTTGACAAGACATTTTTACTAATATAACCGGAATGACCGACTAAGTGTCGGATTTTTACTGGTTATGTGACTGATTAGTCAGTCACATAACAGGTGAAGGATTAGTATACTTTAATAAGGAGGAACCATGAAAGGTAATACAGGGAATTTAATTAATGTTGATCTGACGGCGGGACATATAAAGATCGATCAAATCCCGGAAGAGTATTATAAGAAATATATTGGCGGCAGCGGTGTAGCAGCCAAAATCTTCTGGGAAAATGCTGATTTTAAACTCGATCCCCTGGCACCGGAAGCGATGATGTTGATCATGAACGGCCCCCTGGCCGGAATTCGGCTCTCCGGTGCAAGCCGCAATAGCGTAGCGGGTTGTTCGCCGTTAACACACCATTGGGCTGATTCCTCCTGTGGCGGTTATTTAGCGCCAGAACTCCGCTATGCCGGATTCGACGGAATTATGATTAAGGGAAAGGCTGCGAAACCGTCCTATTTGCTCATCGTAGATGACAAAATCACTATCGAAGACGCGGGCATATACTGGGGATCGGGCACTGAGGAAGTTACGGAGGCGTTGAAATCCAAATATGGCAAGGATTATCGCACCCTGGTGGTCGGACCGGCAGCCGAGAATGGCGTTCTATACAGCCTGATATTAAATGACGGTCATCACGCAACAGGCCGGGCCGGTTTCGGCACCCTGATGGGATCTAAGAACCTCAAGGCCATTGTCGTAAAAGCTGCCAAGAAGGATATGACGATGGAAAATCCTGCTGCCTTCGAAGCAATCCGCAAAGAGATGAATACGCGCATCAAAGAATCACTGGCGGCAAACGTTCTCCATGAAAACGGAACTGCGGCGAATCTTGCAGGAACCATGTATGCCGGTGACGTACCGATTAAAAACTGGACATCTAACTTCTGGGAAGAGGCGGGAGAAGCATTAACCGGCGGCACCCTGACAGAAAAATACCTTACCCGTCGTGGTGCTTGCGCTTATTGCAGCATCGCGTGTAAGCGTGTTGTGGAAGTTAAAGACGGTCCTTTTGCAGTTTCCGAAGGACCGGGTCCGGAATACGAGACCATTGTCACCTTCGGAACCCTCATGAACTCCATGGATTTAGCAGCCACCTGCAAAGCAGGCCGGATCTGCAACGACCTGGGCATGGATACCATCTCCTGCGGCGGAACAATCGCCTGGGCGATGGAAGCATTCGAGCGAGGCGATCTTACCCTGGAAGATACGGGAGGAATCGAAGTGAAATGGGGCGATATGGACACGGTCATACACAAGATACTCCCCATGATAGCCAAGCGCGAAGGAAAGCTGGGCAACCTGCTTGCAGACGGCAGTGTTGCTGCGGCAAAGAAGATCGGTAAGGGTATTGAATACACCGCCCACAGCAAAGGTTTGGAGGCGCCAATGCATGATCCCCGCGGTGGCGGTCAGGGCATAGCCCTTTCCTACATAGTCAGTCCGCGTGGCGCGTGCCATGTTGCAGATCCTATGATGTTCATGGAAATGGGAGCTAAATACTATCCGGAAATCGGATTCGAACTGATCCTTGATCCCAAGACCACTGATGACAAAGCCCTCGCGGAAACCACATCCGTAGCCCTGGGAGCGATTGAAAACAGTGCTTGTTTCTGTAATTTCGCCGACGGCGAACTCACCATACCCGACTGGCTCGACCTCTTCAATTACATACCAGGATACAATTGGACAGCAGAAGACATGATGCAAGCCGGGAAGAGGGTCTTCTTCTTGAAGCGCTTGATTAACTATCGTTACGGCCTGACAGCCAAAGACGATGATCTCACCCCGCGCATGCTGGAACCGGCCAATGACGGAGAAGCCAAGGGAACGCAGGTGGATCTGGCCACTATGAAAGCCGAGTTTTACTCATTAATGAACATGGACCCGGAAAAAGGAATTCCCACCAGAGAAGCCTTGACAGGAGTGGGAATGGAAGAAGAATCTGCGAAAGTCTGGCAGTAACAGCCGGATAAGGTAATGTCCAAGATATAAATACATTTTCAGAAAAGGAGACGAAAAAATGAAGTATCCCAAGTTGACTTTTGAACCGTTTTTCACATGGGGGATCCGCACCAAGATATTGTACTCTCCCGGATTACGTAGTGAACTGGGCTTTGAGATGGCCCAACTTGGCGGCACAAGAGCTATCCTCTTCACTGACAAAGGATTAATTGACGCAGGCGTCGCACAAATGATTATTGACGCGCTTAAAGGATCCAAAGTTGAACTGGCCGGTGTATTTGACAAAATTCTTCAAGATGCACGAATCGACATTATCAATGAAGGCGCTAAATTCTACCGCGATAAAGGAGCAAACTGCGTAATCGCTCTGGGCGGAGGGAGCGTTATGGATACAACAAAAGCCATTAACGTTCTTGTTGGATCAGGTCAAGATGATTTTGCCCCCCTGGCAGCCCAGGCAGCTCTCTATGACGACGCCAAACCACTCGCCCCGCACATCGCTTTCCCCACCACGGCCGGAACGGCCTGCGAGGTAACCAACGGCATGGTCGTACTCGACACGGAAGCCCATGCCAAACTTTCGGTCGGTCATCCTTTCTGTGTTGCCGATATAGCTATGCTTGATCCGGAACTTACCGTCCGGCTTCCCGCAAAGATAACGGCCTTTACCGGAATGGACGCTCTCACCCATGCTATAGAGGGAATAACTTCTACTACGGTATCTCCGATTAGTGACGCTCTCGGAATGCACGCCATCAGGCTGATCACCGAATACTTACCTGTGGCCGTTGCCGAACCGGAAAACATTGAGGCGCGCGGCAATATGCTGATTGCCAGCACAATTGCCGGGATGTGTTTTATCAATAGCCTTACGGGAGCCGTTCATGCCCTGGCCCATGCTCTGGGCGGACAATACGGAATTCCGCACGGTATTGCCAATACGATCCTTCTTCCGGAAATAATGGAGTACAATCTTCCGGAGAGGCCGGAGAGGTTCAAGGTCATCGCCGATCTTATGGGCGTTCCCGTTGATAATTTGGATCCTCTCGAGGCCGGCAAGAAGGCAATTGAAGCGGTTCGCGATCTGCGGAAGAAAGTCGGTTTAACACAGACGCTGAAGGATTTCCAAGTTCCGACTGATCGAGTTGCTTTGCAGCCCACGATCGATTTGGCCGCCGCTGACGGTCAGATGGGGTCCAATCCGCGTACAATGGAAGATGATGATATCTATAATGTTTATATGAAAGCGATGTAATTTTGTAATTATAGTGTTCATTCCGTAGTCGGTTTAACCAATTGCGTTTCCCGGAATGGGCGAAAACTTAAGGGGCATTTTAATACTAAACAGAGGAGGACTAATATGGAGTATTGGAAAGACATTAATGAGGCCGTGACCACCATTCACAAGCTGTTTTTGGCGAACTTCCAGGATCCCGAACTTTCGGAGTCGATGAAGAAACTCAATCAGTTGATAGTTTTTGACTATACAGAAGATGGCCCCGGAGGTAAAGTTTGGATGGATTGCCGCAACGGTGTGCTTGCAGCCGGTATTGGCGAACCTCCGGGCGAGCCTGATTTAGTAATGAGCTGCTCAGCAGATGATGCGCATCGGGCATGGTCCGATAAACTCAATGCAGTTGTAGCGATTACCCGTAAGAAAGTTCGCGTGAAGGGTTCCGCAGTCGGTCTTTTGAAGCTTGCTCCCAAGGCCAAGCAGACAGCCAAAAACTACAATAAACTGCTGACCGAGTTGGGTATGACCGACAAGATTCTCAAATAAGAATCAATTTATTGGAGACGTGCTGGAAATTTTGACGGGAGAGGTTTCTTCCTCTCCCGTTTTTCATTAAGTTCAGAGATATTGATGACACCGTCACAATAGTTAGTTAATGACAGCATATAGAAATACTTTATAATATACAGATAGGAGATTTAAGTTTATGATTAAACCGCTTAATGGAGTACGAGTTATTGATTTTACCACAACCATATCCGGGCCTTTTTGTTCCGTCCTTCTGGCAGATTACGGAGCAGAGGTATTCAAGGTGGAGAGACCGGGAACAGGAGAGGACGCACGGCTTTTCCCTCCCGTTAAAGAAGGCAATCCCCTGGGATTTATCAGCATCGGCAGAGGGAAAAAGGGTTTGTCGATCAACCTGAATAAGCCTGAAGGCCAGGAACTTTTCCGTAAATTGGCAGCAAAGGTTGACGTTATCGTTGAAAATTACACGCCAGGCACCATGAAGCGCTGGAATATAGATTACGACACCATTAAAGCGATCAATCCCAAGATCGTTTACTGCTCAATTTCCGGATTCGGCCAATTCGGGCCCATGTCCCCCCTGCCCGGATATGATGCCGTTATTCAGGCCATGAGCGGTATGATGCAGTCCACTGGCTTTTCGGATGGCCCCCCCACGAGAACTGGTACGGCCTCCACTGATTATCTTACAGGCACATTCGGAGCATTCGGCATTGCCATGGGTATTTTAAATGCTTTAAAAACTGGTAAAGGCATGCATCTGGATGTCGCCATGCTCGATTGCGTTCTCAATACACTGGATGTTCCCTTCCTCGGATGGACGAACAACAAGCAAAATGTCCCCCGTTACGGCAACCGCCTTGCATATGTTACACCGTTTGATGCGTTCGCGACAAAAGACGGTGGCTGGATCATCATTGCCACCGCCAACAACAACAACTTTGGCGGTCTCTGCAAAGCCATGAACCGCGAGGATCTCATGGAAAACCCGAAGTTCAGTGACAACGCAAAGCGTTGCATAAATGAGGCCGAGTTAAAAGCCATCATTGATCCCTGGGTCAAGACCCTAGGAACAATGGAAGCACTGGGGCTTCTGATGAAAAACGGCGTTCCCTGCTCACCTATTCAGCATTGCGGTCAGATGCTCGAAAATCCACATGCTCAGGCTCGTGGATTGGTACAGGAAGTGACTCAGCCCAATGGGTTCAAGGCTAAAGTCCCCGGCATCGCCATCAAAATCAACGGCGAGATTCTTCCTGTTGAAGGAAACGCACCAGATCCTGGCCAGCATAACAAGGAAATCCTAGGTGGTCTTTTGGGATTAAGTGATGAACAACTTCATGCTTATAAGGAACAGGGTGTAATTTAACACTTTTGGTAAGATCGTTCACGAATAAGCATTCAATTACGCTTACCTGAAAAGAGCCCCTGAAAAACTAGGGGCTCTTTTTAATTTGGTTGAGTATTATCTTGGATAGCAAAAACTCGTAGTGGCCTTGCTTATTTAATGTCCTTCATTGTTAATCATTTTAATGGCGTGCCCCATGATCGGCAAAAGGACCTTTGTACAAAGTGTTACAGCTTTTACAGAACCAGGGAAGTTAACAATTACGGTTTTACCTTTAATTCCGGCATATCCTCGAGAGAGCATTGCGTGAGGAGTTTCTTTATAGGATTCGCTCCTTAATATCTCGGCAATTCCCGGCAAGCTGTTATCGCAATACTCCCGACATATTTCAGGGGTTATATCTCTCTTAGATAAACCCGTTCCTCCGGTTGTTAATATAAAATCGGCTGACGTGGCCTCTTGCAACGCTTTTAGAATTTCATCCTTTTCATCGGGAACAATTACTCTGAATATCTCAGCATCGGCAACAGTTTCTTGAATAATTTTCTCAATTGCCGGGCCCGAAAGATCTTCGTAAATTCCCTTTGCTGCCCGGTCAGATATTGTAATAACAGTTACTTTCATTATTTATTTCCCCACCTTTGATTACTCGTATAAAAATCCAGTATTACTTAATTTCTTCCTTCTTTTTTTCCACAAGATAAATATTTTCTATTTTCATTGTCTTATCGACCGCTTTACACATATCGTAAACAGTCAGAGCCGAAACCGAAACAGCGGTTAAAGCCTCCATCTCTACGCCTGTTTTTCCGGAAGTTATTACCTGACTGATTATTTCAATCCCGTCATCTAGAATATTAAAATTAATATCGACGTGTTCCAGATTTAAGCAATGACATAAAGGAATAAGCTCTTGCGTTTTTTTTGCTGCCATGATGCCGGCAATTTTAGCTACGGCTAAAACATCGCCTTTTTTCAGCAAGTTGGATTTAACTATATCTAAAGTTTCTTTTTGCAGAATTATTTTCCCATAAGCCGATGCCGTTCTTCTTACTATTTTTTTTGAGGACACATCAACCATGTAGGCATTTCCCGCCGAGTTTATATGAGTTAGTTCCATTATTAACCTCCTATTTCAGACATTTTTCTAGAATTGCAGGATGATCCTTTTTCCGGTTTGAATTAACCGTAAATATATTTATATTGTGCCAAGAGCACATCAACCAGAAGTCTCATTCCAATTTTTTCGTTAATTATTTTTCCAGCAGCATCATAGTCAAAATTTTCGTCAATTATTATATCCGCTTTGGATTTGGCGATCCTTGCCGAATCTTTTTCCGGCTGGTCTTTGCTTTGCAAAAAAATGCCTAAATCCGGCTGTACATAATTAAATATGGAATTGCTTTCTATTAAGAGGAAATCAGGGCTTCCTGATTTTTCAAGAGATTTAATATATTTCAGGCCTTCCGGCATATTGTTAAAGAATTTTTCAGGTTTTTCCGTATTGAAGGAACGATGCCCTAATTTTACCGCGATTGTTGATGATTGTTGAAGCTTAGCCTGAATATTTCTGAGCAGAGTTGTTTTTCCAATGTTGCTGTGAGATCCTGATATAACTATGATTTTCAATTTTTTTAATACTCCCGCTAAACAATTACAAGAACTCCCCTTGCCGGGAGGCGAGTATAGGGAAATAGCTATTTCATGTCAATGGAAAACAGGCCGTTTTTATTCACTCATCAGACTTTTAATATATTTCTCTATTACATGTCCCGCTTTTTCGCTGTGAGTTTCCATATTGCTTTCCATTTCAATATATTTTGCCTCAGATATTTTATTTACCAGCTGCTTTATATTCCCTGTATCATGGAGCGTGTCAGTGGTGGCGCCGATAATGAGACATGGTACTGTAATATGACCGACACTATCCGATAATGCATAGTTTCTTAAGGCAAGTGCGTTAGCCTTCAATTTATATGGATTTGCGCAGTCCAGTGTTTTTTCGTATTTTTTAATCTGTTCCGTGCTGTTTTTTTTATCCAGCCTGAAGTTTCTCAGATACCATTTAATTACGGGTTTTATGCAAAAGTAGAGTGAAGGATGGATAGCTGGAACTATTAATTCCAGAATTTTGGGAAATCGAAACTCGGTATTGGGAGCGATCAGTACTGCGGACAAAGGTTTGCGCTTACCTTCTGTGCAGTATTCCAGAATCGCTGTTGCGCCGAGTGAACTTCCGGCAAGTATAAATTCCCCGGATGGCTCGATAACCTGTTCTACTATTTCACCTAAATCGAGAGCCAGACGCTGCATGGAGAAACTTGCTTTCTTAACATCAGGAACCATTGATGATTGCTTTTCCCTCGACTCCAGGTAGAGAATTTTGTATTCCCCAAGTAGAACTTTCAGCACACCTTTCCATCCGGAGAGAAGTGAAATCCATCCGGCAACAAAAAGGATTACCGGTTTCTGCGGTGAAATATTTTGCGGAGCGAAGTCAATTATTTTAAGAGAAACTCCGTCTGATACTGGCAGCATATATTCTTTAACGGTTGCTGAATTTTCAGTGTATTGAGAATAATCCATATTTTCCGCCCTGGAGTTTTTATCTTGCAATAAGATTATGGAATAATTCAACGGACGTCAATCAGATAATTAGATTCTCTAAAAGTAAAAAAATGAATTAAAAAGAAAAACACCCCGGGAAGGTACTGACCCGGGGTGTTGAGTGGTGAAGTCTGACCGTCTTAGAATGTCAGCGTTAACTTATTGATGACCAGGTAATCATTCTGCACGACAGCTGCTGGAGTCGTTCCTTTGAAATAATCACCGGTCCAGAGATAACCGGCGCCCAGCATATAGCTTAGGTTATTGGTAAGTTTGTAAGTTGCTGTAAAGTCCAGTTCATAGCCATACTGATCGGAAAGGTAGCTTGTACCACCAACAATCGGTTTTTTGTCGGCGCTGGCGTAAGTTAAAGAAGCCATCACGTCCAATTTATTAGTGGGTTTTACACCAACCCGACCCTGGTACAAGAAAGCATTAGCCATACCGGTATAAGCCACACCGGCGGCTGCACCGAAACCCTTCCCGGCTGCGACACTGCTGGAACGCAGTTCACCTAACCACATACTGCGGTCGTAGTTCCACATAATCAAATTGGGGCTCCAGTCCCGCCCGCCATTTAATGTACCACCTTCCTTTTTATCATTAGTAGCATCATTTTCCCCGGATACATAAGCGAAAGTAGCGCCGGCATAAACCGAGCCGAAAGTCGCTTTAGCGTCAATCCATCCACTCATATTATCCATTATAACTTCATTGAGGCCGGACTCAGTTTCAGTATATTTTCCGGTAGCCCAGTTAAATTCAGCCTGCAGGTCTAAGAACCCGAACTTGGCAATGGTGTAGGGCGTAAAAAGGTAATAAGTTCGTTTACTATTTGGTGTAGTTGATGTTGCTGGTCTAAGCTCGGCATACCTGTAGTAATTAACGTTGAGGCCGGCCAAGCCGCCTTTCCATTTGTAAACGCCTTCGAGGTGGTATACGTCATTGTCCGTATCGCTGTTAAGAATGCCAGTATTGTTAGCAGTGTAACTATTTTCTTTTACTTTTGATATAGCGGCATTGATCGTTGCCGGGCCTATAGTATAAGAATATTTTATTCGTCCTTGAGGAGCAGAATTGTTGCCGAATATTGTGCCCGTGCTTCCATAATTCATATAACCGACATCGAAAGTGCCAATTGGCGACTGGTAATTGATATAAGCCCAGTCAACGGCGATGTTTTCGTTTTCCGCTACAGTCCCCGCAGAATCCACAGCAAGTGTAGTGCCGGGTGTAGATCTTGTCGCGCCCGCGATCCTTTCCATCGCATCTACGCGGGTAACCAGAGTAAGACCGGGCGAAGCAATAAAATCTGTCCGGACACGTAATCTCTGGAAATAAAACGCCGTGGAAGGACTAATATCTTTATCTAAGTTCGTTTTATTCAGATAAACACCAGCGGCATAGAACTCACCGCTAAACTTCACATCGACCGCAAGAGCCGATGTGCTGAATACTGTCAATAGTCCCAGCGACAACATAACCAACCAAAATCTCTTCATCTTTCCTTTCTCCTCCTTGAAATATCTAAATATTTAATAATTTTAAATACGAATATTTTAAGCAGTTAGTTATCATTCTGAGATATTTTTGTAAAGCAAATATTGGCGTATTTGGTAATTTTTTGTAATAATATAAGAAAATAAGAATTATCAACAATTGATCAAAATACGTTCGGAATGGGTATAAACAATAAACTTTTCTCCCCTGACCGAACCAATTAGGGTGATTCCTGCTTCTTCGGCCAGTTTGATGGCCAGAGCCGTAGGGACAGAGATGGAGATGACTACCGGCACACCCAGGCGCCATACCTTATGGACAATCTCCGATGATACACGTCCGGTCCTGACGATCTTCTTGTCGCAAAGATCGATCCCGCCCAGCAGTGCATATCCCCCCAGCATGTCGATTGTGTTGTGCCGGCCGATATCTTCCCGCACGGCAAGAATATCTCCGTTATCAGCAGCCAGAGCTGCGGCATGGGTACCACCTGTGGAATCGTGCAGAGATGCCAGGGAGAGGAAATCATCCATCATCCGGAAAACCTGCTCCGGTTTTATTTTTATAGGGAGACTTTCCCTGATCGGTTGCCGGATTAACCCTTGCCCTGCCGCCGTTCCCCGCGCTCCACTGGAAGCGATTGTTTTATGGGAAGGCAGGGTTAAGGGAACCGGATTTAGCGTCTTTACATGGACTCGATGCTCAGTATCCTCTATTTCTATTTTTTCGATCTCATCGCAGGAGCGAAGCAGACCTTCCGAGCGGAGAAACCCCACAGCCAGCTCAGCGGCATGTCGGCCGGAACAGGCGATGACGGCGACCTTCTCAGCGTTCAAAGTAATCTCCAGATGGATTTCCCGGATAATCTCTTTACGCTTCCGCGAAAAAACGCCGTTTTGGAACAGCAGCACTTCCTGAATCGCCGTCTCTTTAATTTCCGCCATCTGGATATTCTCCCTGAACACTCGATGTCCTCGTTGACACGAACTTTCTTTTCCTGTAAAGAAGTATAGGAAAGACAGTACTTTATGTCAATGTAATACTGGCATAAAAAAAACATACTTTCCTAACCAACTTGTGATATAGGACGCCCGACACGTGAACCACAGGGATCACTTAGCCCTGTGGTTTTTATTATTTTAAAAGGGGTTAAACAGCATGATCAGCGCCAACAACGTTGCCCTCGCGTATGGCAAGAGGGTTATTTTTAAGGACGTCAACATCAAATTCATTCCGGGAAACTGCTACGGTCTCATCGGAGCCAACGGCTCGGGAAAGTCCACTTTTCTCAAGATACTCGCCGGAGATCTAGAGGCCGACAGCGGAGAGATCACTCTGGGACCAAGAGAGAGACTCGCGATCCTCCGGCAGGACCAGTTTGCCTTTGATGAAGAAACGGTTATCAATACGGTCATCATGGGACATGAAAAGCTCTTCAAGGTCATGGCCGCACGTGAGGCCATCTATGCCAAAGCGGATTTTTCCGAAGAGGATGGTAATCGCTGTGCGGAGATGGAGGCGGAATTCGCCGAAATGAACGGATATGAAGCGGAGTCCGAGGCAGCGGTACTCTTAAACGGCCTCGGCATTCCGGAAGAGCTGCGGCAAAAGAAAATGAAGGAGCTCGACGGCACTGACAAGGTCCGGGTTCTCCTGGCCCAGGCTCTCTTCGGTAATCCGGATGTCCTTCTTCTGGACGAACCGACAAACCAGCTTGATCTTCAATCTGTTGCCTGGCTGGAGGATTTCCTCTTCCGTTTTCCGAGTACAGTCATCGTCGTCTCCCACGACCGCCATTTCTTAAACCAGGTCTGCACCCACGTGGCCGATCTAGATTTTGGACGGCTCCAGGTGTATGTCGGAAACTACAATTTCTGGTACCAGGCCAGCCAGCTCAACTTAAAGCAGAAACAAGACGAGAACAGGAAGCTGACGGACAAGGCCAATGAGCTCAAGGAGTTCATCGCTCGTTTCAGTTCCAACGCCTCCAAGGCTAAACAGGCCACCTCCCGCAAAAAGCTTTTGGAGAAGCTCAATATTGAAGATATCCCCGTCTCGTCGAGAAAATATCCTTATGTCGCGTTCAAGCCCGAGCGCCCTTGCGGCGACGTCATCCTGGAGATAAAAGGACTTTCCAAGTCGATCGACGGTGTATGTATCCTCAATGATTTATCGCTGACGGTGAGGAAGGGAGACAAGATTGCGTTCGTCGGTGGTAACAGCCTGGCCAAGACTACTCTCTTCCAGATTCTTGCTTACGAGATGGAGCCGGACAGTGGAAGCTTTCACTGGGGGCAAACCATCACCTCCTCCTATTTTCCCAAGGACAACGCCTCTTACTTCACGGCCGATATTAACTTGATCGAGTGGCTGGGCCAGTACATACCTCCGACAGAAGGGGAGTCTTTCTCCCGGGGATTTCTCGGAAGGATGCTCTTCTCCGGCGATGAAGCCTTAAAGAAAATCAGTGTTATCTCCGGAGGTGAAAGGGTGCGCTGCATGCTGGCCCGGATGATGCTCACAGCCGCCAATGTCCTGATGCTGGACGAACCGACCAATCACCTGGATATGGAATCCATCACCGCCCTGAACAACGGCCTCATTGCCTTTACGGAAGTCGTCCTCTTCTCTTCTCACGATTACGAATTCGTCTCCACTATAGCCAATCGTATTGTGGAAATAACACCTCAGGGGATTATCGACCGGATAATGGGATTTGAGGAGTACCTGGAAAGCGAAGAAGTAGGAAGATTGCGCGATGAACTTTGTCAGTCGCACCGGGCGCTTGACCTTTAATTCCAATTCATTTTTTTCTGAACTGCGCAATCTGGCGGGACACAACCAGAAGTTTCCCGTTTTCATCCCACAGTTCGCCGTCTTCCTCCACTATACCGCCGGTTACAAAATGGGAGCGGAAAACCGCTTTTATCCAGGGCGTATTAGACAGGGCCCTCACACTGACCGAGTATTCGATAGTGGGAACCCACGACAAAGCACCGTGTCTGGCCAGTACAGGCGGCGGAAAGGCATCGGCCATCAGTAGCAGGGAAAGATGATCGCAGGGGCGGTTATCGTTAAATTTGATCCAGCCCCTGTGTTCCGATCTCTGGGCCAGTTCTCCTTCTCCCTTAATCCACCCGGCACATGATTGGTCAAGCAGTATATCCATGCTCGAAAACAGGGTGTACTTAGGCAAGGCGGGAAAAGGAAAACAATTCTTGCGCTCTGGAAGCTGCGGCGGTTCTTTCTCATATCTATTCTCGTCTGCACAATCATCATCACCCGCAAATGTTCCCCAGCAGCGGGTTTTTTCGATACCATTTTGCATCAATCTTGCCTGCAGACGGTTTAACTGTTTTCCGGTAGAGATTGCTTCAACGATAACCTTGGAGAGATAGGTCTCACCCTTGGCAAGATAATTTGCCGTGACAATTACCGGCCTTTTCTTATCGCTTATCTGCTGCATGGCTGAGGCCATAAAGGCCATTAAATAACCGCCGTTAGGATCGCCGTTAACCGACCAATTGGAAGTGATCATTCCCTCAAAGGAAGATTCGCCGGCACGCTCCATGCGTAAGTCGCTATCAAACAAATACTGAGGGGGCTTCGTCTCTGGAGATATCATATATTAATTCCTGCAATTCGTCCTAAACATTTTCCGGTTAACTCAATAAAATACTTATTTCTCCCGCCTCATTAAATGCACGGCCGTAGCTTTAAAAGAAGCTACAACAATTGACCCTTCACATATGCCTAAATCTTCACAGGAAGAAACAGTGATGTAAGCAACCAGAGGAAAACCGCAGTCTAAAATCATTTTGTAGAAGAATGATTGACGAATAACTTTTTGAATTTTGGCTTCAAAAACATTGCGGGCACTGGTTTTTGCAGGCCCGACCGGTGAGACGGTGATGTTTTCCGGCCTTAAGCAACAATAAACATTTTCTCCCGGCAGGAAATTACCCACGGCTTCAATAATTTTTCCGGCAACGGAAATCGCCAGCAGTCCTGCCTTGCTGCTCTGGACAGTTCCTTCCAGTATCGTTTCCGTACCGACAAAACTTGCGACAAATTCGGAGTCCGGTTCGTTAAATATCTGAGCGGTTGTTCCTGATTGGATAATTTTACCATCAACCATTACGGTCACATCCTGTGCCAGGCGCAATGTTTCTTCCCGATCATGCAACGCCAGTACGGCCGTAATTTTCGTTTTTTCCAGGATGTTGTGCAAATCCTCCATGAGGGTTTCCCGTGTCGGAGGGTCGAGTGAATTGAAAGCCTCGTCCAGTAATATCAGCTGGGGTTTTAAGGCAAAAGCACGAGCCAGCGATACCCTTTTAGCTTCCCCGCCGGAAAGTGTTTTCGCTGATCTGGTGGCCAGAGAACTAATCCCGAAATAGTCCAGAGATTCATCGACACTCTTTTCAATTTCATTAGTTGTCAGATGCCGGAATTTCAAGCCTAAAGCAACATTCTTATAGACGGACGTATTGAGCAACAGCGGTTCTTGAAAGACAACAGAGACACTCCGGCGCATATTCGAGCGGCTGGCGTTATTATCTACAGGGACTCCCAGATAATAAATCTTTCCTTGTTCCGGTTTTAATAACCCTGCCATCGTTAAAAGAAGTGTTGACTTGCCAGCACCATTGGGACCGATCAGGGCAAGGATTCTGCTCTGTTGGACATTCAATTCGCTGATATCCAACACAGTGACGCCGCCCCGCCGAACAATCATATTTTGCACCGAAAAAATATTATTCATCGAGGATGTTGCCTTTGCTGTACCTGTGTGAGCAGGAGATTAACCAAAAATGCCAGGAGCAAAAGAATAATACCCAGCGCAATGGCAATGTCAAAATTCCCCTTTCCTGTTTCCATGACAGTGGCTGTTGTAAGCACGCGCGAG
>CAZYIE010000037.1:22182-30786 GCA_964646755.1 uncultured Smithella sp.
TACCACCGACCATGATGGAGGCGCCGACTTCGGAAATCACACCACCAAAACCGGCCATGACGGCAGCCAGAAGTGGTAGTCTGGATTCTTTGATTAATACCCACACCATCTGCATCCGGCTTGCGCCTAACGACAAAATCTGCAGGCGCAAATTGGGAGGCAGATTTTGAATAGCCGCCAGCGATATTCCCATGACAATCGGTGTGGCGATGATCGCCTGTGCAATAATCATGGCATAAGGGGTATAGAGAATCTCCAGAAATCCGAGTGGTCCGCTGCGCCAGATCAGAATAGTCACAAACAGACCCACAACAACCGGCGGCAGGCCCATCCCGGTATTAATCAGACTGATGACCAGCCTCTTTCCGCGAAAGTTTGTTAACGCGACCACTGTTCCAATGGAAACGCCAATGAAAAGACTAATGAACGTGGCTGTCCCCGATATTTTCAAAGACAGCCACGTAATGCCCATAACTTCCGGATCAAAACTGAGGATCAATTCAAAAGCTTTGATGATCCCTTGAACAATTAATTCCATGCAATACCTGTAAATGAGTCATTGCGAGAAACGCAGTAACGAAGCAATCTAAACAAAGAGATTGCTTCGCCCGCTTACGCGGTCTCGCAAAGACAAAGAAAATATCATTTTACTATTTTCCTAAATCTTCGGCCTTTTTCCCGGCATCAGGGAAAAACAGAGGTGAACCAAATTTATCGACGCCGAAAGTCTTGATGATGCCCTGCGTTTTTTTAGAAACCATAAAATCGGCAAACGCTTTGGCGCCTTCGGCATTAGCTTTCGGCCATTTTGCACTGTTTACTTCAATCACATGGTAAATATTGAGCAGCGCCTCATCACCTTCGACCAGTATATCCAATCCCAGATTTTTCTTAAGTGCCAGATAAGTCCCGCGATCCGCCAAGGTATAACCTTTTTTCTCCGCGGCCACATTTAAAGTCTGTCCCATGCCCAATCCTGTTTCCTGATACCATTTCTGCCCGGCAGGATTGATTCCCGTTTTTTTCCACAACGTCTTTTCTTTGGCGTGTGTTCCCGAATTATCTCCTCGCGATGCAAACAGTGCGTTGGCACTGGCAATTAATTTTATAGCCTCCACTGACGATTTCACTCCTTTGATTTTGGCTGAATCAGTCCCCGGTCCGACAATAATAAAATCATTGTGCATTACGAGACGCCGGTTGATTCCATAACCTTCAGAAACAAACTTCTTTTCGGCATCCGGTGAATGAACCAGCAGTACATCAGCTTCGCCTTTTTGTCCCATCGCCATAGCCTGTCCGGAACCGACGGCAATGGTCTTGACAAAATATCCCGTTTCTTTTTCAAAGACAGGAAGCAAAACATCGAGCAGTCCTGAATCCTGTGTGCTGGTGGTCGTCGCCAGAATAATATTTTTTTGCTTAGGTGCGGCGTAAAGATTCGCCGCTCCCAAGACGACAAGTAATGCAGTTATCATTAACGTTACGATCACTCTACTGTTTCTGAACATTTTCATAAGCACACTCCTTAGATGTTTATTCTTTATTATTTATTTCTTGTGCGTTTTTTGCCATTCTTCAGAATTCGGGAAGAAAAGAGGCGCACCGTATTTGTCGCGACCGAAATCGCGGATTATCAGCTGGCCTTTTTCGGAAGACGTCAACCACTTTACAAACGTCATGGTATCCAGGTTGTTGACCCCGGGGAATTTTGACGGGTTAACCGGGAGCAGGGAAATGAAGTTCAAAAGTACTTCGTCGCCTTCTACCAGAATGACCAGTTTGATCTGATTTTTAATTGACAGATAAGTCGCACGGTCAATCACAGTATAGGCTGCCTCCTTATCGGCATATTTCAAGGTGGGCACATTCCCCTCCGCGCCTTTTTCATAAATCGCATACCAGGCGCCCTGGGGCTTGACACCAGCTTTTTGCCAGAGTTCCATCTCCGCCACATGCGTTCCCGACTTGTCTCCGCGGCTGATAAATTTTACGCCCTTGGCCATAATTTTTTTCAAGGCCTCTGTGGCCGACTTTCCGCCTCGAATCGCCGCCGGATCGGCTGCGGGACCAACAATCACAAAATCATTATACATCAGAGGAATTCTGCTTGTGCCGAATCCATCCGCAATAAACTTTTCTTCAAGCGATTTAGCGTGAGCCATCACGAGATCGATCTGACCTTTCTCGGCCAGCTTCAGCGCTGCTCCTGTTCCTGCACCAACGTGACGCACGCGGATGCCTGTATCCTTCTCAAACTGATCCTCCAGAACACTCACAATACCCGAATCAATCGGGCCGATCGTGCTGGATAAAAACACAAATTTATCGCCATTGGCAGCCCAAGCGAGAGAAGACCAAAGCAAAACAAGCAGTACCAGACATTTTCCAACAATTACTTTCATTTTTTAAACTCCTTTCGTCTATTACTTTCTGAATTATTCATCAATTCTTTCAATAATCATGGCTTCTTCAACAAAGGAAACAACCATCCCTTCTCACCGGCTGGTTGAGCTTGCCGAATGATATATTGGTTCTCCATACTCTTTAACGCCGAACTCAGAAATAATCTTCTGCCCCTCACTCCCGGTTAAAAAATCGTAAAACTTTACTGCCAGATCCTGATTATATTGCAGATGGGGATGTTTTTCCGTGCTGACCAAGCACATCTCATACTCATTTGGAGGTCCCTTGACCAAAAGTTTCAGTGCCTTTGTTTTCGACTTGTGCAATACCCATGTGGATGAATCCAGCATATGGTACTGACTGTTTTTGTCGGCCGCTAAAAGAGAGGCCAGCATGAACTTTTTACTGACCTGATACCAGGGCTGCCCGTCAGGATTAACATTTAATGTCTTCCATGTGGTACGTTCCAGAATGTCCATTCCACCACCGTCACCTCTTGAAAGGTAGGGGGATTTTGTCTCGTAGATGCGCCGCTGAACTTCTTTTATGTCAGTGAGACCAGCGATCTTCGCAGGATCGTCCGGCGGACCAACCACCACGGTAAAGTTGTTCATCAAATCGGTTCTTCTGGCCGCGTATCCTTCGCCCACAAACCGGGCCGTGGCAGCCTTTTCATGTCCCATGGTAATATGAGTCAACCCGTGTCTCCCTAGATCAAGGCCGGGACCAGTCGGGGTCTTGATACAGCGTACCACACCCCCATGCTTTTGCTGAAAGGCCTTTGCCAGTTCGTCCACCAGGCCCAGTTCGTAAGGGCTACCGGTTGCAATAACGATCTGCTTGTAATCAGCAGTAATCGCTTTTGTTGAACATCCTCCTGTAAAAACAGCCGTAAGCAAAAAGAACAGCGAAACAAAGAAAGCTTGACTTTTCCATACATTTTTCATTTTCCATTACCCCTAATATTTATATTTTTAAAACATATGATTATTCCGGTAATTCAACATGTAAATACTTGGAAAAAATACCTTAAGAATGAAGAATCCTTCCGGCATCTTTAAAATCGTAATTACCGATTTTTTCGACACGATTTTTAAACTGGTCCGACTGCAGTGTTTCGATAAGAGCTTGAATAGCCGGTTGAAAAAAAATATCCTTATCGAGAATCATATCAAAACGCTCACTCACCAAAGGCTGAAAATTCAGATCCAGTATTTTTGCCACGGCGGCAGACGCTATCCCCACATCGGCCTCACCCGAAACCAAAGAAAGTCCCACTTCAAAATGCGTATAGACCTCATTTTCGTAACCCGTAATATCACCACAGTTTATGCCTCTGCTTTGCAACTCATAATCTAATAGAATTCTTATACCTGAGCCACTTTGCCGGTTGATGAAGCGCAGATTTTGATTTTTCAGACTTTCCCATCCCTGAAAAACATTCGACTGTGATCTGGCAATCAGAAAACCAATTTGACGGTAAAACAGATTCACAACTACGGGATGACTGTCCGGACAATATTGTTTTAAATAAGGAGTATTATAATCGCCTGTTTGCGGATCAAAGAGATGAGCAAAAGCGATGTCCGTAAGCCCTGAATTTAGTGCCTCGAGACCACTGACAGAGCCCGTGTTGGCGGAAAATATATTAAAAGCCGGGTGATCTTTTTTAATGGCGGTAAGCAACATGTCCAGCACCGGATCATTGCTGCCGGCAGCCAGAAGCGCACCCTCGATGGAATTGATTCTTTTTCGGGCTTGCTGAAGACCATCGTGTGCGGTTGTTTGTATCCATTCATCAATGAGTTTTACGGGAAAAATCCACTTTCCGGTCACCCGCGTGCAGGGGATTTTACCGGCCTTAATGAGCAGATAAACCTGCTTTTCATGAATATCCAGATATTTGGCCACTTCTTTAGTGTTCATCAATTCGCTGGACATAAACCCTCCCTCAGAATATTGCTGGGAAATAAAACATATAATGGATTTTATCAAGAATATTCTTCCATATTACGACTAATAATTACCCAGAACTCCCAAATGGAAAGAAGGCGTATTTGTGCAGCACTATATATATTTTGCATTTTTCAGGAGAACATTGCTACTCAAGGAAAGTTCTACTGCATTATCTATGAAACGATTTACGGGAAGATGGAAGGCAATAATGTTGGTTCATTAGCATTAAACTGGCCGGAAAACAGCAATGATAAACCATGATTGCGGCACAGTCTCGCATGCCGGACTTCGAAATAATATTTTGTATAGATATTTGTGAGACACCGCACTAGCGTCATCAGGGGTTTGTCCTGGATCAAGACAAACCCCTGATATTTTTTAGTGGACAGCACCTTATATTATGCACATCCGGATTTTTCGTTTTTGTATTCGGAGAAATATTTTTCCGCAACCCTAGCGGTCCTTCTGAAGAATCATCACGGAACAGGCGGCCTCCTCAGTACCGATAACGCCCCCTCCGTTTTCCTGTAAAGCAAATTCAGCATTTTTTACCTGTCTCGGACCTGCCTCACCGCGTAATTGCGTAACCAGTTCATAAACCATGGATACCCCTGTCGCGCCCACGGGGTGTCCCTTGGATACCAGACCACCGCTGGTGTTAACCGGCGTTGTCCCTTCAAGAGTGGTGCCTCCGGACTCGACAAAGCGCCCACCTTTCCCTATTTCGCAAAACCCCATCAGCTCCGACTGGCAGATAATGCTGTATGAGGTGGCGTCATGAACTTCCGCCAGATCAATATCCGCTGGCTTGATACCGGCCATCGCATAGGCCTTTTGCGCAGCAAGGTAGCTCAAGCTCGGCTCATCAAACTTCTTGTACATTCCACCGGTAAAAGCGCTGGCCTTAATTTTCACCGCTCTGCGCTGCACATCAGCAGGAAGGTTCTTTAAATATTCACCCGAGCACATTAATACAGCAGCCGCGCCATCCCCGATTGGTGAACACATGGCACGGGTCAGCGGGTAAGATACCAGCCGGTCCTCCATTACCTGATCCACGGTCATTTTTATTTTTATCTGAGCCTTCGGATTCATCGCCCCGTAATCGTGAGTAATGGATGCGGCATGAGCTATCTGTCGCTGTGTTGTGCCGTATTTCCACATATGATATAAGGCCTGCATACCATAGGTGTCCATAAAAAAGCTGCGATTGCCACCCGTCTGAAACTCCTGACCAACCAGTTTGCCCAGCGCTTTGTAGGAATCAACGGTTTCCTCTCTTGTAAAGTTGTCGGCACCGGCCTCGAAAAGAGTGACACTCTTTGCCGGATCTTCCTTAACAAAAAGCTTTTCCACGCCCAGTGCCAGAACCACATCGCTCTGGCCACTCAAAATATCCTTCCAACCGCAGTGGATAGCCATAGAACCGGACGCACACGCCCCTTCCACATTGATCATTGGCACCCTTTCCGGAAAGAGCTTTTCTCGTACTAGAGGAATGAAACAGACCTGTCCACGAATACACCCCTGACCGAAAAAATGCATCATACAGTTGCCAAAATATGCAAACTGGATCTCATCTCCATTCTTCATTCCGGCGTCATTGATAGCACCAAGATAAGCCTCCCGCGTTAAATCACGAAAGGTAAGGTCCGGACACTTCCTGAATTCCGTTGAATAAGCCCCGATAATATAGACGTCTTTCATCTTCTCCTCCTTAATCTATCATTACCAATCCGCTTTATGCTGATCGGATTTTACTTAAAAAAAGCCGCACCGGAGATAAGGTTGCATCGAAGCTCAAAATATTATGGATAAACACCTGTGGAGCAAATGACAACCTTAGTTAAATAGTAATATCCACGGCAATATTTATGCCATGACCTTATTAATTTATAAAGCCTATATATTCAAATGGATAATCGTTAAAGCGCATCGCGATAAGCATTTTTTGCACAACATATTGTTTTTAAATACACCATATACGGTGCGTTTGGCTTGCTTATCAATCTCCCCCCGGATTAGTCAAGAGAATCTCCTCCAGGAATTAGAGACACTTGTGTTTAACCGGAATTACCTTTCTCGCCTTTACAAATCCGATCAGCTCTTCGGCTATATAACTATTTAGGTTGGGGAGGAGCAGGAAGACGAGGCCACGAGACATGGTCAGTTACCAGAGATCTGCCGGCGGGAGGGCTTTTTCCTGCCTTTCAATGGCTCGTTGCCAGCATTCACGATCTCGGCTTACCAGACGCTCGCTCCTGGAATGGCCAATTTTTCTCCTGTAAATCGCAAAATCACCATTGGAAAAATGAATAACCCGACCGTAATTACCACCCAGATCCTCTGCGTCAACGGGGATATTCTCGATACGCAGATACTCACGAATAAATTTGCAGTTGATTTCACCAACGCAGTAAAAATTACCACTACCATCTTTATTGATTATCGTTGCTCCCCCGAATATCTTTGCCCGCAGCAGACGACGATTCGTTCCCTTAGCCATCATATCATTAATAAGAAGGTCCATGGCGTAACTGCCGTATCGCCCGGCCTCGGAAGTAAGTATGGGGATGTCTAGGGGGTAACGCGGATTGCTGAGCATGAAATGGTTCATGCCTATCAGCTTGTTTTTCGGATCGTACAGGCATGCCGCGACACAGGAACCGAGCAAGGTCGAAATTACCGCCACACCGGCAGTTGAATAATACTCGCCGGGACTAATGATCACCCGAAGCGATCCGCCAAGTTCTTCTTTCCTCATTTCAATTCCTGTAGGACCAGATAATCACATTGGCGAGCATTTCATTTTCTTCCTGATTTGTCCAGTACTTCTCTGACGACTTTGGCCAGATCATTCTTGGAAAAAGGCTTCCTGAGCAGGGCCTTGATCCCCATTTGCAAGGCCTTCTCTTCATTCATATACTCACTGTATCCGGTGCAAAGAATAATGGAAATATCGGGCCGGGATTTGATTATTTCATAGGCCAGATCTTTGCCCGTCAGATGAGGCATCGTCATGTCCGTGATGACCAGGTCGAACCTCTCTGGATTGGCGCGAAACGTATTGACGGCCTCCCTGCTGTCGGTACAGGTTGTCACTTCATAACCCAGAGACATAAGGATTCGCGGGCCCAGCTTTGCTAATGACTTATCATCATCCACGAAAAGAATGCGTCCCTTGTCTTTGCTCCCCGGAATCGCCTCCGTTGTCGGGCTTGGTTGTTCCGGTCTTGTTTCTTCGGCGGCGGGTATATATACAGTAAACGTTGTTCCTTCGCCCGGGTGACTGGATACGGCAATCCTTCCCTCATGTTTTTTAATAATACCGTAGACCACAGACAAACCAAGGCCAGTTCCCTCGCCGACCTTCTTGGTGGTAAAGAAAGGATCAAAAATGAGATCTTTGACAGCAGGATCAATACCCGATCCATTATCGGACACAGTTAGCTTGATGTATAACCCGGGCTTTAAATCCGGGAGATCCGGAATCATGCCGTTTATTATTTCTTCACGTGATAAGCTCACCTCCAGAACACCGCCTTTTTCCCCCATTGCCTGGACAGCATTGGCGCAAAGATTCATCATTACCTGATGCATCTGCGTTGAATCAGCATTAATTTTGCAAATTTCATTGGCAATCTGCCGTTGAATCTCGATTGTTGACGGTATTGACGCACTAAGCAGATTCAAAGTTTCCTCAATGACTAATCGCATATCAAGAAGTTTTCTTTCGCTCTCGACATGGCGACTGAAAGAAAGTATCTGCTGGACAAGATCGCGGGCCCGGTCGCAGGCTATAAGAACCTGTTTCAGGCAATGCTTTCGGTCAGCTTCATCTTGTTCTTCTATGGCCATTTCGGTGTAGCCGAGCATTGAAGCAAGAATATTGTTAAAATCATGGGCGATCCCTCCGGACAGCACACCCAAAGCTTCCATCTTCTGGGCTTCCAGTAACTGTTTCTCCATTGATTTCAGTTGGGTGACGTCATTAAAGGCAAGAATAACCTGCTTCTTGTTATTAATTATAAAAGATTCGGCGCCAACTACCAAACAGACGCTCTTCGGGCTTCCCTGATGAACTAATTCCACTGTCAGCTCAATATTGCGTAATGCTTTGCCGCTGATGATTACGGATTCAATAGCATTACGCAATGGACAAAAGTGGCAAGCGGGTGAAAACCCGCAACCCCGAGGATCAGTGGAGCTGTGGACACAACCCATAGCATCTCCCGGTTGGCG
>CAZYIE010000037.1:30796-35303 GCA_964646755.1 uncultured Smithella sp.
GCTACCCGTGGCGATGATTTCAGCGGCTGTATTGGCCATAATGATGTTCAGCTTTTCGTCTAAAACCAGCATGCCCACGGGCGAGGATGAAAAAATCGCCCCCAGGTTTCTTTTTTCCGCTTGAATAGCCTCTTCTGCCTGCTTCTGCGCGGTGATGTCACGGATAGACTCTATGGCTCCAACTATATTGCCATTTTGGTCATGGAGCGGAGATGCTTTGGCATAGACATGTGCTCCCCGGCCGTCATAGAGGGCATTACAGAATGCCTCGGATATCAGTGATTCTCCGTCGCGATTTACATAAGAGTATTTTTCGATAATATTCTGATCACTCTCCCACACAAGGTCCATGAGTTGGCGGCTTCTTTCTCCATAAAAAGGAATGGAGTACTCATGATCGCCCTTACCAATCATGTCTGCTGCTTTAATACCGGTCATTTTCTCAATGGCTTTATTCCAAATGATAATCTTCTTCTCAATATCAATAGCCAGAGAGGCATCAGGCAGAAAGTTGATGATATCATTCAGTCGTCTTTCTGATTTTTTCAGCCCATCTTCGGTTTGCTTGAGTTCAGTGATGTCTATGGCAGAAGCAAAAAGGCATTCTTTACCATTGATATTTATTTTTTCAGCCGACCATAACACATAACCAACTTTACCGGATTTGGAGCGCGTTTCCATTTCGATATTGCTTATCGATCCCTGCTCTCTGAGGACTGATACAGCATAGTTACGCTGTTCCAGATTATGCCAAACCGATATTTCGCTTGATTTATGGCCAATTACCTCTTCGCGGGTTCTTTCTGTTGTTCGCAGGAATTCATTATTCACATCCAGAAATATTCCCTCTTGAAGACTTGAAAGTGTTTGAGCAACCGGACTTAAGTGAAAAAGTTTATTAAATTTTGTTTCGCTCGCCTGCAGCGCCTCTTCCGCATGCTTGCGCGCGGTGATGTCGAACATCGACCCCATAATGGTTGTCTCGGTCATCAGGTTCATGGAGGCGGCGGATAGTTCAACCCACTTCTCTTGACCTCTTTTGACAATAATTTTGAACTCATATCTTTCCGGTGTCTCTTCGCCTTTTTGACGGTCGAGCCCTCTTCCCTTGACCAGTTCGCGGAAATCCGGGTGGATAAAGTTCCAAAAAGGCGTATCGCCCAGTTCATCCAGGGTATAACCGGTGATGGCCTCGAAAGCCGGATTGACATAGACAAAATTATTATTTTTCAGAAGGTAGATGCCCGCGGATGTGGTTTCCATGAGAGTCCGGTATTTTACTTCACTTTCCTGCAGCTCTTGTTCCGTCTGCTTGCGCGCGGTGATGTCGCTCATAAAATTAACAGTGGCCGGTCTGCCCTTCCAGGTAATCACGGCCGCATTTAATTCGACCAGCTTGATAGTTTTGTCTGCACAAACTACCCGGAAAGAATAAACATTGGGCATTTGCTTGCCTTGAAGTCTGTCGATATGGCGTGATACTACCAGATTCCGGTCATTCGGATGGATGAAATCAGTAAAAGGTCTCGATGTTAATATTTCTGCGGAGTACCCCATAATGTCCAAAGTAACGCTGTTGACAAAAATCAGTTTCGCATCCTGGGCAATCATGATGCCTTCCCGGGCGTTTTCTACCAGCAAGCGGTATTTTTCCTCACTCTCCTGCAGCACCTCTTCGAGTTTTTTACGCTCGGAATCAAGCTTATTGAACACTGCCGCCACTGCGTCGATAGCTTCAGCCACTTGTCCCAGTTCGTTATCCCGATGGGACAGGCCTGTTGTTCTGTTGCCTTCTCCCCCATTCAACAGATTGGCTGCAATGATAAGCTTATTTAAGGGATTGGCAATCAGGAATTTCCCCACATACCAGGCGCAGGCAAGGGCAAGAATAATTATGAAAACAAGAATTGACATATTTCTCAACAGGATAGATTTGGCGCCGGACAGTGCCTGCTCTTCCGGTATCCCCAGGCGCATGTAAAGATACACAGGAGAGTCCTTCGACAACCGGAATCTCTTATAAGCATAGATGCGCTTTGTGCCATCGACGCCGGCCTCCTGGAAAGTGCCTTCATCAAACGAACCTGCCATGTGCTTGATCATCGCCGGCAAGTCCCGTTGCCCGACAAATCTATCGTTCTCCGGATAGCGGTAGAGGCGTATTCCCTGATAATCTGATAAAGCCAGATTAGAACCTTCCGGCAGGTGCGACTCGGTGATAATCTTGTCGTAATTTTTCAGATTCAAGGCAACGACAACGAGCCCCTTCACTGAGCCTCTTTCGTCTGACACCGGGAAAGCGTAGTGAAAAACGGGGACTCCTACAGAGACGCTGTGAATATATTCCCCCGTAGAAAATTTCTGCTTATGTACCATGATGTCTGAATAATATTTTCGTTTTGCTATATTGTATGGTTTGGTGGGAAGAGCCGAGGCGACAACCCGACCGTCCTTGTCGGCATAATAAATGTTTCCGTAGAGCGGATTGTGATGCAGCAACCGTTGAAATAGAGCATTGCAGGCCCTAATATCCAGGTTTTGTAATTCCGGCATGTTTGCTAATATCATTAAAAGATTGTGCGTGCTTTCTTCAATAACCTGCTGACGCCCGGCAATCGTGTGTATCAAGCGCAGGGATGATTCTTTCGTCTCTTCTATCGCGAGAGCCCGGCGCTCGATGCCCGAGTAGATGATCATGCCCATTGCCAGCAAACCAAAGATGATGACTAAAATAAATAACGGTGTTTTGATGGACCATCTTAAAAAGAATCGCATAGGGATAACCTCTTTTCTCATCTAAAACAGTTCAACATTATCTCCCAGATCATCACTGTTGGCGGTATCGGCTTTTGCTTCTGCCGCATTCGCCTCGCCTTCATTCAGCAATAAAGGCTCAGGTGGCAGTTGAGCCGTCACAATTCCGGCGGCGGCTAAAAGCGTTTCTCTTTCACTTTGCATTGTATATTGAGAGGCCAAATCTTTGAGCAACACGGATTTATCGCTCACCATATCTTTAGTGCTTTTCACCTTCAGTATTTTTACAGCTTTTTCCAGAGAAGCCTCGACTCTTTCTATGCCCGAGGATACTTTATGGTGGACGTTGACGGTATGAATTAAATCCTGAATATCAGCGGCCAGCGCATTGCCCGATTGGTCAATCCTCGGTAGCAATGTCTCAATTTCCGCATCAATCGTTTTCAGTGGCAGCAGCATTTGTCCCAGGCTGCTTTTTATTTTCCCTGTTATTCTGTTGCTCTCCGAATTTTCCGCATCAGCCATTGCTCCCAGCTTTTCCGCATTAACAATAGCCTCCCGGAGATTGGTAACAATTTTTATCACTCTGGCTGCTGTCTCCGCCGCCAGAGAGTGAATGGAATCAGCTAAAGTTCCCAGTGCTACTCCCTGATCACCGATATGAGCGGCATGAATGCTGGCATTTAACGCCAGTATCTGCATTTCAATGCTTATTTTTTCCATTTCTTTCATATATACGGACATATCTGCCGCTGTTTTGGTCAGCGTATTCATTGCTGCGGACAAATCTTTCTTAATTTGGGCAAAAGTGCCGATGGAATTGCTCAGATTATCAGCATCCCTCTCCAGCTTCAGGATAAACGAGCCTTCTTCGCCTTCCTGCGTGCCCGATATTTTCATTATTTCTTCGGATATGGTGCCGGCATAAAAAGCAACATTTTTCATATTATCCAGAATGCGTTCGATGGCCGAGGCAAAATCATTTTTCGCACTTTGCAATTGAGCGCGTTGCAGGTTACAGGTATCCGCCACTAAGTTCGCGACGGGAAATCTGTATTGGTCATTTTCCCCCCCGGTACTTTTGAACAAATTATAGATTCTGCGCCAGATCCTTCGTTCTTTTTTCCAGTCTGCCGTTCTGGGTTGTAAATTCTTCAAAGCATCACAGGAATGCTCAATACGCTGACGCGTTATGTCATGGAATTGCATTGATTGGACAATTTCACCGATGCTTGCTGTTGTTTGCCGCCACTTAGCGGCGATGCCCAGAATTACAGCAGCGGAAAGCTCTTTCCTCTGAGAAATCAGCTCCATGTCCTTGCTGATTTTATCTAATACCAAGCGGGATTGGCCCTCTTGTTGAGATTTATAATTTTCGATCAGAGCAATATTATTATTGAGCGCTGGAATTAATGTGTCCGTCCTGTCAATCAAACTGCCGGTTTTTGTGTCTATGAGCGCGGCAATGCGCCGGACTTCTTCGGCCAGTGTGTTAAAGGCAGTGCCTGTATTACCCAGACCGGCTATTTCAATTTTAATAAAGATACCGAGGATATTCAGATTGCGGACAATCCTGCCAAACTCTACCAGAGGGTCGCGAATCAAAGCAAGATTGACAAGGATAGCATGCAGGATGTCCTTCTCCGCATCAAAACTACCTCCGATACCTTCCACCATAGAGGAAACAGCATTTAATCCTTCCACAACCGGCTTCATTTCTTCCCCCGATATTCGCGCGGCTACATCTGCCGAC
>CAZYIE010000037.1:35313-35595 GCA_964646755.1 uncultured Smithella sp.
TCTGGCCCGTTTGTTGATGAAAATCCTGTAACTTTTCACCGATGGCCAGCATTTCTTCTTCCGTTGAACCGCTGAGATCGTAAAGGACAAGGACATCCGGCGTAAGTTCGCGTAAAGCGTTTTGAGTTTTATTAAAATAGTCAGTGATATTTTTCATATTTCTTTGCCCTCTGTACGCCTGGTCATAACCTGAAGGTCACAAGCCTGACCGGGCGGTATTATGTTAATCGCCGCATGAGGTCATGCGGCCTACATTTTTACACATCCTTATGCTTTTCCCTA
>CAZYIE010000038.1:0-22667 GCA_964646755.1 uncultured Smithella sp.
TCTTGACGGTTGTTTGTTTTTTCGTCAAACTGCAAACATGAATAATGAATTAGGGAAAAAAATAATGCGTTGTCCCCGTCTGGGACATGAAGTAACCTTGTCCTATTGCTTACAGGAGTCTATTGATTTGCCCTGTTCACGAATTGTGCACTGCTGGTCTCCGTTATTCGATATAGAAACTTTACTGCAAAAAGAACTGACGCCGGATTTATGGCAGAAGTTTATTAATTTTCAACCGAAGGATAAGGTCTCCAGCATTATTGAATTGATTGAGGCAGCGAAAGCGAAGAGATGAAAACACTGGATTTATTCAGTCTGGGAACCGAAAGTGATGTGGCGGCATCGGCGCCGCTGGCGGAAAGAATGCGGCCCAGGACAATTGCGGAATATGTCGGCCAGTCTCATCTTTTAGCCGAAGGCAGTCTGCTGCGGCGTTCCATCGAAGAAGATAAATTATTTTCCATGATATTCTGGGGGCCGCCCGGGAAAAACAACTCTGGCCCGTATTTTAGCCAATGAAACCAAATCACATTTTACAAGTTTTTCCGCTGTGCTCTCCGGTGTGAAAGAAATACGGGCCGTGATAGAGGATGCCCGGGAATTATGGGAAAGCAAAAAGAAAAAGACCATTCTCTTTGTTGATGAGATTCACCGTTTTAATAAAGCGCAGCAGGATGCATTCTTGCCGCACGTCGAAAGCGGCTTGATTACCTTGATCGGCGCCACCACCGAAAATCCTTCTTTTGAAGTAATTGCTCCTCTTTTATCCCGGACAAGAGTTCTGCTTTTGAAACCGTTTGCGGAGGAAGATTTAATAACTATTGTGAAACATGCTCTGGATGATGAGCACAAAGGTTTGGGGAAACTTTCGATCAAGGTTGATGCCGATGTCATTCGTTACATTGTTGGATTAGCCGACGGCGATGCACGCAGCGTTTTGAACAATCTGGAAGCAATTACAGCTATAGTGCAAAATCTGCCGGCCGAAAAAAGAAAAATAACCAAGAAGTTCGCCGAGGAGGCCTTGCTGAAAAAAGCACTTCTCTATGATAAGGACGGCGAGGAGCATTACAACTTAATTTCCGCTTTCCACAAAAGTCTGCGTGGCAGTGATCCGGATGCCGCCTTGTATTGGCTGGGCCGGATGCTTAATGCCGGAGAAGACCCTCTTTATATTGCCCGCCGGATGATCCGCTTTGCTTCCGAAGATATCGGCAATGCTGATCCGCAGGCGCTGACAATTGCCGTTGCGGCCCAGCAGGCTTTCCATTTTATCGGTCTGCCGGAAGGCGAATTGGCACTGGCTCAAGCCGCTACGTATCTAGCTTGCTCCCCAAAAAGTAATTCACTTTATACCGGATATGGCCGGGTTAAAGAAATAATTAATAAAACAGGATATTTACCAGTGCCGTTGCATATTCGCAACGCCCCCACAAAATTAATGAAGGAGCTGGATTACGGCAAAGATTATAAATATGCCCATGATTATAGTGATGCTTACGTTCCTCAGGAATATCTGCCGGATAAGCTGCAGGGGCAAAAATTCTATCAACCCAAAAACATCGGCCATGAAATAACAATTAAAGAAAGAATGGATATCTGGCAGCAGAAGAAGCTTTCAGCTAAAGATGGCAAGTAAATTGCTTTCCAAGAAGAAAATAACTTAGACAAAAAGCTCCAGAGACAAGGCGCGCAAGTTATGAGGAGAGAGACGTACTTTTAGCGTACGCCGCAAGGACGAATAATGCAGCGCAACGAAGTATATGGACTTTTTTCGAAGTTATTGAAAAAGGAAAAGGGGTGCTTGGTTAGTGCACCCCTTAGTCTGAAGAGTGAAGGCCTTTTGCCTTCCTGGTTATTTTGCTGTCGGCCAATCATGCCCGTTATGTTTAGTCGACAATTATTAACATTTGCTATTATGTAAAGCATGTACTGTGCCATATTTATGCTCCGCAACCTAAGTCACTGTAATTAATAACAAATAATTAATAATTGGCATTATCACTATAAGGAACGACACTTAAGTTGCGGCAACAAATGTCGGAATCTATTTTGCATAATAAAAAAATTACAGTAAAAACAACAACATAAAAAATACAGTCTTTTGTCAGGCATTCGACAAAAATGTCGATTCTTTTGCGTAATAACCGTTGACTTTTGTTGAAAATCGCCTAATATAATCAGCAAAATCAATTTCTTAAGGATATAAATGTTTTCTTTCAGAAAAAAAGAATTGGGAATTAGTCGGAAAAACTCCAAATATAAAGGCACTTTTTTACAGCCATGGGCCGTTGCCATCGTTTCTGCCGTATTAGTTGTCTTAATCCTTGTTATGGGGTTTCTCGATATTAGAAGAAGTGACTCTAATCTTGTTGGTTTTATGGAAGATCAGGCGTTGAGCACGATTAGCGTATTACAGCGATTAACGGAAGAAAATTTAAAAAGCATAATTGCCGTAACCGATAAGAAAGGCTCAAACATAAAAACAGCCAGCCAGGAAGAAGCAACTTATTCCAAAAGATGGGTTATAGAAGCATTAACCGACTTTGGCAGCGGAATAGATAAGGAATGGAAAAAAGGAAAGGTAAATAATAATTATCTCCAGAAACTGGCGGCGGAAAACAAATTCTGGTATTTGGCCGTTCTTAATAGAGAGGGGCAAGCTGTTTATCAAAGTGGTCATTTACAAACGAATATGCTCGATAAAAATGAGTTGGAGAAAGACGGCCGGAAATTGGCGACAATTGATCTCATAGAAAAAATACGCGCCAAGCAGGGGATTGGTTTTGTCGCTCTGCGGCGCAAGGATGGCAGTGGCACCGTCGTCATCAATCTGGATAAGCCTGGTTTGATTTATTGGAGTTTAAAAGTTGCCGTGGAAAGAGGCATAAAGAAAATCGGCGAAGGCCACGGAATAGCTTATCTCCAGATAATTAATGATCAGAACAAACTGCTTAGCGGCATCGGCCAGTTGACGAGTGGATTAAGTAGCAATGACTTTAACATCCAGGAAATTCTTTCGGGGAAAGTAAGAATTGTCAGCAGAAAAGTGAATTCCGGCGATATTAAAATACTGGATATGGCCGTACCCTTGTATATAGATAAAAAGATTGTCGGTATTGTGAGAATCGGCCTCGACCGCGGCTCAATGGATAAGATTATTGCGGAAAACCGCCAAAACATATTTGTTTTTATGATCTTTGTAGTTCTCATCGCGATATTATCCATGTGGCTTTTATATCACGACCAGAACAGGCATCTGTCCGGCATTATTGAAATGGAACGGCGTCTGGAAAAGGCCGAACGGCTTTCGTCTCTGGGACAACTAGCCGCAGGTGTTGCGCATGAAATTCGTAATCCGCTCAATGCCATCAGCATGGCCACACAAAGATTAAAGATGGATTTTGTGCCTGCCGACCAGAGCAAGGTCAGTGAATTTCAGAATCTTTCCGGAGTTATTCGGGATGAAATAAAACGACTCAATGGAATAATAGAAGAATTTCTTTCCTTTTCCAAAAGCCGGCGGTTGCAGCTCAGCGATTTTTCGATAATCGACGTTTTACAGAAGATTGTCAGCCTGATCCGGGAAGAAGCATCAGCCCGCGGGGTAACTATTGAAACACAATGGCGGCATACGCCGGCCATAATTCCTATGGATGTCAACAAACTACAGCAATCTTTCTTAAATTTAATTAAAAATGCCCTGGAATCCATGACGACCGAAGGTAAAATTACCATCGCCGTGGATAAAGAAGGGAAGAATTATATCGTTGTGAGTATTTCCGATACCGGCTGCGGTATGACCGCAGAAGAAATCGAAAAGATTTTCAGCCCCGAATATACAACAAAAGAAAAGGGAGTGGGCTTGGGAGTACCTTTGGCCAGTGAGATTATCCGTGGACATGGCGGAGAAATCAGGGTGATCAGCCGGAAGGGGGAAGGAACAACATTTGAAGTTGTTTTACCCCGCGAAAGGATCAGCGAAAAAACTTCAGCATAGAGGATAAAATATTCATGCGAAAATTAAGCATTCTTATTGTTGACGACGAAAAATCCCAAAGAGAGCTGCTACGGGATTTTTTACGTTCTAAAGGCCACACATTAGCAGAGGCAGAAAACGGTGAAGCCGCCATCAAATTTGTCCAAAATGGCCATTTTGACCTGATCCTGTTGGATTACAAAATGCCCGGCATGGATGGATTGCAGGTGCTTCAGGAAGTAAAACGCATCAACCCGGAAATCGATGTCGTTATCATTACGGCCTTTGGCACAATTGAAACGGCGGTGGAAGCCATTAAGGCCGGTGCGATCGATTACATAACCAAACCTGTTGATTTGGAGGAGGTATTAATAATACTCGACCGGGTGGTGGGCAGAAGAACCCTGATTCGGGAAAACGAACTGCTAAAAGAAGAGTTGGGCAAAAAGGGGATTACTACCGAGAAGATTATTTATAAGAGCCCGCAAATGACCGAATTGATTAATATGGCCAGCCGGGTGGCGGCAAGTCAGGCATCGGTTTTAATTTCAGGGGAGAGCGGAACCGGAAAAGAGCTGCTGGCTCGACTAATACACCAATTGAGTTCCCGCGATCAGAAACCGATTATCGTTGTGAATTGCGGTGCCTTGCATGAAAATCTGCTGGAAAGCGAATTATTCGGCCATGAAAAAGGATCTTTTACCGGAGCAACTTCTCGCCGCATCGGTCGATTTGAGGAGGCGGATGGCGGCACTCTCTTCCTCGATGAAATAGGAGAATTGAGCCCCACAGTGCAGGTTAAATTGTTGCGTTTTCTGCAAGAGCGGGAAATCCAGCGTTTGGGCAGCAATGTAAATATCCATGTTGATGTCCGGGTTATCAGTGCAACCAACCGTGACCTGGAAGTGCAGGTTAAAGAGGGTAATTTTCGCGAAGACCTTTTTTATCGATTAAAAGTTGTAACTATGGTGTTGCCGCCGCTGAGGGATAGAAAAGAAGATTTGCCCCTTTTAATTCATCATTTCCTGGAAAAATTTTCTCAAGAAAATGCGAAAACAATTAAAGAATTAACGGCGGAAGCACGCGATCTGCTTTTGAAATACGATTATCCGGGGAATGTACGGGAACTGATCAATATTCTGGAACGGGCTGTAGTGATTACGCGTAATGAATATATTAGCTCTGACGATTTACCATTCAAGTCATCGTCTCTTCCTGAATCTTCAGCAAAAAAACTATCCGGCACACTGCGCGACTCCCTGGAAGATTTGGAAAAACAATTAATTGATGAAGCGATGAGCCAGTCCGCAGGTAACCAGACCAAGGCAGCCGATATTCTGGGCATGTCCGAGCGAATGCTGCGCTACAAATTGAAAAAATATAATTTAAAGCACTAAGCGGACTGTCCTCATCTGTAGAACCACAAAGGGTACAGTCCGGTTGAAAAAGCATTCTTCCTTGTAAGTGAGTGTTCGATAATTTTTTGGAAATGCAATATTTCAAACGGTATTCATCATGTCACAAACTCTAGAAGATCATCTGATTTTTTGACAGTGGACAAGTTTCCCATAAAAAGTCCAATTTGGCTTTTGGTTTTTATTATCGGAACTGCCAAATGCTGTTTTTCCAATAATGTTGTTTTAAAAGGATTTATTGCTTTTCTTTCAGTCCCAAATAGCTTAAAGTTGCAAGCAAATAATCAAGAAAAACCAACCAAGGCATATTAATTGTTGGGCATGGAAGGAAGGGCAAAGCCATGAAGAACAAATGGTGGCAACAATGTTGGTGGTATTCATGCATAGGCAAGGCAAGCAGTCGGCTAGTACTGTGTGGAACTTTATTAATTTTGACCTGCCTTGCTTGTGACAATGATGATGCTTCAAATAGGAAAGCCAACTACGAATTTCAAGAAAGGTGTGGCATAGCGTCTGCACGGTGGGCCAAAGAACACAGTGAAGTAGTGGATTATCGCGTTCACTACAACATACGGCTAAATGAGTGTGTTTTATATGCAACGTTGGCTCCGATAAAAACCGGCGACGTTAATACAAGCTACTTCATGATTTACGATCCCTATGCAAACAAGACGTTAGCTCAGTACACGGTCAGGTTGAGTCTTAATTATGAAGATCGTATATGCATTGTCGGCGGCAAGACAGTAGATGGAGTGACTGAGGAGAAATGGAAAGTAATAGTCAAGGACTTCATGGAAGAATAGGCGACGAGAGTAGTGGCCTTGTTATTGAATAGCCGGGATCACGTCCGTCTGCCCAACCATGCCCCGCAGGCCGATTGCTTCCGCGCTTAGCGTTCCGGCAACCACTGACCATCTCGTTTGGCTTTAAGATAGGAGGGAGGTAGAAATGGCGTTCTGGCAATTCATGGCGCACTGGGGAATATGGGACATAATTGGTCTTGCGGCAGCAGCAATACCAACGATCATGGTCTTGTGTTACATCTTCCCAAGGAAGGCAATCACGAACCTGTATATCGATACCGAGCGTGATTCCATCAACCAGGGATACCCCAAGGTTGTCCGAATCAAGTTCAGGAATCACACCAATGAGCCACTCTATGTTTTGTCGGAGGGATTCACGTTCGGATCAGTCCTCCATGCCTCTCCGAACGCAGCACAGAACGCAGCCACGGCTGTGTGTGAAGTAAAGTTCGAGGGGCGACAGCAAGGAATTCTTTCCGAAATCGACACACTGGTTCGACCAGGTCAAGAGGTCTCAACATGGGTTCCTGTAGACCCAGCGCATTCCGATCGAGTGGTTGATGATGCCATCCAGAGCCGCAGCGTTGGCACGCTTCGACTCAAGTGTCAGCGGCTTACAGGTCGTCGGGATGCCCCAGTGCGCATGAGAGTCCCAGTATGAATGAAATGGCGGGAAGCCAAACAAGCAAATGCACTGTAGGGCCTGTAGCCGCCCCGTGATTTGCGACGTTCGGGCGCACACAGCGCCTTTCAGCGGCCTCGTAAAATGCGCCAGAGGCAAGGCGCGCGAAGCTTTAGGAATGAGACCTACTTTTGTGTAGGTCGTAGTGTCATGAATCCCACTCCGCTTCGCTTCTGAAATAGATAAGAAGCAAGGTGTCACTAACCCCCTTCGCTGCGCTGCGGGGATAGTTCGGCTAACGAATTCCGCTGCGCTTCGCTTTCGGAATTCGAGTCTCACTAAAAAAGCCCCGCTGATTTCTCAGCGGGGCTTCATGTTTTAAATCCGGCAGCACCTACTCTCCCACACAGTCGCCCATGCAGTACCATCGGCGCGAAGGAGCTTAACTTCCGTGTTCGGGATGGGAACGGGTGTGACCTCCTCGCGATAGCCACCGAAATTATTCATTATGTAAAATTGCATGACATTTAGCTCATGTAGGGGACATCCTATAATCCCTCTGTATCGAGCGTCTCGCGCAGTTTCGCCCCTAAATTCTGTGACGAGAACGGTTTCTGGATAAAGTGTACGCCTTCGTCGAGCACCCCGTGGTGAGCGATAACGTTGGCCGTGTAGCCCGACATGAACAGGCGCTTGAGGTCGGGGTATATTGACAGGAGGTGCCCGGCCAGGTCGCGGCCGTTCATTTCGGGCATCACCACGTCGGTCATCAGCAGATCGATATGGCCGGGGTATGCCCCGGCCAGGCGGATCGCCTCGCCGGGGGTGTTTGCCGGCAGCACGGTGTAACCCAGTCTTTTCAACATCAGCGCGGTCATGTTCAGAATCGCGGATTCGTCTTCCACCAGCAGGATAGTCTCGCTGCCGCGCGCCGTCGACTGGGTGGGGGCACGCTCGGTCAGGGATGCCGCCATGGCCGCGTGCCCGGGCAGATAGACCTTGAAGGTCGTCCCCTGCCCCGGCTCACTGTACACGTTGATGAAGCCGCTGTTCTGCTTGACCATGCCGTAAACTGTGGCCAGTCCAAGGCCGGTGCCCTTGCCCAGTTCCTTGGTGGTGAAGAACGGTTCGAACAGGTGGGCCAGTGTCTCATTGTCCATGCCACAGCCGTCGTCGCTGACTGCCAAAAGCACGTACTCGCCGGGCACAAACCCGGCGTGATCGGAGCAATAGGCCTCGTCAAACGTGGCGGCTTCCGTTTCAATGGTGACCCTGCCCACACCCTCGATGGCGTCCCGGGCGTTGACGCACAGGTTAGCTAGGAGCTGGTCGATCTGGGAAGGGTCCACCTTGACTGGTCGAATATTTCTGCCGGGTTTCCAGAGTAGATCGATGTCCTCGCCAATCAACCGCCGTAACATCTTGAGCATTCCTTCCACGGTCTCATTAAGATCGAGCACCTTGGGGGCGATCGTCTGCTTGCGGGCAAATGCCAGGAGCTGATGGGTGAGGTCCGAAGAACGCTCCGCCGCATTCCTGATTTGTTGGAGGTCGGCATAGAGTGACTGAGTAGGATCTACCTGTTCCATGGCCATTTCCGCATGGCCGAGAATCACACCGAGCATGTTGTTGAAATCGTGCGCCACCCCGCCCGCCAAACGGCCGACCGATTCCATCTTCTGGGCCTGTTGGAGCTGAACTTCGAGTTTGGCCTTTTCCTTCTCTGCTTTTATTTGATTGGAAATATCTATCCCAATGCCTATGAGGAATGGCTTCCCCTTGATAATGATCGCCCTTCCCGTCATCAGGAGCCATCGAAACTCGGGGCCGCCTCGCAACAGGACCCGGCCTGCCACAACCTCAGAGCTTCCGCTCCGAAGGATGTTTTCTATTTTCGAGCCCACAATCTCTCGGTCGTCCGGATGGATTGTATCGATTGCCTTGACGCCGGTCATCCGGTCTTCAGGTTTGCCGACAATTTCATCGCGCTGATAGGCATTCCAACGGACGTAATATCCTTCTGCATCGAGCATGTAGAAAGTGCCGGGTATGCTGTCAATCATTACCTTGCTGAAGGTCTGCTCTTCTGTCTTGGATTCATCAGACTGTTTGCGCGCGGTGATGTCGCGTGATACGCCGACTACAGAGGCAATTTCGTCTTTTTGCCCCGAAACAGGGGTGCCGGTGGCTTCGTGCCAATGCCATGAACCATCAGCATGACGGACTCGATAGTCAGGGGGCGAAGCAACTTTTTTCAATGTACAGATATCAGCCAGGTATTTCTGACAGGCTGGTATATCATCAGGGTGAACGTGCTCCGTAAAGTTAGAACCTCGTATAACCTCCGGATCGTAGCCTGTAACACGTGACCACGATGGTGACGCATATGTGAATACACCATCGAGTGTAAGGTTCCATATCAGATCGGAAGAATGTTTAAGAAGAAGCTGGGACTTGGCCTCGCTCTCGCGCAGTGCTTCCTCCGCCCGCTTGCGCTCTGTAATGTCGGTGGCTATGCTGAGGATAACCGGCCGGCCGTTCCATTCGATTTTTTTGGCAATGATTTCGACTGGAAAGATCGATCCATCCTTACGGTAATGGCCCGACTCGAAGCGGTCCTCACCAGTCTCGGCGATGCGGCGAAAGCGTTCGGCAAGCATCGCCTCGCTCTCGGGAATATCCAGATCATGCAGGTTGATAGCCAGGAACTCCGCCTCTTTTTCATAGCCGTGCAGACGCAGGGTTTGGCGATTGGCAAACAGAAAACGCCCATCGGTATCGTGAATCGTGATCGAGGCCGGTGCTTCATCGAGCATACGGCCCAGCAGGGCACTGCGCTCTTCTAAATTCTTGCGCTCTGTGATGTCCTGCAAGGATCCGGCAAGCCCGTGTATTTGCCCTTCCGAGTCGTACTCCGCTTGACCGCAGGCCATGAAGTGTCTGATCGCGCCGTCCTTACGCATGCCACGTAGCTCCAACTCATAAGGCGTTCCGCTTTTTACGCAGTGCTCGACGGCTTGCCGCAATAGTTGCATGTCCCCGGGAACATAGAGCTCCGATTGTTCGGCGAAGGAGGGCGCGCCGTCGGCCGGGGCCCTCTGGAAGATGCGAAAGAGTCCTTCAGACCAACGTACAAGGTCATCGGCGATGTCCCATTCCCAACTGCCGATATTGGCGATGCGCTCGGTGCGTGACAGCATTCCTCGGATCTTACGCAAATGTTTTGCAACCTCGATCTTGTGCAGCGCAAAGGCCAGGTCGCCTGCCAGTTCGTCGAATAATGCCTGCTCTTCCTCGTCGATAGCGTAGGCAGCGGGGACAGACACCGAAAGGATGCCATATGTCTTGCCGCCATGGCGCAGGCTGTGGCTCAATCCGGAGCGGCCGCCATATTCGCTTGACAGGGGGCAGTCCATACACTCGGCTTTGGGGTCCTTTACCACGACAATCCCATTGCGGTCGAGCGCCCGCTTCATGCAGTCAGTGTATGCGCCCGCTTCGAGGCGATAGCTGAGCGCCGTGAAGCCGCCGCCAAATCCCGAGCAGGCTGTCGCGGTGGCCGTCCTGGACCCTTCGTCCAGCAGGGCGATCCATGCGTTCAAGTAGCCCATCGTTTCGGTCAGGTTCACGCATGCCCGCTCGATCAGTTGCAGGGGATCGTCTTCGGAAACGATGAGCTGGTTGACATTGCGGATGGCCAGCAACACCTTTTTGATATGTTCTTCGCGCGCCTGGGACTCGGCCAAACGCACTACCAGCGTTCCGTGTTCGCCCGCGATTGTGTCCACCTGACCTTTGCGCAGGGCCTGAAGCGTTGCTTCGGCGTCGGCAAGCCGCCGCTGGAGCTCCTCATAGGTAAGTGATTGTTCGTTCGTCATCGTATTCCCTGAAATCTAAAAGGTTAGCAGAGCCTACGCATCGCTTAGATTGCCGCAAATATACGCGTCCGGTTCGGATTCGATTATCTGCGGCTAAATCTACGGGATATTCATTCTGCTGTCAAATAGAACATACGCGCTCTTGGAGTGCAAATAAAATTGGCGGTTCTATTTAAATATTTGTTTAGCTTCTTTCGCAGAGAACCTACATTGCATAGCTTTTTTATTTCATCATTTTTAATATTTGTGGAACATCATCTGTTATTATTATATCCGCAATACCGGCAATCAGGGCAAATTGTTGATCAGTATTTACTGTCCAGAAAACGATTTTCTTTTTAAAAGCTTTTAAAAGCGAGATCATTAAATAAACCTGATATTTGTTTATATGCTTAAAGATATCAATGGGAAGGTTTAAGTATTCTGGATTTATTTTTAATATATTCCGGGAGATATTAAGAAATCCGAGACCGAGATGCTTTTCTCCGAGAAGCATCCCTATTGTCACCTGATGTTCCTTAAAATAAGGAAGCAGGGTATGATCGAAAGATGAAACAAGCAGATTTTTCCTGTCTAGATACTTAAGCAGCAGATCACATATTATAGAACAGTCGGCAGTAGTGAGTGTTTCCTCTTTTAATTCAATATTGATGATTTTATCGGGGGGAAGAAAATTGAGGAATTCTTCCAGTTCCGGAATGCTTTGGCCGCCTATATCAACCTCTTGCAGAACGTTCAGCTTCATATCAGCGACACTTCCGCTTTGACCGGATATCCGGTCAATTGTATCATCATGAATAATAATGTAGTGGCCGTCTCCGCACTTCTGCACGTCGCATTCTATCCCGTCTGCGCCGGCGGCAAAGGCTTTGCTGAAGGAAAGCAAGGTGTTTTCCGGATATTTGGCTCGGTATCCCCTGTGCCCCAGCACTTTTACTTCTTTATTCATGCGCCTCGCCTCTTTTAACAAAGAGCATAATTATAAATGATAAAAGAAAGAAAAATGCTGAGAAAAACAGGAGCGCAAGATAGCCCTCCGGCTTTTGGCCACCGGCAGTGGAAATATCAATTATTAAACCGGAAAGAGGAGGAGCCACGATGTTTGCGGCCTGGGAGAAAAAATAATAAAGCCCTGTGTATCCACCCAACTTTTCTGCTGTTGTCATATCAACCACCATCGGCAGAGAATTGACATTAATGAAAGCCCAGGCACATCCCGCAAAGGAAAATAAAATAGCCACCGGCAGGAATGTTTTGAAAAAAGACGCTACTATCATCAAAAATAAAAGTAAAAACAAGCCGATCCGAATTGTTTTATTCCTGCTGTATTTCGTGCCTATAAGCCCGGCGGGTATCGCCGCTATTATAAAAAAAAGTGAATAGAATCCAAGTATCATTGCGCCAGTGCTTTCTTTCATTCCCATATAGAATTTCGCATAGCTTGTAAAAAACGTCTCAATGGCATTAAATCCGACAAACCAGAAGAATATTGCGCAGAGAACAGCCAGGAGGCTTTTTTCCCCTTTAACTACATCCTTTAAATTGTCCATCAGTTCATAAAATGTTTTTTTCAGGGAAATAGATTCGGCATGGCCGGCTTCGCTTTGGGTGTAGCTGTCATCTTTAATAAAAACAACAACAAGCATACAGGCGATAAACATAAAGATACCTGCTGCGACAAACGGGTAAGATATGTTCTTATCGTATAATGGTTTCCCTCCAAAGTAAACCAGCAGCGCACCCACCCCTCCCATGAAGTTGATAATTCCATTAGCATGGCTCCGGTATTTAGAAGGCGTTATGTCCGGCATGAGTGCTATCACCGGTGTTCTGTATATGGACATGGCCAGATTCATGAATATGACCGTCAGCATCATGAGACCGAGAGCTTGAGTCTTGTTGGCAAACGGAATTAGTATGAAGAATATCATGGCCAGGGGGGCGCCAACCAGTATATATGGCCTTCTTTTCCCGATTTTTGTGTTTGTGCTGTCGCTTAAAGCACCGAGAAAGGGTAGCAGAAGTATGGCGAAAACATTATCAATGGTCATTATTGCTCCGACAATAGAAAAAGGAAGCTGGAAAGTTTCCCTGAGGAAGACCGGCAGATAAGCATTATACATAGCCCAGATCATTGACACTCCGAGGAACCCGAACCCGAGAAGAAATGTCTTGCTTCTGCTGAACGTAAGCTTTTTATCCATGATTTTATCTCTCCATTTTATAATTCAAAAACGTCCGTAATATTGGGTAATTCATTAAGGCATAAGCGGCAATAAATCCACTATTTTTATTATCTCAAGAGGACTTACTCTATCAATCAATGACGAATGAAAAAGGTAGATTCGACTTTCTGGTGATTTTGCCTGTACACAGTTTTTCGGGGAGAGAAACAGGAGAGAGAAATGTTCTTGACATTTGTTATAAATAATCTGTTTTATGGGCCACATTAATTACGATATAAAAAAGTGAGACTAGAATGAATTTGTCAAAAATCATCCCCGTTACAAAAAGCTGTAAATCAGCTTTGCCCTATTTTCTTCAAGGTGGTTCCACAGCGATTCTTGCCGTTCATGGTTATAACGGATATCCTAAAGATCTGCTTTATGTAGGTGAAATCTTAAATCAGCAGGGGTTTACTGTTTCGATACCGCGTCTCCCCGGCCATGGAACCAACGCTTCCGACTTTCATGAAACTGATTGCCCGGATTGGCTCAGGCATACCGTGGACTGCTATTTTAATTTAAAGGCGGAATATGACACCGTGCACCTGCTCGGTTTTTCCATGGGCGGATTATTAACATTACTTCTTGCTTCCCGGTTTAATATTGAAAGAATGGCCTTGATTTCGCCGGCAATTATTAATCTGAAATGGACAATTAAACTTACGCCTTTTTTGAAATACTTTGTAAAAAAGCGGAAGCGGGACTGGAGGGATGAATCGCAGGACCCGGACAGAATATTCCTGGCCCGGGAATACTGGCAATGGCATTATATTTCAATGGGCGCGGAACTTCTGCAGTTACAGAAACTCACAAAGAAGAAGATGCCGCTCGTCTCCTGCGATACAATGATAATCGTATCTAAGAAAGATGAATCAGTTCCTGTCCGGGCGGCGGATTATATATTCAATCGAATTACGTCGCCGGTGAAGAAAACATTAGTGCTGGAGAACAGTCCGCATTGTTCGACCGACGGCCCGGAAAAAGAATTAATAGCCGACTATCTGGCGAAATGGTTTAAAAAAGAGATATGATGAATGATTCACCATCAGATTCAGCTCATTTAGTTGGGCATTACGGGAACTTCATTGAGGAACGTTTTTTTCAAATTCCTTGGCGAAGGATTCCCGATCAACATACAAAATAACCTTCCAGCCTTTCTGTCTTGCCCGGTCAATGTTTCCTTGATTGTCGTCAATAAATAGAATTCGGTCTGCTTCGGTTTTCAATGCCCGGGCAATTTCGTCAAAGATACTGCTATCCCGCTTGCCCTTTCCAAGATGATAGCTGTTGAAAACATAATCGAACCAGCGGAAAAAACCGAATTTTTGGTCCAACATATTAAGCCAGTCAGTCTGGTCACTAAGAATGCCGACGCCAATATTTTCCTGTTTCAGCTTCTTTGCCAGATCAATCATCCAGTTTCTCAATAAGAATCGGGATAAAATTTCCGCCCGGAGATCGGCATCATCTCCTTTAATGCCTGTTTTCTCCTTTAATTCTTCCCAGAATTCTTTTTCCGCTGCTTTTCCTGTAAGATAACCGGAAGAATAAATAGCATCGGAAGCCGCTTCTAGAAACTCTTCCGGATCAAGTCCGTTTGCTCCGGCAATAGCATTCAGACCGTTGCGAAATCCTTCTTCAGCAATTACGCCGCCAAAATCAAATAAGACCACTTCAATACTGCCGCTGCCTGAACTTTTTTTCATGAAACCTCCAAGATTCCAACTTCATTACCTGCGAGGTCATATTGCAGGGGGGAAATCATCTTTTTTTCCGAAAGACAATTTTTAGGGGCACTTGTTCAAAACCGAAGTTTTCGCGGATTTGGTTAAGCAGATAACGCTCATAGGAAAAGTGAATGCCCTTGACATTGCTGACAAAGAAAACAAAAGTGGGCGGCTTGACGCTTATTTGCGTTGCATAAGAAATGTGCTGTTCCCGGCCTTGAAAACGGGCGAGAGGATTGCGTTGTAAGGCTTTTTCCACCAGAGAATTCAACGGTGCTGTCGCTACTCTTTTTGTGTATTGCAGATAAACCTCGTCAATTATGTCAAATATTTTTGGCGCCCGCTGCCCTGTTACTGCGGAAATGAAAATTATCGGTGAGAAGTCCATAAACTTCAGCTTGTCTTTAATATCCTCAACAAATTTTCCAACTGTGTCGTTGTCCTTTTCGATTTTGTCCCATTTGTTGACGACGATGATACAGGCCTTGCCTCGCTCATAGGCGAGTCCGGCAATCTTGGTGTCCTGATCGGTTATGCCCTCTTCAGCGTCAATTAAGACCAGCGCGATATCACAGCGGTTGATGGATTTGAGAGCCTGAACAACGCTGTACTTTTCCAGCGTCAGGCTGATTTTGTTTTTCTTGCGTATTCCCGCGGTATCGATCAGTAGATAATTTTTACCGCGAACTTTGACGGGCATATCTATGGCATCACGCGTTGTTCCGGGAGTCGGATTAGCGATGCTTCTTTCCTTGCCCAGGATACGGTTGACGAGTGATGATTTGCCGACGTTTGGTTTGCCGACTATGGCAACTTTTATTTGTTCATCTTCGTCGTGCTCTATTTCTCTTGCCTCAGCAAAATCCCCGGTAACGACGGCCATAAGCTCGTCCATACCCAAACCGTGCTGGGCGGAAATCGGATAAAATTCATCGATGCCGAGCCGATAAAATTCATTGAGCAAATCAGTATGCCGGTCGCCGTCAACTTTGTTGGCGACATAAAAAACATTCTTGGCTTTACCGCGCAGTTGCTTGGCAATTTCCATGTCCGACGGCGTGAGTCCCTCTTTCCCGTCCATCAAAAAAATAATAACGTCCGCTTCTTCAATCGCCAGATTGCTTTGTTCGCGCATTTGGACGAGAATTCTTTCTTCAGAGGCCGGTTCAAATCCTCCGGTATCAATAAGCGTGAAAGTCTTGTCCCGCCAGACGCAATCCATATAATTGCGGTCGCGGGTGGCTCCAGGCTCATCAATGACAATTGCCTTTTGCTTTCCGGAAATCCTGTTAAATAGAGTCGACTTGCCCACATTGGGCCGGCCGACGATTGCTATGACGGGTTTTATCTGCATCTTCTTCCTTGATTAGGGGCCGTTACGAAATAACCACCGCTAAAGGGTCTTGTGACCTTCAGGTTATGGCAAGACCATTTCGTTATGGCCCCTTATGCCGGTTATTGTTAATGAACGGCTTAATTTTTTGATAAACCAAATTCCTGCAGCATTTTTTCCGAGCTGGTCCAATCTTTTTTTACCCGGACAAAAAGTTCCAAAAATACTTTGGAGTCAAAGAGATTTTCCATTTCCAGCCTGGCCTGGGTGCCGATATTCTTTAACATGGATCCTTTTTTACCGATCATGATTGCTTTTTGTGAATCTTTTTCTACAGTTATTGTAGCGCTGATGCGAATTAAGTTTTTTTCTTCATCTTCTTTGAAAGTGTCAATTTCCACAGCAGTAGCGTAAGGCACTTCTTGCGATGTGAGCAGCATTATTTTTTCCCGAATAAATTCAGCGGCAATAAATCTTTCGGAGGCATCAGTAAAAGTGTCTTCGGCAAAATATTGCGGTCCTTCCGGAAGATTGTTTTTAATCGTCTGGAGTAATTCATCGAGCCCGTTGCCTTTTACTGCGGAAACAGGGAAAATTTCCGAATAGTTATAAAGCGTGCGGAATTTATCAATCAGCGGCAAAAGAAGATTTTTTTCGATAAGATCAATTTTATTGATTGCCAGAAAAACAGGGATATGAATCTCAGAGAGTGCTTCAATCAGGGAAATATCCTGAGAATGAACACCGGATGCGGCTTCGACCAGCATCAGCAGTATATCGGCATCATTAAATGACTCCCGTGCTGTCCGCACCATGGCGCGATTCAAAGGGGTTTTTGCTTTATGAATTCCCGGAGTGTCCAGAAATATAAGTTGAGCATCGGGTAAATTCTTAATACCGGTTATTTTATTTCTCGTCGTTTGCGGTTTGTCGGCGATTATGGAAATTTTTTCACCGATAATAGCGTTGAATAATGTAGATTTTCCTACATTCGGACGGCCAATTATGCCAATGAATCCGGATTTGAACACGTATTTATCTCCTGCCTGTTATAGCTGTTTTTCTTTAAGTGATTCCAGAAATCGCGGTAGTTAATATGCGTCCCTGATCAGTAGTAACCGAAATTAAACCACGCTTTTGTTCTGAGGATGTTATTACATTAATTACTGCCTGCGGGTAAAGCTTTTTTATTGCAGCAATGTTATTACTTTCCGAACCTCGGAAACTGGAAACATCCGAATTGTGCAATTTAAAGTTAATCTCTTTGGTCTCTCCGGGAAGTTGCTCCAGAAGTTTTTTTGTCTTATCATAATAAATTTCCGCCAGAACGAGGCTGCCAAATGCCGGATGCAATGGGCCGGCGAGCACGGCGTCATCATTTTCCATCTCTTTTGTTAAGTGCAGACCGGTTCTAATAACACGGATTCCCTTGTCAGACAGTTTTTCCCGGGCAAGGGCGCAAAAACTTATTGCTTCTGCTAATGGCAACGGTTGATAATTCCCCTCTGTGAATTCTGCGGCCAAAGCGGTGCCGCGAAAAACGACAACAGGATGAATACGGACCATATCCGGTTTTAGTTCAATTGTTTTTTCGAGACTATAGACAAAGCCATCTTTCGTGTCTTTAGGCAGGCCGGCCATTAAATGAATGCTTGTTTGAAAATTATCTTTTTTTAAGAGACGAATTGCCTTCATGGTGTCGGCAGCATTATGGCCTCTTTGCGCAAAGTGGAGAACATCGTCAATAAAAGACTGCGCACCTATTTCCACAGTTGTGACATTATGCTTTTTCAGGAAAGCCAGAATGCCGGTATCAATGTAATCCGGTCTTGTCGATACTCTGATGGAGTGAACAAGCCCTGCCTTAATGAATGATTGAGCCCAGGAAAGAAGATTCTCCTGATAAATCTTATCAATTCCCGTAAAACTACCGCCGTAAAAGGCAATTTCGACGAGGCGGAATTTGTCCTTGTTCCAGCCGAGATAAGAATTAACTTCACTTTCAAAATATTCTCTATTAATTTTCTGCGGATAATTTCCGGCTGTAATTTTCTGGTTGCAAAAAATGCAGCGATGCGGACAGCCGCTGTTCATGATGAATATCGGAATAATCAAAGGATTGGCGACAGTTTCTGCTGAATTATGGTTCATTTTCATCGTGCAGTTCTTGAAATGCTTTTTGTGCCGCCTGCTTTTCGGCTTCTTTTTTGCTTTTGCCGCTGCCTGTCTGGATTACTTTTCCGGCAATAGTAACTTCCACGTCGAATGTTTTTGCATGGTCGGGGCCGCAGGAATCAACAATCCTATATACTGGTGCAGTCTTATATATCTTTTGGCAATACTCCTGCAGGGCTGTTTTGTAGTCAAAATACTGAGAATGCAAACTGTCATCATTCAGAAGTGGCGCCATTAATTTTTTTAAAATTGATTTTGTTTTCGTAAAACCGGAATCGAGATATATTGCGGCAATCACGGCTTCAAAAGCATTGGCCAAGAGAGAATCTTTAGAGCGGCCACCGGAGATTTCTTCTCCTTTCCCCAACAACAGGTAACCACCGATTTCCAGCGTGTGTGCCATTGCGGCCAATGGTTTTTCGTTGACAATTGCCGCACGGATTTTGGAAAGAGTACCTTCAGAAAAATCAGCATATTTTTTAATCAGGATGTCGCTTACGCAAACACCCAGAACGGCATCACCCAGAAATTCAAATCTTTCATTATCGGCAAGGGCTAGTTGCGGATTTTCATTAACATAAGAGCGGTGGGTGAGGGCAGTCTCCAGTAAAGCTATATTGCGGAAGCTATAGGAGAGTCTTTTTCCTAATCCATTTAGCGCCTCTATCCTCTTTTTATTCGGCAATGATTTGGCCATAAAGCTTCCCATTTAGATATTTTTCCGCCTTTATCGTTACGATTTTGTTGACTGAAGAAGAATAATTTCCATCCAGCAAAAATGGTAAATAGTTTTGTGAAAACCCTTTAAGCAGCCCCGTCTTTTTGTCTTTTGTGCTTTCCACGAGTACCTTGAGCGGTTTTCCTAAAAAACGCAATGCAAATTTTTCCCGTTTTTGTGCACTTAAATTTCGCAAAATAGATGCCCGTTCGTTTTTTACAGCCTGGGGTATCCGGGTCTGAAGTTTTTCTGCTGCTGTTCCCGGTCTCGGGGAATAGGGAAAAACATGAAGGTAAGCAACCGGTAAATTATCCAGCAACTTTAAAGTGTTTTCAAATTGTTTTTCGCTTTCGGAGGGGAATCCTGCCATGACATCCACGCCAATAGCAATATCGCTGATTGTGGAATAAATATTGTCAATAAGACTCCGGTAGAAATGTGTGTCATAATTCCTTTTCATTAACAGCAGAATCTTGTCATCGCCGCTTTGCAACGGAATGTGCAAATGCGGGCAAAGCAGGTCCGTGTTTTTGAAAATATTCAGCAAATCAGGGGTCACTTCTCGCGGTTCAATAGAACTGAGGCGTATTCTTGTATCATCTTGCCGGTTGCCAATCTGCTGCAAAATATGAGAGATATTAGTGGCTGGTTCAAGGTCGTGTCCGTAAATACCCAGGTGGATTCCTGTAAGAACTATTTCTTTATAGCCTTTTTGAGTTAACTTATTCAGGGCGGCGAAGACTTCCTGCGGCGCCAGAGAGCGACTATTACCGCGGGCAAAGGGGACAATACAATAGCTGCAAAAGGAATTGCATCCATCCTGAATTTTCAAAAATGCCCGCGTCCGGTCACCAAAGGCGGCAATCGGCATGTTACAAAATTTTTGCTGCCGGAATATGTTGTTGGTAAAAACGTGTGAGGATTGATCTGTCTCGTTTTGCAGCAGAGAGGCTATCTGATCTTTGCGATCGTTGCCTACGACCATAGTTACTCCATCTTGCGCTGCGATGTCCTGGGGAGCAACCTGAGCATAACATCCGGTAACCAGAATTTTTGCCTGCGGGTTAGTCTTGTGAGCACGGCGGATTAGCTGGCGGGATTGCCAATCGGAAAATGCTGTAACTGTGCAGGTATTAATAATATAAAAATCAGCCACAGCAGTGAAGGGAACCAATAAAAAATTATTCTTTAGCAGGTTTTCTTCCAGTGCCGCTGATTCGTAGCGGTTTACCTTGCAGCCTAAAGTTGCAATTCCAACTTTAATGGGAGGTGCTGAAGGTAGATCAGGTTTTGTTGATAAAGACTGCAATTCGTTGAATGTTCTGTTCAATTTAATTCTCAATGATTATTTTGCCGCGAATCTAGTAGGTGGATTAATGTTTGTCAAGTTAAACAAAATATGGCTTTTAAAGAAAATTTGAGATAAATTAGCAAAGACAACAGAGAAGGGAGTTAATTATTATGGATGCGATAGCTGGATATTTAACAGCAAACCCGACTGTTTTTAAAATTATGATCGTCTTTGTTCTGATCGTTGTTGCCTATTTTATTTTCAAACAATTCCTCAAACTGTCGCTGGTCCTGCTTCTGATAGTACTTGCCGGTGCCGGTTATTACTATTTCAATAATCCTCATAAAATGTCCGAAGATGTCAAAAGATCAATCACTACAGTGAAGTCCGGTGTGGAGAAGGGCAAAAGCTTTTATAAAGATTCTAAGGAACTGATCGACAAAACCAAAAAAGTGCCGGAAGATGTCAATAAATTTTTTAAAAGAAGTTCAGAAGATAAAGCTGAAAATTGATCTTTTTGAACAATGCGCAACTTTTTGATATTTATAATTAAAGCAAATTAATTTCCATGGCACGGACGGGACAGGCGGACACGCAAAGCTCGCAGCCGTTGCATTTTTCAGGATCAAATAGAACTTTTTGGGTTTGTTTTTCGAATGATAAAGCTCCGGTCGGACAAAATGCCGTACAGGCACCGCAGTGAACGCACTTGTCGATGTTTTGACTAACACTTTTCGATAGAGGCTCAACTTTGAGTCCCATTTCTTTTAAAAACTGGATGCCACGGTCGAAATTTTCTTTAAGTCCACTGAGCTCCAGAACAATAACACCTTCGCGGCGTGGAAATATCCTTGCTTTAAGGATATTGAAAACCAAATCATATTGTTTAACGAGCTGATAAATTATCGGCTGTTGAACAATATCCGGTGTGTAACGAATTACTATTTTTTTCGAATACATAGCAAATGTCTTTAACCTTATAAATTCGCGGCATGTTAAGGGATAGAGAAAACATTGTCAAGGCAATTTATATTGTCGCTATTTATATTGTGTGTCGGAATCAGATAAACATTTTGACAATGTTTACTGCGTTTCGATGCTATTTTTTTTGCTTAATATTGACATCCACTGCAAATGATCCAAAGGCCGTATTAAATGGAATGATGATACTTGGACCATCCAGGGCATGTTTGATTTCATGGCCTTTACCGGATACTACGGAAGGGATGTCGGCGGTTACCGTTAGGCCTTTGTTTTGCATCCTCTTTCTGGCATCGCCGGAAATTATATTTGTTAGCTCGGCAGCGGTATCCTGAACCATGTGGTTGATACTGTCAATCTCTTCTCCCAGCATGTTGGACACGATCTTGAGGATACAAGTCTCGGAAAAACTCAGAGCCAACGACCCCGTCATAGAACCAGAAAAGATGATGATTCCGGAAACGTCGCCAAAGGCCAACTTGTCCTTTTTTAAAAAGGGCTTTCCAGCAGTTGCATCCATAAAAGCCATGATTTTTAAGACATGAATTGAACTTTCCGAAAAGGCGTTAATGACATCGACATTCATGATCCATGTGCTCCTGAAATGATATTTAGGTTGTTTGCCCCATGACCCGTTTAACGCTGGCAATCAGCTCATTGCGTGTAAAGGGTTTGGAAACAAAATCATTGGCTCCGCTTTTAAATGCCCGATCCATGCTGACATCTCGACCTTCCACTGATACCATGATAAAAGGTGTTTGCGCTATTTCCTCATCAGCCCGGACCTTCAGCAAAAGTTCAATCCCAGTAATTTCCCGCATATTCCAGTCGGAGATGATGAGATCGATTTTTTTACTTTTTAGAATCCTAAAGGCCGAGACACCGTCTTTTGCCTCATCGAAATGTTTATAGCCTTCATTTTTCAGCATAGTTCTGATGACAAGCCTAATGGGTTCATTATCATCGACGATCATAATGGAGATATCTTTATTCATAGCCATGTCTCCCTTTGATTCAGGTGGATTTAATTTTTAACAATAACTCCTTTGGTTAAGCAAAACAAAGTGCCGAAAATAGTTAGTGTGACGTTCTCAGCAGGCTAGCGAGATTAATAATATTTAACTATGTGTTTCTAATATTGACCAACAATTATAATAATTTAGAAGATATTGCTTCTTTGCGCGAGTATACAAAGAACGATATCGTGTGTCAATGGGATTTTAGGGGCCGTTAAACCCATATGATCTTCTCTCAGTAAAATTTACATGGTAATCTTCCTATTACTTGTATTTATTTCTTTCGTGAAACGCCTTTATTGTAACATTAGCATTAATATATTTTGGGGCTGTTCAAAAACGTTCAAAGGCGGGGCGTGCGAGGCCTAAGAATTGAAGTGTATTTTTGGATGAACTGGCCGCTGCCATGGTGGAAGACGGGAATGCAAGATATGTAACGAAAGAAGAAGCTTCCAATATTCTGGATAAATATAATAACAATCCCATTATAATTTCGAAAGTGTC
>CAZYIE010000038.1:22677-32854 GCA_964646755.1 uncultured Smithella sp.
GCTTAGCCGAGAAAACATAATGTGCAAATAGCAAGGGAATTAGCGACAGCTCACTTTTATGCTGAACTTCAGGCACTAATGTGCCTGTTCCAGATTCGTGCCATGCCTATTGGCTTGTTTTCTGGATTCAGTCCTTTGACGGAATGACAGGGGGCGGGGAAAGAAACCATTTAATCACCAACTATCCAAATTGCAGTTCAATTCTATGCCATGTGTATTTCTATTGTGCATGAAGAAAACGGATTGAATTAAAAACATTATGATTGTAGAATAATGACATGAAAGCAAGAGAGATAATCAATATCATTACTAAAGATGGATGGTTTGAAGTTCGCCAAAGAGGCAGCCATAAACAATACAAAATTCAGTAAAAAAAGGCTTGGTAACAATAGCTTGCCACAAAATGTCGGATGATGTTGCACAAGGAACATTAGATAGTGTTTTAAAGCAAGCGCAGATCAAAAATAAGTGGTGAAAAATATGAGAAAATATTTAGTAGTATTTGAAAAAACGAAAACCGGTTATAGCGCCTACGTTCCCGATCTACCCGGATGCATTGCTACTGGCCGTACAAAAAGCGAGACCGAAAAAAATATATATGAAGCCATGCAATTACATCTGGAAGGTTTATTAGAAGAAAAAATTAAATTGCCGAAAATGCAGGCAGTTAGTGAAGTATTTGTTTTTAGTTCCTAAAAAACAAATGGGACAACAGTTACAATTAATGTATAGTTCAATCTGCAAGATTGAACAAGCGAAGGGCAGTTTTTTTCAGAGAAGAAAGGTCATATCCAATGGTTGATATTGCCAAACAAATTGTGTTCTGGCGGGAAAGCGCAAAAGAAGATTGGGCGGTTGCCCGCCAACTTGTGGATAGCGGTCGTATAAGGCACGGTCTTTTCTTTGCACACCTGACTTTGGAGAAAACCCTCAAGGCTCTGATATGCAAACATTCAAAAGACCTTGCACCAAGACTTCACAATCTATCCCGGCTATCCGAAATGACGGGGATAACACTTGAACCAGAGCATATAGATATTTTAGCTGAAACGAATGCTTTTCACATCGAGGGTCGATATCCGGAATCTTTGGCAACGCCACCAACGAAAGAAGAAGCGTCAAATTACATCATCAGAGCAGAAAAGGTTTATCAATGGTTAATAAATCAGTTGTAAATGGTGTCCGGAAATATCTTCGCGCTTTGCAGGATCAGGGAATCTCTGTAAAGTTCGGTGTCATCTTCGGCTCGCAGCTTACCGGCAAATCTGATGTATGGAGTGATATTGATCTGCTTGTTGTTTCCCCCAGCTTTAATGATCGGCGCAGCCGTGACGATATTAATATGATGTGGCGGCTTGCGGCCCGAACAGATAATCGTATTGAACCTATTGCCTGCGGTGAACGTCAGTGGTTTGAGGATGATACCAGTACCATCATTGAAGTTGCCAGACGAGAAGGGGAAACTGTAACAATCTAAGAAGTAATAAGAATGATTTTGCCCAGTAGGAGGGCTTTTAATGAAAAATATCCTTGCTGTCTTTTTGACTATTTTGCTGCTCCTTCCAGTTTCCGCGATGGGCGAAATTCTAACAGTTACCCATACAGTAAAGCAGACCTTCGGAGGCGGCCAGTCACCTGATGACGCCCGGATTTCCGGCGTAGCCTTAGCCAAAAGGGAAGCTCTGGAAAAAGCAGGGACATATATTGAAAGCCTTACCGTTGTCCAAAACTCCAAAGTGGAAAAGGATGAAATTCTTGCTTTAACAGCCGGTGTTCTCAAGGCGGAAGTTGTTTCCCAGAAGAATTATCATACGGAAGATGCCTTTGGTATGGAGATCGTTGTCAATGTAGTTGTGGACACTTCTGTCTTGGAAAAAAGGGTGAAAAAGCTTTTGCAGGACAAAACCCACCTGACGCAGCTTAAAAATATCCAGAAAAGAGAAAAGGAACTCCTCCAGAAGGTTGCGCAGCTCGAAGAGGAAAACAGTGAACTTTCAGCAAAAAAGCAAAGCACTCGGAAGTTAAAAAAGGAATTTCAGAAAGCATCTCAAGGATTGACGGCAGTGGCTTGGGTTAAGAAAGCAACCGAAGTCGAAGTATGCTTTGCTTCTACAATATGTGTCGATCCAATAAAGGCTATAGAATATTCAAACAATGCTATTAAACTGCAACCTGATTATGCTTTGGCCTACATTAAACGGGGAAATGCTTACGAATCACTTGGCAAACCTCCGCTTGCCATCAAGGATTACAATAAAGCCATCATCCTACAGCCCGATGATGCAGCTGGCTTCGAAGCACGCGGGGGGGCGTACGTTGGACTCGGACAGATACAGAATGCACTTGATGACTATAGTCAGGCCATCCGGCTGAAGCCGAAATATTTCTACTATTCAATTCGGGCGACTCTTTACTGTGAGCTTGGCCAGTATCAACTTTGTATTGGAGACCTTAACGAGGCTCTTCGTCTCGGACGTCTTGCGAGTGATGGAAATATGCATTTTGAATATTTAGCACGGGGGATTGCTTACTTTGAACTTGGTCAGTATCAACGTGCCATCGAAGATTACACCGAAGCCATCCGCCTGATGCCTGATTTTGACCGTGCCTACAACAACCGGGGGCTTGCTTATCTTCTTCAGAATAACACGAATTTTGGCTGCCGTGATGCGCAGAAAGCGTGTGCATTGGGGGACTGCAAAGTGTTAGAATATGCTAAAAATAAGGGACTCTGCCAGTGATTAAAAAAGGGCAGTTGGTTCATGGTGGTGAGGAAAAGATGAATACCGAAGCTCATAGAGAGAAAGCGAAAGATCAGTGGAAGATAGAAATAAACGATAGGTATCAAAAAGTTATTAGTACCATCATTGGGCTGGCCACAGCATCACTAGTTCTTCCTGTTCTGTTTCTTAGAAACATTCTTTCGATCCCGCAGGAGGAACCACTGCTCAACTACTTGGATGGAATAATTGTATGTTCTTGGTTTCTTCTGTTTTTATCAATTTTTTCTGGTACAGTTTTCTACTACGTATCTGCAAAATGGATTAAGCATGCTTGGGGTCAAAAGACATGGCTTTCAGCTACGAAAATTGAAAAAATTCTTGATGTAACTTTTTGGGTTGCGATTGTCTTTTTCTTAATTGGACTTGTCTTATTTCTTTGCTTTGCGGTCACGCTTAAAGTGAACAGCTAACAAACCAATCCGGCACATTGCTTATAACCGATAGTAGATTTTTCCGGGGACACCATACCAGTTATTTACTGAAAAGATGTATTTTCCATTTAGACAGCGTACTTCTGTAACTATAAATCCTCTTGACAAAGGTTAACTTGCGGGTTAACCTTCAGACATGAACCGAACGGTAAATTTTTACAAGACTGCGGACGGAAAGTGTCCTGTCCAGGAATTTATTGATTCTTTATCCGGTAAGGTTGCTCAGAAAATATTGTGGACGCTTAGACTTCTGGAGGATTTGGAAAAACTGCCATCCACATATTTTAAGAAACTGACAGGCACAGACGGGATCTGGGAATGCCGGGTGCAATATGGTTCTAACATATATCGGATATTCTGCTTCTTTGACACAAATGCAGTGGTCATATTAACGCATGGCTTGATAAAGAAAACTCAGAAAACACCAAGGCAGGAAATTGATCGAGCAGAAATTTACAGGAAGGATTTTTTAAGCCGGAGGAAAAAGATATGAGCGATTTAAAAAAATATATAGATACCAGAAAAAAGAAGGACAAGAAATTCGCCGAGGGATTTGATGAAGGTTACGAACAGTTTAAGATTGGAGTAATTTTACGCCAGGCCAGAGAATCGGCAGGACTGACACAGGAAGAACTGGCAACACGCCTTAAAACAAAGAAAACTGCTATTTCCCGAATAGAAAATCACGCCGAAGACATTAAACTTTCCACTCTGGAGCGGGTTGCCAATGCGTTGGGGAAAAGATTACAGGTCCATATCGCCTAATGGGTTTTTCCGGGGACACAACACCTAATTGAAATTATTCCGCTTTCAAATCAAAGATGATATCAAGGCGGCAAGGAAGAGGCGACGCAGGCGTATAGTACCATACGTCGAGGAGCCGATGACGCTGCCAACGCAGAGAGCGCTTTGATTTGAAAGTGGATTCACATGAAATTTTCCGGATCAACGTCTATCGTAACCCTAACTGTGCTTTTTTCCATTTTGTGCAGAAGTTCCCGTGCCAGTTGATGCAGAGCATTGACGTTTTCGCTTTTGAGTAGCATTTGGAAGCGATAACGGCCTTGAATTTTCGCCAGGGGCGATTCCGTAGGACCCATTATTTCTACTTTATTTCCGTATTGCGCACTCAGTTTTTTTGCCATCTTTCCCAGCAGTTTCGCCTGATCTAAAAGAGTTTCCTTCTTTGTTGCAGACATTCGCAGATTAATAATCCGGCCGAAGGGAGGATATTGCAAATCTTTCCGGAAAGCGATTTCTTCTGCATAAAAAGATTTATAATCGTGATTTTGGACATGCTTTAATGCGTAGTGCTGCGGATTAAAAGTTTGAATGATAACTCTGCCGGGTGTAGCTCCTCGTCCGCCGCGTCCGGCTACCTGGGTTAGCTGCTGAAAAGTTCTTTCCCCGGCACGGAAATCAGGCATATTCAAAGATGTATCGGCCGAGATAACACCGACCAGAGTTATGAAAGGGAAATCGTGTCCTTTGGTAATCATCTGCGTACCCACCAGAATGTCAATTTCCCGCTGCCAGAGTTTCTGTAGTATTTTTTCCTGTGCTCCTTTGGTTTTTGTAGTATCCGAATCCATCCGGCAAATGCGGGAATCAGGAAAAAGCTTAGTTATTTCCGCCTCCAGTTTTTGCGTGCCGACACCGTAGTTCAAAATACGGCTGCCGCGACATTTGGGGCAGACCGGTAGAGCTTTCTGTGTATAGTTGCAATAATGGCATTTGATAACACCTTCGGCAGCATGGTTCTTCAGAGATACGGCACAATTGGGGCAGCGAAAATTATAACCGCAATCAGCACAAACCAGAAATGTGTCAAAACCGCGCTTGTTGAGAAAAAGTAAAACCTGTTCTTTTCTCGTGAGTGTCATTTCGATTGCGGCAATTAACGCATCCGAAAGAATCGGAGCTTTGCCTTGCGCTTCCAACTGTGCTTTCATATCGATAATTTCAATTTCGGGCAGCGGTTTATCCCCCACACGTTTGGAGATTTCCAGATGGGAATATTTTTTATTGAGGGCATTGTAGTATGAGCGGATACCAGGCGTGGCCGATCCCAGCACTACGACAGCCTGATTGAATTTTGCTTTTACAACTGCCAGGTCCCGCCCGTGGTAACAAAGCCGGTCGTCCTGCTTGTAGGAAGCATCGTGTTCTTCATCAACTATAATCAGCTTTAGATTAGGCAGCGGTGCAAAAAGGGCGGAACGGGCGCCGATTACCAATTGAATCTGGCCGCGCTTGATTTGCCGCCACTGGTCATAGCGGATAGTTCCGGCAATGCCGCTATGCATGATGGCAATCTGCTCGGGGTCAAAACGCCCTGAAATGCGTGAAATTAGCTGCGGGGTTAAGGCTATTTCCGGAACCAGATAAATCGCACTGCCGTTATTTTCCAGCGCTCGGGCAATGGCATTTAAATAGACTTCGGTTTTCCCGCTGCCGGTTACTCCATGCAGTAATATGGGTGTAAAAATATCTTTTTCCAACTGAGCAGAAATCTCCAGAAACGCCTTTTGCTGCTGAGAATTTAAAGTAAATTTTACTGCGTTTTCGGAAGTAAAAGATTCCATAACAGCCGTGCGTATTTTTTCGATTGCGGAGATCTCAATGATTCTTTTCTCCTGAAGTCTTTTAATGATTGCACTAGAGGTGCCGGACTGCAAAATCAAATCAGGAAGAGACATGTTCCCTTTTTCCTGCATAAAGGCAATGAGCTCTTCTTGTTTTCTCGTCAGTTTCGCTTCGGCAATTTTGCTATTGATGAGTGTCGCAAATTTTTCCCTTTGTGGGGCCAGTTGTTTGTTTTGCTTTTCATCAATTTGCAGAAGTCCGGCTAAATGCAGGCTGCATATCACAGGTGAAATATTTTTCAGCCCGCTTATTTTGGTAAGTGTGGCCAGAGCAATTCCCTGCGGATATTGTTGCAATAATTCGAGAAGTTTGTTTTGCGCCGGAGGAAGGGGAATGTCAATTTTCCAGGGCAGGGGTGTGATCCAGAGAAAGTCTTTCTTTTCCGAGCCGGCAGGGATAATTTCAGCCAGGGCTTTGCCCAGCGGATACATAAAATAATTAGCGAGCCAGGAATAAAAGCGGAGGTCCTGTTCACCGAAAAGCGGTTCTTCATCCAGGATTTCGCCGATAGATTTTACTTTTTCCAGACTACAGGAATTATTTATTTCGACGATAAAGCCGGTACGTTTTCTCCGGCCAAAAGGAACAAATACACGTTTGCCGACGGCAATCTGTTCTTGCAAATTAATAGGGACTTCATAAGTGAAGAGCTTGTCGGCGGGAATATTTAAAGCTACGTTTATGAACATAGGCATAGGTATTTAGGCTCGAAGACCGGCGCATGCCGGTGAAGGCTGAAGGATAAGTATATCAGGCATCGCGCAAGGCCCGAATCAAGCCATTCAATATCTTCTCCGTTTCTATAATTTTTGTTTCAACCGGGCGCGAATTTTGATCACCTTAGAATCCTAAACGCTTGGATAAATCGAGTTGATAATGCAGTTCCCTTAACGATTCGAAGGCTATTTCGTTGCTAAAAGCGTTCAGTCTTCACCGGCATACCCAAGCATTCGCCGGGGTTTCCTGCCGGTCTTTGAGTCTTCAGCCTAATTATCCCTCTAACAAAAAACGCCCCATAACCGGAGCGTTTTTTAAAGTATATGGTTGAGTTATAAATTTATTCACCTTTGAGCTTTTCCATTTTTTCCTGCTTGGTTTTGCAGTCGATACATTCAGTGGTAACCGGTCTGGCCATTAATCTTTTTTCGGAAATCGGCCCGCCGCAATCTTCGCAGATACCATAAACTCCATCATCAATTCTTTTGATCGCTTCCTGCATTTTCATAATAAGTTTGCGTTCCCGGTCACGGATGCGCAATTCAAAGTTACGGTCAGATTCCAGCGATGCCCTGTCGTTGGGATCGGGAAAATTCTCTTTGCCGTTGGTCATTTCCGAAACGGTTTTACCCGCCTCACTCAGCAACTCATTGATTTTCTGGATGAGCATTGCTCGAAATACATCCAGTTTTTCCGGTTTCAAAGTAGTTTGTTTTTCCAATGGCACCATTCCCCCATGAAAATAGCTTTATTGTTGCCTGTATTACATAATGGATATTTTTTTGTAAAGGAAAAAATTTACCGCTGAAAATGTACCAATTGCTTTATTCGTTGGAACAATATACTTTTTTTATCTTTTCCACAATATTTGTTGTTGATTTGCCTTCCACAAACGGGATTAGAATTACGCGGCCTCCCCATTTTTTAACATCATCCCCGCCTATAACCTTATCTTCCGGCCAGTCGCCACCTTTAATAATAATATCCGGTTTTAAATAATTAATTAGTTCTTTTGGTGTAAGCTCCGGGAATATGGTAACAAAATCGATGAATTCCAGAGCAGCCATAATCTCCGCCCTTTCTTCTTCCGGCACCAGTGGCCTTTGTTCTCCTTTGATTGACTGTACCGATGAATCACTGTTGAGGGCCAGTACTAAAACGTCCGCAGTTCTTTTCGCGGCCCTAAGGTAGCGTACATGGCCTACATGCAAAATATCAAAACAACCGTTAGTAAAGGCTATTTTTTTATTCTCCTGACGCAACGCAGCGAGTTTTTCTTGAAGCGTTTTTCTGTTCAGAATTTTATTCATAATAAATCCTTATGCGTGTTTCTCGGTTACGCGAGACAATGTTAAAACAGCCACCTTTTGTGCTCCGGCTTTAAGCAATACTTTGGCGCATTCATTGATCGTTGCCCCTGTCGTATAAACATCATCAATCAGAATAATACTTTCGCCGGCAACTGTTTTCTTGTCCGTAATTACAAAAGCCTCTTTTACGTTTTTTTCTCTTTCGGCTTTATTCAGGCCAGTTTGAGTTAAAGTAAATTTACTCCTTTTTAGCAAGGAAAAATTTATGGGAAGATTATGCTTTTTCCCCATTTCTTTGGCCAGAAGAAGAGACTGGTTAAATCCGCGGTCTCTGAGCCTTTTAATATGTAAAGGTACCGGAATTAATAGAGAATACATGGAAAAATCAAAATCCGGGAAAGAAAAGCCGGCCATGAATGAACCCAGGGAACTACCAGTGGATATGCTGCGGCCGTATTTAAATTTATGGATCGCATCCATAATAACTGCGTCGAAACTGGCCACAGCACGGGCCTGGAGAAAATTAGGCCTATTTTCCAGGCAATTGCCGCAAATGTGGCTTCCGGCGGGGCTCACCAAAAATGGAATTCCGCAAATCGGGCAAAAATTATTTGTGATGAAGTTTATTTTATCCTGACAGCCGCAACAAAAAACTTGTTTTGCAAGCCCGTTGATAATTTCCGCACAGGCCAGGCATTGGGGCGGAAAAATAATGTCGCTGACGTCATTTAAAAGCTCTCTTAAGCTCACTACATCCCTTTTTTCAGGCGTTTTATTTCCGTGGTGTTTTCGTCAATGTCCATGCGGGGTGCGTCCCACAGGTTTTCAATATCATAAAAAGATCGCAGTGACTCCAGAAAAATAGAAATAACTACATCGTCATAATCAAGAAGTATCCACTGCCCATGTGCTTCTCCCTCTACTCCCAGTGGCAGGATATCCTCTTTTTTCAGATATTGCTGGACCGCTGCACAAACAGCCTGGGTCTGACGCTCAGTTGCGCCACTGCAAATGATCATGTAGTCCGTGAAAGAAGATTTGTCTTTAACATTTAAAACTACGATATCTTTTGCATTTTTTTGTAAAATGGCGTTGATGCATAAAAGAAGACGCTTCGCTGATTCACTTTTTTTTGCCGGCAATTGAAACCTCACTTTAGGGGATTAGACTGAAGGTATAAATGGTTTTTAGCCTTCAGTCTTCAGTCTGAATACCTTCAGCCTTATTGTCTCTATGCCATAAATGATGGAAGTTGACAATGTGCCAATTGTAAAAAACAGGTGTTTAGGCTGAAAGCTAAGGGTTTAAAGCTGAAAATTACTGTTTTTTGCTTTGAATGTTGTGAAAAAAAGATGGCTATGATAAATCATTGCCTCTGTTTATGCTAATTCTGGAACAATTAAGGTCTTGACTATGCAAAATATTTTGAAACAAGTCCATGTTCACATGCCTTTTCACTACCTGGCTCAGTTTCAGGAAATGGTTCTTCAAAAGAAGATGAACCTGGAAATTTATTTCAGCCATTATGCGCTAAATCAATTAGATAAAGCAAAGTGCCGGCAAACGGCAGAACTTCTTTCTAATGCCGGTTGCAAAGTTAACTTTCATGCCCCGTTTATGGATTTGCGACCGGGAGCTCTGGATGAGAGAATTCGTCGGGTGAGCATTGACAGAATAAAACAGGTGTTTGAACTTGTACCTTATTTCCAGCCTCTAAGAATTGTTTGTCACCCTGCCTACGACAGCCGTTACTATGTTTCTTGTGATGAAGAATGGCTGGAGAACAGCACAGCTAGCTGGCAGGAACTAATTGCCCTGATCTCAGAGACGGGAACTAAAATTGCGCTGGAAAATGTTTATGAAAGAGGGCCATCTATTTTGCGCCGTCTTTTCGAGCGTCTTAATTCGGATTCTATCTGCTTTTGTTTTGATACCGGGCATTTCAACGTGTTTGCCCGTGCACCGTTAAGTATCTGGCTTGCCGAAATGGGAAAATATTTAGGCCATTTGCATTTGCATGATAATCAAGGCAGGTTTGATGAACATCTCCCCGTGGGAAATGGCACTTTTCCCTTTGCCGAGCTTTTTCAAACATTGAGGGACATTAAAGCCCGACCGCTGATAACGCTCGAAGCTCATGCCCAGGCCGACCTCTGGCAATCACTGGATAATATAAAAAAGATGGGGATTTTGGAAGGCTAAAGGCTCGAATACCGGCAGGAAACCCCGGCGAATGAGACTGTGTCGCAATTAGTTCTTTGACAGCAGAATATTAGAAAAAGGTTAAAAA
>CAZYIE010000039.1:0-4317 GCA_964646755.1 uncultured Smithella sp.
GGGACTCAAAATCCCCCGTTCGCAAGGGCATGTCGGTTCGATTCCGACCTCCGGCACCAAAAGAAAATCAAGGGTTTACAGGCCATCACCCACCTGAAAAGCCCTTTTTGTTTTTCTGCCTAGGGCCGTTCTCTCCCCACTTTTGATTTTTTTGTCGCAGAATAACTTTAGCCTGACATTATAAGTACGTAGCCTTCGTTTTATAACCTTCGTGCTGGATTTTTCCCTAAGGCCTGATTGTCACCGCGCTATACCATAAAATTGTCGCCGCCCTCCCCCAGAGACTGTGTCGTAACTCATTTTTGTGTCATTGACATTTTACTAATTGCGACACAGTCTCAAACGGAGGACACTTTTCTTAATATCTCCTGGGCAACCGCGAAAACGTCTTCAACGGAAATCAATTTCATACAGCGAAAATCGGTTGGACATGTTTCTTTTAAGCAGGGGCTACAATACACGGCCTTCCGCACGACAATAGATGAATTCCCCGCCGGTGAAGTGGTTTGCGGGTTAGTCGAGCCGAAAATGGCAATTGTCGGAATATTTAAGGCACCGGCGATATGCATGAGGCCGGAGTCATTGCTGATAAACAGGCGGCACCGGGAAATTAAGTAAGCTGCTTCTTTTAAGTTTGTTTTGCCCGCCAGGTTAAGTAAATCGGTTTTGGCGAACCTGCGCACTTCTTCTGCTACATCGCTATCAGATTTGCCGCCTAATAAAATTATTTGGCAATTAAACTCCTTAGCAATTTTATCGGCTACCGCGGCAAATCTTTCCGGGAACCATCTTTTGGCCGGCCCGTAAGTAGCTCCTGGGGCAATGCCGATAATTCCATTTTTGTGGTCAGTTAGATATTCTTGTAGGACGCTTTGAGCATCGTGCCGGTTGATTTTTGTTTCCAGGTGCATTTCTTTATTTACGGCAACACAACCCAGTGCTTTAACCATTTCAAGATAATAATCTATCTGATGCAGCTTTTTAATTTCGGAATTTAGTTTCACACGATGTGTCAGCAGAATTCCCCGTCCATCCGAATTATAACCGGCACGCCAGGGAATTCCCGCGACACACGACATTATTGCCGCTTCGATGGCATTTTGTAGAAGAACCGCCAGATCAAAATTGTCTTTTCTCAGCCGACGTGCCAGACGCAAGACACCCCAGGCATTATCATATTGATCTTCGTAGACAATAACTTCATTAATACTGGTAAATAGCCTGTAAATATCGGCCACCCAAGGTTTGACCAGTACCGTGATATGAGCCTGCGGATATGTCGCCCGAATAGAGTCAACAGCCGGTATTGTTAAAATCGCATCACCAATCCAGTTAGTTGCGCGAATCAGGATTTTATCAATTCCCTCCATCGGCAATTTCTTGTTAATTTTCAGTTTCACTTAAGTTGTCCCCTATACTTTGCCTGGCAGGATTTTGTCTTCCAGCGCTGATGCACCCAGAACCATTGTTCGGGTGATTGGCAAATTTCTTCTTCGATGATCTTAGTGAAGTTTTGCGTATTGATCAAGACATCATTACTGCGGTCGCCTGTGCGAATAATTTCCACTTGGGGGCCGATCTCCAGAATATATTTGCCGTCGGGCCGGCGTCGGGTAAAAGCAGGCAGGACCGGTGCATCTGTATGCAATGCCAGCAGAGCCAACCCGGATGTTGTGCAAGCACTGCGGCCGAAAAAATTTACAAAGGCTCCATCGTACCAGGCGACGTTTTGATCAATAAGCATGTTTATCGTGGCGCCTTTTTTTAAGAGCCGAATTACCGGTCGCATGGCGTTTTCCTTGGAAAGGGAGACATTGCCGTATGATGCGCGCACACGGGTAATGTTGTCCTCCAGAAAAGGACTGTCGAGGATCCGGTAAAGGAAGACAAAAGGCTTTGTTGCTATGGCCAGAGCGGCATTTCCTGTTTCCCAGTTGCCGAAGTGTCCGCCAAAAAGAAGAACTCCCTTTCCCGCAGAACAGGCCTCTGTGTAATTTTCCAACCCTTCGATGGTAATCCACTTGTGCAAATTTTCTTTGTTTATATAGGGAATCTCGACGAATTCAGCAGCAACTAAAGCAAAGCTCGAATATGAATGCCGGGCAATTCTTGTAATTTCCCTAAGAGACTTTTCGGGAAATGACCTCATTAAATTATGAATAGCGATAAGACGGTGTTTCAAGGAGAGATGATAAAAAGCTCCGGCCAAGGCGACAGTAAAAAACTTTCGCAATCGCAAAGGAATAAGTCTTACCAATTTAAGAGCAATCGTCTGTTGCACTTTCAATCCTCTTTCCGTCCGGCAGGAACTCCGGCGCATGAGACTGTGTCGTAATGTCTTTGCGAGCGAATATGATGAGCGAAGCAATCTCATAAACTCTTGAAAATATTAGATTGCCACAACGCCTGAGAGGCGTTTCGCAATGACAAACAGCTATTGTGACACAGTCTCGCATGCCGGATTAGCCGGATTCCGTCCCGCAAGAGCGTGACTCCACCCTCAGTCTTCAGCCCTCAGTCTTCAGCCTATCTTTCCCAGTTTCCCCAAAATGAAATTTTTCAATGAATTTTCATCAGGAACCATTGCCAGCTCTATGCGCAATAAATAAATATCATTTAAAAATTCAGTAAATTCCTGCAGTCGCATGCCGTCTTTTTCTGTTGTGATGAGAAGATCAGCATTATTTTTTAAGAAATTATTACGAATGGTTTTCAGTTCTTTGGGGCTGTAACAATGATGATCAGGGAAAATATCAAACGATGCAATCTGTGCCCCGGTTGCCTTTATTGCTTTTTTTAATGAATCCGGCTGGGCAATGCCGGCAAAGGCACAAACATTTTTGCCTTTCAATTCTGCAAGCGGTAATTGTACGCTGTAATCTCCTTTGACGACATCGACAGATCTGTGGCTGCTTTTGAAAACAGGAATATTTCCCGTGGCGGCAAATTTTGAGATAATTATATTTGTCTTTGCTGCTTCATTAGTGCGCGTTTGAATAAAGGCATCGGCCCGGCGAAGTGCCGCAAGAGGCTCTCGCAAACTGCCCCGCGGGAGCATGTGCCCGTTTCCGAAGGGCGTCTCGCTATCCAGCAGCACTAAATTAATATCACGGAATATTTGCCGGTGCTGAAAGGCATCATCACAAATGAGGACATTGGCTCCGAAGTTATCAATGGCTGTCTTGCCGGTTAAGATTCTTCTGGGACCGGTTATTACCGGAATTCCTTGCAGTGACCGGGCAATTAAATATGGTTCATCTCCGGCAATGGCACTGGATGTAATAATATTGTTGCCGTCAGAAACGATAGTTATCGGCCGGGTATTTTGGCTGCCATACCCCCGGCTTAAAACCGCCGGCTTAAAACCTTGTTGCTGCAGCATCCGGGCGAGCCAAATGACACAGGGTGTTTTCCCCGTTCCGCCCACCGTTATATTACCGACACTGATTACCGGGCAGGGAAGTTTAATTTCCCGGAATATTCTATGATCATATAGCCAGTTGCGCAAATTGATAATCAGGCGGTAAGGCAGAGAAACAGCATATAATAATGTTTTGGCGGGACTGTAACGGTTACTGCTTCCGTCATCGTTCCAAATCCTCTGCCAATTGTCCGTTTTTTGCATTATTTCCTTCATCTTTGAACTGCAAATTATAAAGCCGGAAATATTCACCCTTTTTCGCCAGCAGTGTTTCATGATTGCCTTCTTCGACAATTTCACCATTAACTAAAGCGATTATTCTATCGGCGTTGCGAATTGTGGAAAGACGGTGTGCAATAACCAGAGTTGTCCGTCCTTTCATCAGGTTATCCAACGCTTCCTGAACTTCAATTTCCGCTTCCGTATCGAGCGATGATGTTGCCTCGTCCAGAATCAAAATGGGAGCATTTTTCAACAGTGCCCGGGCAATGGAAATTCTTTGCTTTTCTCCTCCGGAGAGTTTTGTTCCCAGTTCGCCGATGTTGGTATCATATTGCTTCGGCAATTGCATGATGAAGTCATGGGCGTTGGCTGCCTTAGCGGCATTAATTACATCAGATTCCGTCCGGTCTATATCACCATAAGCAATATTGTTTCTTACGCTATCGTTAAAAAGGATTGTCTGTTGAGTGACGATGGCAATCTGGCTGCGCAGCGATTGGAGAGTGACATTGCGGATATCCATGCCGTCAATTAGAACACAGCCGGAAGTAACATCGTAAAATCGGGGAATCAGATTAACAAGAGATGTTTTCCCTCCGCCGCTCATTCCCACAAAAGCGATAACTTCGCCGGCTTTAATGGAAAGAGTAATATTTTTTAAAACAGCAGTTTTT
>CAZYIE010000039.1:4327-25263 GCA_964646755.1 uncultured Smithella sp.
GATCCGCGCCGGCAATGCCTTGCTGGATGGTGTTGTTGACGCCGGTCAGTCTTTTTACCGGCTCATAAAGCATCAAAAGGGCCGCGAGAAACGAGAAAAACGTGCCGGGAGTGGAATTGCCGGCAACAACATTATATCCACCGTAATAGACTACGGCAGCTATGCCAAGTCCACCCAGTAATTCCATCAGGGGGTGGGAAATGGCATTGACGGAAACTGCCTTCATGTTCAATGTAAAGAGCCGTTCATTTTCCCCGGCAAAGCGTTTGTTTTCATATTTTTCCATGCCGAAGGCTTTGACGATGCGGGTTCCGGAAATAGTTTCCTGCAAAAGCGAGCTTAACGTTCCCATGGTAATTTGCGTCGATGTGGCAACGTTGCGCATTTTCCTGCCAATCCGGGTAATGGGATAGATGGTGAGCGGGAAAACAATTACAGCAATAATGGCCAGTTTCCAATCAGTATAAAAAATAACACAAATCAGTGAAACAAGGGTGACCGTATCTTTTATCAGGCTGGTAACAGCATCGGAAGACGCCGATTGGATAGAAACAACATCATTAGTAATGCGCGACATGAGGATCCCGGTCGGATTATTGGTAAAAAAAGATAAGGATTGCTGCTGGATTTGTTCATAGAGTTTATTGCGCATGTTGGTGACGATTCGCAAGCCGATAAAACTCATCAAAATTGTTTGTCCGTAATTGCAGATACCCTTAATTAGAAAAATCCCGATGACGGCAAACGGAACCCATTTCAGCGTGGCAGGGTTTTTGCTAAGGAAAATGTCGTCAAGGACTGGTTTAACTAAAACAGCTAATGATGATTGCAGCACTCCGGCGATTATCATGCAGATCATGGCCAGGGTAAAACGCACGTAATAAGGTTTGGCCAGCCGTAAGAGGCGTTTAAATGTTTCCATAGTTTCTTCTATAGCATATTCCAGGCAAGTTTAGCAGCTCTTATTGCCGCCCCAGTATCTCCCAGTTTTGCCCGAATCTCTGCCAGTTCTCCGATCATTTTCTGTTTTATTTCAGTTTTTGTTAATATTGACAACGCCTCAGCGGCAATGCGTTGACCATTGGCTTCATTTTGAATTAGTTCCGGAACTATGGTTTTTCCGGCAATGATGTTAACTATGCCGATATTTTTTACCTTTATAATCATTTTACCGATCAAATAAGTAAGTGCTGATATCTTATAAATAATAATCATGGGAACTCCTAAAAGAGCGGTTTCCAGAGTGGCTGTGCCGGAGGCGACAATTGCCAGATCCGTACAAGAAATAGCATCGTAGGTATGACCGCTGATTATATTAACTTTAAGGGTGTATCCGGCAAGAATATCAGCGATTGTTTTTTCTTCCAGCGTGTCGGCTAATGGCAATAAAAATTGTATATCCGGTATCTGCTTAGCTAAAAGCTCTCCCGCTCGCAGCATTTCCGGCAGTAATTTTTCAACTTCGGAAATCCGGCTGCCCGGCAGAAGTGCAACAGCTGTTTTGTTTTCCAGTAGTCCGAATTTTGCTCTGGCTTCCAGTCGCGAATATTTTGTTTTAACTAAATCCAGCAAAGGATGACCGACATAATCAACATGAAAATTTTCCTGTTTATAAGTGTCAACTTCAAAAGGAAGAATAACAGCCATTTTATTCACATATTTCTTAATTTCCCGGATGCGGCCTTTGCGCGATGCCCATACCTGCGGGCTGATGTAATAAAAAACTTTAATTCCTCTTTTGTGGACTGCTTTGGCCAGACGCAGATTAAACCCGGCGTAATCAATGAGAATGACCAAGTCAGGATTAACATCATCAAGTGATTTTTTCAGTAAATTCATTACGGATATGAACTTGCCTAATTTGGAAATCACCTCGGTTAGACCCACAACGGCCATTTCGGAAACGTTAGCCACCAATTTGACTCCAGCTTCGCGAAGCCTATTGCCGCCAACGCCATAGAAATTAAGCGAGGGCTCTATCTTTAACATCTCCTGCACAAGGCTGGCGCCATGCATATCACCTGATGCTTCACCGGCAATGATCATTACTGTTTTAGATTTTATCATGGGAATTTTCTTCAAAGGGTACTGTTAATTACATCGGTAATCAACTGAATTTCATTAACTGCCAATTCCGGAAACATCGGCAGAGAAATGACTTCCTTGGCGCATATTTCAGTCTGGGGCAGTTTTATTGAATAATGGAATAATTTGATGAAAACTTCCTGCTGATGCAGAGGCACCGGATAATAAACTGCAGAAGCTATGTTGTTTTCCACCAGGGCATTAGCTATAGCATCTCGTTTTGACGAGCGGATTGTGAACTGGTGGAAAACGTGCTCGCAGCCTTCTGCCACTGTCGGCAGAATAACATCTTTTTTGCTAAGGGCAGCACAATAGGTGGCTGCGTTTTTGCGGCGGGCCTTGTTGAATTCATCGATATGCTGCAATTTAACGCGAATAATGGCGGCTTGAATTTCATCGAGACGACTGTTGTAGCCGACTTCCGAATGATGATAGCGCACAGAACCGCCATGATTGCGCAACATTTTTATTTGTTGCGCCATATCTTCGTTTTTAGTGATGACCATGCCGCCGTCGCCGTAGCCACCTAAATTTTTACTGGGAAAAAAACTAAAACAGCCGACGTCGCCGATTGTGCCGGCTAATTGTCCCTTATATTTTGCACCAAAAGCCTGGGCACAATCTTCAATTATCTTGAGATTATGTTTTTTAGCTATTGCCATGATCGGGTCCATCACAGCCGGATGACCAAATAAATGGACCGGAATAATCGCTTTTGTTTTTGATGTTATCTTTTCTTCAATAAGGGCAGGATCGATATTGAAATTATGAGGACAAATGTCCACAAAAACTGGAGTAGCGCCCAATTGCGCGATGACCTCCGCGGTGGCAATGAAAGTGAAGGGAGTTGTAATTACCTCATCGCCGCTCTTGATGCCGCAGGCACGCAGTGCCAAAAGCAAAGCATCAGTACCGTTAGCAACGCCGATGGCATATGGCAATTGATGATAAGCGGCGATTTCTTTTTCTAAAATGCTCACATTAGGGCCGAGAATGAATTGTGTTTTATCCAGTACGTCCATTACGGCTGCATCAATCTCTGTTTTTAGAGCACGGTACTGCCTTTTTAAATCTACCATTGGAATCATCTTAGATTACCTCAGCAGTTTTCATTTTCCGGATTATATTCATGGCCAGATCCAGCGATTTACGGGCATCTTCACCGGAGATAAGGGGGCGAGTGCGGTAAATCACAGCATTAAGATATGAGCGAATTTCTTCTTCCAGAGGATCATGGCTGCCTACTTCGATATTGTTGGAATAAATTTCAACCCCACCTGCTTCATTCTTTCTTTTACCCAGAGATAAAATTTCTCGTTTCTGGCAATCAGCAGAGTGATATCCCTCACTGCTGAAGAAACGGATTTTCTGCATTGTTTTAGCGCTGATCCGGCTGGCTGTAATGTTGGCGACACAGCCGGAAGCAAAAGACAGCCGCACATTGGCAATATCAATTTTACTCGACAGCACGGGAATACCGACTGCTTCTACGGAGGTGAGCGGGGAGGCAACAAACTTCAGAATAATGTCGAGATCGTGAATCATCAGATCCAGAATAACATCAACGTCGGTACCGCGTTCAAAAAAAGGATGTAGCCGATGGGATTCAATAAACATCGGTTTCTCGATGACATTTTCCAGTGCCATAATTGCCGGATTAAATCTTTCGACAAAACCAACTTGCAGAATTAATTTTTTATCTCGGGCCAGTTCTATTAATTCATCGGCCTCTTCCAGAGTTGAACAAATGGGCTTTTCAATGAGGACATCGACTCCTGCGGTCAAAAAATCACGAGCAACACGATGATGCTCTCCAGTGGGTACGGCAACACTTACGGCATCGACATGACCGAGCATATCACGATGGTCGGCAAAAGCTTTACAGGAATAGGTTTCCGCCACCTTTCTGGTTCGTTCGATCAGGGTGTCAGCAACAGCGACAATTTCACAATTTTCCAGCTTCGCATATTTCTGTAGATGATAATTACCGAGATGGCCTATCCCCACAACGCCGATTTTTATTTTTTTTCTATCCATGATTGTCTATTAGCGGCAAACGCCTCTTTTCGATTCCTTAATAAATTTTACGAAATGTTTAACTTCCCGAAAATCTTCTATTTCTGTTTCCGCTTTTTTTATCGCTTCATTTAGAAGAAGGTGGGAACGGAAAATTATCCGATACGCTTTTTTCAGCGCTTTAATTGTTTCTTCGGAAAACCCCCGTCTTTTCAAGCCGATTAAATTCAAGCCGAACAGTCTAGCATGGTTGCCGGCAGCAGTGGTGTAGGGAGGTACGTCTTTGTTTACCCCGGATGCTCCGCCCACAATGCAGTGAGCTCCGATCCGGGAAAATTGATGGACACCGGTAAGGCCGCCGATAATGGCATAGTCTTCAATATGTGTATGACCCCCCAGTGTAGCGCCATTGGACATAATAATATTATTTCCCAGTTTGCAGTTGTGGGCCACATGACAGTAAGCCATTATCAGGTTGTGATCACCAAGGATGGTTACGCCGATATCCGCTGTGGTCGCGCGGTGTATAGTTACAAATTCTCGAATGGTGTTGAAATTACCGATCACCACACGGGTTTTCTCACCGCTGAATTTTAAATCCTGGGGGCCTGCACCAAGAGAAGCAAATTGGAAAATATGGCAGCCTTCGCCAATATGGGTGAAATCATCAATTACTGCATGCGGGCCAATAATTGTATTGGCGCCGATTTTTACATCTGCGCCAATTATTGAGTAAGCACCGATTTCTACGCCTTCCCCCAGTTGGGCATCGGGAGAAATAATTGCTGTGGGATGAATATTCATTTTCTTAACCTTAATTTAACCTCTTATTTATTTGTTCTTGTAGAAGCTCAATTTTACCTTTTAATTCATCTAGAGCTTTCTTCATTTCCGGTAGTTTTGCCCGGCAGGCTTCAACTTTCAACCATTGCTTGTAAGGTAATTGCGGAGAGCCGGCGATAATTTGCCCCGATTCAATTTCTTTATGGATGCCGGATCCGGCCGCAATCATAACATTGTCGCCAATTGTAATATGGCCGACTATACCCGTTTGGCCGCCGATAATTACGCTTTCCCCCAGCTTTGTACTCCCCGATATACCAACTTGTGCTGTTATAACGGAATTTTCACCAATGACAACATTGTGAGCGATTTGCACAAGATTATCAATTTTTACATTACGCCCAATCCAGGTTTTTCCCAGGGTAGCCCGGTCTATTGTTGAATTGGCGCCAATCTCCACATCGTCATCTATCTGAACAAAACCCACCTGAGGAATTTTGTTATTTCCTCTGCCCGGGGCGGCAAAGCCAAAGCCGTCGCTACCCACAACCACGCCCGAATGTAAAATTACCCGTTTTCCGATTATGCAACCCCAATAAACTGTAACATTGGCGTAGAGAATAGAGTTTTCACCAACGCAAGCGTTGCTGCCGATAAAAACCCCCGGATAGATCACGGCTCCATTTTCCACTTTCGCTCCCCTGCTAATATAGGCTCCGGGAAACACTGTGGCTTCCGGTGACACACTCGCCCCTTCCTCAATAAAAGCAGCTCTGCTGATGCCTTGATAACTGCGCTCTGCGGGGTAAAATATATTCAGCAGCCTGCCGAAAGCAGCATAGGGATCGTCAACAAGGACTAAATTTTTCCCTGCGGCTTGTGTTTGAGGCGCCGCGATAATTGCCGCCGCCGCAGTCGTATTCAATTGCTTTAAATACTTCTTGTTGGCAATGAAGGTTATATCGCGCTCACCTGCTTCTTCAATCGGGCGGATATTTTCAATGATGACATCATCATCGCCAACTATTGTCCCGCCCAGAAGCAGTGCGATTTCCTTGAGGGTTATCTGCACCGGGAACTCCTATTTCTTGCTGGCTGGAATCTTATTATAATCATCAATTACTTTTTTGCTAAAGTCGTTTTCCTTGGCAAAGTAAGCGACAGGCATGCTGGCAGTATCAATAACCAGAGTATATTTTTCCCGCTCCGCTATTGTCCTGACTACTTTCACTATTTCGGGAATGAGTTTGGTGGCGATTTCTTCATCTTTTGCTTTCAGTTCTTTATTAGTGTCTTCAACTAATATTTGATAATCACGTAATTTCTTTTGATAGGCAGTTTCTTTTTCCTTGTTGGCGGTTTGAGTTAACAGGGCGGACTGTTTATCTAAGGCGTCTTTCATCTTTTTAAGTTCGGCTTCTGCTGCTTTGATAGCTTCAGTTTTTTTATCATAGAACTTCTTGAAGTCTTCCCCTGCTTTTTTACCGCTGTTAGAATGCTGCATCACTTCCCGCAAATTAAAAAACCCAATTTTATCGGCGGCAAAAACATTAGAACCTGTGAAGATAAAAAACATTAAGGCAAATACTGCAATCAGATAAATATTCTTTCGCGTGACCTTTAGGTTATTCATATAAAACTCTCCTTCATAAATTTATTATTGTATTAATCAAGGCTGAACCTTGTGTTATAATTTTTATCCGCTTTCTTTTACATCATCATTCCTACGGAAAATTCCCAGCGGCCGGCGGATTCGCCTTCTTTCCGGTCAAGCACATGTCCATATTCCAGCCTCAGCGGGCCGATAGGTGAATACCAGCGGATACCTGCTCCCACGGTTTGCCTTAAATCATTGGGGTGATATCCGCCATCCCAAGTGTTTCCTGTGTCGTAAAAAACAACGCCTTTCATGCCGGCACTTTTAATAAACGGAAATACAAGTTCAACGTTAGCGATTAACATGCTGGTGCCGCCAAGGACATCGCCGGTTCCGCTCCTATCGATTCCCAGATACTGCAAACCACGGATGGTATTTAACCCCCCCAGAACATATCTTTCAAAAATCGGCACATCATAGGGAAACTGTTTGTCTGCATTATGGCCTTCGATATAACCAATCCGGCCTTTAGCCGCAAAGACCACATTCAGCGGCAGGGGGTAAAATACCGCTGCATTAAATCCTGATTTGGTATAGTTATTATCCCCCCCCAAATAACCGCCTGCCTGCTGGACAAATACATTCGTTTTTGTTCCCTTGGAAGGAAACATAGAATCATCGGTGGTGTCACGTCCTAAACCCAACGTTACAGAGCTTGTAATAGACTGTCCCGGTGGATTTACAACTGCTGGATTAGTTGGTCCAACTTGTCCTTTAATATACCAGGGGGCAATTGCATTATTTACGCCTTGAATCTCATCAATGGAAATCCGGTAACCTAGTGAACCGCTGATTTTTTCCCAAAGCGGATAAGCGAGAGTAAACCCTGTTCCCCGTGAGTCCCAAGTATAAGAATCATAGTCTCTTTTATACTTCCACACATCGTATTTAAACCAGAGGGGCTTATCAAAAAGCCAAGGTTCTGTAAAAGATAATTCATACATGTTGGTTGTCGAACCCAAAGATGCTTTCAGACTTAAAATCTGGCCCCTGCCCAGGAAATTTTGCTGGGTAACTTGTGCCATAATAACAGCCTGATCAATAGCACTATACCCCGCACCGATCATAAACATACCAGTATTTTTTTCTTTTACCCGGATATTGACGTCCATCAGACTTTTGTCTGGTCCCTTTTCTGTTTTAAAATCTATTTCTTCAAAATAGCGCATTCGGTTCAAATTGCTATAGCTTGTTTTTAATTTGCCACTGGAATAAATATCCTTTTCAATGACTTCCAGTTGACGGCGGATAACTTTATCACGGGTGTTAGTATTACCCGTGATGCTGATGCGGTTGAAGTATACTAATCCACCTTTGTTTACGTTGAAATCCACATCAGCCAATTGTTCTTTCTCTCTTGTGTTAATCTTAGGATTAACATCGGTATCGGCATATCCTTCATTGGTATAGAATTGAGCTAATGTGTCAATATCCTTAACGATCGCCTCACGATCATAGTTGTTACCTTCTTTTGTGATTAGGGATTTCAGCATTTCCGCTCTCGGCTTTTCCGATAAATCACCGGATATTTCTACCTTGCCTATTTTAAATCGCTTTCCTTCTTTAATTATAATTTTAACATAAATCCCTTTTTTATCATGGGTTATTTCCGGTTCGCCTATTTGGGCATTGATAAAACCATTATTATAGTAATAGGTATTTAATTTGCTTATATCCTGTTTTAGTTGATCGTGCTTGAGTAATCCGGAATCATTGAAAAAGTGCAAGAGGCCATATTCATTTGTGCTCATCATGTTTTTGAGTTCTTTTGCCGTGTAGGCTTCATTACCTTCAAATGAAATAGATCGAACATAAAGCCGGTCATTTTCTTTAATAGTGAGAATTATCCGAAAATCCTTTTCTCCATCTTTTTCCACGGAGTCAGTTATCTCGGCATTGAAGTATCCCTTGCTGCCATACAAAGTTTTAATCTTTTCTATATCAGTTTTAATTTTTTCCTGATTTAAGGTTTGGCGAGTCTTAATCGTTAAAACTTCGTCAATGGCATCTTTATCCAAAGCTTTATTGCCGTTAATCCGAATTTCCGATATTAATCCTTTTTCCTGCACGATAAAGGTAATGACTTTTCCTTCCGGAACTTCGGCTAATTCCGCTGATACATCCTGGAAAAAACCCATTTTAAAAATTGTTTTGATATCGGAGGTAAGGTCAGATTCAATAAATGGCTTGCCTGTTTGACTCTTAATTTGCGGGATGATTACCGTAGATTCAATTTTGCGATTTCCCTTAATTTCAATTTTTATTATTTTTGAAATTAAACCGGTGCGATTAAGAATTTCTGTTTTTAATTGAGTTACCATTTGTGTAATATCAGACAATCCTTTGTCTTGAACAGAGGCAGATGGTAAAACAGTTGCAGTATGGACATTTATTATTTTGGCATCGATACTAATTGTTTCACCGAATTGAGTCATGCTTCCCATAATCATAAAATCGGCGCCGAGAGATTTTCCGGTAGCGATAGCAATTTTGTCGGTTATTTTTCCTTGACCTGCAAGAAGATCATCTGTGGGCATTAATTGGACCAGTTTTTCTTTTCCGAGCTCTTCTTTCAATTTCTGAAAGAGATTTTTTCTTAAAGTGGCGTTGTCGCCTTTGCTGTAAATTTCAAAGGGCATTACAGCAATTTTTTTTACTTCCTGGGCGGAAACCTGTGTAACTAAAACAAATGCCAGGAGAAGAAGAGCCAGACATGCTCTATATATTTTTTTGTTTGTAGTCATAAATTTCCCCGTCACGCAGACCAATGCTGCCCGACATCCTTTCTGCCAGTAATGTATTATGAGTCACAACTACCAGAGTAATTTTTTTTGTTTCATTTAAGTTTATTAGAACGTCTTCTATCTTTTTTCCTGTTTCCGTGTCAAGGTTTCCTGTTGGTTCATCGGCAAGTAATATTTCCGGGTCCATCACTAATGCGCGGGCGATGGCCACCCGCTGCTGCTCACCGCCGGATAGTTCTCCCGGTTTGTGACTAATTCTATGTTCTAATCCTACTTCTTTGAGCAATTGGAGGGCTTTCTGGCGTGCTTCCCTTTTACTTCTGCCGCCAATTAAAGCAGGCATCATTGTGTTTTCCAATGCATCGAATTCCGGCAATAAATTATTAAATTGAAAAATAAAACCGATTTTCGAATTACGAAACAGGGCAATTTTCTTTTCTTCCCACTCAAATACATTAACTCCATTGATAAAAAGATGGCCTTCAGTGGGATGATCCAATGTGCCTAAAATATGAATCAGGGTGCTTTTGCCGGAACCGGAAACACCAAGAACAGCCAGCGACTGACCTTTTTTAATCTCATAATTCAGGCCACGCAAAACTTCTATCTTATTGCCGTCTTTAATAAATGTTTTTGATAAGTTTTCCAGTTTGATCATTATTTCTGCATTTCCCGGCAAATTTTATTCGTATCTCAGGGCTTCTGCGGGATCCAGCCGGGAAGCTCTGTACGAAGGATAAATTGTTGAAATTAAACAAACAACTAGTGTGCCAATTACAATTATCACTACATCACCATAATTAACCTTCGATGGTAATTCACTTAAATAGTAAACATCGCCCGGTAGAAATTTAAAATGAAACATCTTTTCTACAAATAAAGAAATCTTTTGCAGATTCAGTGCTACCGTAAGGCCCGCAACACAACCTGAAGCCGTACCAATTATTCCTACAATAAGTCCCTGATAGACAAAAATTTTCATGATGCTGCGGGAAGTTGCTCCCATTGATTTCAGTATGGCGATATCCTTGTTTTTTTCCATAACAATCATAATTAACGCACTGATAATATTAAACGCTGCAACAAGGACAATTAAACTTAATATTATGAACATAACCCGTTTTTCCAGTTTTAAGGCGGAAAAGAGATTTTTATTCATCTGCATCCAGTTGTGTGCCCAGTAGGGAAAGCCCAATTTGCTTTGAATAGTCCTCGCAATTTTATCGGCCTTATAAATATCATCGACCTTTATATCAATTCCGGTAACAGCATCGCCCATTTGCAAAAAATCCTGGCAGCTCTTTAACGATAAATAGGCCAGTGTCGAATCATATTCATAAAAACCGGATTCAAAAATACCAACAACAATAAATTTCTTCATCAGGGGCATCATCCCCATCGGCGTGGAAACACCCACCGGCGAAATAATGGTAATCGGATCGTAAAGAAAAATTCCCAGATTTTTGGCCATTTCTTTGCCAATGACAATTCCGCTGGCTTGCGGGTCTTCTTTTTTATGCCGCCCAGATAAATCGGAGGGCATTTTATTTAAATACTCGATATTTCCTTCTTTTATTTTGCCGATATTAAGCACTTTAAAAGCACTTGAAGTATCCAACCCTCGAATAATAACTCCCGTAACACCGCTCCCATTACGAATCATTGCCTGGGTATAGATAAAGGGAGTAGAAGCCACAACACCTTGGGTGCCGACAATCCGCTCACGAACCTTTTCATAATCTTTCATTGGTCCGGAAATATCTGTGGTCAATTCAATATGCGACTTAATACCCAGAATTTTTGTGCGCAGGTCTTCTTCAAAACCATTCATGACGGCCAACACGATAATTAAAGCCGCCACTCCCAAAAAAATGCCGAAAATAGATATAAAAGTGATAATAGAAACAAATACTTGTTTCCGCTTTGCCCGTAAATAACGACGGCTTATAAAAAATTCGTACGGCATTTAATAAATATCCTAAATATTATGGGCGGTGGTAATAGGTAAAGGGTTAATGCTACTCTTTAAATTGGTGCTTTGTCCCGAAGCAAGGGGAACAAAATTACATCTCGAATGGAAGCGGAATCGGTAAAGAGCATTACCAGGCGATCAATGCCGATGCCTTCGCCGGCCGTTGGTGGCATAGCGTATTCCAGTGCATGAATATAATCTTCGTCCATTTCGTGAGCTTCGTCATCTCCGGCTTCTCTTTCTTTCAGCTGCTGCTCGAAGCGGCCTTTCTGATCCGCAGGATCATTCAATTCCGAAAAAGCGTTGGCAAATTCCCGGCCGGAAATGTAGAGTTCAAAGCGATCAACAATATCCGGATCGGTGTTGGATCTACGGGAGAGGGGGGATACCGCAACTGGATAATCGGTCACGAATGTCGGTTGAACAAGCTTTTTTTCGACCACTTCGTCGAAAATGGCCATCCAAGTCTTGCCTAGTGGATCAGTTTCTTTAACTTCACAACCTAACTTTTTGGCAAAGTCGGCAGCTTGTGCTTTGTTCTGTAAAATTTCGGGTTTTATGCCCGCGATTTGAACAAGGGCGTCATATACGGATATGCGCTTCCAGGGTGGCGTCATATCAATCTCCGTCCCCTGGTAGTGAAATTTTAATCCGCCAAACAGGTTCATTGCAAGATCGGAAAATAAATCTTCCGTAAAAGACATTAAATCTTCATATGTTGCGTATGCACAATAAAATTCCATCATGGTGAATTCGGGATTATGAAATGTGTCAATACCTTCGTTACGAAAACTGCGGTTAATCTCATAAACTCTCTCGAGTCCGCCGGTCACGAGACGTTTTAAGTATAGTTCGGGGGCGATGCGCAGATATAAATCCATGTCGAGAGTGTTGTGATGCGTTTTAAAAGGACGAGCTACAGCGCCGCCGGCACGCGGTTGCATCATCGGTGTTTCGACTTCGAGAAAGTCGTGGCGATCCATGAACTGGCGGATAAGCCTAATAATTCGACTGCGCCGGTAAAAAGTTTCTTTAACTGCAGGGTTGGAAATTAAATCAACATGTCTCTGCCGGTAGCGGATTTCAACATCAGTAAGACCATGCCATTTTTCCGGAAGGGGCCGGATAGCCTTGGATAAAAGACGGAGCTCTGCTGCTTCAATGGTCAATTCGTTGGTTTTGGTGCGAAAGAGTTTCCCGGAAACATAAATAATATCACCGATGTCCAATTTTTTAAAAATAAAATATGCCTCTGCGCTTAAAATGTCTTTAGCAATGTAACTCTGTATTTGGCCCTTACGGTCTTGGATTTTAATGAATGCTGCTTTGCCGAAATTACGCATGGCCATAAGCCTGCCGGCAAGAGAAAATTTTGATGTTAATTGCGCCAAGGCCTCGCTATCGGTATTGCCGAATTGAGAGAAAACTTCACTGGTTGTATGCTGGGGCGAGATCCCGTTAGGGTATAAATCAATCCCGGCTGCTTTCAAGGCCGCAATTTTTTCCAGACGAACCTTTAAAAGTTCATTATCTTCCATAATTTCTCCACTTTTTAAAAAGTTAACTTGGATATATTTTTTTTGCCAATTAGTCAAGCATGATTGTGTTTAAGACCGGATGCTGAATAGGGCGAAAACAGACCGGTATTGCAAAATTAAATTGCCACAATTGATGATGTTATGTATGATGGCTCTAACTTAATTAATTAAGGGGGGAACGGGGGAACATGGTAAACAAGGCAATCTTGATTGGCAGGCTGGGTAAGGATCCGGAAGTACGCTATACCCCGGATGGAACAATGGTTACAAATTTCAACCTGGCTACTGATGAACAGTGGAAGGACAAAAACGGGGAAAAAGTCCAAAAAACTGAATGGCACAGGATCGTAACTTTCGGTAAACTTGCGGAAATATGCGGCAATTATCTGGTCAAAGGCAAACTCATTTTTGTAGAAGGCCGGATTCAAACCCGTTCCTGGGAAGATAAAGATGGAGTTAAACGTTTTACTACGGAAATCGTTGCCAACGATATGAAGATGCTGGATTCCAAAGGTCAGACTAAAGCAGATGTGCCTAATCCGGAGGCCTTTAATACAGGGTCAGGGAGTGGACCGGAAGATGATGTTCCGTTCTAAGGTGGTTCCGGCTAAATGGATTTAATTGTGTAACAGAAACTGCACCTTCCGGGTGCAGTTTCTGTTACAGATACGTTTTAATGTGGCGAGATCTTGATATTTAACGGTTTATGTAAAATCAGCAACCGGCAAGATACCCCAGCAAACATTTCCTGAGCATTATACTGCAATACTCCGGCAAGACCGCAGTAATAAAGCTTTACATGTCAGAAAATAATCTATATAGCAGCGGGCAACATAATCAATTGTTTATGATCTGATGGAATTTGGCGGTAAACGCAGCGGGCACTTTCGGACAATTTGTGGGAGGAGTATAAATAAATGGTTTCAACATTACGAAAATCTTTACAAACAATTGAAGATTACAAAATTACAAATCCTCATTACAATGAAATTCTGGATATTTTGGGAGAAATTTTGATTGCAAGGGAAGAATACCGCAATAACATGAAAGATTCCATTTTTTCGGTTGATGAAAATATCATTGCCCAGAAGATAGGAGGGGGACTTCCTTTAATCGATTTTCCAGGGGGCAATTTTGACTTAACGCGGCCACGGGAATATTTTAATTCCCTTATTGCCATTGCGGAAAGAAGAATGCCCGAGGATGCAAAAAATATCGTGGCGATCATCAATAATAATCAATTTGATTGGGAAAAAATGATCAAAGCATCGTTTGAACATATTGATGATGAACCTGTCGTTGAAAACAAGAAAAACCTTGAAGATGCTGAGGACAACTTGGATCTGATCGATTTGTTTGTTGAAGAGAGTTTGAGACCAGAATTGGAATACGTTGCCAATAAATATGCTCAAAGTGTTGCCCAATTTGGTTGGACGGAAGGTTATTGCCCCATATGCGGCAAGGAACCGAAAATCGGTGAGATTAGAGGAGAGGAAGAAGGGAAACGCTATCTGTTTTGCCATCAATGTGGCTATAAATGGAATTTTCGGCGGATTAAATGCCCTTTCTGCGGCAACGAAGAACAACATTCTTTGGCCTATTTTGCGGTGGAAGGAGAAGAGCGATATCATGTTGACGTCTGCAATAAGTGCCGCCGCTATATTAAAACAGTTGAACTCTCCAAAACGGCAGAAGAAACAAATCTCGACGTTGAAGATATCGCCACGCTGCATCTGGATATGCTGGCGTATGAAGAGGGCTACAATTGATATCATGCTGCATTCTGCGGCTAACTTTGTTGGCTGCGTCGTCGGCTTCCTCAAAGTATTCTTAAATAAGCCTGCGGAGCCTCCTCCTTGCCGCCGCGTTATCCTGTGAATGCAACTTGATATATCGTTGGAAAATATCGATTTATGCAAGATTCGCATATTAATGATGTCATAAGAATTTTGAAAAAAGAGCTGGCAGTGGGGACAATGCCTATTGTCTCTCATCTGGCGGCGGATCAGCGCAATCCTTTTGTCATTTTAATTTCCACACTGTTAAGTTTGCGCACTAAAGATGAGGTGACGGCAGTAGCCACGGACAGACTTTTTGGGCTGGCCTCAACCCCGCAGGAAATGCTGCAAATACCACTTACAAAAATTGCCAAAACAATTTATCCGGTGGGCTTCTATCGCGTCAAAGCACGCACAATTCATCATGCCTGCCGGGAGTTAATTGAACGGTTTTCCTCCCAGGTTCCGGATAACCTTGATGATTTGCTCAGCATTAAAGGTGTCGGCCGTAAAACCGCGAATCTGGTTATTGCTCTGGCTTATGGAAAAGATGCCATTTGCGTGGACATACATGTGCATCGAATTTCCAACCGCTTGGGCTATGTGAAGACAAAAAACCCGGAAGAGACAGAGTATGCTTTGCGCGAAAAATTACTCCGCCGCCATTGGATTATTTATAATACCATTATGGTTGCCTTCGGCCGCAAGACGTGTAAACCGGTTTCTCCGCTGTGCAGTCAGTGCCATGTATTTAAATACTGTGATCGGGTAGGCATTATCAGGAGTCGCTAAAAAAACATTGACGAGCGCGATCCATTTGGCTATGATGCCGCGATTTTTGGAATAATTATTTCATTTCCAAATCCAGCGCTACCTTTGTTGGCTTCGTCGTTGGCTTCGTCGTCGGCTTCCTCAACGTATTCTTAAATACGCCTGCGGAGCCTCCTCCTTGCCGCCGCGGTATCATCTTGATTTGGATATGAAATTAGGCTTGTTTATTCATAAGTAAGCTGGAGGTTAAAAATGGCCATTAAAATTGCAATTAACGGTTTTGGCCGTGTGGGACGTTACATGATTCGTGCCTGCCTTGATTATCAAAACATTGAAATAGTTGCTGTCAATTCGCGGGCAAAGGCCGAAACACTGGCCCATCTGCTTAAATATGATTCTGTTCACGGCAAAATTAAGGCTGATGTCAGTGCTGATAAGGATAATTTAATTGTCAATGGCAAAAAAATTGCCATAACCCAATTTCCCAATCTGGCTGATTTGCCCTGGAAGGCATTGGCGGTCGATATTGTTATTGAATCCACGGGAAAATTCCGCAAAGGGACGGAACTCAATGCCCATATTGCAGCTGGCGCCAAAAAAGTTATTTTAGCGGTTCCCGGAAAAGGCGTCGATGGTACCTTTGTTATGGGCGTCAACGAAGAGACTTATGATCCGGCCAGGCACCATGTTATTTCCAATGCTTCGTGTACAACAAATTGTCTGGGACCGGTTGTTAAAGTTCTCCACGATAAATTTGGTATAGTTCAAGGGTTGATGACAACGATTCATTCTTATACGATGGATCAACGTTTATTGGACGGTTCCCACAAAGATTTGCGGAGGGGCCGGGCTGCCGCCCTGAATATCGTTCCTACTTCTACCGGAGCGGCAAGTGCCATCGGAGAGGTAATCCCTGCCCTCAAGGGGAAACTGGACGGTATAGCACTGCGTGTGCCGACACCCAATGTTTCACTTATTGACTTGTCAGTTGAAGTCGCAAAGCCAGTGACAGTTGCCGAAATCAATAACGCCTTTAAGGAAGCGGCAGAAAACAAGCTGAAAGGTATTTTGGCCTATAGCGAAGAGGAGCTTGTCTCCATTGATTTTACCAGCAGTTCTTATTCTTCGATAGTGGATTCACTATTGACTCAGGTAGTAGGCGGGAAGTTCGTTAAAGTTTTCTCGTGGTATGACAATGAGAGCGGTTATGCCTGTAGGTTGCGGGATTTAGCTGTTTATATAGCCGGTAAAGGATAAAAATGGCCGGGACCATTATTGCCGCCAACTGGAAAATGAACAAAACCACCGGACAGGCCATCGAGTTTGCCCGCGGTCTAAAAGATGCGCTTTTAAAAAAGCCTGTTTCAGAGACTATTGTGATTGCGCCGCCTTTTACCACTATCGGAGCGCTGGTCGCTGAATTACGGAATTCCAATATATTCCTGGCGGCGCAAAACATGTACCCGGCTCCTTCCGGCGCTTTTACGGGTGAGATTTCCGGTGAAATGATAGTTGATGCAGGTTGCCGGTACTGTATAGTCGGTCACTCGGAACGTCGGCAGCTTTTTGGGGAAGATAATGCTTTAATCAATGCCAAAATAACTACGGCACTCAATTATGGGTTAATGCCGATTTTATGCATAGGGGAAACGCTGGCCCAAAGAAATTCCGGGGAAGAATTTACCGTCCTTACCAAACAAGTAAAAGAAGGATTGAATAAAGTTACAGCCAATGATATAAAAAAAATTGCAATAGCTTACGAACCGGTTTGGGCAATCGGCACAGGTCGAACAGCAACACCCGGGCAAGTTCAAGAAGCTCATCTATTTATCCGCAATTTATTGAGTGAAATGTACGGGGAAAGAGAAGCTGCTGTTGTATCGATAATTTATGGCGGCAGCGTTACTTCGGCCAATGTCTGTTCATTGATGGCAGAACAGGAAATAAACGGTGTGTTAGTTGGTTCGGCAAGCCTGGATCTGGCTTCGTTTTTGGCAATAATTAATTTTCATTAAAGAGGATTTTATATGCATACTTTATTAACAATTATACATGTGGTAGCCTGTTTTATTATGATTTTGGTTGTCCTGTTGCAGGCAGGGAAAGGCGCTAACATGGGTGCTGCTTTTGGCGGTTCCAGTCAGACCGTTTTTGGTTCTTCCGGAGCCGGTACTTTTTTAGGCAAGATGACCGCAACGGTAGCAATAGTTTTTATGCTTACTTCCCTTTTTCTTACCTATTCGGTATCGCGCAAAGGGTCGTCACTTTTTGAAAGTTCACAAGCGCCGGTTACCAGGCAGGCTATGCCCGTGGCGCCAGTTCCAAATGCAGCAATTCCGACAGCTGTTCCAGCAGCACCGGTAAAAAAATAGTAAATGTTCTTTTGATATTGACAACCCCGCATTAATGCCTCATAGAAACGGGGGTAAATTTTGTAAAAAGCAGTTGTATGCAAATAGTTCTTCATGGTTCGCCGAAGTGGTGGAATTGGTAGACACGCTATCTTGAGGGGGTAGTGGACAAAATCCGTCCGGGTTCAAGTCCCGGCTTCGGCACCATTTATTAAAGGCCATCCGCAGCGATTGTGGTTGATATATTGGGAACTGATTTAATTATGAAGCCTTTCAATAAAACTATACAATCCTCTCCGGAAGCTACGCTCACGGCTGCAAGTCATAAACCTCTGCAAAATATACTAAAAAAAGTAAAACTAAAGGGCGGTAAACTCTTATCTAAAAAAGATCAGCCGGAAATATTTATTATTTTAACGGAAGATATTCCCGACGAAAAACGCCCTGAGCTTTTAAAATCGAAAAAGGGCATTATCGTTACCCCGGAAGATAATCTCCTCAAACGCCTGTTGGAACTGGAAAAAGAAAATCATCATTTAAAATCATTGAGTCAAACCGATGAATTAACCGGCTTCTTCAACAAGCGTTTTCTTAATAAACAGCTGAAAATTGAAATTACCCGAACCAAAAGAACAGGTCAGCCATTCTGTCTGATGTTTATTGATCTGGATAATTTTAAATCCATCAATGACACACTCGGCCATGCCAAGGGTGATGAATTTCTGATTAAGGTTTGCCACCTGATTTGCGAGAAGATTCGACCGACAGACTTTGCCTGCCGCTATGGTGGAGATGAATTCGTCATTATTATGCCGGCCACTTTTTTGCTTGATGGCATTTCTATTGCCCAAAGATGGCACGATTTAATTGTACAGGTGGCTGCTCAAATGGAAGTAAATGTTTCATCATCAATTGGCATTGATGAGTTTGATGTTTCCTGCCCACTTCGAGCAGAAGAATTTTTAGACAAGGTGGATAAAGAGTTATATAATGCCAAGAATACCGGCAAAAACAAAGTTTCTTATCCTGGCGGGAGTTTCAAAGCCCATAAAGCAGAAGAAAAATTTGTTACACCGGCCGAAAAGGATGCTCTTTATAAAGGTTCGTTACCGCTAAAACAAAAAAGAAAATAACTCAGCACAAGGGGTAAAAATTGAATACCAAATCCAAGCCTTTCATTATTTCCGTTACCAGCGGCAAAGGTGGGGTAGGCAAAACATTTGTCACTACAAATCTTGCCGCTACTCTGGCCCGGCAGGGGAAGAAGGTTCTTGTTGCTGATTGCGATTTGGGTCTGGCCAACATCGATATTATGCTGGGCATTAACCCGGAGCGCAACTTAAAAGATGTTGTTTTCGGAGATATGCATTTACGAGAAGTAATAATACAAACTAAAGGCGGCTTTGACTTAATTCCTGCCAGTTCCGGTGTCCGGGAAATGGCGCAACTTTTGTTTGAAAAAATACAAATTATTAAGGAAATGCTTCTGGAAATAGAAGGGTATGACTTGATCCTGCTGGATACCGGCGCCGGCATTGCGGAAGTGGTGCTGCAATTTAATTTATTAGCCAACCAGAATATTGTGGTAATTAACAAGGAATTGACCAGCCTGACAGACGCTTACGCTATGGTCAAAGTTATGTACCAGGTTTTCGGACGACAATCTTTCAGCATTATTGCTAATAATGTCCCTGATGAAAAAGGTGGCTTAAGTATTTTTAAAAATATTGATACCATAAGCAGACGTTTTTTAGGCTTTCCTCTTAATTATTTGGGACATGTCTTACAAGATGATGCCGTTGGAAAATCAGTGTTGAAGCAGGAAATTGCGGTTATGAGCTTCCCTCGTTCCCGGATTGCCAATAATTTTTCCCAAATCAGCAGAGCGGTGCTGGATTTAAAGAAAGCTTAGCACTATTTCAATTTCCGGTAAGAATTCGTTCCAATTCTTCACCATACAATTTTATTTTTTCCGGTGATAAAACATCGCGCCAGCAATCGCCGCTTTGCACAAGATCAGACAATGTATTATCCGGTAAAAACATAAAAATGGCGCGGTTTTCATCCCTCGCCCGCTGGAAACGCCAGGCGTAAAGCTTTTTGAGGACATCTTTATGTTCCTGATCTAAAAAAGGATAACTCGCAATTTTGGTATGTCCCCGTTTATCAATTGTCTTTTCCTGCCAATTGCAAGCGGCGATTTTGGCGAAAGCGTCTCGGGCAGTTTCTTCCAAGCCTTTTTTGCGCAATTGGACTAACTGTTCGAAGTAGAGCGACGGCAAATAAGTTACGTCCTGGACGCCATATTCCAACTGTTCATCGGCCAGAGGGCGAGTATCCCAGCGTGACCGCTGCATTTTTTTACTTTTCTTCAATTCCATCCCTAAAAACTGATTAATCATTTTTTCCAGCGACAATTGTTGAAAGCCCAGGAGATATGCCGCCCGATGAGTATCGAAAATATTCTCAAAAACAAAGTTGTAATCTCTTTTTAAAAGACGAATGTCGTTATCGGCTGCGTGGAGAATTTTTACAATTTCCCTGTCCGCAAAGTATTTGCCTAAAAAGGATAAGTCAATTTTACCCAGTGGATCAAAAATATATGTTGCTGCCTGGGCTTTTATTTGAACAAGGCAAAGCTTTTCCCGAAAATAACGGAAAGAATCGTATTCCGTATCGATACTCAAGGCGGATGAATTGTCGAAATCCTCAACAGCGCGTTGCAACTTTTTGGTGTTATCTACCAGAAACCAAGTTTTATTCATGATTTGTTATTTAGCCGAAACAGAAATTTAAATCTATAAAAATAATTTAAAAGAAGCGTCCGCCAAGTTTAACCTGAGCGGCGACCAGCTCATGAATTTCGACCTGGAGTATGTGGATGACAACTTAGGGCGTAATTTTCTCGGCAAGCGAGCTTTTTCCGCTGCGAGCGCCAAACCAAAATGTGCGTCATTGCATTGATTGCTTTACCACCCTGCGGGCAATACTGCGGAACATTATTTCCGAGAATTCGTTATTTCCGGATGGAAAATTAGTGCCATTATTTCGATTGCATCGATAATACGCGGTGATGCCCGATTAATCAAATCAGCATCAATCGGATAAATTTTATTGTTTTTTACTGCTGGTATTTCTCCGAATTTTTGCCAGAATCTTTTTACTGCCGCAAATTCTTTATCGTTGACCATCGGAGCAAAAATAATTATTTCCGGCGACGCTCCCAGAATCCCCTCCGCAC
>CAZYIE010000039.1:25273-32028 GCA_964646755.1 uncultured Smithella sp.
CCGCACTGTAGCTGGGATAGTTGGCAATATCGTGACCGGCGACATTAGCACCTCCGGCCCGCTCAATAACTTCATTGATTAACGTACGACGGCCGGCCGTAATAACGGGCTCTAAGCCCAGCTGAAAAAAAACGCGTGGTTTACTTTTGTGGCATATTTGGGAAGTGATGTTGTTTAATCTCTTTTGCAGTTTCTCCACCAGTTTCCCGGCTTCTTTTTCCCGATTTGTTATTTTTCCGATATGTAAAATGCTTCTCAGAACACCATTTGTGTCTGAAGGGTTTGTTACATAGACGGGCAAACCGAGTCTTTCCAACTGCTCCACAGTATCTTTTCTGTTGCCATCAACGGTGACCAGAATTAAATCCGGTTTTAGAGAGATAATTTTTTCGATGGAGGGATTGGTAAAGCCGCCTATTCGCGTTTTTGCGCGTGCTGCAGCCGGCCAATCACAAAAAGTGGTTACGCCTGCTATTTTATTGTCAAGACCGAGCGCATAAAGTGTTTCCGTGATACCGGGAGCAAGGGAAACAATGTGCTGCGGAGCTGCGGAAATATTTACACTGCGGCCAATTTCATCGGTTACTGTGCGGGCAAAAGATATATTTACGCAAAAAATTGCTAGAAAAACGGTTAAAAAAAATGTCAAAGTATTGTTAATGTTTGTAAATTTTTCGCGCATAATTTTTTGATTTTGCTGATCTTTAACAGCGGCTTAAAATAGTATTACTTATAATGCAAAAATGACGGAGATAAGATATTTTGCCGGATTGCGACGGGAGATAAGCATCGCCCCTGCCACAATCCGGTTGATCTTCGTTTTTATAGTCAATCTTAAAACTCGAAAGAAATACCGCCTTTAAATGTTCTTCCGGGCATGGGGTAGTAAACATTCCAGTTCGGGGCGCCATAATCCATTCCGAATGAAGAATATTTTACATCGGCGATATTTCCCACACCGGCAAATGCTGTGATGCCCAGCTTTCCAAATGTTGGCTTGTAATGAAGGTAGCAATTCAACAGAGTGTGAGCTTCCAGTTTTTCGGCGTTGTTGTCATTATCGAGGTTAAGAAAAGCATCGCTCACATGCTGTATTTCAGGCCTCAAGGTTATATTACAGGGTAGATAAATTTCCAGTCCGGCATTAGCCATGTGCTGAGGAACAAGCGGCATTTCTTTTTTGTTATTGACTCCATCTTCGAAAGTTGCCTTATGGTATGTGTAATTTCCGTAAACCCTGAAATACTTCGGCAGGAGATAGGAAAGGGAAAGCTCTGCGCCGTCGTGTCGCGTTTTATCAACATTTTGATTATAGCCCGTCGGGAAAAAACCTACATACTGAATTTCATCCTTCATATCAATGCGGAAAAGCGTTAACCCTGTTTTCAGATTATCCAGAAGATAAAACTCCGTGCCTACTTCCATGCTGGTGCCATTTTCTTTTTCCAGATTTGTTAAAAATGATCCGGTTCCGCCGCTAAAAATGGCCACTTCATCCAGAAAGGGAATACGGTAAACAGTTGCATATTTGGTAAAGATTTTTGATTTCTTTCCCCAAAGCCAGGTAAGGCCTGTTTCATAAGCGTCGGCAGAATAGTTTTTTTGGTTGGAGAAATTATTGGCAGGTGACGCCGTATCTACATTAGTTCCTTTGATAGTCGTTTGTTCAAAACGGAAACCGACACTGAAAATAAGGCTTTTCAAAAGACTAAACTCATCACGGACGTAATATCCGATGTTCTCTCGGGTAAAATCAGCCGAGCTTAATTTAAAGGTTCTTTCCCGATTACTGAATATATCCTTCTTGTATGGTTCATGATAATAGTCCACACCGACAACCAGTTTATTCTGAAATCCGAAAATGTCTTTGGCCAGAATATACTTCGGTGTAATGCCGTATGTGTCGGCGTATGTGTCGGAATATTTGTAGGCGCCCCAGTTGGAGGCCATATTGCTCTGCAGATCTTTTTTCCCGTACAGAAAATTTATTTCTAACTGCCCCCATGATTCCCCGAATGATTTGATTCCCAGATTGATATCAGTGTGCTTGTCTGCATTGTCATCATCGGAATGTCCCGGCTGGTACTGTCTTCGGTCCTGCTCCATCTGATTCTTGGTCAGGGCTCCCGGCAGTTGATAGTTTGCCTTGTTAAAAGATACGCCCAAAGAAACAGTTAGCTTGTCGCTGGCGTCATAGCCTAAGTTAAGTCCGCCGCCCTGCGCCGAATACTTCGAACGATCCCGGTAACCGAAGCTGAAATTATTCTCTCCGTTGAAGGCATAAGTCCATTTATCCGTAGCGCCTGCTACCCCTACCCGCTCATTATTGAGGCCGTAACTGCCAATAAGAGCGGATGCATTAAATTTTGGCACACCTTTACCCTTTTTGGTAATTATATTGATGGTGCCGCCAATGGCCGCATCGCCATAAAGAACACTGCCCGGCCCGCGGACAATTTCAATTCGCTCGATGGTGTTAACCGGCATTTGCAACCAGTTAGTGGAGGCCATGTCCGGTCTGTTCATCCGGCGGCCATCAAGCATGATTAAAGTTTTACCAAAGGGATTCTCTCCACCTAAACCACGCATATCGACCATCGCCTGCGAAGAGTTGCCGCTATAAGTTCGAAACTGAATACTTTCAAGCTTATCCAGGACTTCTACTACTGATGTAGCGCCGGATTTGCTGATTTCTTCGGCGGTAATAACGGTGACATTAGCGGGAGTTTTACGGGTTTCCTGACTGTCGCGCGTGGCGGTGACCAGGATCTCGCCCATTTTGACGGGTTCGTCCTCTTTCGGGTTTTGAGCGTATGCTGATGAAACGGAAATAAAAGGCAACAACAGAATAAAAAACAGGAACTTCTTCATGGTTCTTCTCCTTTCCCCCTCGGGATTAAAGTAAGTTGAACCGCCATAAAGTCTCCTGGCTTGCGGCATCCTAGTCTCCACGCCTTCCCAATATTGTCCATCAGTGGCTAATACCTTTAAAGTAAAAAGGTATAAATGTGGATTTCGTTCCGCTTACAGTTGCGGGGCAGCGCCGGAATTTAACCGGCTTCCTCTCTTGGCAGTTCTCTTCAGGTGAGCAATGTCATTCTGGGCAATCCGCTATGAGGATTTTTATCTACCAGAGCATCAACATCGTACACCTCTTTTATGTTGGCCGCAGTAATAACTTCTGCGGGGCTTCCTATAGCATAATTTTTCCCACAGTAAAGCAAAATTATCCGGTCGGCATGTTGACTGGCCAAATTGATGTCGTGAGTAACAAAGACAACCGTGAGCTTTTGGGCTTTATTTAACTGCCGCAGCAAAGAAAGAAATTGCGTCTGATGCTTCAAGTCCAAAAAAACAGTACTTTCATCAAGCAGGAGAATTTTTGGTTCCTGGGCCAGGGCGCGGGCAATCAGAACACGTTGGCGCTCCCCGGCGCTGAGTTCATCATATCTGCGGGCGGCAAAAGCAAGAGTGTCCGTTTTTTCCATAGCTTCATGGGCTATCCGGTAATCTTTTTTGTCTTCAAAGGAAGAATTACCCAAATGCGGAAAGCGCCCCATCAGGACAATTTCTTCCGCATAAAAAGGAAAGATAGAAAGATTTTCCTGCGGAACAACGGCAATAGCTTTGGCCAGTTCGCGGCGCGACCATTGACTGGTATCTTTGTTGTCAATCAGCAGCTGGCCGCTGACCGGGGAAAGGATGCCGTTGATGATTTTCAGGAGGGTTGTTTTGCCGGAGCCATTCGGTCCGATTATCGCTACAACCTGAGCTTCATCAATGGCAAAAGAAAAATCATCCAGAATTCGCTTCTCGGCATAACTGAAATTAATATTTCGGCCGCAAATTAAGGACATGACTAATTTCCCTTCCTTTTCAGGAGAAAAATAAAATAGGGCGCACCGCAAAGAGCAGTGATCACACCTACCGGTAATTCCGCCGGAGCCAGAACCACTCGGGCCACCGTATCGGCAACAACTAAAAAGGACGCGCCGAAGAGGACGGATGCAGGCATGAGCAGACGATGATCGGAACCGAATACCAGACGCATCATATGCGGCACCATAATCCCGACAAAGCCGATTATTCCGGCAAACGATACGGCGATGGCCGTAACCAGCGATGTTATAATTAATATCCACTGCCTGGTTCTTTCCACAGGGACGCCTAATTGTAAGGCAGTTTCTTCACCGTGGGCAATCAGATTCAGTTTAAGTGCCTGCCGATACAGCAAAACAAACCCGATGAGCAGGACGGCAGCAGCCACACCTATTTCTTTAACTGATGCCCGGGAAAGATCGCCCATCAGCCAGAAGGTGATACTGTGCAACTCCATACTGTTGGCGATGGAAAGAAAAAAAAGGATGGCGGCGGAAAAAAAAGCATTTACCACTACACCGGACAGCAAGAGCGAATTATCCAGCAGTGCTCCTCTGGTCCCCCCGGAGACGATAAAGACCAGGAATACCGTGAATAGTGCGCCCAGGAAAGCGAACAGTGGCAAGCCAAGATAAAATGAGCCGGCACCGATAAAGATGCCGATGATCGCGCCCAGCGCTGCGCCTCCGGAGATGCCTAAGACATAAGGGTCTGCCAGCGGATTGCGCAGCAGTGCCTGGAAAACAACACCACTAAGCGAGAGGGAAGCGCCGATGATGCCGGCAAAGATAATACGCGGCAGCCGCACCGAAAAGATAATTAAATTTTCCTGAGAGGACAAAGAATTACCGCCGGTGAGGGCATCCAGTAAAGACTGCAATACCTTTCCCAGGCCAATGGGGACGCTGCCGATGGCCAGAGAAATAATACTCAGCGCTAAAAATATAGCCAGCATTAAAGCGCTGATTTGCAGGACTCGGGATAAGGTTACACGGCGATAAATACGGTTTATTCTCCTCATTTTGCATTCTTCTTACCAATTTACCGGAAAAATGCCAACAGGTAATAATTATTTCTGTAAAATTATTGGTTTATCAGAGGGATGCATCATGTTTATGTTGAGTCCGCAATTCCTCTTGACTCTCGTATATATCCAAGGCAAAACTATCAAGAAACGTCTTAATTGACGTTGCCCGAATAAAAGGCGGGGGAGGAGGACCTTATGGATGAAATGCTTGCAATGGGGAGACAGGTTTTAGCGATGCAGCCCTTCAGTGTGCTCGTTGGAGCGGAGCTGACCGGCTTTTCCGCAGGACACACGGAATTAAAAATTCCGATCAGTCAGGAGCTCAGGCAGCAGCATGGATTCGTTCATGGCGGAGTCATCAGCTATGCCGCCGATAACGCCCTTACTTATGTCGGGGGCAGTGTTCTGGGACCAGCTGTGGTGACATCGGAATTCAAGATCAACTACCTGCGGCCTGGCTTAGGTGATTTTATTGTTGCCCGTGCCTCCGTTATTTATGCCGGGAAGAATCAGGCCGTCTGCCGCTGCGATATCTATGCTGTGAGCGAAGGTAAAGAGAGTCTGTGCGCAACAGCACAAGGCACGATTTCAACAATCGGTCAATCACAGAAACCGAAGACATGAGAAGAAAGTATTTGAATCGCGCTCTTCTAAAAACACTTTTCCGGGAGGTTTTTTATGGAAACACGCCGTAGCTTCATCAAGAAAAGTGTTGTTATCAGAGCTGCTGCAACAAAAAAATCATCCGGCGCGGCGATCGGCTGGATTGCCTTATAGGGGTTAAGCCTTTTTTCTCTCGATAAGATTTCCGGAAACATACTTATGAATGATACTGGATACCAAAGTCTGGTATGGGATGCCCTCTTGTACCGCGATAACCTGTACTTGATTCAAGTCTTTTGACGACATGCGAATGTTTATCCTCTTATCTTTTTGCAGTGTGTTTTTTGCGTAATGCTGGAGTTTCTTGATCTCTTTCTTCGCATTTTTAACCGGTACCCATTCTCCACGGTCATATGATTCAAGGATATCTTTTTCCTCATCATCTAAAATTATCTTTTTCATTTCTTTTCCCTCGCATACTTGTTTGTAGCTTTTCTGCTTGGTATAATTGTTTTAAGAAATATCTCTTCATTGTGTGCAACATAAGGAACAAGATATGCGTATTCATCAATCATAACCACAGCAATTTTTTGTCCTGGATACCTTTCTTGATTTGGATGTTCAATGGTATCGAGAACTTCTCCTCTTTCCATTAGCAGGACAACTTGTTCAAAGCAGACGCCCCTATTGTTCTTCAACGACGAAATCACCCGGAGCGTAGCGATCTGGTGGATTGATCTTGTTCACTTTAGCGATAAACATCTTTGCGATGCCCAACTTTTACCACCCATACTGTAAGCCCTTGATCTTGAATGGAATATATAATTATGTAGGTGCCTTGGCGAATACGATATTTCTCTTGGCCAGATAGTTTCTCGTGGCCCGGCGGCCTCGGATCTTTCGCAAGTGTTTCAATGCGTAAGAGAATCTTCTTTAAATCTTTTTTGGGGATTGAGCGAAAGTCTTTTTCAACGGATTCTTTAAAGAAGATTTTATATTCGCCCATCTTTTTTAAGCCTCTTGATCATAGCTTCATAGCTGATTAGTGGCTCTTTTGCTCTTGCTTCAAATGCCGCGATGTCTTCTGCGTCTTCTGCAAGAGACTCCTTAATAGCATCATTGACTAACTTTGATAAAGACTGAGCTGTTTCAACAGCCTTCAATCTAAGTGCTTTGTGTAATTCTGGGTCTAAATATACAGTCGCTCTCATTGCCGCTGTTCCCATAATATCACCTCCCTTGACGT
>CAZYIE010000040.1:0-17618 GCA_964646755.1 uncultured Smithella sp.
TACCTCCAATGCTCCTGTCATTGCGAGGAGCGTCTAGCGCTCCGTGGCAATCTCACCAGAACAAGGGGTTGCTTCGCACCACAGTTCATAAATTCGGCTGCGGATTGTCATTTCGAACGAAGTGAGAAATCTTAATGGATACGCAAAGGTAAAAGGAAACCTTTGCACAACTACATAAAATCAGCAATTAAGTCATACCGGCGAAAGCCGGCATCCAGTATTATCAAGCGCTTCCTAGATTCCGGCCTGCGCCGGAATGACGAATAAGGGAGTTGTGCAAAGGTCTCAAAAGATATCTCCCTTCGGTCGATATGACACGGGATTTACGAAACAAAGTACTTCGTCGGCCTTTGGCCTTCTCACAATGACAGCCACATCCGACCATAAGGAAAGGGGTAAGGAATGCGTCCCTTACCCCTTGTTTGATTGAAATTACAGCAACTGCTGATTCGGTACTGCTAACCTGCTCAGGAAAGATTCTGGCTATATCGCAGGAGTTGTAGTAAATGTCCCATCCTGAGTTAAAACAGCGGTACCGGTTGATAGTCCCCAAGAAGCCGCTTGAGTTACTGTGATAGTATAAGCGTCACAAGTGCCAGCAGCAACTGTGGCTAGGCCGCTAGTCGACATGGTATAACCATTAGCTGTTAAAAGCGCATTATTGACAGCCGCCGGTGTTGGTGTTGCGGAACAAGCTGCTGTAGCAGCGAGTTGCGCGTTCTTTGCTTCAGCAGTGAGTGCGGCAACATAGCCCCTCTTTTTATAGGCAGTGAACTGCGGAACGGCGATGGCAGCCAAAATACCGATGATGGCGATAACGATCATGAGTTCGATCAGGGTGAAACCTTTTTCTCCTTTTTTACCAAAATAACTTAACATGTCTTCCTCCTTTTATAATTGCTTTGATATTTTTGGTTTTTCTACATTATTCAATAGATTTTGTCCAATATTTTTATTTACCCCTATCACCTCCTCAATATTAATAATTACGTTGTTTTACCTTCTTGGCAATTTCAGTTGGCTAAAAGCAATTCATGTGCCACGCAAACCAGACATTTTCGAACATTGGCAAAAACCATAATTAGCGATGGGATATTATCGCTAAATAAGACCCTGGCAAAACGTATTTAACTGTCATTGCGAGGAGCAAAGCGACGCGGCAATCTCTATAATATTCATGTCATTATGAGATTGCTTCACTCCGCTCGCAATGACCAGAGGGACGTTTTGCAAAGGCCTCTAAATATTTTTCATATTATTGCCCGCGCTAAAAATGACGATCTTGTAAAAAGTCAGTAATTCCCTCCCCATTGACGGGGGAGGGTTAGGGTGTGGGCGGTAAGTAAATGGATTCAATTATGTTTTTCCCCCTCCCCCAAGCATGCGCCGGGGTTCCCTGCGCGGGGAGGGGAAAGAACTGCTTTTTACGAGACCATCAAAAATAGTTATTAAAGTTCAGAAAACAGGTGATTTTCACCAAGTGATTGTCAATTTCCTCTTTAATTAGACTGAAGGCTGAGGACTGAAGGCTCAAAGACCGGCATATGCCGGTGAAGGCTAAAGACTGAGGGCTGAGGACTGAAGGTTAAGATGAAGGCGCCCTCCTTATAGCCTAATAGTCTTCAGCCTTCAGCCTAATTGCGCGCACCTTCAGGTTCGTTTTGCTGGTCTGATAACCCGCCCTGTAGGCCGCGTGCCCTCACGCGGCGGGCGCTCTGAATAAATTTAAGCATGGACAACTCTGTAAAAAGAGATATTTTATAATCGCAATTGAGAAGCAATTAAAATGGTCTACGACCGCCTGCAGGAATATCGGCAGGAGATGGAAAATCTTCTCGCAGTCCTGAAAACCCAGGACTAATCTCAGTAAACTTCTAACGCAAACCTTCTATTTTTTTTGGGTTGACAACACTATGTGACTATGGTCATATGACCATGTGTAAAGTAATCATGAGGAGGCTTCAAATATGGAACGTATTGTTTCGAAATCTCAATTTAAACCTCGATCTCTGGAATATTTTCGTCTCATAGAAGAGAGCGGGGAAACAATTATCATTACAGATCGTGGAAAACCAGTGCTGAAGGTTATGCCTTATACTGCAAATCCTGACAATAGTTTGAAGATTCTGCGCAATTCTGTGCTGAAGTATGATGATCCCACCCAACCGGTTGCGCTGGAAGATTGGCAGGCACTGCAATGATAGTTTTAGACACGCATGCATGGATCTGGTGGGTAAGCAGCCCGGAGTTTCTTTCAGAAACAGCGAAACAGATAATTGATGAGGCCGCAACTGAAAGGAATATTTTTATTTCCTCCATCAGCACCTGGGAGGTTGCTATTCTTGTCTCGCGAGGCAGACTGAAGCTGACGATGAGCCCCGGTGACTGGGTTGCCGCCTCTGAAGCCCTCCCCTTCTTTGACTTTGTGCCCGTCAGCAACAGCATCGCCCTGAAATCAGTCCAATTGCCGGGCGACCTGCATAATGATCCTGCGGATCGAATAATCATTGCTACGGCTATTTCCCTGGGAGCTGTTCTGGTTACGAAAGACGAAAAAATAAGAAACTACCCGCATGTCAAAACTGTTTGGTAGGATTAGTACGAGACCTTTGCACAACCAGGTCAATCCATCAATTTTGTCATACCGGCGCAGGAGACTGTGTCGCAATGTCTTTGCGAGCGAATGCAATGAGAGAAGCAATCTCATAAACTCTTGATAATATTTAGATTGCCACACGCACTGTCGTGCGTTCGCAATGACAATTTGCTATTGCGACACAGTCTCGCAGGCCGGTATCCAGTATTTTCAAGTATTTCCTGGATTCCGGTTTTCATAACCTGAAGGCCACAAGACCGGAATGACTGAAAAAGTAGTTGTGCAAAGCTCTCAGTACTGCAAACGGGAGAGGAACATCATTTAGCTATTCCCCATCACAGCAAAGTATGCTAGGAAATGGCACGTAAATTTCCGGAGGCGAGAATGTACGAAGTTACGATAATAAAGTCATTTTCCGCGGCGCACATGTTGGCAGCTATCGGCGGGAAATGTGAAGAATTACACGGCCATAATTTTCGCGTGGAAGTAACTGTAGCAGCTCAGGAGCTAAACTCTTCGGGAATTGCGATTGATTTCCGTGATGTAAAAAAATGGCTCCAGGAAATACTCGACAATTTGGATCATAAACATTTAAATGAACTAGCTTTTTTTAATACGACCAACCCTTCTTCGGAAAATATAGCTCAATATATTTACCGGGAAATGAAATTAAAAGCAGAGCAGACAGAAGTTAAGGTGACCAGTGTAAAAGTCTGGGAATCGGAAAACGCAGCGGTAGCGTATAGGGAAGGCTGAAGACTGAAGACTGAAGACTCAAAGACCGGCGTATGCCGTTGAAGCAAAAAGAGAAAGGGAAAAGACTCAAGATTGACGACTAATGTTAGAAATACAGTATAAATATGCCATTTATTATCCTAACAGTCTTCAGCCTTCAGCCTAAACACCTATTGTTATGATCGACATACAAAATCAAAAAGATTTCCGCAATATTGACATCGAAAAAGTTGGCGTTAAAAACATCAAATATCCGATTATTGTTCTTGATCGCGCCCGGGGAACACAACCGGTCAATGCTACAATAAATATGTATGTGAATCTTCCGCATCATTTTAAAGGCACACACATGAGCCGTTTTGTGGAAGTTCTCAACGAATTTAAAGGTCAAATCAATATTAAGACTTTCCAAACAATATTGGAAAAAACTCGCCAGAAGTTACATGCTCAATCTGCTCATATGGAAATCGAATTTCCCTATTTTCTGGAAAAGATGGCTCCCGTTTCCCATGCTAAAAGTTTCATGGAATATCGCTGCCTTTTTGCCGGAGAAAACAATATTGACCAAACCGATTTTTTAGTAGGAGTTATCGTTCCGGTTACCACAGTCTGCCCGTGTTCCCGTGAAATCAGTAAATTCGGCGCTCATAACCAGCGGAGCCTTGTTACGGTAAAAGTGCGCTTCCAGAAATTCTTCTGGATTGAAGACATTATAAAAATGGTTGAGGAATCGGCCAGTGGCGAGGTATATTCTCTCCTGAAACGCGTTGATGAAAAATACGTTACGGAAAAGGCTTACGAAAACCCCAAATTTGTCGAAGATGTTGTGCGGAGTGTGGCAGTAAAACTAAACGCTGATAATAATTTTATCTGGTACAGCGTGGAAGCTGAAAATTTTGAAAGCATCCACAACCACAGTGCCTACGCCTATGTAGAGAAAGGATAAACTCATGTCCGCCGGAAAATCGAGCAGTTTCTTTAATTTATATAACCAGGGTTTTATTCGCACGGCTGTTTGTATTCCGGAAGTAAAGGTTGCCGATACTTTTTTCAATACGCAGAAGACCATCGAGCTTGCCCGCAAGGCGGCTTCCCAAAAAGCAATTTTGGCCATTTTCCCGGAACTGGGACTCTCTGCTTATTCTAATGATGATCTTTTCCATCAGGATGCTCTTTTGCAAAGCGTACACGAGGCACTGGCAACAATAAAGAAGGCTTCCGAAAAAATAAATCTGATTATGGCGGTGGGAGCGCCTCTGCAAATTGATTGCCGGCTTTTCAATTGCGCCGTCGTTTTTTACCGAGGTCAAATCCTGGGAGTTGCCGTAAAATCATATTTACCCAATTATCGTGAATTTTACGAAGGAAGACAATTTACGCAGGCGGCGGGTGCTCTTTCGTGGAAAATAGAATTAGCCTCGCAAAAAGACATTCCTTTTGGCGCCGATATAATTTTTAAAGTTGACAATGTAAATAATTTCAGCTTTTTTCTGGAAATTTGCGAGGATGTCTGGGTACCCATACCGCCATCGAGCTTTGCCGCCATGGCCGGAGCCACCGTTCTCGGCAATCTGTCCGCATCTAATATTACCATTGGCAAATCCGAATACCGTCATCAGCTGGCAGCCAACCAGTCGGCGCGTTGTGTTGCCGCCTATTTGTATGCCGCTGCCGGTACCGGCGAATCCACAACTGATCTGGCCTGGGACGGCCATGCCATGATTTATGAAAATGGCAATCTGCTTACCGAGTCGGCCCGCTTTTCCCAACAGGCGCAAATCATTTACAGTGATATAGATTTGGACCGACTGGCGCAAGACCGGATGCGCTTGAACTCTTTTTGTCAAAATGCCACTACCCATAAAGATAAGCTTTCCTCGTTTCGTAAAGTTGAATTTAAAGTAGATGTTCCCCAAGGACGGCTTCTCCTGGATAGAGAATATCCCCGCTTTCCTTACATTCCTGCCGATCCCTCCAAGCGTGACCTGCGCTGTTATGAAGCCTATAACATCCAGGTACAAGGCCTGGCCAAACGTCTCTCGTCATCGGGCATTAAAAACATTGTTATCGGAGTTTCCGGGGGACTCGATTCCACACAGGCTCTCATTGTTGCCGCAAAAACTATGGACCTTTTAGGTTTGCCGCCTTCTAACGTTAAAGCTTACACTCTCCCCGGTTTTGCTACAACCGCAAAAACATACAGCAACTCACTCAAATTGATGAATGCTTTAAATGTCGAAGCAAATGAAATTGATATCAAACCCGCGAGCATGCAAATGTTTAAAGACATCAAGCACCCGTTTGCCCGCGGTAAAAAAATTTACGACACTACTTTTGAAAACATACAGGCCGGACAGCGGACATCTCACCTATTCCGTCTGGCCAACATGAGAGAGGCACTGGTGTTAGGCACCGGAGATTTAAGCGAATTAGCTCTGGGCTGGTGCACTTATGGTATCGGCGATCATATGTCCCATTATAATGTCAACACCAGCGTGCCCAAGACTCTCATCCAGCACTTGATCCGCTGGGTCGCCCAGACTCATCAATTTTCGCCGGAAGTCTCTAAAATTCTCCTCGATGTATTGGATACGGAAATTTCGCCGGAACTTGTACCCGGAAAATCAGACACTACTCCTTGCCAAAAAACCGAAACTTTTATCGGACCGTATGAATTGCAGGATTTTAATAATTTTTATATAACGCGTTTCGGATACAGACCTACCAAAGTAGCCTTTCTGGAATACTGCACCTGGAAAGATAAAGACCGGGGAGTCTGGCCGGATATTCCCGCCGACAAGAGGAATTCCTATACTTTAAAAGAAATTAAGAAATGGCTTTATGTTTATTTATATCGATTTTTTAAAACATCACAATACAAACGTTCCTGCGTACCCAATGGGCCCAAGGTCGGCTCCGGCGGTTCGCTCTCGCCTCGCGGCGACTATCGCGCCCCGAGTGACAGCGAGCCGGATGTCTGGCTGAAAAACTGGAAAAATATTCCGGAGAGCGATAATTAAAGATTAACCTTTTTGCAAAGCTTTTTTTAGCTTTTCGGCCAGAACACCGGAGCCTGATTCAACCGGTTTGTCCTCATAGACAACGCTGAATTCACGACCGGAGCCGTCAGTTCCGAGATACTCCGCCAATACCCCGCGGCTGTGAACATCTTCGTGGCAATAGACACAAAGATTTTCCCAATTGCTCCCGTCAGCCGGATTATTGTAATGATTACCGTCTTTGTGGTGCACCGTTAAAAGTTTTCTCTTCGCTTCCGCAAATTCCCGGCCGCAACGGGCGCAAACCAGACCGTGAATAGCCAACGACCTTTCCCGGTAATCATCACCTGCCGCGGTCTTTTGTGCAGCTTTCATCTCCCGCACGGAATCTTCGGCTGATTTGTTTACTTCTCCGGCAGCAATTGGTTTTTTGTCCGTCTTGACTTTACCCCATTTGCTGCTGAATGTTACTTTAGACATAATAGACTATTCCTTTGTTATCGTTTGGCCAGAAACACATCCAGGAAAGCACGAATTCCCTTGCTAACAGCAACGATATTTTTTACGGTCCGAATAACGGGTAACTTCATAGCCGCTGGTGCAATGCTTTGAATATTATCGACAATATCATTTATCACCGATTGAAAACGGTCTAACGTCCCGGTTATATTTTGAACTTCCTGATTAACGGCAGATGTCGAACTGTTTATATTTCTCGTAATTTCTTCCAGATTCTTCAAAATCAGGGGAAGACTCGAATTTAATGTTTCCAAGGTTACCGCAACATCTTTTGTCGTACGCCATAGCTGCATAAGAACCGGAATACAAAAAATCACTAATACCAGTATGGCAAGGCCAAAGATTATTAAACATATTTCCAGATACATGGATTTCTCCTTCTTTGTAAAAACCCGACGAAAAGGGAAGCTCGCGCAAAAATATTATTGGAGTTAAGCCGGTTTACCGGTTTTCTCTTCGCGATAAGCCTCAACTCCGGCATCAATTGCTTTTTTCAGTCTATTCTTATTCTCGGCGACAGTTTCGGCACTGTGATGGGCAAATTCACTGACTTTATTTTCCACTTCACCCACTTTTTCCTTCGCCGATAATTCCAATTCCTGCAAACGTTTTGTTGCCGATTCATAAGCCAGTTTGCTTTTTTCTACGGCTTTTTCATATTCTTCTTTTGCTTTGTTGAGAAGTTCTTCAGTTTTGCGGGCAATATCTTCACGTGTCTCCTTACCGCTCTTGGGCGCATATAAAATTCCCAAAGCAGCACCGATTAATCCACCAACAATTAAACCTTTCAGTAAATCGCCATTACTTTCCGACATATGCCACCTCCATAATTATTTTTAATATTTCACTAATATAATAATCCTTTTGGGGAAGGCAATACTTGCCTGCAATATAAAGCCACAAAAAAACCGGGCAGCCCAAAGGGTTGCCCGGTTATTGTCCTGCGAAAATCTAATTAAACAATTATTTGGCCGGAGCAGGTGCCGGAGCAGCCGGTGCTGCGGGTGCTGCTGTTGCTGCAGGTACTGCTGTTGCAGCTGGTGCCGGTGTAGCAGCGGGTGCTTCAACTTTCGGAGCCTCTGCTGGTTTTTGCTCTTCTTTTTTACAGCCTACAACTGCAAGAGACAGAGAAGCAAAGAAAAGCACGCTAACAAAAATGGCAAATATTTTTTTCATTAAAGCATATCCTCCTTTCACAGATTTTCATTATTTCGGGGTATTCTATTGCCCCAACTTTTGATCGCAGACATTACGCTTTTTTTTTGCCTTGTCAAGATAAATTTAACAATATATAAGACGACAATAATAATAACAAAAAGGCTGCAAAATGATCCTGGGTATTGATGTAGGCGGAACTCATACTGATGCGGTTTTAATAGAGAACTTCCTGTTAAAAAAGAAGGCTAAAGTTCAGACCGATAATGCCAATATTATGTCTTCACTTTTAGCCGCAGTGCAAAAAATAGGATATGATCAAAATATAAATAATATCAAGAGGATAGTCCTCAGCACGACAATTTCTACCAATGCCATAGTCCAAGGCAAGACTGATCGGGTGGGAATGGTTTTGCAAAATGGCCCCGGATTATCACCTCAGGCATTAATTTCCGGCAAAGACTTCTTTTTCGTCAACGGCTATATCAATCACCGTGGAATATCCATGCAAACCGTAAATGAAGGAGAAATAAAAGATATCGGGGAATATTTCCGGCAGGAAAATATTCATTCGATCGGAATAGCAGGCAAGTTTTCGCCCCGTAATCCCCAACAGGAGATAAACATTGCGGAAATACTTCAGGACAAACAAAGAAATTTTTCTTTAGGACATCGTTTATCCGGAGCGCTCAACTTTCCCCGCCGTATCGCTACCACATATCTTAATGCTGCCGTTCACGACATTTACAAGGGATTTGTCCGGCAAGTGCAGCAATTTTTACGGGAAACGCAGATGAATGTCCCCGTTTATATCCTCAAAGCAGATGGCGGCACAATTTTAATTGATGAGTCTCTTTTGTATTCCGCACAGACCATTCATTCCGGGCCAGCAGCCAGCATTATGGGAGTATTGGCTACAGCCAACATTAAAGAAGATGCCGTAGCTTTGGATATCGGCGGCACAACAACCGACATTTCTGTTTTCGCAGAAGGAATACCTCTTCTGGAAGCATCCGGCGTAACAATCGTCGGCCGAAAAACACTGATTCGCGGCCTATATACGAAATCCATCGGTATCGGTGGCGATAGTGCAGTGCGGATAAAAAATGGATCAATTACCGTCGGCCCCGACAGGGAAGGTCCGGCGGCAGCTCTGGACGGGGCATTGCCGACTCCTACCGATGCGATGATTGTCCTGGGACTGACAACACTAGGTGACAAACAGAAAGCCATTGATGCCATTTCCAGCTTAGCAAATCAATTACACATTGATACTGTCTCTGCGGCGCAAGGCATTCTGGATAAAACTATTGCCATAATTGCCGACAACATCCATAAGATGATCGAGGCAATCAACAATAAGCCTGTTTATACAATCCATGAACTTTTAGAAGGTAAAAAAATAAGGCCTCAGTCGGTCTATGTTGTCGGTGGACCAGCCGCAGCAATTGCGCCCGGCGTCGCTTCCCTTCTCGGCTATCCTTACATAATTCCCGAACACTCCGAAGTAGCCAATGCCATTGGCGCAGCGCTAGCCAGAACGACAGCGGAAGTAACAGTGCTCGCCGATACGGAAAAGGGAGAATTGATTATCAGTGAAGAGGGAATTATTAAAAAAATCCCGCACAATTTTTCATCTGGGCAGGCGACCGAAGCAGGCTTTGAAGCTCTCCGGGCCAGGGCTGTTAAAATGGGTGCAGATTTTAACAATTTGGAAATGGAAGTAACCGAAGCGCAGGAATTCAATATGATCAGAGATTTTTGCACGACAGGAAAAAATATTCGCACCAAGATTCAAATCAAGCCTGGATTGATTTCACCCAGTGCAGCAAGGAATCAGTAAAATGACGCGAAAAGAAAAAAAAACCGGTTTGATCTTTTTCCCGGCTTTCGACTGGGCGATTTCCGAAACTCACCCGGAAAGGGAAGAGAGGCTTCTCTACACGCAGGATCAGGTTTTCGAAGAAGGCCTGCTGGATTTGGAAAACATCGTGGAATTTAAGCCCGGCGTGGCCACCTATGATGATGTTAACCGCTGTCACATTTGCGTTCCCGATGCTCCAAGTCTGACAACTCCATCACATCTAATCTCGGCAGGGGGCGCCATCACCGCCGCGCAAAAAGTTATGACCGGTGAAGTGGACAATGCCTTTGCCTTGGTCCGGCCGCCCGGCCATCATGCCATGCTTGTTGCTCATGGAGCGCGAGGTTTCTGTAATATCAACATTGAAGCTGTCATGGTCGAATATATCCGCAAGAATTTCGGCATCAAGAAGATTGCCATTGTCGATACGGATTGCCACCACGGTGACGGTACGCAGGATATTTATTGGAATGATCCTGATGTTATGTGCATTTCGCTGCACCAGGATGGGCGCACACTCTATCCGGGGACAGGTTTTATTGAAGATTTCGGCGGGCCTAACGCTTTAGGCGCTACTATAAATATTCCTCTGCCGCCCCGAACATCGGATGATGGTTTTTTATATGTTTTAGATCACGTCATTCGACCGGTTCTGGATGAATTTCAGCCGGAAATAATCATCAATTCCGCCGGGCAGGACAACCACTACAGCGATCCTCTTACTAATATGCGTTTTAGCGCTCAAGGATATGCCCTCTTGAACGAAAAGCTGGCCCCGCATATTGCAGTGCTGGAAGGTGGCTACTCCATTGAGAGAGCCCTTCCCTATGTAAATGTCGGCATAATCCTGGCCATGGCCGGACTCGATTACAGCTGCGTCAAAGAACCGGATTATGATCCTGATAAAATACGCCAATCCCCGGAAATATCAAACTTCATTGAAAAAGAAGCACGGGATATTCTCAAAATGTGGGAAAACAGAAAAAAAATGAAGGCACAGACAGTTGGTTCGTCAGCTTATGTCCGACGCGTGAAAAACATCTATTATGATACAGACGGTATCTCCGAAAAACAAACCGAAACAGTGCGCGTTTGTAATGACTGTGGAGGATTAGTCATGATTGACTCTGCAGCCGACAACGGAAGAAAAATCTTCGCCGTGATTCTCCCCAATCGCTGTTGTCCCGAATGCCGTTCAAGCGGAGAAACGTTTTTTGAGCGCGTTAATCGTGGACAATACAGCAATGTTTATTTGCAGGATCGTGAGAAAGACATATTTCTCGCTAAATAATTTTAAAATACCGGAGCTCTCAATGGATGAAAAAGACATAAAAGCAAAAACAGCGCAAACGGCAAAATTGCTTTTTTCCGGCGGCGCCAAGCTTGATCCGCCTTATCTTTTGTGGCGGGAATTCAACCACGAATTGGCCAATGATTTTTCGCGTTTTATCACCGGCAATCTTTATTCCCGCAATGTTTTGACGATACAGGAAAGGCAAATGGCAGCCTGTGCCATGCTCGCAGCCATTAAGGCCAAAGATGAGTTGAAATTACATGTAAATGCAGCATTAAACGTCGGCTGTGACCCGCATAAACTTGCTGAAATATTTTTTCAAACGGCAACTTATGCCGGAATGCCGGCAGTAAATGAAGCGCTGGCTGTATTTAAGCAGGTCCTGCAAGAACGCAACGAATGGCCAATCCAGAGCGCGTGAGTCACGCGGCCGGAAAGAAAATGAATATCCGACCACGTCCACCCCATACCCCTCCAGGCATGCGAGACTGTGTCACAATTCATTTTTGTGTCATTTCGAAGCGAAGCGAGAAATCTTGCTTTCAATAAATTCAGCATCTTAAGATTCCTCGCTTCGCTTCGGAATGACATTTTTTCTAATTGCGACACAGTCTCATGCGCCGAACTAGACGCGCCGGCGGGGGACACGCCAAACTCACCTAAGAAACTTCACGAGTCATTGCGAGCGAAGCGCGGCAATCTCAATCGGTTAGATTGCCGCGTTCACTATTGTTAACTCGCAATGACAAATGAGATTTAAAACACATCTCCCCCGGCCAGGGGGAGTCTTGTCTTATTCCAGGACAATCAACAATTGATTGGCGTCAACCTTGTCTTTTTCTTTCACTTTGATTTCTTTGACTGTGCCGGCAGCCGTTGCGCAAATGGGGTTCTCCATTTTCATGGCTTCCAGAATAATCAACTCATCATCGGCTTGGACCTGATCACCAACGTTAACCAGAATCTCGGCAATTGTTCCCGGCATATGTGCTACAACATTTGTACTCATAGTTTTATCTCCTTATTATTTTCCTGTTTTATTTCTTCCAAATCGGATCTGCAGGGCCATATTCTTTGGGCAGTATCGCCTGCGCCGGCCATTCCGCCGGGGTATTCTGCCCAGGTTTCTCACCGGTCTTCTCGATCAATTTTTTCAAACCGGGACGGGCAAACTTCATATGACCAGCCTTGATGGTCCGGCCGTTGTAAATGGCTTCTGAGCGGAGATGGCCACCCATGGTCTTCTCCATCTTTTTGCCCAGCCACAAAATACGGTCCACGTCAAAGCCATGCTCAATACCAAGTTCATCAATCTGGACAAGCAGATCTTCCAGGCAGATGAGTCCCACAAAACGGGGATCCTCGTAATAGTAGTCTCCTGTCCCCCGGATCGGGCTATCGTCAAGGAAGTTGGCGGGCTGGCCACCAAGACCACCTAATGTCCCCTCGAACCTCGTAAAGCCGGCCATAAGCGATGCCAGGATCGATGACGATGCAACACGCTTCGTCTCGTGAAGATGAAGCAGATGGGCCTCGGGATTAGGCATAGCATCCATAACCATGGAACAATAACGATAAACGTCTGCCGCATTGGCAGATCCGTCGTGGTCGGCATGCTCGATGTCATGAGCGCCAATGGAAAACCATCGCTTTGTAAATTCTACGGCATCTTCCATTTTGGTTGCGCCGCTGATGGGGCTTCCCCATATTGTGCTGACGGTGCCGCACATTTTGAGACCGGCATCCCGGGCTTTGGCAATACACCGTTCGGCCTCTCTCCAATATTGAGAGAGTGTCGTTCCGGAATTGGCGAAGTGATGTTCGGGATCCGTCGAAACCATCATGAGAATCCGGTCCGGACCGATCCCTTTTTTCTTCAATTCGATGGCTCTATCAACAGCAGGCTCCCGAATCGTAACGGCCGTCATGACAATCTCGTCATAATTGATCCCGGCCTTGGCGCAGCGCTTCTTGAAACCGTCGCTCCGCATTGCCGTCAGAACAGCTTCTGCATCCGAAAACTGCGGTGTGGTAACGGCACTACCTAAGTTGGTAATCTCAATCTCTTTGGCCCCGGCTAGAATTATCTCCTGACCATAGAAAATTTTGGCTTGCGTCGAAATGAATTTTTCACAATGCTGGAAACCATCCCGGATAGTAATATCGCCGATGGTCACCTTTTTGGGCATCCTTGGGAAAATTTTCCAAAGATCGTACTCTGTTGCCATAAACTTATTCCTCCTGAACAATAATATTTGTTTTTATTCGCCTTTAAATACCGGTTTGCGCTTTTCCGCGAAAGCAGTCAGGGCTTCCATCCGGTCCTTCGTGGGAATAGTCACTTCGTAGGCTTTGGATTCCAGCGGCAGAGCCACTCCGAGGCTGGCTTCCGATCCGTAATTGAGTGCAAATTTGGCCTGGGCAACCCCGATGGGACCATTTTTCGCAATTTCCGAAGCAAGTTTCAGTGCCTCGTTCATCAGTTCTTCCGGTGCAACAACCGAGCTGACCAGTCCGATAGCCAGAGCCGTCTGAGCGTTGATCCGCCTTGCTGTGTAGATTAATTCCTTGGCCTTGGCCAGACCGACAATCCGGGGAAGCCTCTGGGTGCCTCCGGCTCCGGGAATAACCGCCAGACTTGTTTCCGTGAGCCCCATCATGACATTGGAAGAGGCAATGCGGATGTCACAGGCCAGAGATAATTCCGTTCCGCCTCCAAAAGCAAAACCATTGATAGCGGCAATTACGGGAACACGTACCTGCTCGACAGCCGTAAAAGTGTTACGGATTGTGAAGATAAACCGCCGAACCTGATCTTGCGTCATCGACCGCCTTTCTTTAAGGTCAGCACCTGTGGAGAAGGACCATTTCTTCGGATCGTCGCCTGCCTTGGTGCCGGTGATAATGATGCAGCGGAGATTCATATCAAAATTGGCTTCCCGAATTACATCCGACAAGGCAGCCAGTAAATCAAAATTAAAGCAGTTCATGGCATCGGGACGATTCAGCGTAAGAATCAAGATACCATCTTCTGTTCTTTCCTGCAGCAATACATCTGACATTGTCTTCACCTTCCTCTCTTAATCTTCTTTGTTAAACCTTCAGATCGCCCCAGATAGACTCTCTAACGGGAACCCGCAGGGCAATTTCAAAGCCCCTGGCAATCTTGTCACGCGCCTCGCTGAAGGCCACCACACCATCATGGAACATCAGTGAGCCGGTAAAGAACGGATGACCTTCCGCATCGTAGCGGTCTCTCATCATCTGGCGGAATGCGGCCATTTCTTCCTCGTTCACAGCGCCGCCTTTGTCAATAATATTCTTTCGGCGAACAGTTTCGACTATAAAACCAGCCGTTTCTCCGGACATAACAGTCGTACGGCCTCTCATGTTGGTAAAGGCAAACCTTGGCTTGAACGCTCTTCCGCACATCCCATAGTTGGCGGCGCCGTGGTCGGGACCAATGACATAGGTAATCTTGGGGGTTTCGAGACATGTACAGGCGCGCACCATATCGGAACCGTATTTGCCGATACCGCCCCATTCTTCCGCCTTGCCCACCATATATCCGGGAGAACCCTGGAGGAAAAGAACGGGAAGTTTGGAGTTGCCGCAACGGATCATCCATTCTGTCGCCTTGCGGGCTGCTTCAATGTAAATAACGCCGCTGGCGTTGGAGGCAATTACACCTACGGGAATACCCTTAATCCACATCTTCCCCGCAATCACGGAATCACCGCGACCGGGACTGTAATTGGCTTTGTACTCATGGAAGTAGCTGTCATCGGCCAGACACTTGATGGTTTCTTTGATATTGATGTGATTATAAGTGTTAACCGGTGTATTGCTCATCATTTCTTTAAAATCAAACTTTGGCTCCCGTGTTTCCCGGCGTTCAATATAAAGCTTATTAGCCGGTTCGAATTCCATCATGGCGCGCAGTTTGGCGATACCCTCTTCCTGGCTGCGGACAAAATGATCACAGCCGCCGGAGTGCTGGGTATGAACGTAGGCGCCGCCCAGATCCTCCTGGCTGACCGTCTCGCCGATGGCGGATTTAACCATGGGGGGGCCGGCCAGGAAAGCATAGGCCATCTTTTCTATCATGATTGATTCGGAAGCCAGATAAACGATATAGGCGCCACCGGCGGTGTTGCCGCCTGTCGAAAGTGTATACTGCTTGATTCCCTTGGCGGACATCCGGCACATATTGTAAAACATCGTCCCGAAGTGTCCGTCGTCGGCGAAGCAGCCTAGCTGCAAGGGAAGATTAATGCCGCCGGAATCGGCAAGATAGATGCAGGGCAATGCGCACTGCTCGGCAATTGCCTGGGCACGCATGTGTTTTTTCAGGGTAATGGGGAAATATGTACCAGCAGAATAGCGGTTTTCATTGGAAAAAATCATGCAATCTTTGCCCATGACGGTGCCGACACCGGTAATCATACCGCCGCCGGGAATATGGCCGCGCTTTTCCGAATTATAAACATCGCCACCGTAGAGCTTCTTTTCGCCGATATTATAACCGGCATCGAGCCCCAGTTCATAGAAATCTGTTCCGGGATCAATCAGCATTTTGATCAGATCACGCATCGGCTTTTTGCCTTGTTTTTCTAATCGTTTAACTTGTTCCGCTCCGCCAATATCATATGCTTCTTCTCGATGTTTAAACAAAAGGGCATCTTGTTCCTCCCAGTGTTTCAGATTGACTACTTTTTCCTGTTCGAGTCTTTCTGCTCTTGTTACTCTTTTAGTTTCCGCTACCATTATGTTCCTCCTGTTGTTTTAATAGCAGTATGCGCTGCATACTACGAATCGATTTTCTTCCGGATTTACAGCAATTAATTTTTCGGGTTACACGGCTATGCATTATTGAAAGCACGTAACAAAAAATGATTGACATGTCAATCACATTGAATATAAGAAAATAATAAAAAAAAGGTTCGCACGGAGTTGTAAAAAAGCCCAAAAATTAAAGAGAGAGGAACAGGTTACCTATGGATTTTGCATTGAACGAAGAGCAAAAGATGTTCAGAGAGACGATCTATCGCTTCGCCAAGGAGCAGATAGCGCCCCTTTGCGAAGAGGCTGATCTGAAAGGCGAATTCAGCTTTGAAATCTGGAAAAAAATGGGGGAAATGGGTCTTTTAGGACTACCATATCCGGAAGAGTACGGAGGATCGGGGGCGGATTTTGTAACCTGTTGTCTGGCGGGAGAAGCAATGGGACATGCAGGTGTGGACGGCGGGCATACGCTGGCCTGGGGCGCCAATACCTATCTTTGCGGTGCGGATATTCTCCTCCATGGAACCCAAGAGCAAAAAATGAAATATTTGCCCAAGATCTCCTCCGGAGAATGGATCGGTTGCATGGGTTTGACGGAACCTGGATGCGGTTCTGATGCCGGAGCTCTTACAACAACAGCCGTCAAAAAAGGTGATCGTTATATTCTTAACGGTTCCAAGACTTTCATCACCAATGCTCCTGTTGCCGATGTTTTTGTAATCTTTGCAACTCTGGACAAGTCCAAAAAACACAAGGGAATTACCTGCTTTGTTGTGGATAAAGGAACACCGGGTTTATCGACAGGCAAGCCAATGCATAAAATGGGTTGCAAGTGCTCGACGACTTCCGAAGTCTATCTGGAAGACTGTGAAATACCTCTCGAAAACTGTCTCGGAGGAGAATATAACGGTTGGAACATTGCCCTGGGTGGTGTCGAATGGGACAGAAGCATTCTGCTTTCGCCGTTTCTCGGCGGCGCTATGTTCATGATCGATGGTTGTGCACGTTATGCCCAGGAAAGGTTTGCCTTCGGCCATCCGATCGGTGATTTTCAGTCAATTCAAAACCGGATAGCCGATATGAAAGTATGCCTCGAAGTTTCTAAACTCGCCGTTTACCGGGTAGCAACATCGAAAGATGCCGGCAAAGGTTTGAACCCGCTGCTGGCCGCGGTCAACAAAATGTATATCGGCGACCGGGGATTTGAAATCAGCTCATCAGCAGTCGATATCTTCGGCGGCTATGGTTACATCCACGAATATCCCGTGGAACGGGGAATGCGTGATTCCAAGCTGGGACAGTTAGGGGGCGGTACATCGGACATCATGAGAATGATCGTGGCGAGAGCCATGCTCGGATAGAAAGGAAGATAAGAAATGAATTACGAATTAACTGATAAACAAAAAGAAATCCGGAGCATCATGAAAAAGCTCGTTCCGGAGATTGCTGCCGTGGCGGAAGAAGCTGGTGTGGAAACTTTAAAAAGCAACCTGACAAAACTTGCCTCGGTTAATTACCAGTCACTTGTCCTCGGAGAGGATATCGTAGGGTACTGTTTAGCAGCCGAAGAGTTGGCCAAGGCCTGTCCTTCTACCTTTTTTTCATCAATGTCATCGGCGGCGGCATTCGGCCTTCCGATGAATAAGTTCGGCACGGCTGAACAGAAGAAAA
>CAZYIE010000040.1:17628-25940 GCA_964646755.1 uncultured Smithella sp.
CTCCGACGCGAAGGCTATGGAGCTCTGGCCGTAACTGAAGCGGCGGCGGGATCGGATCTGGCCGGACTGACCACGGAAGCCAGAAAAACTCAAACAGGCGGCTTTGTTCTGAACGGATCTAAAAGTTTCGTGACCAATGCGCCGCTCGCCTCGGCTTTTCTGGTTCTTGCCTGGACACAGAAAGAAGCCGGGAAGGAAAAAGGAATGGCATTTTTTCTGATCGACCGAAAATCAAAGGGACTGAAAATTTCTGCAGCCACAGAGATGATGGGACTGCGGGGCGCACCTGTCGCCGACATTTCGCTTACGGACTGCGAGGTTGGTCCGGAGGCGCTTCTCGGTACTCTTGGCGATGGTTATGGTCAATGGACTGCGATCACACCCCTGCTCTGGCTTTCCGTTTCATTGCTTGCGCTGGGAATCAGCGACTCCTGCATGGAGAATTCAACCCTTTATGCCAAGGCGCGGACAGCCTTCGGTAAACCTATCGGCTACTTTGAAGGGGTTGGGGCTAAACTCGCCATCATGTTTACAATGGTCGATCTGGGCCGCATGATTACTCAGCGGGCCGCCTGGGGCATGGAACAAAAAGAAACCGACGCCCCGATACTCGCCGCCTGCGCCAAACTATTCACGAGTGAAGCAGTCAACAAAATCGCCGATCTCGCCATGCAGATTCACGCGGGCCATGGCTACGTCAAAGGCAGTAAAGTTGAGCGTCTATACCGGGATGCACGAATTGCCGAGATCGTCTATGGGACATCAGAGATGCAGCGTGCCTTTATTGCGGCAGACAGTCTCAGTAAATTCAAAAAGTCATAAACCAGATACACTGACAAGTACGAGCTGATAATGAAAATGGCCTTTGAATGAAGAACACTGAAAAGCAGGGATGTAAAACGTACCATCTCGCATGTACAAGTGCCCTCGGAAGAGGGCACTTGTACATGCATAATCCAATGATTTTGGACTAATCAGGCCCCGTAAGCGTACCTTCTTTATCTGTCTATTGTCCTTATCCTTGGCTCTGACTTACCAAAAAATATCGTTTAGCATGTGGTGAATATTCAACAATTGCCGACATAATCACCTGAACCTTTACATATTTAAAATACTTTTTGAGGTAAGTCAAAGCCCGTCGGTTTTCAAATATATGTATTCATGATGATAATTTTAAAAAATAATTTGGCATAACTTATGTATATAGTAAACACACAGGAGTTTTTATGTCTAATAATGAATATAGAAAACTGCAGCAATATTTGGATACCTTGTCTTTGGGATTTCCACCCACCGAGTCTGGGATTGAATTGAAAATTTTACATAATTTATTCTCCGAAGAAGATGCAAAACTGTTTTTATCTATGTCGCAGAAGCTGGAAACAGCGGATGATCTTGCCGGACGCCTGGGCCGCGACACCGCGGAAATGGCCGCTCACTTGCAGGACATGAGGGACCGGGGGCTGTTGTTCAGCATGAAAAAAGGAGATGTTACACGATACAGTACCATCCAATTTGTTCATGGTATTTTTGAATTCCAAGTCACCAGACTGGGCAGGGAATTTGCTCAGATGTTCGAAGATTACTATAATGAGGCGTTGTCCGATGCCATTGTCATTTCCACCCCGACCTTTATGCGGACAATCCCTATAAGTGAATCGGTGAATACACAGCATAATGTCGCCACCTTCAATGACGGCGTGCAGATTCTCCGTTGGCAACAAATAATCTCTGTGTCGAATTGCATCTGCCGCAAAGAGCAGGAGGTGCGGGGCATAAAATCCGGCAAACCAATGGAGACCTGCTTCATGTTCGGCTCTATGGCCAAATATTACATTGACAACAATCTGGGGCGTCAGGTTAATGCCGATGAAGCCATCCGTCTGCTGACGGAAGCTCAGAAGGCGGGTATGGTTACCCAACCTGCGGCAGCCCAGAATCCGGCTGCTCTTTGCAGTTGCTGCTCTGACAGCTGCATCGTTCTGCGCGCATTGAATCTTACGGCCAAACCGGCCCAACACGTAACATCGAATTACCAATCTTCTATCGACGCTGGCTTATGTGTCGGTTGTGAATCCTGTCTAGGTAGCTGTCATATGCATGCAATTACAATGACAGCCGGCATTGCCGACATCAACCTGGACAGGTGCATAGGCTGCGGTCTGTGCGTTCCGGCATGTCCTCCAGCGGCAATAAGTATGGTTCCCAAAGAGAACCAACCAGATATTCCTGTAGGCCTGATGGAACAGATGCAACTTATGGCCAAAGCCAGGAAGTTGGCGAAACAGGCACAAGGGTAAAGTTTATATGGCTAAATTTGGCCGCGTCAATCCAACTAATGATAAATAAAGAGAGAATAATAGCTATGTCTGAAGGTACCGTGCTCATAGAGAAACAAGGTGATGGAGTTGCTTTTGTCATTCTGGAAAAGCAGGATCGCCTGAATGCGATTGATCCCGTCATGATGGACCAACTGGTCGATTGCCTTCAACAACTGGAGAAAGACGATGAAGTGAATGTTATAATTCTCAAGGGCAACGGGAAGGACTTCAGCGCAGGCGGTGATTTGAGCAACGTCAATTCAGAGGATATACGGGAGCTCAGGCAAATGATGAAACGTTACGGCCGTGCTATCCTGACTATTCAACAGATCGAGAAGCCCGTCATTGCCATGGTAAAAGGTTATGCGATCGGCGGCTCAATGAGCCTCGTCCTGGCCTGCGATATCATTTTTGCCTCGGAAAATGCCAAATTCAGTTCCGTTTTTTTAAAGATGGGACTAACCCCGGAAATGGGCGCTCTCTTGTTTATGCCCCTGACAATCGGTCTCTATCGCGCCAAGGAATTATGGTTTACCGGACGAACAGTCACCGCGAGTGAAGGATTCACGATGGGTTTTGTCAACCGGGTTCTGCCGGATACGGAAATAGATGAAGAGACGATTGCCTTCGCCAGGGAAATTGCCGGAGGCCCGCAACTTCCGATGAGGGTGACCAAGCGTATAACGAATTCCATGATCTTTAATTCTTTGAACACCGTTTTGGAATCGGAGAGCCTGTATTCTGCATTCTTCCTCGCTACGGAAGACCACAAGGAAATCATCGAGACGTTCCGCAAAAAGAAATAATTACAGAACATATAGTGGAAGGAGAAGTGAACGATGACATACGAAACAATTCAATTTGCAGTAGAAGACAATGTTGGCATCCTGACCTTGAACCGACCGGCGATGGTCAATGCCATAAACCAGCAGATGACGGATGAAATGATCGACTTCTGGCAGAAACGCCATGAAGACTTTGACGTAAGGGTGATTCTCCTGCGCGGCGCCGGAGACCGGGGATTCTGCTCAGGTCTCGATCTGAAAGATGTGCAGGCAATGTATGCCGACTCGCAAAGTCGCACAGCGGCAGGCGTTTATCATTTCCAGCGGCGCTTATCCCTGATGTTTCGCCTGATGCGTTCGGCTCCCCAACCTATTATCGCTGCGGTTCATGGAGCGGCGATAGGCGGCGGCCTGTCCTTCGCCTATACATCGGATATCTGTCTGGCCAGCAATGATGTTGTTTTCCGCGCCCAGTTCATCAACCGCGGCGCCGCTGGAGCGGACATGGGAACAAGCTATTATCTCTGGCGTATTGTGGGATTGCGCAGAGCTGCGGAAATGATGTTAACCGGAGAAAAGGTTCTGGCTGATGAAGCGTTCCGCATCGGTCTGGTAAACCATTTGTATCCGAAAGAGGAGTTATTCCCGGCTGCCATGACCATGGCGAAGGCCATGGCGTCTAAAAGCCAACTGGCACTGCAAATTACAAAAGGAGCGCTCAATATGGCCTTGAATGGTTCCAATTATGAAGATGCCGTGCGCATAGAAGACCGGGGGCAGGCGATCATGGGACTGGCCATGACGGCCGGTATTAAAACAGACATACAGAAATAATGACGACTAAAAACAAGAGGTCATGCATAATTTAGATGAATAAACTGCCCCATTTATTTACTCCGCTCAAGGTCGGAAATCTAATCTTGAAAAACAGGCTTATCCACACATCAATGTCCCCCGGACCTGGATATGCCCTTTCCGGCGGAAAACCCACACAGCGGCTTTTTAATTATCTTGAAGAACGGGCCCGCGGCGGCGTTGCCTTAATTTGTACTTCCGTCGGTTTTTATCCCAGCGACATTTCCGGGGATCATTTTACTGCGGCCTATTCCGAGGAACATATTACTGATCTGCGAAAGTTAGTGGATGTCGTTCATCGACACGATGCATTACTGGTGGGACAATTGCTGACCATCGGACCATGGAAACGAAACGAGAATGAACCCGAATGCATGTGGGGAGCATCCGAACGTTCTTTTCATAAAGGTTTGCCGCCACGCAAGGTCATGTCGGCTGATGATATCAGCCTTTTTATCTCCCAGCAGGTCCAGAGCGCCAAAATATTGAAGAAAGCCGGATTTGACGCCGTAGAGATCCTCGCCGGTGTCGGTAACCCGATCAGTCATTTTCTCTCCAAGGCTTCCAATAATCGCACGGATGAATATGGCGGGAGCGTCGAGAAACGGTGCCGGTTTCTTGTGGAAGACATTCAGGCAATTAAAAAAGCATGCGGAGATAATTTCCCGGTGCTGGTCAGATGGTCGCCCGTCGATTATATCCCCGGTGGAAACGAACTGGAGGATGCCAAACAGATTGTACCGATTCTGGAGAAAGCGGGAGCGGCATGGCTTAATTGCCAGGCCGGCTGGCATGAAAGTTCTATTCCTCTGACAACCAAGATGATTCCTGACGGGTATTGGTCGTTTATGACGGCGGAACTGAAAAAGGTTGCAACTGTTCCACTGGTAACGGCCTATCGTTATACCGATCCGCTGGTAATGGAGCAAGTTATTGCCGCAGGAAAGGCCGATTTAATCGGCGGCGCACGCTATCTTATCGGCGATCCCGAATTCGCCAATAAAGCTAAAGAAGGAAGACTGGATGATATCAAGAAGTGCATCTGCTGCTGCCGTTGTCTTGATGACGTCGTCAGTAAACGCATAGGCTTGGAATTTTGCAGCGTAAACCCGCGGTTGGGACCGGAGCTGGACAGCACCATCGAACCTGCACTAAAACCAAAGAAAGTGATGGTTATCGGAGGAGGACCGGCAGGGCTTTCAGCTGGATTGACGGCGGCGAAGCGCGGACATAACGTCACTCTTTATGAACGCGGACCACGATTAGGCGGCTGTCTGTTGATGAGCGCTGTTTTTGATCCCATGTACGAACGATTGACTGAATACTACAAAACGCAGATCAACAAAACACCGAACATCAAAGTAAGTCTGAATACCACGGTAGATTCTAAACTGGTCAGGACGGAAAAACCGGATGCGGTTATTGTCGCGGTGGGAGGCATTCCCATCGATTTGAATGTTCCGGGCATAAACAGGGACAATGTTATGCGTTCTCATGATTTTCTCGAACTGCTCAATGGTCATCCCCCAAAAAAGCCGGGACTGATTAATAAGGTGATGTTTACTGCAGGTGCAATTTTCATGAGGTATTTTTATTCGGCCAAACTGTTGAAGAAAATGATGGCTTTGAAATGGCCGTTCGGAAACCGGGTGGCCATTATCGGCGGCGGACTTCCCGGGTGCGATCTGGCAGTGGAGTTGGGCAAACACAACCGGAAGCTCGCTATTTTTGAAGAGAGCAGGAGGGTTGGATACGACGTCGGCGCCAGCGATCGTTTCCATACTCTGACCATACTTAAAAAATATGCCGTCCAGTTGGAACCACAAACGAAAGTACTGGCAATAAACGATAAGGGAGTTAAGGCCGTGCGAGCAGATGCAACGGAGATAGTCTATGAAGCGGATGCGGTTGCCATAACTCTGGGCTTTCAAAAGAACATGGCTTTGGCCGATGAATTGCAAGGCTTAGTTCCGACTATTTTTGTCGTTGGCGATTGTGCCGATCCGAAGCGGATGCCCGATGCCAATAAGCAAGGGTATCTGGCGGCCTTGAAGATATAGATATCATATCATCATTTTTTCTCTGTTTGTAATAATCTGGTTGTTCAACGATAGATGCTATTGAGAGATTCCCCGGATTGTGATCCGGAGAATCTCTCTTGTGCGTTAAAGATTTATTAACTGGAATTCGCGCGCTATTTTTTTCTTAGTATTCGTTAATTTTGGTATAGACCCAGTCGCCATACGCAGGCCGCCAATCACCACCTTTGGCCTGATACAGCATAACGGCATCTCCACCGGCTCTGCGGTTCTTATCCCAGGTAATGGGGTTAAGCATTCCATTGTCGTATTTTCTAAATGTTTCCAGTGCTGTCACCAGTCCCTCACGGGTAAGGTTGGAACCTGCCCTCTTTACACCTTCGACAAAGGTGGCTGCCGCCTGGTATCCCCAGAGACAATAGAAGTCATCTTTCGAACCTATCTTGTATTTGTCGGCGTTTTGTCTAAATAGTTTAATGGCAGGTATATCATCGTCCGTAACAGTTCTGGCATTCGATGTAGCCCAGAATCCATTGGAGTATTCTACTGAATCTCCGGCTAGATCAATAACTTTTTTCGCGGTAGAAGCCGCAGAAGTGATAAAGGTTACTTTGTACTGCATACGCTGGGCTTCTTTCATGAGCATGGCTGGTTCACGAACCAGAGCCCAGAGCAGTATATGAGTTACACCGGCCATTTTGCACTGTGATATTTGAGAATTGAAGTCCACCGAACCTCTTTTAAAGGGCAACTCCAGCAAATCTAAGCCGTAATGTTTGGCCGCAATCCGGATTCCGTTTCTCCAGTCGTGTCCAGGGGAATCGTCCTGATAGATGACAGCCATCTTGGGTTTCTTTACCCCCCATTTTTCAACAATTACCTCCACAGCCAGCTTCCCCTGATTGGAATAATTAGTATCGGCCAGGAAAAGGTATCTCTTCGGGGGAACGGCAACGGATTTGTTCGCGGTGGCGGGACACACCAGCGGCACTTTGTTTTCCGCTAAAAAAGGATACATCGCCTCGGCGTTGGTTGACCCAACTACAGCAACCATAGCAAAAACACCCTCCTTGGAAACGAGCTTCTTGGCGCCCTGAACCGACCGCGGAGACTGATAGCCGTCATCTTCCACCAGCAGTTCCAGTTTCCGTCCGAAAACACCACCCTGCTCATTAATGTACTTAAAATACAGACGAACACCATCCATCATGCCTTTACCCATAAAGGCAATGGGGCCGGATAAGTCGGCTGTAGCTCCCACTTTTATCATGTCTTTGGTAACACCTTGTTCCGCCTTGCAAACGCCACCGCCTGCGGACAAAAGAAAAATTGCGATCCACAGAAAAATTAAATATTTTTTCCCTCTCATTGGTGTGGTCCTCCTTCTTTCTAAAATTTATTTTTTAATTACACAGCATTAAACCGTTAATACATTAATAACTTTACAAGCAAGTTCCTGGATGACTTCACGGCACCTCCCTTATATCCTCGGAGTTCGCCCGGACTTTTTGTCCCGGCAGAAAAGCTCAGGGGAATTTGAAAAGGCCGAAAAAAGCGCAAGTGTCGTTTCTATACAAAACCTACCCATTCTTTTTCATTTTCTCAATTTGGTCGTAGGTATCAAATATTGACTCCAGCGGGGTATAGATCTTATCATCCTCCTTTCTCAGAAGCTTATTGGACTTCGTTTTGCAGGTGGACACGCAGAGGCCGCAACCTATGCAAAGTTCCTGTTTATATTCCATTTTACCGTCCGTAAGCTTACGCGCCCTGATTGGGCAGCGCTTCACGCAAATTCCGCAATTAACACAAAGTGTAGCGTCATAACGGCAAAAGTAATTACTGACAAATTCTCGCCCCGGATCGGAAGTGCTTCTTAACAAATTTAGAATTATACAATGACAGGGGCAACAGGAGCACATAATCTCCACATTCTGGGAGTTCATTACTTCTATTACAGCTCCTCTTTCTTCATTTTTGGTAATTATTTCTATTGCCTCTTCCTTGGAGATGTAACGTGCTATTCCATTGCCCACGAAGTAATCAGCCCAGGTATCGCACTGAAGACACGCTTCCATAGGAATGTTACACGTTGATCCGCCAATCTGCGCTGTCTGACGGCAAATACAATTGGCAACAGAAATACGATCCTTGCTTTTCAGAATCGATACGGCATCATCGATCGGCAGAATACGGTTTTTCCCCGACACCACCTTCTCGTTGACCGGCAATATCCGCAACATCGGCAGTTTTTTGATAATACCAGTCTTCTTTTTCAAATCTGTTAGAAATAATCCCAAATCATGAGCATT
>CAZYIE010000040.1:25950-30881 GCA_964646755.1 uncultured Smithella sp.
TCAGTCATCGCATCCACATTCAACGGGGCTGTAGCAAGGCTGATCGATGGGGTTTCTTCAGGAAAACCAATAATATTCTGGGTGATGATGCGGATCCCGGCATCCTTCAGGTACTGCTTGCTTAGGTGGTCTACCTGAACATCCATAATGCCGATCAGCCAGGGAAGAACCCGATATTTGTTCGGCTCGCCATGAGTGCCGCGAATACGGAACAGCAGCCCTTTTTGGGACATCATCAACATCCGCGCCGCTACGGTGGCTGCATCTTCTCCTAGTGTCTGGGCTACATCAGAAGGAAATTGATACCCATCTTTCATTGCCAGATAGGTGTTTGCCTCCTCCACGGAGAAAAGTTGCTTCAACAGCCTTATCTCTGCGCCACTTTCCACAGATGGAAAGCCCACCGTCATCTCGTCGAGTCTGGATCGAAGCTTCTCATATACATCTGACATTTGCTGATCCCTTTCAATATCTTAATTCTTAACTATATTGTTCTGCTTATAATCTCTTTCATGATCTCCGTAGTGCCGCCGCCGATGCTTAAAACCCGTGAATCGCGATAGAGCCGCTCAACCAGGTACTCACGAGCAAAACCGTATCCACCGTGTATCTGAACGGCATCGAAGACAACCTTGTCGCATACTTCACAGGCAAAATTCTTGGCCATGGAAACTTCCCTTGTTGCATCGATTCTGGCCTCCATCATGGCGGCTACCCGATAGTTGAAGAGCTTAGCTGCTTCCACCTTTGTCGCCATATCCACGAGCTTATGCCGGATAACCTGAAATCCTGTAAGTGTTGTTCCGAATGCTTCCCTCGCCTTGGCGTATTTAATAGATTCCTCCAGGGCCAGTTGAGCCGTCGCATGAGCCTCAACAGATAGGGTCAGGCGTTCGTTCTGAAAATTCAACATAATGCCTTTGAAGCCGTCGCCTTCTTTGCCCAGAAGGTTCTCAACCGGCACACGGCAATCTTCAAAGCTCAGCTCCGCCGTATCCGAACACAGCCAACCCATCTTTTTGATTTTTTTGGCAACCGTAAATCCCGGCGTGGAGGAATCAATAACGAGAAGACTGACACCCTTGTGTCCCTCTCCTCCCGTTCTCACTGCCGTAGTCAGAAAATTAGCCCGGGTACCGCTGGTGATAAACGTCTTCGACCCGTTGACAATATAGTGATCACCATTCCGGACAGCCCGTGTTTTGATCTTGGCGACATCCGATCCGGCATTCGGTTCCGTAATGGCAAGGGCGGCAATTTTGTCGCCCGCCAAAACAGGCGCCAGGAATTGAAGTTTCTGCTCTTCCGTTCCCATATTGACAACCGGCGGACTGGCGATGCTGTGGCTGTTAAGCCCACTGAACAATCCGCTGGAACCGCCGCGGGTGATTTCTTCTGTATAGGCAACAAACATGAACTTGTCGCACGGTGTTCCGCCGTATTCTTCCGGATACTCCAATCCCAGAAAACCTTGATCAGCAGCTTTTTTATAAAGCTCTCTCGGAAATTGTTCTTTTTCTTCCCATTCTTCCAGATACGGCTTAATCTCTTTCTCCACAAACTTCCTGACGCTTTCCCGGAAAATGTTATGATCTTCGCCAAAATATTCCTGAAACATAGTTTTTTTCACCGAATCCACTACTTTTTTTGTTATTTCTTGATATTGCTATTTTTTCAATTCTTTCAGAATAACGTCTGCGCAATTCATGGCGCTCAGTGCTGCGCCGTTTGTCGCCAACCCTCTACCCAGATAAGTATCGCCCGCAAAAAAGAGATTTGGAATGCCGGGAGCCTGCAGTCCGGGTTTAAAGCCACCCACCAGACCAGGTTGACGGGCCAATCCGTCGCAACCATCAACATAATACGGCAGTCTCCATTCCATCTTCTCCTCTAGTCCCGGATACATCTCTTTTAAATCTTCCCACAGCAGCGCCAGCAATCTCTCCCGCTCAAACTTGTCGCCGGCCTGGGCATGCTCAACAACAATATCCGTATGCAGAAGCTGCTTGCCTTCGGGTGCTACGCCGGACGAAAAGTTCGACGCCGCAAAACACTGGAAGGGAAAGCCGCTGTGTTTTAGTTTCAATGCGGTGTAAAAACACTTCTTCTGAGGATCAACAATAGGTTCTTTAAATCCGATCATATAACCGATCAGGCCAGTTCTTTCTTCCTGAATATCGGTGATACGTTTTACCCACCACCGCGGCATCGGACTGCCTTTCGGATTAAAGTCAATGATGTTCGAGAGCTTGTAAATGGGCAGGGCGCAGATTATCCGGTCGGCTTTGATCAATTCCGTCTCATAGATCCGGTATTCTTCCTGATAAATGTGCTTCTTGGAAGGAACACGAACGCCAATGGCTTTTTTGTCTTTGATAACTATTTCCTGGACATCGCAGTTGACGCGAATTTCCCCGCCGTTTTCTGTGATGACTTCGGCTAAACCGCGGGTAATGCCGTCCATGCCGTCAAGGGGGTAACTGGCCTGCAAAACCTGCTTTACTTTCAAGAGATTTTGTTTGGCAATCCAGAGGACTTCTCCTGCCGCCATGTCGATGGCATGGGGAATGGTGGTCATAATCATTCCCAGATCAATAAAGAGATCCTGCACGGCTTTCTGCGGAACATTATCGCCCAGCCACTCTTCCAGGGAACGGTTATCCCATAATTCGATCTCGGCATCACTTAAGCCGGCTATTTTTGCCAGCAAACCTTTAAAGGCGATCTTATCTTCCTTAGTCATAGGAACAAGTTCCGCCACATTGATGAATTTCGTTCCATCCCAGAAATCGACGGTATCGCTAAACGGTCCCCATTCCATCTTTTTGCCGACCCGCGCATTTAGCTCCGTACAGGAACACTTATCCCCCAACTCTATCAGGTGCAGCCCTATATCCGCTCTCCATCCCGGTTCCGGATAGTTTTCATAACTCATAGTCCGTCCGCCGATTTTGGGAAACCGGTCCAGCAACAGTACTTTCTGTTTGCCCTCCTTGGCCAGGATTGCTCCTACTCCCAATCCGGCAATGCCGGCGCCTACTACGATCACATCATACTTTTTTGTCATAGTTATCCCTCTTAATATTTAATACATTTCTTTAATCAGGTCTTTAAACTTCTCATTGACGTAACCACGTTTTAGCTTCATCGTCGCCGTCAGCTCCGGATCTTCAGCTTGCAGCTCAACATCGATCAGACGGAACTTCCGGATGTTCTCCACACGAGCCAGTTGCTCGTTGACTCTCCGAACATCTTCACCTATCAAGTCAATTATCTCCTTCTGATGGCAAAGACTCTTGAATGTCGTAAACGGTATCCGCTGCTTCTGGGCAAAATCAGTTACGTTTTCTTTATCAATCATGATCAGGGCGGTCAAATATGCCTTGCGATCCCCGATAACTACTGCATCATTGATGTAGATGCTGGCCTTCAACTTATTCTCTATGAACTGCGGGGTAATGTTCTTGCCGCCCGCGGTAATCAAAATATCCTTCTTCCGGCCGGTAATCAACAGGAATCCGTCTTCGTCGAATGAACCCAAATCCCCCGAATGCAGCCAGCCGTCTATAACTGTCTCTTTTGTCAGGTCCGGTTCTTTTAAATACCCCTGAAAAACATTATCGCCTCTCACCAGTATCTCGCCGTCTTCGGCTATCTTCACCTCCACACCGGGAAAAGGCTGTCCTACTGTGCCCAGTTTGATGTTGTCCCGGTGATGGGTCGATGTGGGTCCCGAATCTTCCGTCTGGCCGTAAACTTCCTTGATCCTCAATCCGACTGCATGAAAAAAAGCCAATATCTCCGGAGCAATCGGCGCTCCGCCGGATACCATGTTCTGCCCCCGGCCCAATCCAACCATTGCACGGGTATTGCGGAACACGGTAAAATCGGCTATGGCACGTAATATCAGCAGGTAAAAGGGGATACTCTTGTGGGCAAGACGCAGTGTGCTGGTTTTTAAACCAATATTAACCGCCCAATGAAATACTTTCTGCTCCACCCAGTTGGCTTCATTGATGGTCATGTATATCTGGGAATAAAATTTCTCCCAAAAACGCGGAACGGCAAAGAAATTCTGCGGCTGTACTTCGCGCAAATCAATCGGCACTGTATCGAGCTTTTCGGCAAAATTAAGCGTCTGACCATTCATCAGTTGATTAAACACGGAATTAATGCGTTCCGCAACATGGCAGAGAGGCAAAAAGGTTAATATCTCTTCGTCTCCGTAAATAAAAGCAGTATCCAATCCTATCCCACAGGCATAAAGAACGTTATGATGCGAAAGCATTGCTCCCTTTGGACGCCCGGTTGTTCCGGATGTATAAACAATAAACAGGGTTTGTTCCGGGTTTACGGCCAATCCCAGTTTCTCGAAAAGACCCGGATTCTTCTCCATCTCCTGCAACCCGATTTGCCGAAACTCATCATAGCTGATCACCTGAGGATCCTTGAAGTCACGCAGACCCTTCATGTCAATAACTACAATCTTTTTTAATTCCGGTAGTTTGTCCCGAACTGTCAAAACTTTATCGAGCTGCTCTTCATCCTCTGCAAAATATATCTGTGATTCCGAATGCCCGACAATAAACTCCACTTCATCCGGAGCATTGGTTGTATATATCCCGACCGTAACACCGCCGATACAGGCACAACCAAGATCACAATAAAGCCACTCCGCACGAGGTTCACTCAAAATGGATATTGTCTGCCCGCTCTTCAGGCCAAGTGCATGCATGGCCATACCGGCAATCTTTACTTCCTGGTGATAGGTCTCCCAGTTGACATCGGTCCATATACCCATCTTCTTGTGCCGGAAGGCTGCCTTCTTCTTCCACTTCTCCGCCCTGTTGGCAAACAGCTTCGGAACAGTGTCTAATTTAGGATCTACTACGTCCTTCGTTGTTAATAATTTCTTCGCCACAACTTGCTCC
>CAZYIE010000041.1:0-20050 GCA_964646755.1 uncultured Smithella sp.
TAGTCCAAAAAGTACGAAACACCCTACTATCTTAAAGTTGGTGGTGGATTAAGGCTTATGACACCAATTGACAATCGCTGATCAATCCTGTAAGGTTCGACAATTAAAAAATCACTTTGAAAGAATTGATCATGGAAAATCCTCTGTCTGTTCAATCTCTCTACGATAAAGCGGACAAAATCGCCATCGTCGGCCTGGGATATGTAGGATTGCCCCTGGCGGCGCATTTATCCCGCCATTTTTCTGTTGTCGGGTACGACAATAATGAAGCCAACATCGCCGGATTGCAGAAAGGCCATGACCGGACAATGGAGCTCAGCGATGCCGAGCTGAAAAATTCTAATATTTGTTTTACAGCCAATCCGGCCGATCTTGCCTCGTGCCGTCTTTTCATCGTGGCTGTACCTACTCCCGTTGACCATTTTCATGTTCCCGATTTAACCGCGCTGGAAAATGCTTCTGCCATAATCGGGCTTCATTTATCCTCCGGCTCCTGCGTCGTTTACGAATCCACAGTTTATCCGGGCGTAACAGAAGATATCTGCGTCCCCATTCTGGAGCGGGAAGCGAACCTTAAATTTGGCCGTGATTTCTCCGTAGGTTATTCACCGGAGCGGATCAATCCCGGCGACAAGGTACACTCCCTCGATAAAACCGTAAAAATTATTTCCGCTTCGGATAAGAATACACTTGATTTTCTCGAAGGCGTGTATGGCGCTGTCGTTAAAGCCGGTCTGCATCGGGCATCATCGATAAAAGTTGCCGAAGCGGCCAAGGTAATAGAGAATACCCAGCGTGACATCAACATCGCGCTGATGAATGAACTGGCCATCATTTTCAACAAAATGGGCATCGACACACTGGAAGTCCTGGAGGCGGCCGGAACGAAATGGAACTTCCTCAATTTCAGGCCCGGATTGGTTGGCGGCCACTGCATTGGAGTTGACCCTTACTATCTGACCTATAAAGCAGAGAGCATTGGCTATCGCCCGGAAGTTATTCTCTCCGGGCGCAGAATTAATGATAATATGGGCAGGTATGTCGCGGAGAGAACCATCAAGATGCTGATAGCTGCCGATATTCAGGTAAAAAAGTCCCGTGTGGCTGTTCTGGGGCTGTCGTTCAAGGAAAATGTTCCTGATTTAAGAAACACACGCGTTGTTGATATCATTAATGAATTGAAAGACTACGGAGTAACTGTCTTGGCGCATGATCCGCTGGCTATTCCTGAAGAGGCGCAAGAACATTGCGGCGTCAAAATTGTTCCATTAAAAGAGATGGAAGAAATGGATGCTGTTATCTTGGCGGTAGCTCATCGGGAATACATGGAATTGGGCCTGGAAAAGATAACTTCTTTGTGCCGCAAAAACCACCCTATATTTCTCGATATTAAAGCGGTCTTTAAACCGGCTCAGGCACGTTCGCTGGGCATTACTTATTGGCGCTTATAAACATACACTGAAAAGATACTGGAGGATATTTCATGAAAAAAGCTCTTATAACAGGAATTACCGGGCAAGATGGTTCCTATCTGGCGGAATTATTGCTCTCCAAAGGCTATGCCGTTCACGGTTTAATCCGCCGTTCCAGCTCATTTAACACCGGCCGCATTGATCATCTCTACCGCGATTTCCACGACCCTGAAGCCAGAATTTTCTTGCATTATGGAGACTTGAGTGTCTCCGCACAGATAATGGATTTACTGCATTCGATCGCCCCTGATGAAATTTACCATCTCGGCGCGCAAAGCCATGTCCGGGTTAGTTTTGACATGCCGGAATATACCGGCGACATCACCGGTCTGGGAACTTTGCGCATTCTGGAAGCAATCCGTAAAACCGGTATTAAAACAAAATTTTATCAGGCCTCTTCCAGTGAAATGTTCGGTGCAGCGCCACCGCCGCAAAAAGAAACTACCCCCTTTCAGCCCAGGAGCCCCTATGCCGCAGCTAAAGTTTACGCCTATTATATTGTCCGGAACTACCGCGATGCCTATGGTCTTTTCGCCGCCAACGGCATTCTCTTCAATCACGAATCACCGAGACGCGGCGAAACTTTTGTCACCCGAAAAGTTACACGGGCGGCAGCGCATATCAAACTTGGTCTTCAAGATAAACTCTATCTGGGCAATCTGGAAGCAAAAAGAGACTGGGGTTTTGCCGGGGATTATGTGGAAGCAATGTGGCTCATGCTCCAACAGGAAAAACCCGATGACTATGCCATTTGTACCGGCGAAACTCACTCCGTTCGCGAATTTGTCGAAAAAGTATTTCGCAAACTGGATCTGGATTACCATAAGCATGTCGTAGTGGATCCGCAATATTTCCGGCCGACAGAAGTAGATGTTCTTTTGGGCGATTCCAGTAAAGCCCAAAAGATGCTCGGCTGGAAGCCCAAAGTTAGCTTTGAACAGCTCATCGATATGATGATAGCTGCCGATCTCGAACTGGCCAAAAAGGAAAAAACGCTTGTTGATGCCGGTTTTAAATGTAGCAGCAGTGAAAACATGATATAATACAACTTAAGGATATATTTATGTTCAAAGAAAAACGCATTACTATTACCGGTGGCAAAGGATTTTTAGGACGCCATCTGATCAGGAATTTGGAAAATCGCGGCTGCCGCCAGATTATTATAGCCGATCTTCCCGAATACAATTTGACTAATTTGACCGATATCCAACGGATGTATGAACAGACAAATCCGGAGATTGTTATTCATCTGGCTGCCAAAGTCGGAGGCATTGGTTTTAATCAGGAAAAGCCGGCGGAACTTTTTTATGACAATTTGATTATGGGGACGCAATTGCTCCACGAAGGATACCTGCGGGAAATTGAAAAATTTGTTGCTTTGGGTACTATCTGCGCCTATCCTAAATTCACTCCTGTTCCCTTTAAAGAAGAAGATCTTTGGAATGGCTACCCCGAAGAAACCAACGCCCCTTACGGACTTGCTAAAAAAATGATGTTGGTTCAGTCCCAGGCCTATCGCCAACAATATGGTTTTAATTCCATTTTCTTGCTACCGGTAAATCTTTATGGACCGGGTGACAACTTTAATCCCAATTCTTCCCATGTTATCCCGGCATTAATCAAAAAATGTATCGACGCCCTGGCTAACTCCGCAGATAAAATTGAAGTATGGGGAACGGGATCAGCAACGCGTGAATTTTTCTATGTGGAAGATGCCGCTGAAGCAATCTGCCAGGCGGCCGAATTTTATAACAAAAGTGAACCTGTTAACATCGGCGCGGGCTTTGAAATATCAATTCGAGAACTTACGGAATTAATTGCGAAAATTACCTGCTTTACGGGGAAAATAGTCTGGGATAAAACCAAGCCTGACGGTCAGCCCCGGAGGATGCTCGATACGGACAAAGCAGCAAAAGAGTTTGGATTTAAGGCAAAAACAGATCTGGTAGAAGGACTTACAAAAACGATTGACTGGTACAAAAAAAATAGTCATTTATATTAATGATAAATGAACGGCGGTCAGTGTTTTTGTTTGACATTGATCTCCTTTAATGTTAAGGAGCGCTCCACAAAATGAATAATGATATTCGAAATTCCGCCATACAAATGGCCTTCGCCAGCAGCATCGGCATTGCAATGGTTCTGGCAATTTTCGGATGTCTTTTGCTGGGAGTTTATTTAGACCGGAAATTTGATTCAGGGAACGCTTTTACCTTACTTTTTCTGGTCATCGGAATTGGTGCTGGTTTTCGTAACCTGTATGTTTTAATTAAGAAAAATTTTCCAGATGAAGAACCTATTATAAAGAGCTTAAAAAGTGAACCACATCGAAAAAGACCATCTCCAGAAAAGAATTGAAATAGCCAACTGGATTTTTTTGGCTGTTCTTTTCATTCCATCTCTGATTTTTTCTCCGTTGAAATTTGCTTTGGGTGTATTGCTCGGTGGCTTTATCTGCATTCTCAATTTTCACTGGCTGGGCCGGAGTTTACGTGGTGCTTTTCAGAATATGGGCAATAGCGGCAATATCAAAACGCCGGTTATGGTGCGTTATTATGTCCGCATGGCCGTAACGGGCATAATCCTGTACTTATTGATTGTCGGGAACGCTGTTGACATCATCGGCTTAATTGTTGGACTTTCCGTAGTAGTGATCAACATTATTATTACCTTGATCGCTACTACTATTTCAAAAAAAAACACTCTTGAGGAGGTTAGTTAAAGTATGCATCCCCTACTCTTTTTGGAAAATCGCTATATTCCAGGCCATGTAGCCTACACATTGCTTGTGGTCATACTTTTAGCTTTATTGGCATATCTTGCCACACGACGTCTGGATATTTATCCGGGACGCCTGCAAAACATAATGGAATCTATTATTGATGCGATGTATGAATTACTCAACAATACCATGGGAGAGCATGGCCGGAAATTCTTTCCGCTCATCGCCACATTGGGAATTTTTATCTTAACATCAAACCTGATAGGTATTGTTCCGGGATTCGAATCACCGACGGCAAATATTAATACGAACGCCGCCATGGCAGTAATCGTTTTTGTTTCGACCCATGTGGTAGGAGTTATGACTCATGGCGGAAAATATTTTAAACAATTCGTAGGACCCGTTCCGTGGCTTATTCCGTTGATGATGCCAATCGAAATCATCAGTCACATATCACGGCCGCTTTCTCTGACAGTCCGTCTCTTCGGCAACATCATGGGTGAAGATATCGTCCTGGGCGTTGTTCTCCTGCTCGTACCGTTACTTGTTCCGCTGCCCGTTTTCATTTTAATGATTTTTACATCAGTAATTCAAACCTTAGTTTTTATGCTGCTGGCGATGATGTATATAGCAGGAGCACTGGAAGAAGGCCATTAACAATAAATTTCTTTCAATACTCAGGGGAATGGGAAATAAAATATTCCCCCCTGAGTATTGATATTTCTTGTTTTATCAATCACTTATTGCCAACAAATTTAATAGAATCAACCTGCTATCCGCCATCCTAAATATAAATTATTTTCAAATAACAGCATCTGCCACTTGACGCAGACGTTCGATCGTAATACTAAAAGATGATTATTATTCATACTTCATTTCTACTTTCTGGAGGATTTTTCATGCACAGCCTGGGAATTAATATCGGCTCCTCAAATGTTAAAGTGACCCTGTTGGAAGGATACAGCATTCTCTGGAGCAAAGTTGAACCGCACGAAGGAAATTTTCTTGATACTCTTTCCGAAATTTTAGCAGCGCAAAAGATTCCCATCGGGGTTAAAACGCTCGCCACCGGGACCGAGGGAAGACATCTTTTAAAGATCAACAGCGTGATCGAACCACTTTGCGTTGAAGCAGCGCTCAAGCATTTAAACTACGAAGCAGATGCCGTCGTTTCGCTGGGCGGCGAGGATTTGGTGGTTTACACTATCGATAATAAAACAAGAAAAATTATTACAAGTTTTTCCGGAAACAAATGCGCTTCGGGCACCGGTGAATTTTTTAAACAACAACTCGGCAGAATGGATATGGGGTTGGCTGACATTAATGATATTCCTGCCAATAGTTGCGTATTAAAGCTTTCCTCCCGCTGTTCTGTTTTCATGAAAAGTGATTGTACTCACCGTTTGAATAAAGGTGAAGCCAATAAAGGTGATATTGTCCTGTCGCTTAGCGATGTCATGGCCACAAAAGTCATTGATTTTTTGAAAAGAGCCAGAATATCCAAAGGAAAAGTCCTGCTGGTGGGCGGTGTTACCCGGAATCCATACATCCTTCGTTTTATCCGGGAGAGGATGCCGCAGATCGAGTTTATTGTTCCCGAACCGGCAGCATACTTCGAAGCCTATGGAGCAGCTCTTTTAGCAAAAGACTCCGGCAGCACCTTACCATCCTTAAACAAATTATTTAAACCCGGAAAAGTACAATTTAAACGATTTAAAAACTTAAAAACTGCGGCAGACAGGGTAACCTATCTTTCCTCGACGAGCGGAAAAGTTGTTGCCGGTCGTGAGTACATCCTGGGCGTTGACGGTGGATCGACTACAACCAAAGCCAGTTTAATTGACATGGAAACCAGCGAAGTTGCTGCATCCTTCTATGGCCGGACACATGGTGATCCTGTAAAGTCCCTGAAAAATTGCCTTGTTGAAATGAAAAAACAAATCAAAGAAGATATTGGCGATGGTCAGATCAAGATAACTCTGACTGCAACAACCGGATCTTCCCGCGAAATTCTCGGCGTTTTTCTGGAAACACCGGCTGTCTATAACGAAATAATAGCGCATGCCGTCGGCACAACTTTTTATCGGGAAGATATTGATACAATCTTCGAAATAGGCGGACAGGACGCTAAATATGTTTTTCTGAAAAATAAGGTCCCTATTGATTATGCCATGAATGAAGCCTGCTCGGCCGGCACCGGTTCCTTTCTGGAAGAATCGGCGCAGGGCGATTTGAATATTGCCCACGCCTCGGAAATCGGCGACATCGCCATTGGCGCCAATGAACCGCTGAAGTTCGGAGAACACTGCTCCGCCTTTATTAACTCCGATATTCGCAATGCCATTTTGCAAGGCGCATCCCGTGAAGACATCACTGCCGGTATTGTTACCTCGATTGTTTCCAATTATCTAAATCGAGTCGTCGGCAATCGAACCATCGGCAAGAATATTGTACTACAAGGAGGTGTCGCCAAAAACAAAGCCATCCCTCTGGCGTTTGCCATGTTGTTAAATAAAGATATTCTCGTTCCGCCTGATCCCGAAATGATGGGTTGCTTCGGTGTAGGCATCCTCGCCCGACAGAAATTAAATGATGGTTTATTAGTCAAAGCTTCCTACGATATCGATAAGATTCTGGCCACGGAAATAACTTCCGAAAAAGAATTCCAGTGTAAGGCCTGCGACAACTACTGCCCGATTCGCGTTCTGAATGTAAACAATAATAAATATATGTTCGGCGGGCGCTGTAATAAGTACGCCAACATGCGCAAGAAAAATGTTGTCAACGAGGCCGAAGTTTTTGACTATATCGAAGAACGCAACAACCTTCTTTTTCGGGAATGCGCACCAGACCCCAATTATCTTGTCAGGAAAAAAGACTTTGTTGTCGGCGTACCGCTGTGCTTTTCCATTTATACCCTCTGGCCTTTGTATTCCTGGTTCTTCCACTCGTTAGGCGTAGAGGCTGTTCTTTCGAATAACATATCCCATGAAGGAACAGCGCGGGTGGAAAGCAGCTATTGTTTCCCGGCGGAAATTGCCCACGGTGCCGTTCAGGATATCTTCGACCGCAATCTGGATTACATCTTCCTGCCCCATTTTAAAGATATGGAAAGTTACGAAAAGGATGCCCCGGCCAACCTCTGTCCCATTACGCAGGGCCTTCCCTATTATATCAAAAAGGCCTTTCCGGAAATTCCCGACGACAAATATTTATTGCCTGTCATCAGTTTTATGTATGGTTTGGAGAAGGCCTCAGAATCTTTTATCGAGATGGGAGCTAGGCTGGGCTTTACCGAAAGAGAATCCCGGATTGCTTTTGAAATTGCCAACAAAAAGCAGCTGGAATATTTCAGTAAGGCGCAAGAGCTGGGTAAAACGGCGCTGGTCGAGGCCCGGATCGCCTCACGCCCGGTAATTGCGCTTTTGGGCAGGCCTTATAATGCTTTTACAGCCGATGCAAATATGGGCATACCGCGAAAATTCGCCACTCGAGGTTACTCGGTAATTCCCTTTGACATTCTGCCTTTTGCAGAGAAGTCCATCTATCCGAACATGTACTGGTATTACGGACAACAGGACATGAAAGCCGCCACGCTCCTCAAAGAGGAGGATAATATCTATGTAACATATGTTTCGAATTTTTCTTGTGCGCCGGATTCTTTCATGCTGCATTATTTAAAATGGATAATGGGCACCAAGCCTTTCCTGATTCTGGAAATGGATTCGCACACTGCTGACGCCGGAGTGGATACACGCATTGAGGCATTTCTCGATATTATTGAAGGATACAGGTCAAAGATTATCAGCATTGGCGAAGAAAAATACGACAATGGTTTGCGTTTCATCAATAATCCCGGCGAAGAGATTCACATTAAAAACAATATCACCGGCGAAAAGATACCGATTAAAAACAACCCGCAGATAAAACTGCTGCTCTCCAACATGGGGCGGCTTTCGGCAGAGCTGATCGGAGCGTCGATCCGTGGATTGTGCATCAATGCCGAAGCGATGCCCGTACCGGATATCCATACACTGCAATTGGCGCGAAACCATGCTTCGGGTAAAGAGTGTTTACCATCGCACCTCGTTTTAGGAAGCGCACTCAAATATTTTTCTTCGGAAAAATACCGAAAAGATGAAATATATATTTTATTCGTTCCCACAACCACCGGTCCCTGCCGGACAGGCCAGTATTTTGTATTCTACGAAAATCTTTTTAAGGATTTACGCCTGGAAAATGTGGTCGTCTTTACTCTGGATTCGGATAATTCTTACAATGTGCAGGCAATGGCAACGTACGACAAACTGTGGCGCAGAATGATCAGTGTTGCGGAAAAGAATGTAACGCAGGTGCTGCCGGTTTTAAAAGAAATTTCCGACGAGATTGCCCGGATCCCCCTCAAGAAGAAGATGGAAGATTGTTCTAAAGTGCTTATTGTCGGCGAAATATATGTGCGGCGTGACGATTTTGCCGTGGATGAATTAATTGCTCACTTCAGCAGGCGCGGAATCATCGGCAAAGTATCGAATGTCGCCGAGTGGGTTTATTATTGTGATTTTGTCCGGAAATATGAATTGAAAAAGAAATTGAAATTAATCCCCTGGTACCGCCGCGCATTCGCCCGCGAGTTTACGGATCTGATTAATTGGCAAATCGAACATGCCTACAAGCACAACGTAGTAAAAAAAGTCGGGAGTACCCTTGCTCCCACTAACCTGATTCCGAAAACTCCGCATAACATGACCGAAATCATGAAAAATACGGAGCAGCATTTTGTGAGCCATGAGCTTTATTCGGAAATAAGCATCTCCAGCGGTGTGGCGGCAACGGCAATGATGGATGGATATTCCGGCATTGTCAATATTTCTCCTTTTGCCTGCCTGATCGGCCGCGTAATTGAAGGATTATTTACTCCGTGGGCGCGGGAACGTAGATACCCGATGATTTCCATTGAAATCGACGGCAATCTCCTGCCGCCGAATGTTCTCAATAAACTGGAAATATTCATGCTCAATGTTCTGCGCTTCCGGGGAAATCCGGATGCCAATAACATGATTGAGAGCGAAGGGGTTCAGCCGGTGACGATCGACAGAAAAATAATTCACTGATGCCACTTCTAAAACAAAAGGGAAAAATATGAAAAAGTTCGCCTGCACAGCAATTATTCTCTCCCTGCTTTCACTGGCCGGAACCGCACAGGGATGGCATGATAAAACTCATCTTGCCATAGCCAAAGTGGCGAAATACGAGATGTGGTACAATGCTGCCGGCCCCGACATCGCTAAAATAAAGGCGGGAGATGTCGAGGGCTATAACCACTGGTACAATAACAATTGGAAATCCGAGATCACACCCCAAACAGTTACAAACCAGATCAGCCGCTATAACAAAGCAAATGTGTTGTTAGATATTGACGGCCACCTCTATGGTGCAATCATTGCAGCACTGCGTGAATATGAGACAACGGTTAAAACAGGCAAGTACGCCGAATATCATCTTGTCTATTGCGTGCATTATATTGGCGATCTCTCCATGCCTTTACACAATATCCCTTATGACGACTATAATAGGGACCATCATACCTTTAACGATGGCATCGTTGATCAAGAAGTGCTGGAACACCCCGAAAAAATCGAGCGGCACATGTATAGAATTGCTTTACGAGATGATCATTTTGAAGCAGACCTGATCCATGAAATTGCCCGGATAGCCAATATCAGCCGCCGACTGGGCTATAAACTGCAAGCCGAAAATCGGAACATGACACCGGAAGAAGCTTATATCCAACTCGGGCATAGCGCTTCCCTCTTGAAGGCAGTGCTGCAACATTACAAAAACTCTAAAAAAACGGTAACCCGATAGAAATGAAATACCTCGCAACAAACTGCGGGGTGTGAGGTGTCATGCCGGACTTGATCAGTCATCCAGGTTGACTTTCCGTATTCCGGCCTGCGTCACCCTTAGGTTGCCCGGATATTCGAGATCACACTTGATTTAGAAATAGAATTAAGCACTCCTTGGTTTTTGCGTTCCCAATATCCGTTTTTTCTTCCACCTGCCTCCCTTGAAATACAGCCAATTGAGGCCCACAGCCAGCACGCTGCTGAAAAGCATTGCCATCCAAATGCCGTCTTGTTTAAAACCCAGGGGACCGGCCAGCAGGTAGGCCAGAGGAATGCGGATCACCATCAGGGCTATAAAGGAGAGCATAAGCAGTGCCATTGTGTCACCGGCGCTGCGAAGAACACCCTGAATTACGCAAATGACTGCAAAACAAGGAAAAATAAAGGCAATCCAGCGATAATAATCGCGGACAAAACCAAGCACACTGGCATGTTCAGCCGATTGTTTGAGGAAAATGGCGCCGATCTGATAAGGGAAGATCAGCAACAATGCACTACACGCAAGGGCAATAGCCAGACTATAATAAATAGATATCCTCATGGTCTGGAAAACTCGGTCTAATTTCCGAGCCCCCAGATTCTGACCGGAAACCGTTGTGGCAGCTATCCCGATAGAAATGGCCGGTATGGCTGCCAGCATATCAATCTGCATACCGATGCCGAAGGCTGCTGTCACATCCGTACCGTAACGGTTAACCAGCGCAATAATGAATACGTTGGCCAGGGAGACTACTATCATTTGCAGCGATGCGGGCACCCCGATAATGAAAACTTCCCGAATGATATGCCAATCAACATGATAATCCCACCCGCGCATATTAATATAAGGATTATACTGCATAAGATAAATATAGCCTATGAGACAGGTCACCACGGATGCCAGCGCCGTTCCCCAAGCCGCCCCGGCCACGCCCAGAGGCGGCAGAGGTCCTATGCCGACGATGAACAGAGGTACGAAAATAATGTTAAAAAACGTGAGCAGGGCGAGGATTTTTAACGCGGTATTGGCATCGCCTAATCCCCGCAGCATGCCATTCATCCAGTTGATAAAGAACTGAAACACCAGCGAGGCCATCATGATGGTCAGATAAGACAAGGCCATATCCTCAATTTCCGCCGGTGCGTGCACCCATTCCAGTAACTGGCAACGAAGCACAATGGCGACGATGGAAATAAGCAGGCAGAACAGCGTCGAGGCAAAAAAGGAATTCGACAGTATTTTTTTTAGCAGGGCTGTGTCCTTTCGGCCGAATGCCTGAGCAATGAGAACATTTGTGGCCATGCCCAGACCAATGAGAAAGGCAGGCATCAGCATGATAATCGGCAGGGAGGCAGCTACGGCGGCCACAGCCTTATGCCCGAGAAGCCGCCCGACCCAGATCATGTTTATGATACCATAAACGGAAATCAGCACGTTACCGAGCATGATCGGTGTACTAAAATTAATGACCTGTCTGGAAATGTTGCCTTCAGTAAAATCCTTCAATCTATCCTTTCATTTGAACAGGGGATACAGGATTGCCGTCCATCGCTCAATTGTACCATTTTTGCCGCCATAGTCATCTCGCCGCAAAGGGCGCAAGGTTCGGATCGATCAAGCTGCGCATAGAGAGGCTCATCGAAGGGCACTTCGGTGGTTGTATAGATTTCTGCAAAGGGTCGCGCCAGCAGATCATCAACCTTCAGCCGTTTCAGCTCCCGCCTGTCATCTTCCGATGCTTGCCCTCCGGTCACGGCTACCTCCAGCCGGTCAAACACATTCTTGTCTTTGCCTGTGTAATCGTAGCGCGTCTTGCGGGAAAATCTATAGGCCTGCCGATTAGAGCGGTGCAACACCGTATAGGCATTCTTTCCAAAATCCTTGATGATCAGATTGCCCTTACCTGCCACAGTGCCCAGTAAAACCTGAAGGGCATCGACGGCACAGGAATCGTTTTCACAAATGGCGACCACTTCCTCATCAACGGACCGCCTGATGTTCATCAATTTCATTGCCTCTTTTGCTACCCGGTAACCGTAGATCAAACCGGGACAAATATGCCCGTGAAATTCTACACATCTTTTCAGATCGTCCGGCATCTGCCGTTTACTGTCTTTGGTTGGCATAAAACTTCCTTTCACAAAATCAGTTTAAAGAGTCTTCAGCAAGTAGTTGTCCAGAGGAAAGCGCGGCCTTGCCTTTGGGAATTGATCAGGATAACCCACAGGCAGAAGCACTACCGGGTAGATACTTTCGTCCAGATCCAGAAACCACTTAACCTTATCGCGATCAAACCTTCCCAGCCAGCAGCTTCCCAGCCCCAAATCAACGGCTTTAAGAACGATGTGTTCCACGGCAATAGCCACATTCATTGAAAGATAGGCTTTAATTGCCTGGGCATCCATAACGGTGCTGTAGGCAGTTGATGGGTCACTCATATCCATATCAACACCTTCGAAAGCACCTTCTTGCAGGAGTTCTCCTATGCGCGTCTCCCTTGCTGTAATGGCCGTCAGATCGGCGCAGCAGATAAAAACAACTGCGGCTTTGATGATAAACTTATATGGAGTGTATCTGCCCAGAGCCTCTTTAGCGTCAGGCGATTGAACGGCGATAAAGCGCGAGGACTGGAGATTTGATCCCGAAGGGGCCAGCCTTGCAGCATCGAGAAGTTCGCGCACAGTATCAGCTGAAATGTCCTCCGGTCGAAATTTACGAATACTTCTGCGTGAAGCAATAACATCAGATAATTCCATAATAACACCTCCCCGATTGTTGTCCTTGCCAGATTCCACATCTGCATCATTGTATCATTTTGTTTCGTAGCAGGCCAAGATCTCGCCAAAGTAAAGAGTATGATAATCCTTTTGCTGATAAAGAGACGTATCATAATCTTTATCCAGAAAGGCCGGGTTCATGGCGGACTTGTAAACTATCTTACACTCATAATGATACCCCGGGATTTTAATAATCGGCGAAACAACCTTCTGGCTGCCGACTATTTCCAGGTTGCACATTTTGAACTTGTCGAGGTCCCGGCCGGATTTAGTGCCGCAAAAAGCAGTTTCCTTACTCATATCGCCTGCCGGAACATTAACGGTAAAATCATCTGCTCTCTCAATAATACTGAAGGTGTGCCTTGTGGATCGCACCGCCACCATCATAATCGGCTTGCGCCAGATAAATCCGAAAGTGGCCCAGCCAATGGTCATGGTATTGAGCACGTCTGCTGCTTTTACAGTTAAAAAAGCTCCTTTTTTGATTTTCAAAATGGCATCCTCGGCAATGTTCATGTAATTTAAATCTTTCACATTAAACTCCTTATATTTTTTACTTCCCGTTGATTTTATATTGCGGGCAGAGTTCCGACGACCCCGGCTGATAATTCCGGCAAACCAGAGGCCTTGTCTCGTATATGGAACAGCGCCAGGCATTCCCGGCACTGTACAGAAAAGGGCACTCCTGCTGATAATCGCCGGTTTGCGTGGAAATCATTCTATCCCCCGCCCAGACAAGATGGCGATGCTCTATTATGTTCAAAATGTCCTGCCTGTTTTCGGCATGCCAGCGGTCAAAATCACTTGTCTCAGCATAGGCCGTCAAATCGACAAAACAGCACTTGCCGCATTGCAGACAGGAAAGCGTCTCTTCCATAACTTACTTCTCTTACCTTTATCCTTTATCGGAATTATTAATTGTCCCATAACAGTATTTACATCCATTTTGGACGGTTAATAATTGCACTATCAACTTTCATTTCAGGCACCAGGTACAGTAAGGAGATTTAGAGAGATTAGAGTTATAGTACCTGGCATCGCCGGTCACTTCCTGCCCCAACCAGCCGGGGCGTTCAAAGGGCTGGTCTTCTTTTTCCAATTCCACTTCCGCCACAACCAACCCGTCGTTTTCTGCGTGAAACTCATCGATCTCCCAGATCATGCCTGCATAGGCAAATGTATGTCTGGTCTTTTCAATTAACGGTCCGTCACAAAGCTTCAACAATTCTTCTGCGTCTGCTACCGGTATCTCATATTCATATTCGGCCCGCATTGCGCCCCGAGTAACACCCTTGATGGTGAGAAAAGCTTTTTCACCAGCGATGCGCACGCGAACAGTTCGCTCCTTGTCCCGGTTGAGGTAGCCCTGAATGCAGCGGACACCGTTCACCCCGCGCCACTCGCTTCCGTTTACGAGAAACTTGCGTTCAATCTCAGCAGGCATAGACAACCTTTCGGGATGCAGAATATTGCTTATACATATCTTAGACCTGGGGAAAATTCAAATCAAACTTGCGGCATGTTCCTCTGTAACAATCGGTTTCTGTTTCACCGCGCATTTGCAGCGTATTCGGTGATAATTGAACCCAGTCAAGAGCGCTCTTAGATCTGATCACATGGAAAAGCCCGTTATTCATCATCGCCGTGATATTGAAAAAATCAGCCTGATAAGACGACCGATAAGATTTAGACTGTGTTTCCTCTCCGGTAAGCAGAGCAACACGCGTTTTGCCCATTTCGGCCAGACTGACACTCGAAGGAACAGGATGATCGAACCATGATGCCAAAACGGGCTTAAAATCAGCCGCTCTTGATTCCACCCATTTTTCGCTGTCCCGGAACGATTCAACATAGGCGGCCATTGTCTTCATGAGCGTATGCCAGGATGCATCCTTTTCATAGATCATACTGATGGCGGTAAGCAGCGCCGCAGCATCGAACAAGAAACTTTGATTCTGTATTTTCCCATTATAACAGGAGTGCCCCAGAGCTTGGCCATTCCAGAACAGATCAATCAATCGCCGGATTAGCCGCGCGGCTTTTTCTTGCAGTTCCGGCCTGCCCAGATTTCGTCCGGACTGGATCAGGGCAATGGCTACTAATGCATTTATCCCGCAAATAATTTTATTATCTCGCGCCGGCTGTGTCCGCTTTTTACGCAGGAGCAGCAGTTTCTCCTCAATATCCCGCAGAGGTACATCATTTTTTCTGATCAGGTGAATAAGGCCTTCAAAGTTGCCCTGCTCAGTAATATAGTAAGATGCACAAAATTGTTTAAATTCATCCGGCGCCAGGATATTTTTAAGTTCAGTATAGCTCCAGACATAAGTCGCCCCTTCCACATGTTCCGTATCCGCATCATGCGCCGAAATGAATAATCCATTATCCGCAAAACAATCATCGAGACAACGGACAATACTTTCCGCCATTATTTTATACTCGTTTTTTCCAATAACCTTATACGCCAGGGAATAACACCACAGCGCCATGGCCTGATCATAGAGCATTTTTTCAAAATGCGGAATTGTCCATTGACGATCCACACAATAGCGAAAAATACCGCCTTGCAGATGGTCGTTTAACCCCCGCAAACGCATGGCATCAAGAGTTTTGCGGCAAAGGGATTGCACATCAGGGTTATTGTCCACACAGAGGAAATACAAAATATATAAAAGTGTAGAGTGCGGAGGAAATTTCTGCGCAGAGCCAAAACCGCCATAATCACGGTCGTAATAGGATAATAGACTTTTTACCAGAGACTCCTCGGCGGCAATCGGCGGTTGGACTTCTCGGGCAATAAACGGCACAATATCATCAGCATTTTTTTCATAGTATTCATGAACTTTTTCCGCAATTCTTAAAAACGATTGTTGCGGACCACTGGAGTGTACAGGCGCATAAGTGAGTGCATAGATAGGACGAAGATCAGCAGTCAGAAATACATTGAGAGGCCAGCCGCCATTTCCGCTTAGTGCGGTAAGATATTGCATCAGAAATTGATCAATATCCGGCCTTTGTTCCCGATCCACCTTGATGCAGATGAAATGGCGGTTCAGAAAGTCGGCGGTAGCAATGTCTGAAAAAGCCTCCGAGGCCATTACGTGACACCAATGGCAGGTTGCATAGCCAACGGAAACAAAAAGCGGTTTTTTCTCGTCAACTGCGTTTTGAATTATTTCCGCACTCCATTCCTGCCACCAGACAGGATTGGATGTGTGCTGTAAAAGATAAGGTGATAGTGATTTATCCAGATTATTTCGTTTGAGGTCAGACATGTCTGTTCCTAATGAGTCCCAAGTTTCAGAAGCCAAGCGCATAATCTGATAACCTGAAGGTCACGCGAGGTCACAAGCTGAAATTTGTTCGACGAACTAGCCCCGAAGCTAAGCGTAGCGGGACTCCTGCCGCAGCTTCCCTCCCGCCCATTTGTCATTCCCCGGCTCGACCGGGGAATCCAGAATATTAATAGTACCTTCCGCGATTATTTTCTTTTAAACCTGATTTCACACTTGCCGTATCCATTAGCAATTGTCTCGCCTAATTCCAACTCACAGCCAAAGGATTGGGCAATACCCCGGTCACCCTGCATCGCGATATCACAAAGCTCGGCTATCTGCTCATCAGTAGCTCCCTGTGCCTGCCATGCCGCCACCAGAGGACAATAGTGAAAGTCTATATCCAACTGATCATCGGTACAGGCCAGTATCTTCATTTCAAACACCATTCGGGCAGGCAGAGTAAAAAGTATTTTCTTGAGCCCTTTTAGACTTTTAGTGCCGGCTTGCGCAGTCAGTTGATCACCCTGAAAGCATCCGCATCTCATCACGGCAGCTTTGGCAAATTCTTCCGTATCTATACCACGCTTTTGGGCCTCATCCAGCAGGAGATACAGCCAGGTGGCTCTATGCTCCAGCATACTTCTTACTGCCTTAATAAGCTTATTGTTGTGCTTGGGAATATTTTTAATATTTGACATCCACCTGTCTCCTTATCTTGCAATATGAGGTTCAAGTTTAAATCTCCAATCTCCGGAAGTGCAGTAATAGCAGGGGATTCCGGACATTTTAATTACATATAACCGGCCATGATTATTCTTCTTGACCACTTGCCCTTTCCGCTACTGCTTATGTTAATCCAATGCGGTGTAGTGGAAAACCGATGGCATCACAGGATGCTGCGATATGACGTCGGGTCTCTTTGCTAAACCGCTGCGCCTGCGCTACCTGCAGCATTCGCTCGTCATTGATGACCTGCATGATGACGGAACACTGTTCAATGTCCTTGCCACGCTTTGCACCGGACTGCCGCTTCCGGGAGATGATGAGCTTATGGAGAAAGTAAGCCTCGGGAACTGGGAACCGGATGGTAAAACCATCCAGTTCTGTAACAGCGGAAAAGTCCATCAGGATATTGATGAAGGGAAGTGGTATAGCAGTGACGTTCCATTCGGGTACGGATAAGAACGCTGAATTGCGACCGCCGGAACGCCTCCCGATGAACTCCAACTCGTAACCGTCCCCCGGTGAATTTTTGTACCCCTTCAGCAGCAAGATAGTCCGTAAATCCGAGACTGGTGATGAGTTGCTTCAGGTCTGCCCGGAGTTGACTTCGCTTGTGGGCGATATGGACGGCAAAATCGATATCCATTGTCCGCAAGGCGTACCGGACGCCATAAAGCTCCTGATAGACCAACATAACCCAACTGCCGATCATCACGGAACGGTCGAAAAATCCCGCGCGGCTTATCGCACGAAGGAGTCCATGGATACTTGGCGGGAAGAGATTATCGGGCAGTAGATTCGTGACGACCACCTCCCGGATTCTGTTTTTTCAAAAGCTTTTGCAGATAGGCCATGCGTTTCTTGTACGCGCTTATCTCCTTCCGGCATTTTTCGCGCTCTTCAATCAATTTTTGAAGTTCGGGCAGTTCCTTTTCGGAGACATGCCGATTGACTACTTTCGTCCCGTCTCGCCGAACAAGGTAATGATAGGCGTACTCTTTTTCTTTACTCTGTTTCCTGCGGATATTGAGGGCACCTTTGGGGTAGCTTTCCGCCTTGGCAAGAAGAGCCTCGAGGACCTCCCGACAGCGCGCGTATTCGTCCTCCAGCATTCCTTGGACAACAATATCTTTTTCCGCTACTTTCATGGTTAATAGCTACCAATGTAGCGGAATTTTGTCAACTCCTATTTGCGCAGTACATTGGTCAAAAGAAACTTTCCCTTTCCCCTTGCCCACACCAACCCGCGAGGAGATGCGCATGGCGTACCGTCAGGCACGGCTGGAAATATAGGGATAGCAAAGGATTGCGGACAATATTAATTAATTACAACCGGCCCCGATTATTTTTCAGCTCCCAATCATGATGTGAAAATCTCCGCCAGCTTCTTACTATCCGCACCGAAGTAAACCGCCTTGCCGATTTTCACTATGGGACGGCGAATGAGGCGCGGCTCCGTAAGCATGAGATTGATCAGCTCATTATCAGCAAGTTTTGCCTGATCCAACCCCAGCACTTTGAAACTGGGTGAGCGGAAGCTGAACATCTCGGCGGCAGATTTCCCCTGCAACAGCATCTCGATTTCCGCACGGGTGAAAGGAGTCTTGAAAAAATCACGGTCGTTGATCTCAACTTTCTTTTGCGAAAGAAACTCTTTCGCTTTCCGGCAGGTGGTTCATTTAATCCAGCAGAAAAAGTCTATTGTCATGATTGCCTGTCCTTTCTTTAAGAGCCGTTAAGAAACTACTGTTACATCTCTAGCCATTTCGTTACGGCCCCTTATGCCGGTTACGATATTACAATGTTACAGTCTTGCCATAACCTGATAACCTGAAGGTCACGCGAGGTCACAAGACCCGCAGGTGTGGTTATTATTTAATAACGGCTTAATTGCGGTTTGACTATACGAAGAGCAAGCTAATTAGTCAAATGCAAAACCAAGTTAAGTCCGTTTCGTTTGCGCATCTCGCTATTTTTACCTTGCAATACCATACAAATAGTTTGATTTTTCAAGGTAGATTTGTTAGCCTAATTCCATGCAAATCATCGAAAGACAGCAAGATAAAGCAGCTTTGGCCAAATTAATGAAGATTTTTCCTGTTGTGGCTATTCTCGGTCCAAGGCAGTGCGGCAAGACAACCCTGGCTCGGACTCTCGGAGCGGATCATTATTTTGATCTGGAAAATCCGCAGGATAATGCAAGGTTGGCTCAACCGCAACTTGCGTTGGAAGATCTTACCGGCGTGATTGTCATTGATGAAATCCAACGCCTGCCGGAGTTATTTCCGTTGCTGCGATATCTTGTTGATCAAAACAAAAAACGAAAATTCATTATTCTGGGCAGCGCGTCGCGGGATTTAATCCGCCAGAGTTCAGAGTCACTGGCCGGAAGGATTGCTTACCATTACCTGGGCGGTTTCAGTCTCAACGATATTGACCCGGCAAAGACTAATATGCTTTGGCTGCGCGGCGGGCTGCCCCGGTCTTTTCTCGCCGCAACCAACGAAGATAGCGCTTTGTGGCGCAATCAGTATGTAACAACATTTCTGGAACGCGACATTCCGCAACTGGGAATCAATATTCCGGCCCGCACATTACGGCGCTTCTGGACAATGCTCAGCCATTATCATGGACAGATTCTCAACTATTCGGAGTTTAGCAGGTCTTTCGGTGTGTCTGATATGACCGTCCGTAAATATTGCGATATCCTGGAGGGCACTTTTATGATTCGCATCCTCCAGCCGTGGTATGTCAATACCGGCAAGCGGCTGGTAAAGCGTCCCAAATTTTACCTACGCGATGCAGGATTGTATCATAGCCTTTCTTCGATTGAGACGCAAAAACAGTTGCACGAGTGGCCAAAGTTGGGCGCATCGTGGGAGGGCTTTGCTCTCGAACAGACGGTACGGGCGCTCGGGAAGAGCGACGGCGAGATGTTCTTCTGGGCGGTCCACGGCGGCGCCGAGGTTGATCTGTTCTGGCAAAGCGGCGGCAGAAATTATGGGGCCGAGTTTAAATTCATGGATGCACCGGTGTTGACACGCTCAATGCAGACGGCGGCCAAGGAACTTTCTCTGGAGCGGCTGTATGTGATATATCCGGGCTCGCAGCGGTATGCCCTGCATGAACGGATCGAGGTCCTGCCGGTGAGCGCGGTGTGGGAAGAACTTGCAAAGAAATGATATCGGGCGA
>CAZYIE010000041.1:20060-29173 GCA_964646755.1 uncultured Smithella sp.
CGCAAAAACAGTTGCACGAGTGGCCAAAGGTGGGCGCATCGTGGGAGGGCTTTGCTCTGGAAAGCGTTTGCCGGACACTGGAAAAACAGGATAACGAATTTTATTTCTGGCACACGCATGCCGGAGCGGAGCTTGATCTCTTCTGGCAAAGTCGCGGCAAAAACTGGGGTGTTGAATTCAAGTATGAGGATGCACCACGTCTGACCAAGTCGATGCAGATAGCTATGGAAGATTTGCAGTTGTCTAAATTATGGGTTGTTTATCCGGGCAAGAAAACATATCCGCTGAGCGAAAACATCACCACGCTGCCTTTAGAGATGCTGGGAGCGGAATTGCAGTGAGTGCCTAATTCCATTTTCAACTGGTAATAATTTATGCTCTCTGCCTTCCTTATTTTATCGTACCTGTCCCATCTATTTTAACATAATCCAGAACATTGATATCAATTTAAATCTATATAACGGTAAATCCGATACTTGCTAAGTATTCAAATATTGGATCATAATAATCTGGGCATCGAGTTGGATCTTCTTCATCGCCATTTGGTACGACAATAATCATACCTTGTCTTGCTCTTGTCAGCAGGACACGGTAGGCATTTTTAAGATAGTTTTGACGATCTTTTTTTCTAATATGCATCCATTTGTTCCCGCGAAAAGACCAATATTCCCAATGATCATTTACATATCTCAAGTCTGCATCCCAAGTGCAACAAACCCAATCAAGTTCCAGCCCCTGAATTTGGAACTCGGTGGCGACATCTTCGAGATAATAAGATGACCTAACATCATCCTTCGGATCTAGAAACCAATGAATAGGATCAACAGGAGTTCTCACATCAATAGCATGCGGTTTTAAACGTTCCGCCTGAGATGAAACAACAATACCATAACGCTCAGTCCCGCGAGCTTGACTCTTTAGCCATTGTCTTGCTTTCGTAAGATCACGCGTTATAACAATTGGAAACTTCCCTTCTATTATCTCCAGTGTACTGCGTGCTCCTTCTATGTCGAGATCCAGAAGCTGCTTAACTAATTGGGAAACATTTTCTGCACGAAATGACCGCATTGAAACCGCTAGGTGCAATTCATCATTATAAATTACATTTGTACTTGGCATCAGTTTGCCTATTGACTCAACAGTAGAATACTCACTATCTGTAAGACGTGGTGAAATATAAATATTCCACTTGGGAAAAGAACGAACAAGTGAATCAATCCATTCGGAGATACCAGCCTCACCCGTATTAATCTCCTGTCCACCACCGACAAGACAGACAATAACGGCCCAATCAGCGTGCCTATCAAGGCAAGAAATCAAAAACTCCGGTTCAGACTGATAAAAATTAGCGTTATTCTTTTTTCGGCGCATAAAACTAGATGTCTGCATACTATTCCATGCTCTCTGGGCTTCATCGAATAGTGCAACATGTTCAATGGGTGGCTTTATTTGGTCAAGAAGACATTCATCGCGGAAATTATGAACATTTTGAATGAACATCTTTACATTAGCCATAACTTCACCTTTTTTTGTCTTCTTGCCTCTTGCTCTATCGTGACGCATTTTGTCTCTCGTTAACGCTTCTCGCAATACAGCAACAAGTGGACCATTGCCAGATAGAAACACACTATAAAGGTCATTTGTTTTATCAATATGTGTGGTAGCGATATTAAGGCCAATTAATGTCTTTCCTGCGCCGGGTACGCCAGTTACAAAACAAATAGATTTTTGCGATTGTTCTCTTGACTGACTAATAATATCGGAAACTGCAGAGGTCGTTTTGTTGAGATTAATTACGCATGCATCATTTTCCGAGCGAGATATTTCTTTGACTGAGTGATCATTGTATAGAGCCATTGCAGCTTCAACGATTGTTGGTGTGGGGCTATATCGACCGTTTTCCCACTTCAACTGATCAATGGTTTTATCATCACAATAATTTAACACGCTTTCAATTACGTCACTAAGCATCGATGAATTACATTTGATGGGGAATAGGAGTTTATCGTTTTGTGGCGTTGAAGCAATTTCATGCTGGGCAGACGGTGCTTTTGTTGCAATCAAAACAGGGGCTATGAATTGATCATGACTAGCCTCATGAAAGTTTTTCAAATCAAGCGCATAGTCAAATACTTGATCAAATGCGTATGATGTAAAGACTTTTTCTCCGACTTTGAACTCCAATACGAATATAACGGACCCTATTAAAAGCACGACATCTATTCTTTGTCCCATGCGGGGAATAGAATATTCAAAATAAACTTTGCCTTGAAGTTTGCAAAGCGTATTGCGAAGAATAAGTATTTCCTCCAACCATGCGTCACGTTGGTTATGCTCAAGAGTGAATGTGTTGTGTTTTGCCAATTCACCTAATATTGTTTCTGAAGAAGCAACGAGAAAATCTCTAATGGTCGCTGAATAGTAAGCTCTGTTCATTTATCAATTCCACTTTTGATCATGAGATTATGCTATTAACAATACAACTTCTTCAAAACATTGCAATAGAAAATCAGTTAAAACTGAGGCCGACCAACGGAAATAATTCATTTTAATACAACTTGATTTCATTGCCTGCTAATTGTTATTATGAAGACGGAGACTTGCTCAAAGAAGTCGCATCATCCGTGATGGATGAGATCAATCAGGAACGAGGCTTGCGTGATAATAAATGACAAGGATATGGCTCAAGGAAGTGATGGACGTATGAGCAGAAGAAAGTTTTGTTCTATTCTGGCAGGATCACTGGTCGGGTCAGGATTACTTCCGCCGCTTTTGCAGGCACGGATTCTCGAAACAAAGCCTGAAGAAGATCTTTTTTCGTTTATGGACCGCACTCTGGGCAAGTTTGACCGCACGACCTATCAGCAGCTCATCGGCGCGGCCAATGATTTTAAGGAAGGTGATCAGATTATCGGTGTCGCCGCCGCAGACGATGCGGTACGATCAAAAGCACGCCGTCTTTTATCCAATACCAAGCTTGGCGATATCCTGCAACATCCTTTGTTTGAAGACAACTTATATTCCCGCCTGCTCGAAAATCTTTCTTTGGACTCGGTAAAAAAGACCAGCACCATGACACTTGGTGAACTCAAAAAGTTCCTGCTCACTCAGCACGAATCGGCAATTCAGCCGATCCTTAATGGCTTGTGCAGTGATGTCATCGGGTGCGTGGTCAAGATCATGTCCAACGAAGAACTCATTGCCGTGGGACGCAAAATATTTAATCCTCTTGCCGGCACCTGTATTGGCGCCAAGGGTTATATGGGAGCCCGCATCCAGCCTAATTCCCCGACGGACAACCCCGAGGACGTGATCTGGCAGATCTTTTCCGGATGGTCCTATGCAACGGGCGATGTTGTTCTGGGTGTCAATCCGGCGGGCAGCGATCCCCAGTCTGTTGCCGCTCTGGAAACAGCGCTCCTGGATATTCGCCATACTTTTGGAATTGAAGACATCCTTCCGCACAGTGTCCTGGCCCATATCGATATTCAGGCGGCAGTGGAAAAACAGCAGCCGGGAACCACCGGCGTCTGGTTTCAAAGCCTGGCCGGCTCGGATAAAGCCAATGCCACCTTTGACCTCACCGTAGAAAAGATGCTGACCTATGCCGCGCAGCGGACGGATCAATACGGATTCTATTTTGAAACCGGCCAGGGAGCGGACTTTACCAATGGCAGCGGCCAGGGGACAGATATGGTCATCCACGAATCGCGCAAGTATGGTTTTGTCCGCCTGCTGAAAATGAAGATCGCCCGAGACCAGCAGAAAACCGGTCGCCGCGAGGCCCCCTGGGTGCACGTGAACGATGTGGCCGGATTCATCGGGCCGGAAGTATTTCGCACCCGCGAACAGCTTGTGCGCTGCTGTCTGGAAGATATCGTGATGGGCAAACTCCACGGCCTCACAATTGGTCTCGACATTTGCTCAACACTGCATATGGACGTATCGCTTACTGATCTGGACTGGTGTCAGGATCAGATTATGCCCGCTAATCCGGCTTATCTCATGGCTTTGCCCACCAAAAATGATCCCATGCTGGGGTATCTGACGACCGCCTTCCAGGACCATGTGCGCCTGCGGGAAAAATTCGGCTTCAAGGTTAATGATCCGATGTGGAAATTCTTCCAGCACATCGGCATCATTAACGCCAATGGACAACCTACGCCCCACTTTGGACAACCGCTCTGGGTATGGTACAAATACCGGCGCGCCAAAGGCGATAAGCGCGCCAAAATTGAAATTCTCCGGTTGGGAAAACAGAAGATGAAGGAAGTCCGCGACCGCGGCGTTTATCTCGCGGAAGGTTTTGGCCGGAATCCTTGGGAAATGGCCCCGGCGCTTGATCGGGAAATTAGAACCCTATACGCGGATGCCAAAAAAGCCATCTGGGTCGAACTTGATCCTTCTTTTATCGCGACGATACCGCAAGCGGTGCCCCTGAAAACCAGATCACAGGATCGCACCGATTATATCCTGCACCCGCAAACCGGTGAAGCATTGGACGATGCCTCTTTGCAGGCACTCCAGGCGTTAAAGGCCAAAAGCGGCGATCCCGGCCAGGTGCAAATTATTGTATCGGACGGCCTGAATGCCTACGCCATCATGGACAAGGGACATCTGGCCCCGTATCTTTCCGCACTCCAAGATAATTTGCGCAAGAATAATTTAAAACTTGCCCCGGAAATTCTGGTGCTTCAAGGTGGCCGGGTTCGGGCAGGATACCGCATTGGAGAAACCCTGTTTGGAGTATTATCAGATTTGCAGGAACACAGGGCCATTATTCACATCATCGGGGAGCGCCCCGGAACGATGCATCACACTTTTTCCGCTTATATTTCCGCTCCGAGCGCCGGCATCTGGAAAAAGGCCAACATCGACCACAACATCACCCGGGTTGTTTCCGGGATAGCCGACACAGCCCTGAAACCCGCCCTTGCCGCGAAAGAAACGGTAAAAATTATCGCTCAACTATGGAAGGAATAAGATACTTAATCTGTGTGTCAGGTCATTATCCCTTCATCCGCAAAACTAAAGAAATTACCGTCACCGATAATGATGTGATCAAGCACTTTGATGCCCAGAAGTTTTCCGGCGGCGGAAAGCTCCTGCGTGAATTTTTTATCTTCCGGGCTGGGGGTGATATTGGCGCTGGGGTGATTGTGCACGCAGATGATCGCTGCGGCAAATTTTTGCAGGGCAGTATGGATAATCTCCCGCACAATCGGCATGGCCTGATTGACTGTTCCGGTGGCGGCATCACTGATATCGATGATGCGATTATTGCTGTTGAGATAAACAACTTTAAATACTTCGGTCTTGAGGTCACGCATTTGATCGCTCATTTGCGGTATGATCATATTGACGACATCCTGGGCGGAGGAGATTTTTTGCTTTGGTGGAAGCACTTCTACTTCGCGGAAACGTCTGCCGATTTCGAGGGCAGCTTGAATTTGTGCTATTTTGGCGGGGCCCAAGCCTTTGAATTCTTTCCACTCGCGCATATCGGTATGGTGCATGTTGCGGAAAGTGCCGAACTTATCAATAATCTGTCGCGCCAGATCAATGGCACTGTTTCCTTTGACACCCGTGCGCAGCAGGATTGCCAGTAGCTCCGAATTACTCAGCGCTCCCGCGCCACGCTTGAGCAGCTTTTCCCTGGGCCGGTCGTCCTCGGGCCATGAGCTAATGCCTGTTGATTTATTTTTTTCAGTCATGTCCTTTTTCCTCTATCCTGTTTTTCCCCTGCAAGACACAATATCCGCGCCTGTTCGGAAATAAAAAGGAGCTAGAAGTTGACTACCCGCTCCAGGGGCACCGGCGGATAAATCTGACCGTGATTGGGAGGCATGGAGTTATAGACCCAATCCATATCCAGAGTGCCCAGCGTAATCCCCCGATAGCGTGAATAGCCGTTAAATACACCCCGCACCAGAACATCCTCCATCTGCATGGTCAAACCAAAAACGGATACCGTCATCCCCGGTTGGAGCAGGTTCAGTTCGGAACCAAAAGCGCCGGGATGAAACGCCAGGCGACTGCTGTCGGCAGCCTGACACTGAATAACGGGAATGATTACCGGGAAGCCATCAGCGCCGATGAAGGATAAAAACTTTAGAGAATCAAGACCGTTGAATAATTTTTCTCCAAAATGCGAAAGAACCCTTCCCTGATTTCCTTTGGCCGCGCTGCCTTTGGCCATCTTTGTCAGCAGCGCCGCTTTTACAACGGAGACCAGCGGCAGCGTTTTTCCGTCGGTGGTCTCCTTCAGATCAAAATAATGCACTGTGTTAATGCCAAAATATGTATTGTACCGGAACATGGGCTGATTGTTGTATATCTCATATTCCGGGCCTTCTTTCTTTAAATGCGTCCAGAGGGCCTTCCCGCGCCAGAGTTTTTTATCCAGTGTCAGAATGGCAAAGCCTATTTTCGGGTTAAGCTGCATGTACTCTTTACTTTTGCCCTGACAGAATTCGCCCACGGTCAGATGTTCCGGTTTCGCCGCCATAACAGATGTCAGAAGCGAAATATGTGGGAAACCTTCGGGCGTTACCGTCGCAATAATTCCCACTTTCTCGGCAGGCTCAAAAGCCTTCATGTCCGCTTGGGTAAAATTATTTTTCATCGTCATGACATCTTTCCTTTCCGTAATTTTTGTAAAGACGCTGGATATGTTTTTCACCGGTATGACGATCTTTAGAATCAAGTTTTGTTGATCCGCTCCAGCAGACAATCGACGGCTCTACTTTGCTTTTCGCAATAAGGCTAAGCTCTTCCATCAGCGATCTTTCCGAAAGTTCCTGGTCCGCAAAAGGCCAGTCCATTGCCAACCGCTTATATTTATCGCGGCACAGATTGTTAAAGGCGCAGAGCTCCCATCGGGTTACTGTTCCGTGCAGGTTTGCGCTGATAAAATCGCCGATACCCCGAATATTTTCGGCAGTGTCTGTAGCGCCCGGAATCACCGGCGTGCGTATCCAGAATATTCGGGGAGAAGCATGATTTTTTTTATAGTTTGCCGCAAAAACGGCATTGGCCAGTATCTTTTCGTTGCCCTGACCTACAAATTTTTTATGCTTCTCCGAATCAATCTCTTTTATATCATACAGCAGAATATTCACATAAGGCAAAAGGCTTGCAAGCACTGACTGAGAAACTTGCCCGCACGTATCGAGTGCCGTCTGAATCCCTCTGCCTTTAAGTTCATTTAAAAGGGAAAGACAAAAATCATTTTGCAGGGCAGCCTCTCCGCCGGAAAGGGTGACGCCGCCACCGGACTGTTCAAAATACGCGCGGTCTTTAACCAACTCACCGACTAAATCATGAACATTCCATTTTTTACCCAAAAGTTCCATGGCTGTTGTGGGACATTCCTCGGCACATAAACCACAGCCGTTGCATAAAGACCTGTTGATGATGATGCCTTTTTCGGTCTTCGTAAGCGCCAACTCCGGGCAGGTTTTTACGCAAATGCCACATCCGATACAGCTTGTCTCCAGCCATTGAATCTGCGGCTTCAGGCTGATGCTCTCCGGATTGTGGCACCAGGAGCAATGAAGTGAACATCCTTTGAAGAATACGGTTGTCCTTAGCCCCGGACCATCCTCGGTGGACATGCGGACTATCTCCAGGATGGTACCCTGCGTGTCTTTATTTGTTTGGCGTTCCATCATCCGGGAACTTCCTTAAAATTTATTGTGGCTGACACGTTCGATCACTTCATTCTGCAGCTCTCTTCCCACCGTGGTGAAGTAGGCATTATAGCCGGTAATGCGCACCAGGAGATGCCGATAGTTCTGCGGATGATCCTGCGCGTCTTTGAGCATACCAGGATCAAGCATGTTTATCTGCAGAGCAGTGCCGCCATTTTGAGTGTATCCCCGGAGAAACGCCTTGAATTTATCTTTATGCTCCGGACTTCTCAGAATTGAAGGATTGAAAGTTATGGTGTGACTGGCGCCGTTAGGAAGCTCGTTTAAGTAATCTTCCCAATCGCCCTCGTCACCTCGGGCTTTGCCGCCGAGCACAAAACCCACAGAGTTCGCGTTTGCCGTCGGTCCTTTAATGTCGGCTCCGTTGGAAGGACATATCGCGTTGGATAAAAACTGCCCCTTCGCCCTTCCATCTGCGCTGGCCGCCATAATGTATCCGTCACCTGCCCAGTAATTCCAACTGAGCATTCCCGGGCGGTATCTGCGCCCGGTGGATTTTGTGCTGTGCCGCCAGGCTTCATCGCACCACAGAGTCATTACTTGACGGGCCAATGCATCCGCTTCGTTGTCGTCGCGGCCGTATTTAGGAGCGCGATTTTTTGCCGTGGCCTGAAGTATTTCGTACCCCTGCCAGTTAGCCTTCAGAGCGGCCAGCAATTCTTTCATAGTGCATGTTTTTTTGTCGAAGATCAGATATTTTATTGCCAGCAGCGAATCCACGGTTGTGGCATAGGTAACGGCCTCCAGGGTGGTGAAACTAATTTCGGCCCCACCCTGCGTAACATCCTTGCCGGTCTCGGCACAACCTTTGACCAGGCAGGAAAGATAAGGCGTGGGGAAGAAACGGGCGCGTATCGATTCCGATGTCTCGTACAAATTCACGCATTTTTGAATAATATATCGCGTCTGTGTGGCGTAGGCTTCCCAGAATTCTTCCCATGTTCGGAAAGATTCAGCATCTCCGGTACGGGGGCCATCCTGCTTTGGGCTTTCAGTCTTACCGGTCATGGGGTCGGTGAAAGGAAGTAAATCTTTTCCGCCGGTCAGCGCCAGTTCCACAGCCTTGAGCAGATTGAGATTGTTGTCTACCGTGCCGGAGCGGTCATTGCCAACCATCGTGTTTTCCAGACAGCCGACCGGCGCGTATTCATGAACATTGTCCTTGTTGATAAGATGCGTAAGATTTGCCTTTTTTGCCTCCAGCATCATGCCGGCCATGGAGCGTTCATCAAAATTAAGCAGGAAAGGCGCTCCCTGACTTGATTCGATCATATCCACAACTTTATCATACAGCTCTTCAGGACTGTTGCGGTGCAGCCGCACATTCGGCTTTGGCTCCAGAATGGGCGACATTTCATCGATCACTTCTAAAATGACATAGGTAAGATCATTGGTCATATC
>CAZYIE010000042.1:0-21678 GCA_964646755.1 uncultured Smithella sp.
TGGTAAAACCCAACAACTTTTATCCTGAATTCCCTTAAACATTATTCCACCTGTGTGACAAGTTTATGAACAATTATGAGAATTAGAACCGTCCGTGATTTAGTCAGTACTACTCCAAGCATAAAGTCAATATTATTCTCGGTCTTCAGGCAATTCATCGTATATCCCATAATATGATAACCGGCATCAATGTAAAGTATTTCACCGGTAACTCCGCTGGCGGCTCTTGTACGAATTGTGCCGGGAGGCCATTTTGGAGGATGTTCAAACCAACAGGATCTGCTGGTAGTAAGCTTTCTCTCTGTCGTATAAGGCACAATAGCCATCTGTTACCGCCCCGACGACGACAATGTAGCGTTCTGATTCTTTCATCGGGAAAGTTTTATCCCGTGGAATCTCCTCCCGTGTCACCTTCTCCTTCCGCCAGCGGAACAGTGCCGGGGTATGGGAGTGACCGCAAAACATTATATGATAAACTGTCCGGTGGAAAATCTTAATAGCCTTAACCGTTGTGCCGTCATCGATGGGTTCATAGACTGACCGGATGGAGTCATAGGGCAGGGAGTGCGCAAAACAGAGACCATCGCTGACCATGGTCGTTTGCAGCGACTTGAGATACGCACGCAGTTCAACTTCTGCTTGACCCCATTCGGAGCGTCGTTCTTTGAGAAGTGTCTCTACCTGGAAATCATTATTCCCTTTGACCGTCAGCATCCGGTACTGTTGTAAAACCTGCATGACGGCCACCCAGGAGGATTCCTGCAATGTATCGCAGAAATCGCCTAAATGGATCAGTCGCTCTGCGCCGGCGGACAAGAGAACTTTGGCTGCCAATTCCGTTCGCTCAACGTCGCCGTGGCTGTCAGCGATCAGACCGATCCGTTGTACCTCACCCAAAGGTTTTTCCCGCTGCTGTAGAATAATATTCTCCATATGCCATCTGCTAATAACCAGTTCGTCGGGTATTGGCAAGATTTATTTTCTCTGGGGAAGTTCATAACTGCCAACTTTGTTGGCAGGGGAATATAGCACAAATTCTCCTCGTAATATAAAGATAAGTGCCCTTACTTTTGTCGAGGACTATTAGTGGCCTCTGATTTCTTAAAAGATAAATATATCGACGATAAAACACATAAAGCATGGCCGCGCAGGTCCACGAATCTTTGCTTGTCGAAGCGGGCAATTATGGTGTAGGATGCGCCGCACAAGGCAAAAAGGTAAATAAAGGAAAAGCTAATGAAAAAAGATCCAGCGGATAAATTACTTCAGCATCTCATCGGGCTTTGCCAGGAAATCGCGGATGGTAAATACGGCAATGAAAAAGATCTTTTTGAACTGACCAAGGAAGGCGTTTATCCGGCTATGGTTGCCAAACTGGCTGAAGCTTTCGGGATGATGATGATTCAGATCGAATCGCGGCAATACCATCTCGAAGCGATCATTGATGACCTGAAAAAAGCGGAAAGAGAACTGCTCGCAGCCAGAGATCGCCTCTCTTCCGAAAACGTCAATTTACGGCAGACCCTCCGCCAATCCTTCAGTCCCGTGCGCATCATCGGCAAAAGCCGCATTTTGCTGACACTGCTCGATAAAGTTCAAAAAGTCGCCGATACCCCCGTCAATGTTTTGATTACGGGAGAAACGGGCACCGGCAAGGAACTTGTCGCCAAAACTATTCATTATAACAGCCGCTGCTGCAACGGTCCTTTTGTCGCCTTGAACTGTTCGGCGATACCCGAGAGCATCTTTGAGGCCGAAATGTTCGGTGTGGAAAAAGGCGTGGCCACCGGTGTGGAAAAGCGCAGCGGTAAAATCGAACAGGCTGACGGCGGCACTCTCTTTTTTGACGAAATCGGCGATATGCCGCCCGCCGCCCAGGCGAAAATTCTGCGCGTCATTCAGGACAGGCTCCTCGATCGCGTCGGCAGCAGAAAGTCAATTCCCGTGGATGTGCGCATCATCGCCGCCACGAACAAGGACTTGCGAGAAGCTGTAGTGCAAAAGACTTTTCGGGAAGATCTTTTTTACCGTCTGAATGTTGTGCACCTGCACATTCCTGCCCTCCGCGAAAGAGCAGATGACATCCCTCTTTTGCTCAATTATTTTCTGGAACAATCGATTAAACGTTTGGGACGTCCGCCAATGCATCTGGCCAAAGAGACTCTGAAAATACTTACCGCCTATTCCTGGCCCGGCAATATCCGCGAGTTGGAAAATGAGATGGAGCGCGCCGTTGCCCTGTGCGCCACAGACACCATCACTCCGGAAGACCTGCGCGATCATGTGCGAGGGACACCACTTACCAATAAAGCTGCTGTCCCAACCCCGGCGCTGAAAGAAACAGAACATGATCTCATTTTAAAAACCCTGGCCGCAACCAAAGGCAACCGGTCACAAGCGGCAAAAAACATGGGCATGAGCCGCGAAGGTTTGCGCAAGAAAATGCAGCGACATGGAATTAGCGAATGATTTTGTTTTTCTTGTTTTGTGCTGCCAACTTTGTTGGCACTAATGCCTACGCTGTTGGCAGGCATAGTCATGACTCCCAAAAGAAATATTCCGTAAATACCTTTAACAACAGCATAATTTATGCAAACATGGCCAACCAGTCGCCAATGGCTAAACTCTCGGGGATGAAGCCGGCAAAATAAAATTAATTATGAGGTGCACAATGAAAAAGAAATTTTCCATCACATTTCTCTTCGCCCTTCTTCTGTTGACACTTGTCTCTTCTGCGCAGGCCGATATCCTGGGGGACAGGATCGCCCGGGAACTCTGCCTGGGAGCAAACAAAGCGAATCAAGAATATTCCCTCAGCATCGGAGAAGCCGCCAACTGGAAGAGCGACGCGCTCAGCGGCAAGGCAACAAGCAATACATCTGGCAAGTTGTACAGCAGTGAATTTGCCAAGTCCAGCGGGACAAATAGCGGCGCCTGCACGAGAACGGTCAAAATAACTAACGTGACGCCGTCGGCAACAATGTGTGATAAAGCCACTGTCGAGCTAATCAGCGGCACGACGATATTGAAGCGCAGCAACATGCAAAATATTCCGTGCCGCTGAGGCGGACAAATAATCTTTTATCACCATGCTTATACTCAGTTGCATTCTTGGCCTGACTTCGTTGGCCCAATTACCTGACAAAACGTTTATAAACACCCCTTATTCATTCAGATAATCATAGACGACTTCGCCAAGTCCGATGGTCATCTCGCTGATAAAATGCACGGCGCTGAGAATGCGCAATACCGGCAGGTCGGCTACCGGCGCCATACAGTGCTGAAACAATTGCAGAGACGCCGGTCCTGTCCAGGCTTCCCTCACCGCGACATTGAGGAGAGGGTATTTCACCAGTTGACATATTTTCGCGGTACAATCGACATCAGGAATAACCTTAACCAGGAAGTTCGGAGCGAGCATTGCGTCGCGCAAAGGCTCATTGCCCAGCTGCTGCCATTTGTAAGCCAGTGTGGCGCGGGCCACTTCCAGTTCACCGTATTTCAGCACCCCGATGTAGCAGTCTTTGTTGACTCGATCAACGCGCATTTCCGGCTGCGCATATTTTTTGGGGAATCCCCATATCTCCCTGCCGCCGACTATGGGTGACAAATCGTCCAGATACATGGAGTGAACATAATTGCCGCATTCGCCGTTGAATTTTATCGGGATAACCTGTCCCGACTCGTCGTAGGAGCCGAATCCGTCCGAATCCGGCATTTTAATAAACTCATACTTAACGACCGGCTTGTACACTTCGAGGGGTTCGGGAACAACGGCCCGCAAAGCATCCATATCCGTTTCGTATTCGATGATCAGGAACTCACGGTTGCGGAACTGGTAAGGCCCGGGGGCATATGACGGACTGGTAATAGGCATGGCAAAACTGTTTTTTACGTCGTGAATCTTCATATATTCTCCTTTATCTGTGATATTCAAGCCATCGCGATCAATTTATCCAGGTTGACAAGTTGCAGGATCTTCCTGACTTCCGGACTGATATTCACAATAGAGAAGTTCTTGCCTTTTATGCGCACCACGATCATCAATATCCTGATGAATCCCGAGGCGATGTATTCCACACCGGCGAAGTCAAATGTGACCGCCAAAGACTTGTCCTGGGCGGCAATCGTATCGGTTATCTCACTTTGCAGCGCCATGGCCGCCAACGTGTCCAACCGCTCCGAAAAACTGAACACCAACGTATTGTCTATTACTGTACTTTTCATAGCGACCACTACCTCACATTCTGATTATATTATCGATAATATGTATTACCGCGTACTTCATTGTTTCAATTCTCAACGATCAAAAGAATGGATGTCAATCGATGCTGTTCTTTCTGATCCCGATTATTTTCCATTCGGAAATACCGCTTCCGAAAGACTTACTAGGCTTGGTTCCATAGGGTGTCGTTACTTCAATTTTTGTCAGCGGCTTATCAAATGTCACAGTAAATGAGCAATCGCTTTGATCAAACGTGTAGGGATAATGATAGGTTGTTGTTCTGATTCCTTTACAACTGCCGAACTTATCATAAGCCACCCAGATTAATTCGTGAAAGTCGGTTGGTTTCAAGGTAAAATATACTTCTACCTCTTTATCGGGCATAATCGCCGACCCATCGATAATGACTTTGACTTTGTAATCTCCGGCCATGGCTGCCGATGACATGATCAGCAGCAGCGCTGTAAACAGAACACTTAACAAAATCTTCCTTTTCATAAAATTCCTTTCTTTGTATTTATTGCTCGTCAACAAGTATATCTTAAAAACGGCTATATCTCAATTTCCAATCCATCGTAAGCCAGATCAATCTTCAGCGATGCGGAACTGTCCATCACCCGGAGATATTGACGGGTATCGTTCAGAAACTGCTCGAGAGATTCATCATCGCGGGTGTGCTCATTATGAAAAAGACACAGACGCCGGACACCGGTGCGCAGCGCCAGTTCCACGCCCACAATGTTGCTGGAATGACCCCAGTTCTCTTTTGTATCAGCTGCATCCAAGAAGCTGTACTGCGCATCAAAAATCAATAAGTCGGCATTCCGAAAAAAATCGATAAATTCATAACTATCTTCCGTGGAGTTTTCCTTGTGCTCGGAATCGGTGGAGTACACTACTTTTTTCCCGTCCTGCCGGAAGCAGTATCCGTAAGAATCACCGGGATGGTTCTGTTTTATGCCGGTCACACTAATTCCGGCGATATCATAAGGGCGACCGGGCTCGAGAATGTGGAAATTAATATCCGCTCTCATCGCCTGCAAAGGAACAGGAAAGCACGGAGCATTCTGTTGATTAACAAATGCCTTTTCCAGATCAGTGTGAAATCCGTAAATATGGACACGATTGCCCGGTATGAAGGCCGGCGTAAAAAATGGGAATCCTTGAATGTGATCCCAATGCAGATGGGAGACAAAGATATGAAAAACATCCGGCGCATTATTGGGGCCGGTTATTTTTTTTGTTTTCAAAAAATGGTTCCCAAAGTCTCTCAGCCCTGTTCCCGCATCGCAGAGGACATGTTCCGTCACGCCGCGGATTTCGACACAGGATGTATTGCCGCCGTAGCTTCCTCTGACTGCAAAAGGCAGTTCTTTATGGATGAAGGTCTTTATGGCATCGTCCGTCGGAAGAGAAAAAGATTGCGCTGCCTGCAAAGCCTTGAATATTTTTGCCTCAATCATCGCGGAAGTTATGGATGCAGGCAAGGAACCCCGGGCGCCCCAGAAATATACTTGCATAAGTTTCCTCCCGATAAGAACGGTCACAACAAAACTAAATACCAACTATCGGAACATTAATTTTTCTTGCCGCTGCCATAATATTCTTATCAGTCGTGGCGATGGGTAATCCCTTCCGCATGGCAAGGTCTAAATAGGAGGCGTCATAGCTGGATAGTTTGTATTCCCGGGCAAGGGCTAATATTTCACTCAACATTCTTTCCTGTGATTCCTGCTCCACAATGATTGGCAGTTCAAAAAGCAAGGAAACAAAGCGTGAACTATCAGCCTGGCTGAGGCGTTTTCTGCGCTCCGCAACCAGTAACACATTGCTGACTTCTAATGGCCAGATAGCAGGAGCATAAGCAGTAGTCTGTTCCAGATACCCAAGCACGGCGTCGGTATATTTGCTTGTTTCGTCTTGGAAACACCAGGACATGACGACGGAATTATCAATGATAAAATCTTCCATATTTTAGCGTCTGCCTTCTTCGATCATTTCACGCAAGGAAATACCATTAAGGCTGTGTTTGTCACGGAACATACGCAATGCCTCAATAGCTTGTGCGGGGTTTGATTTTTTTGCTGTTGCAGGAGGTTGCAAGATGGCGACAGTTACCCCATGTTTTGTGATACCTATTTTTTCCCCATTATTCACTCGTTCCAAAAGCTTGGAAAGAGATGTTTTTGCTTCATAAGCGCCGACTGTTTGCATACAGCACTCCTTACTTTAGACTAGATGGAGACTAGTTTAATCAATATGAATTTAAATGTCAAGCTTGCTATTTCCCAACAAAATCAAGTATTCAAAATCACTCCGCCGTACTGCTTATCACGACCTCGCAATAGGCGTCACCCCGATTGAGATTCTTTGTGTGGGAAACGGTCAGCCGAAAATCGTTTCCAAACAAGCCGCGGGCTAGACCCTGATAAGTTTCCACGGTCGCAATGCCGCAATCGGCAACGCCGGCTTTGGCGATTGCCTTCTGAGTTTCACAGTCCGTAACCTGCACGGTAATGGTATCTCCGCTGACGGTGACACTTCTTCCCTCAATTTTCATGACCGTGCTGAAAATCTCCAGGGCATCCAGAAAACTCCCGGGCCATACCGGGTTGGGGAAAAACCGTTCTCTCAGCATTTTTCCGATGACATAGGAAAAGCGTTTCCAGGCCGCCACATCAATATCCCATGCAGCGTCCTTACCCATTTTTTCCGCCAGGGCTAGAAACCAGGCACCATCCAACCGGATGAGAGCCAACCGGGAAATTTCAAACAATTGCTCTGTTGTCAGATGCATCGTGTTTTTCTCCTTACCTTATAATACAGCCTTCACCGGCTGCCCTGCTCCATTATTCATCTTCCTGCCGCCTTTTTCTAGTTGAAAAATGGAATAATGGTGCAATTCTTTATTGCACAAACCAATATCGGAGTCAATCCTTCCGGCAGAAATTGCGCCAACGAAATTTTTCATCCCTGAAGAGCAGTAAAATGAAAAAGCAATGAGGGGCAAGGCAAGATATGATGGCGTGAATTACCTTGACTTGCCAATTCCCTCTTTTTATACTCTGCTCCTCGGGAACAAATTTTATCAAATATTAAAAACAATAGGCGAAAGGCGACAATCTTATGAAATCCCTTGCGGAGATCACAAAAGAAGAGTTGATTGATCTGGAGAACAGATGCTGGATGACCCATGACGGGATGTGGTTTTTCAGTTGTCTGAGCAATTTCGGCATTGAGCAAGCCAACAAACTTAATAAATCAGCGATTAAGGGATTGGCGCCCTTTGAAATCGACCGAACAAAGAAAACCTTAGGCTTCGCAAAAGACAAGATGGAAAGCTTTCAGGAATTTCAAGATTACTTTACTATTGCGAAGACATTGTTTATACCGCCCTTCATGAATGCCACCATGAGTTTCCCCAGAGAAAATGTGCTGCGCTGGGAATTTGCACCGGGACAATGTTTCGCCTACAAGGGGATCAAACGACTAGGCGTAATTGACCGGTATGAGTGCGGCGTTATCTATCGGATCGAATGTTGGCTGGACTGTCTCGGCATTAAATACCAGACAATCCCCCAAGTCGATAATTGCCTGATGCACACGACGGAAAAATGTGCGGGTGAGATAGAACTGGCCTTTTCATAAAGTTATATGCGAGAAGTAATCAGAAAATCATGTTTTTTTCTATGCTTTAAAAATAAAACCGTTTTCTGAATTGGCGCTAAAAGGAGATAATTATTATGGCTGAGAATAACAAAGACGGCTTGAACGATTCGCTGTCGAGTTATAAACAAAGCATTAATCCAGTAGTGAAGACGAGCCTCGCCTGGGAACGGGATCTTATCTTTACCGGCTCCACGCCGCAGGGCTACGAAATTGAATTCGATGCCCAGGCGCAGTGGGGATGCAAGCCGACAGAGTCCCTTCTTCTGAGTCTGGCCGGTTGCATGGGTATCGATATTATGATGATTTTGACAAAGATGCGGATGAAAATTGTAAGCTTCCGGATAGAGACAAAAGGAGAGAGAAACGGGCAGCCGCCGCAGTATTACAAAGCAGTGGAGATGGTCATGCATATTGCGGGAAAAAACCTGGACCCGGTAAAAGTCGAGCGCGCCATTGCCTTATCCCGCGATAAGTATTGTTCGGTTTACAACTCCCTGCGCCCGGATATGGAGATGAATGTCCGTTTTGTTCTGGAAGACAAAGATCTGCCGGGGAATGACAAAAGCTGAGGGGAAAAATAAATTGGAACAGCCGTCCTTAGGTATTCAACGAAAGTCTCCTTGACACAGCAGACCGCTTTTCATATCATCGCGGCACGTATAGTATATGCAAGGCCGTCCCTATTCAATTCCGCCAATGGAGATTTTTCATGACTGAAGAAATCAATGTAAACGCTTTATTTCTGGGACCGAAAGCTGAAAATTATCCTTTTTTCAAAGAAATGCTGAATTTTCTGATGGATGATCACGCTGCCTGGCGGCAGGGGTTTCACCCGGACGACGCACCAATCGTAACCGGCACAGAACAGACCCAGGCAAACTTCCTCGATACTCTGCAGAAGGCAAGGGAAGCACTGATCGAACTGGCGGGCAACCTGCAGCTCAAATCGATGCCGTGGTTTTCTCCCCGCTACCAGGGGCACATGAATACCGATACGCTGATGGCCGCTAATCTCGGATACATGTTGACACTGCTCTACAACCCCAACAATTGCGCCTATGAAGGCTCCCCGGCCACAACGGCGCTGGAAATCGAGGTTGGCAAGCAACTGGCGAAACTGATGGGCTATGATCCCCAAAAGGCCTGGGGCCATATCACCTCGGGCGGAACCGTGGCAAACTACGAGGGCCTGTGGCTAGCCCGCAATCTCAAGTCTATTCCGCTGGCCCTGCGGACCGTCATGCCGGAAATCATAGCCGGCCTCGACGAATGGCAGCTGCTGAATCTCCCGACTTGCAGAATCCTAGATCTTGCAGATCAGGCAAAAGCTGCGGGGCTTTTCGACTCGCTGCGCCGTCATTCCGTGCGTGGTGAAGGAATAGCGGGACAAAACCTCGGGAAGGTGCTGGTCCCCCAGTCCAAGCACTACTCCTGGACCAAAGCGGTGGATATTTTGGGCATCGGCCAGGCGAATCTCATTCCCGTGCCGGTCAAGGACGACTATCGAATGGACATTGCCGCCCTCAAACAGGAGATCGACCGTCTGGCTGCCGCGCACATCCCCATTCTCGCCGTTGTCGCCGTCGTCGGCACAACCGAAGAAGGGGCGGTGGATGAACTCCATGAGATCGTCCGGCTGCGGGATCGATACGAAGATCAAGGCATCTGCTTCTATCTCCACATCGACGCAGCTTACGGCGGTTATGCGCGCTCGCTCTTCCTCGATGGAGAGGATCGTTTCCTGGACTACAACGCCGTGAGCCGGCAGCATGCGCGCCAGGGCATTATCCACTATGATACTGATTGGCTCACCCTTAGTGTTTATGAAGCTTTCAAGGCAATGCCGGAGGCTGATTCGATCACGGTTGATCCGCATAAACTCGGCTACATCCCTTACGCCGCAGGAGCCATCGTCGCCCGGGATCGACGCGTTATTGACATCATCTCCTATTTTGCCTCCTATGTTTTCGAGAAGACCGACAACAACCCGATGCTGCTCGGCAGTTACATCATGGAGGGATCGAAAGCCGGAGCGGCAGCAGCAGCGGTATGGATGGCGCACAAGGTAGTACCTCTGAACATCACCGGTTACGGCCGGATTATCGGCTACAGCATCGAAGGAGCCTACCGCTTTTACCGCTCCCTGCTTGCTGCCGGGCCCATCTGGGTCGACGGCCGGCAATTCGAAGTAATCCCCCTCGCCAGACCCGACATCAATATAGTTGATTATGCCTTTCACGAACAGGGCAACGACAGCCTTGATGAAATGAATCTTCTTAATCAATCGATCTATGAACAATGCTCATACAAGTCCGGCCCAGTGTATCTTAGCGACTTCATCATGTCCAAGACGGCGCTGACCAGGGAAGAGTATGGCGAAACACCACGGTCGTTCGTGGAAAAGTTTGGCGTTGTGGCAGGGGACTGGGAAGTCCGGGGAAGCATTTATGTCCTCCGATCCTGTATTCTTACTCCTTACCTGACGAACAATACGACCTATGAAGAGTACTGGGGGAACTTCATCGGGGCGATGGAACGCGCGATTGGCTGCGTCTGCACCTGTGCGCAGGAGAAACTCGACAATCGGAAATCATGATAGCAAACAGATTTAGAGATTACCCATGATATACCTTGCACCAATCCAGGGAACAACCGACAGGATTTATCGCAATCTTTTCCCCGTTTATTTTAAGGGAGTTGATCTGTCTATTGCGCCTTTTATCTCCTCTGTGAAGAAAATGAAACCGGAAAATAACCTGCTGCGTGATTTGCACCCCGGCAAAAATACGGGTATTCCCACAATACCGCAGATAATGAGCTCTAACCCTGATGACTTCACGAAACTAGCCAATACATTATACGACATTGGCTACTGCACGGTAAACTGGAATATCGGCTGTCCGTTCCCGATGGTTGTTAAAAAGGGACGAGGGGCGGGTATGCTTTGTTATCCGGACAGGGTTGAATCTTTTCTTACAAAAACACTGCCGGCGCTAAAACCGAAATTAACAATCAAGCTCCGGATAGGGTTAACATATCCGGACGAGGTGTTGCAACTCATCCCGATTTTCAATCAATATCCGCTCGAGGAACTGATCATTCATCCGCGAACCGGTGAACAAATGTATGAAGGTCAAGTTGACCTCGATATGTTCGAGCAGTGTCTTGGTCTATCGAAGCACCGAATTGTTTATAACGGGGACATCGATTCTGCCCAGAAATTCGCGATGCTGGCGAAAAGGTTCGGATCAATAGAGCGTTGGATGATCGGCAGGGGCCTGCTGGGAAACCCCTTCCTTGCGGAAGAAATTAAATTGCAAACGGAAAAGCCTTATAGTGAAAAAATCCAAATCATAAGGGCTTTCCATGATCAATTATTTGCTGAATATTCCCAAATTTTGTCTGGCCCCGCGCATATTACCAATAAAATGAAAGAGATCTGGACATACATGGGAAACTTTTTTGCCGACGGGGAAAAAATCCGCAAGAAAATAAATAAAACACATCACCGGGATAATTATGTTGATATTGTCAATAAAGTTTTCCGTGAATCACTAATTTCAGCAGCGTAGCGTATCGAAATTGGCTTGTTCGAATTTCCCCGCAAAAGCAAAAGCATGATACTCAACTTTCAGAGACGCAATGAATAATACCAAGTCGCATTCAAAGAATAAACTATGACAAGGCAGAGGATCCAAGGCAAATTACCAACAAAGGGTCCAACAAATAGCTTTCGCCGCGTGGGTCACGCGGCCTACAGCACAGATTTATGTTTAGTTGTAGGCCGGGTCACCTGACCCGGCGTGGAATGTCGGCCAAACGCTGTTTTATCTTTTGAATGCAACTTGGTATTATTTGCCATTGCGAGACAGTCTCCCCTTTATCCCGGGCATATCGAAGGGGAAGTGCAAAGACCAGTATCAGAAAAAGCCATCTTCTTTTTTCATGCCATGACGTTAGTCAGTCTGGCCTGGACCTCTTTGGTTTCTTTCACAATGCGTGCGAAGAGTTCGGTGACGGTTGGTTCGTCATGGATCAAACCCTGTACCTGGCCGACAGGAAGAACGCCCTTGCTGTTGTCTCCATCTTCTGTGGCTAACTGAAACTTCTCAAAGGCTGTCGCCAGAAAGGCAAGCTGCCTGGTGTTCGACCACCCGGATGCCAGAACCCCGATAAAAAGCTTGAAGAAAGGTACTTTGAGCTGTCGGGCGATCTCTATGGAACTGACAAATGCCGAGGGCAGATTCAATCCTCTGTCAATGGCCTTCTTCGCGGCATCGGTCTTCATGACGCGGCAAAAAATCCCGTCGATACGCTTTGAAAAGATAGTGTCGTACACATCCTTCTCAATGGACAGCTTTTTGAAATTAGCGTGCAGAGGGCTCTCTTTGGTTGTCATAAGGCGTGTTCCCATGGCGACACCTTCTGCCCCCAGGGCAAGGGCCGCCGCAACTCCTCGGCCATCGGCGAACCCCCCGGCTGCAATCACGGGAATCTTCAGCTTCTCCGCAAGGTGGGGAATCAACACCAGGGATGTGACCTCTTCACCATGAGCGGCCGCCTCGTTCCCCGTCGCAATAACCGCATCGCAACCATACTCCTCAGCTCTCTGGGCGTGACGAAGATTAACGACTGTCGCCACCACTTTCCCACCGTACTTGTGAGCACCCTGCACCAGCCAGTCACCCTTGCCCAGGGCAAAATTGATCACTGGTACCTTCTCCTCAAGGAGAACCTTGGCGTTATCCACAGCGCCGGGAAACATGAGCGATGCGTTTGCTCCAAAGGGCTTTTTCGTCAATGTCTTGATCTCCCTGATCGCCTCCCGCGTCTGCTCAATGTTCAACGGACCGGTAGCCAGTATTCCCAGCCCACCGGCGTTCGATACCGCCGCAACCATTTTGGGAACACTGATCCAGCTCATTCCGGAAAGAACAAAGGGATATTCAATGCCAATCATCTCTGTAATACGTGTCTTCATGTATACTCCTTATTGATTATTGATTTTTTAAAAATGATTATCCGCAGGGCTTGCATCTGTTCGCGGGCTTCTGCGGCCATCCATTCGAGCATTTCCTTGCATGTCGGCACATCGTTAATGAGTCCGATGGACTGTCCACCATAAAATGGGATACTTCGCACCGAACATCTTTGTAATCGCTGTCTTGAACATTTTACTCCTCTTCTTTTTTATTGTTCTGAGGACGTTTTGAATCCCCTTGCTTCTGTTTGTTGAGGCTTTTCCGGATATTATCTTGGACCTGCTGCCTGAAGAGCCTACGCATGATGTATTCGCGCAGAAAATCACCGGCCATGGAGAGTTCCACGGTGATACGGACGTTTTCCTTGACGGTTTTATCCGAAACAATTTTACGGCGGAGATACATTTCCTTTTCCATTATGGTTTTGCCCAGCTCGACGTAAAAGGACAGTTCCTTAAGACTCAGGCCATTATCGACAATCCTCTTAAGGACATCCCGGCCAAGGCGTATATCGTCTTCATTATAAAGTGACTTTCCCCCTTCAATGGTAAACGGTATCAGAATACCGACTTTTTCCGCCTGTTTCAGATCCGCCTCGGTCAATCCCGTTTCGGTCAGAAGGGCATTCCTGTCCACGAGACTCTTCTGACCGCTGTTAACAGGGCTAAAGACGGCATTTTCCAGCGCTTCGGCTTCCTGCAAGCTCAGACCATCATCGATCCTGCGCAGAATGTTCTTAATGAGGTATAGGGGAAAGTATCTTGTTTCCTGAAGATACTGAATAACCTTGAGCCTCTCAATGCAGGCTTCGTCGTAATGGGACATCTTCTTGTTGATTTTTTCCGGAGCGGGAAGAAGTTCTTCCCTTACATAGTACCGAATAGTGGAGGCAGGAACGCCGCTTTGTTTCGATATGTTGCTGATTTTTAGTTTCATTAGTGTCCTTAATGATAGATTGAAGTTATACTTTAATCTCTCATGTAAAAAAAGATGTCAATAAATATTTTTGATAATGTTCAAAGTAAGAAAACTGTTTGGTTGAGAATAGTCATATGGGGAGGTGGCAGATAAGACGGATAGAACTATCGGAAAACAAAGGGACACTTTCCACATAAATCAATAAAAACTAGGAAGTACCCCTCTTTTCGTTAAACCAACAATATTATTATTCCCGGCACAGATGCCCTCGCGTGACCGGAAGGACGCCCGGATCGCTGCTTTTGTGGCTTTGTTCATAATGTTATTTCGCCAAATACCTATATCTTTTCAATCCTTTAATGCGCCGCACTGGCGGCATTTTCGGGCACCGCGGAAAAGCATTGTGCCGCAATTAACTATTTATCCATCTTCCTGAAGATTTCATTTATATTGTTTCTTTGCAATAAATCTTTCAGCCTGCAAATCATATCCGGTCCCTTGAAAAAGGTTGATCCTGATAAAGCTCAAGAAAAGCGGGATATGAATTTTCTATATCGGTGATGGTCTTTCCCAGAACAGCTGGTATTGTGCATGCGCTTTTAACTCATTGAAAAAGTGATTTTACTGCTCATATAGCTTATACAATTTTTTCGAAAGACTGTGACAGACATTTTCCAAAAATAAAGGGTCACTCCACGCAAATCGGTATGACCGGGAAAAAAATGCCTGGAAAATATTACCAGCAGCACATCGATTCAGAATCATCTATTCAAATAAACATTATTAATTCCATACTAATCAGCATGTTAGCAAAATAATCGGAATGATATTTCTCTGGCACATTTCCCGCATTACTAATGTTAAGCAAATGTAATTTTTTTAAGGAGCGGGCAATGATTGGACAAACAGTAGCATCTTTACTTCTCTTGATAGTCATTTTTCTGTTAGCGTTTAACCTCGGAGTTAAAGAGCTGGGAGTCGCTTCCAACCTCAACGCCCTGATGATCGTTTTAGGAGGAACCATTTGTGCAACACTGCTTGCCTATCCCTACCAAAAGTTGGTTATGACGATCGATTTTCTCAAAAAGTCATTTTCCGGCAAGAAGGAAATTAACTGGACAATTCAAACTATTGTTCACCTGGCCCGTATCAACAAAAAAAACGATGTTCGATTACTGGAACAAGAGGGGCATAAGCTACCCCCCGGCCTGATAAAGACAGGCATTGAATTAATCAGCTACCGCTTCACTCGGGAAAATATTGAACAGATTCTGCAAAAAGAGGCCCTATTGCATTGCAGTCGATATGAAACAGCTCATAAAATTCTTTGCAGCATGGCCAAACTTGCTCCGGCGATGGGCCTTGCCGGAACTATCGTTAATCTCATCCGTGTTTATGAGCATATCAGTAATCCGCAAAGTTTAATGGGATACATGGCCATTGCGCTACTGAGTACTTTTTACGGAGTGGTGATGGCCAATGTTTGTTTTGTCCCCTTGTCTAACAAGCTACAGGAGTTTATGGATCAGGACTTATTACGGATGGATATTATTCGGGAAGGAATACTGGATATCTATGACCACGAACACCCCCAGGCTATCCAGTACAAGATGGCAACTCTGGCCGGTATTCAAATGATCTCCTATCCCCCTCAAATAAGGATTGCAGTTCCTATGCAGGCAAGTCAGGGCGAGGGAATGGGAAAAGGTTAACATATGAATAATTTACCTAAAATTCCTCAGTATCCTGATAATCATTTACAGCAAGTATCTTTTAAAAAGTCGGTCAGTCCGATGCGTTCGCTTATGAAAGCAGTTCCGGCAGAGGCGGGGAACGAAATCTGGTTTCTGACTCTGAGCGACTTGCTTATGTTGCTGCTGATTTTTTTTGTACTCCTTTTTGGAATAGCGCTCAAACAACAAAGTGAACCGGTAGCACAAACAGCAGCAGCCCTGCACACTGAAAAGGCTTTGCCGGTTACCGTCGTAAAGGAGCAACCGATAATCCAGCAAGTATCGTCCGACCAAGCCGCCGGCGATGCAACGGCCTCACTGGAGACTGGTCTTTTAGGGATAATTGACGATAATTCAGGTTTACAGGGAATCACTGTTGCGCGTCATTCTCGGCATGTTGTTTTAACCCTGCCGGAACAAATCAGCTTTGATTCCGGACAAGCGCAGCTTAAATCTTCCGTCTTAACCAAGTTGGGACAGGTAGCTGTTTTTATTCAGAGCCATCCCAATCTATTAGTAGAAATACAAGGTCATACCGACGACAGACCCATTTCCAACCGGCATTATCCTTCTAATTGGGAACTGTCTGCCGACCGGGCAACTCAGGTCGCCAAATCACTTGTCTCTCGGGGTGTCAATCCGGCAAAAATTTCCACTAAGGGCTTTGGGGAATATCAGCCTCTGTATTCCAACAACAGCGATTCCGACCGGCTGAAAAACCGGCGCGTGGAGCTGCAATTTTCTCTCATCCCCGCGTCTTAGATTATTTCCCGGGAAGCATCTTCCTGTAAAATGCCGCCTGGTTTTCCCCCATGATCTTCCTGATCTCTAGTGGGGTGAATCCGCTCTTCAGAAGTTCATCAGTCAACAGGGCCATTCCGGACGCATCCATGGGCATGGGAACGGAACCGTCGGAATCCGAACCCAGCCCCACGCTGTCAACACCCACCGTTTTAACCGCATGGCGGATAGCGCGTACCGTCGCTTTAAGGTCGGTGATGGGGCCTATTGCCTCCTCCCAGAATCCGATACCGATAAGACCGCCCTTTGCGGCGATTCTTCTAAGCTGGTCGTCGGACAGATTGCGGCTGTTGTTGACCGTACCCTTCACACCGGTATGCGATACCATTACCGGCCGCTTGGAGAGAGCCAGCACGTCATCAATCGTCTTTGATGAAGAATGTGCAATGTCAATGATCATGTGTTTCTGTTCAGCAAGCCGCAGCATCTCCTTCCCCTTATCGGTGAGGCCGCCCTTGACAACGCCATGCATGGACCCCGCCATCTCGTTGTCGAAGAAATGCGTAAGCCCGACCATCCGATAACCTGCATCGTACATAGCGTTTATGTTTTGGGGATCACCTTCGAGCACCTGTGTCCCCTCAATACCGAGCACACCGCCCGCAATGTCCGGTTCCTTTTGCCGCCTCTCCCGGAAGCGGGCGAGATCGTTTGCACTCTTGATCAAGACAAGCTTCCCGTTGGAACGCTCCGCAAACCTGTGCAGTTTTGCCGCCTGGTAGAGAGCACGCTCTTTCAGGCTGAACCATGACCTTAGCGGCCAGATATCGGCAATAGCCAGAATGGTGATCATATCGGATTTGTCGTCATTCTTCTCAATATTGATCCCGAATGGCGTCTTGGTCACTACCGTAAAGTTCTGCAGAGCAATGTTGCCTTCCTGCATGCGGGGCAAGTCAATATAACCCTGGCTGTTTTTCTTCAACAAGTCCCTGTTCCACAGTAGGGAGTCATTATGCATATCAGCAATGAACAGCGTCTTGTGCAGCGCCAAAGCCTGTGGGGACACCTTGTAGGGCGGTGTTTTATATGCGGAGTTATATTGTTTGTCGATGCTGGAGGGCAGGTAGATGAAGAACACAAATATGCACATGGCGAGAAACACACCGCCGCCAATCAACATTTTTTTCATATCGGGTCCTCCTTTGCGGGCATTCATCCGCTTATCTATTCTTTGCAACCTGTTATGAGAAATATTGTAAACTCTCTGCTTCCTCCACCAGCAACAGGTTTTGATAATATGGCTGCTGACCGGCACCTGACATCTCTAAATCCAGCTTCACTGATCATACTAACCAGCCTTTCCCGGTCAAAACCTGAATGAAACACACCCTCATTGTTTTCGTGAAACTGGCCGTCATCGACATCCAAATCCGCAATGCAAAGATGTCCTGCGGGAAGTAAGACATTATAGAATTGAGTCAGGAGATTACTTATTTCCTTAATGTGATGCAAAGTCATGCTGCTGACAATCAGATTGTAAGATCCTTCCAGAACGCCGTCTTTCTCAACATCAAGACAACGGGTTTTCACATTACTCAGATTCTGATCTTGTACTTTTTCCCTAAGAACATTCAGCATTCCCTGCGAACTATCGACACCTGTAATATAGTGGACAAGAGGTTGCAAATGCATTGTTAAAAGCCCAGTACCGCAGCCGAAATCCAGAACATCCATGGATTTAGTCAGTTTTATTTCCTCGGCTATTGCCAGCGCGATATCTTTAACCAGCCTGACACGCGCCGGTTTGGCATCCCATGATGTTGCCTCTTTATCAAAATTACGTTTTTCGTTGTTCATCGCAATTTCCTATAATTTCTTTCAGCCATTCATCTAACATGATCATGATCCTTTCTTCCTCTCCTTCTGATTTTGTTGCATAAAAAGCTTTAGGAGTCCACAATTCATTGAAGAACAGCATGATAAATAATTCATTGACCTGCAAGACCGAGTTTCTTATACTGCCTCTCCATATAAGAAAGTTCTTAATGCCGGACCAAATGTAAATAATACGTAATGCGACATTGTAAGGCAGGTAAATGGGTAAAATGAATAGATCGGAGTATTGAGAATGCGTGACGATTTAACCGAGTTTCTTCCGCTACGAGGGATCGTAGTTCTGGACTTGTCAAGGCTATTGGCCGGTTCGCTATGCGGCCAGATGCTGGCCGATATGGGAGCGGATGTCATCAAGATCGAAGATACGGAAACGGGGGACGGATTCCGCTCAACAGAACCCCGCTACCCGGACGGGGGTTGTCATTTTCACATGGTCAACCGCAATAAGCGGGGGATGCGGCTTGATCTGAAAGCGATCGAAGGCCAAAACGTATTTAAAAAACTGGCGAAGCGCGCGGATGTCTTGTTGGGGGCAATCCGCCCGCAGATCATGAAAAACTGGGGGTTAGACTACGAAAATCTCAGCAAGATTAACCCGCGACTGATTTATTGTTCCTTGACCGGTTTCGGTCAGGACGGTCCATATCGCGATTATCCTACGCACGACATCAACCTGCTTGCACTTTCAGGCATTCTGGGACTGATCGGCGAGAAAAACGGCAAACCGGTCATTCCGGGGCTTCAGTTCGTTGGCGTTGGAGGTGGTGCGCTCCAGGCATGCATTGGTATTCTGGCGGCGCTTTATGGTCGTCAGAGCAATGGGCATGGCCGGTTTCTTGATGTCGCACTCCTCGATGGCATGACACCTTTCTTAAGCCTTCCCATGGCGGAATATATGGCGGGCGGCCAATTGCCGCAAAGAGGAGAGGGATTTACAGGAGGAGAATATGCTCACTACAGGGTATACGAAACTTCGGATGGCGGATTTGTCGCGCTGGGCTGTTTGGAAAAAAAATACTGGAAAAATTTCTGTCAGGCTGTCGGTCGGAATGATTTGATCGATCAACAATATCTGCCGCCAGACCGCCAAAAGGCAGTAATTGAGGAAGTTGAAGCCATTTTTAAAAGCAAGACCCGCGATGAATGGCTGAAAACCCTGAACATGGAAGACATCTGTTTTTCTCCGGTGAACTCAGTAGCTGAAGCCATGGCTGATCCGCAGATTCAACACCGCGGCCTCTGGTTTCGGGCCGCACACCCGGTGGCAGGAAATGTAGGCCAACAGGCATTTCCCTTCAAATTCGGGGATCTGCGCCCGGGATGGAGAAACGGCGCACCGGGGTATGGAGAGCATAGTCACACCATCCTGCAGGAATTTGGCTTTTCTGAAAGCGAAATAGATGACCTGCAGAATAAAGGGATTATCTAACGAAAGTAAATGAGGGCATGTTTGCCGTTTTTCAAAATTAATTGCCCCGGATAAAATTGCGCTTTACCTGTGGGCATAAGTACGAATGCTGGCCGGGAACATGGGACATGGCACCGTAGAGGTAAGGAGATAGATGACTACTCAAAATCACCCATTCGCAAGTGCATGTCGGTTCAATTCCAACTTCCGCACCATTAAAATCATAGAGTTGAGGCTGTCCCTGCGGGTAGTATTTTCAATTTTGTAATAAAAGGTGGCTATTCTGTCCACACGTGACAATGATATTGGCTATGTTCAACATTTCCAACGCCGCGATAAAAAAATGAACGATATTATTTTAAATGATAGATTCCGTTGTTCTAAGGCAATTGCCAATATTGCCTTAAACAGCCAGAACTGAAAAGCAGATGATTGCAAAAAATCCTCAAAAGTGACATCTTCTGTAAATAACTTCATTCTGCGGTTAATGAGGAAGACCTTATCTAAGTGTCGGTTCGTCTCCGGGGTCTTTCAGGAGGCTGCCGACTTGCCGCAAGGAGTGTTTTTTCGTCTATGGATTACTATTATTATCTTTTTAAGCAAAACTGGAAGCTCATGATTGTAGCCGCCGTGACCGGTGCAGTTGCGGGCTCGGGCTGTTCTGCCCTGATCATCTCCCTTATCCATCGTCAACTGCGCCAGAACGCCGCACCGGAGCCATACCTGCCCCTGATATTCGGTCTTTTTATCATCGCCTACTACGTTCTCAGCTCCTATTCCGAATACATTCTGCTGTCTCTCTCGCAGCAGGAGCTTTGCCGTTTACGCCTGCGTTTCAGCCAGCGGGTCATGGAACTGCCGCTCAAGCGGATCGAGGAAATCGGCGGTCCAAATCTCATGGCTTCCCTGACCAACGATGTGGAGAAAATCGCCAACTCTCTGCGCCAGATTCCCACTATCTTTCTCAGCGGCTCGATGATTCTCGGGGCCGGACTTTATGTGGCCTGGCTTTCCTGGATTTTATGCCTCATAACTATAGTTCTTTTATCTGTCGGAGTTTACCTGTACCGCCTGCCCCTGTATAAGCTCTCTCTTTTGCAGCGCTACTGGATACTCCTTCGGGATGGCTGGGACGATCTTTTCCGCCATTTTCACGCCCTGACCCACGGAACAAAGGAACTCCTCATTCACCGAGAACGGCGGGGAAAGTTCTTCGATCTCTGCCTTAAGGAAACATGCTTTCAGCTCCGGGACGACGCCATCCGGGGAAAGACGATCCAGAATCTTTTTTTCCGGATAGGCGACACGCTTTATCTGATCGTACTGGGCCTGATGCTCTTTCTCATTGTTCCCTGGCTGAAAATAGAAAATGATATTCTGATGGGCTACGTCATGGCCGGCCTGTTCATCATGGCCCCCCTGGGATCTCTTTTGAACTTCGGCCCCAATTTCGGGGAAGCCGTTGTTGCCCTGGATAAGCTCAAAGCCCTGGGCGTCGGGCTTATGGCAAAGGAAACGCGGTCCGATCAGTCGATGCTTTTTACTGCCGACGCCGGTCCGGAACCGCTGATCCGCCTGGAAGGCGTCACCTATAACTACCACCGGGAAATAGACGACGATAAATTCCGCCTGGGACCGATCAACCTGGAAATCCGCGCAGGAGAGACAACTTTTATTGTCGGAGGCAACGGCAGCGGCAAAACGACGCTTTTGAAACTCCTTTGCGGTCTGTACACCCCCGAAGAGGGAAAGATTTTCTGGCTGGGCGAAGAGGTAACGGGTGAAAACCGCGAGACCTACCGGCAGTTTTTTTCCGTAGTTTTTTCCGACTTCTACCTTTTCGATAACCTGTTCGGTCTCGAATCTCCTTCCCGGGATGACGAAACTATTAAGTATTTGCAGCGCCTGCACCTGGACAGGAAGGTAACCATTGAGGGCGGGAAGCTCTCGACTGTTGATCTTTCGCAGGGACAACGCAAGCGCCTGGCCCTGCTCACCGCCTATCTGGAAGACCGTCCGGTCTATATATTTGACGAATGGGCCGCCGATCAGGACCCGGTCTTTAAAGGCGTTTTCTACCGGGAGCTTCTGCCGGAATTGAAG
>CAZYIE010000042.1:21688-28811 GCA_964646755.1 uncultured Smithella sp.
ATCACTCATGACGATACCTGGTACGATACGGCCGACCGGATTATCAAGCTCCGGGACGGCCGGCTGGCCGACGGCGCCGTGAGGTCGGAAGCATGAACGGGATATCATTCTATCGAAAACTCCTCGACAGTGCTTATGCCCGTTTTCCCGCCTATCCGGAAGGACGCTACCGGGACAGGGGAATCGTCCTTTGCGCCGGAGGACCCATCCACCTCGCCAATGCTTATGTTTGCCTGAAATTTCTGAGGACTTTTACGGATCTGCCCATCGAACTCTTTTATGCCGACCCGGCGGAGATGCCGGACGCGGTGCAGTATCTTCTGGGGCAGGATTTTGCTCCGATCACTCTTACAGATATATCCTCGCGCAAACTCCGCGAAGAGCAGACCTTTCTTCCTATCCATAATTTCCGGGGCTGTCAGATTAAACCCTTTGCTCTGCTTTATTCCTCTTTTGAAGAAATCTTTTATATCGACGTGGATAATATCCCCCTGCAATCTCCCGTCCCTCTCTTTACTTCCGCCGAATACCTGCAAACAGGTGCCCTCTTCTGGCAAGATCTGGCCATCACAAAATCAACCACGGAAGAACTTTTCCAGGTATTCGGTGTCACAGCGGAGACACTAAAACGGGATCTGGAATTTGAATCGGGCCAGCTTGTCATAGACAAGCGCCGGTGCTGGAAGGCTCTGCTTACCGTTTGCCTGGCCAACTCGGACGTAGAGAATTTTCGCGAATACTGCTACAATCACACACTCGGAGACAAGGATACATTCCGTCTCGCCTTTCAGTTCGCCTATCAACCCTATTATCTGGTTCAGCAGCCTGCGCTCCAGGTCGGAAGCAACTACTTCATTATACCCATTCCCCTGACGAATCTTACCATCAAAATTCAGCACGATCTGGGATCGTTTTATGCAACGGGAATCCTGCAGCATGATCTGGAGGGTCGTCCGCTGTTCGCCCATAAAACGGTTTGTGAATGGGATATGTACCAGCGTTTTCGGAATCTCCTGTACATTGAATCCCCGGACAGGAACATCCTGCCTGCGGCGGATTTGGCGGACTGGGAAAACCGGGGCTATGAATATCTGGAAGAATTCCGCAAGCGTTACATGGGTTTTTTCGCCAGAGACTATCTCCGGGAATTCCGGGGACTGCTGGCACGGTGGATCATCGCCTTCCTGGACGGGGTAAAATATTGGCAGACCGGAAAATCCGCAAAGTCACCGAAACCATAACCAGCAGCAAAAGAGCGCCCACAGCACTAGCAGCAGTATCCGGGCATGGTCTAACAAAAACCCGAGCAGCCGGCTATCCCAGGCATGCCAGCTATTGCCCCGAATATGCCGGACAATGGATGTCGCCTCCTTACCGCTGTAGAGCGACTGCTGCAGAATGGACACCTCATCATTGACCGGGCAGGCACGGTACTGCCCGGTCAAATACAAAGGTCCTGTGGATAGCATCACCCGGAAATGGCGCAGGAGCAGCGGGTTTCGGCTGAATTTGCGGTGGGCCTTAGCAAGATTTTCCATCACCTGCAAAAAAAACGGATGCTTCGGCTCGGCCATCATGAGGTCGTTGGAAAACCCGAGTGGTTCAGTCTTCGGAATAACAACCTTATAAGGTAAGAGGAAATCGCAGTTGCGGTTGCAGATAACATCTAGATCGGAATAAATCCCCCCGTATTCGTAGAGAATGAAATACCGGGCGGCATCAACCCGCTGAATAGCGTATGGATAATCACGGTATGTTTCAATAAACCAGGGATACCGCTCTGAGATAAAGCGCTCCAGATCACTGTCCGTCCAAAAAACGTATTGCCAATCCGGGTGGAACCGCTGCCAGGAAACTCTCGACTCCTCCCAGTCTCGGGGAACTTCTGCGGTCTTCCAGGTCTGGTGGATAATTTTAGGTATCATTGAAAACTGGTCCTGCTTTCCTGAAACTGAAAACAAATTTGTGGAAATGACACGCTATTCATTTATCTCAGTGCCTTAGAACAGGAAAACGGTTTTCCGGCGAGATCAAAAAGACCTTATGATTCCTTGGCAAAAAAGTTGGAGTCTTCGATGTCTTTCATGTCATCTCCGGCCATAAGATCGCTAATGCCCTTATTCGCGCGTTTTTTTAACTCGCCGAAGATGCCGCGTTTCTTGTTGAAGGTGCGGGCAAAAGCCATAGCCTCAGTCATCAGCGCCTCTTTATCCGCACAAGCTTTCAGAATGTGATCGAGTTCCAGCTCGGAAGCCGTATAGCGATTTCCCGTATAGATCATTCGGCTCAGCTGATATTCCGGAATGGCTTTGCGCAGAATACCCATTGCGCTTAGCGAAAAAGGAACCCCCACGTCTACTTCACTCAGAAAGAAAAATCCTTTATCCGCATTCATGAACCGAAAATCGCAGGCGCAGGCAAGAAGAACGCCTCCTGCTACGGCATGACCGCTGATTGCGGCGATTACTGGCACGGGAAAGAACAACGCCCGCTTAAAAATATCGCCCAATCCGTAAATAAAGTTCTTAATTCCTTCCCGGTCGTTTTCAGCCAACCGGCCATGCATCCAGAGAAGATCGATTCCCTGGCACCAGTTTTTTTCGTCATCCGAACACAAGACCACCGCTGAAATTGATTTATCCTGCTCTATTTCAGCGAAAACCTGCAGAAACTCTCGGTTGAATAACGGGTTGAGTCTGTTTTCGCCATTGATCATCCGGACAACTGCCACAGTCCCGTCTTTTTTCCATTTCATAACCGGCATGAAATACCTCCGAAAATGATAATGAGCTTACAAATGCTGTGCAGTATATGGCGACACAGTCGCCCTGTCAAGCAAGAGAAATATGCATGAAATCCTGGCCACCGTCAGATACCACTTAATTACTTCGAATCAGCAACTCTTCATGACTCTGTCTGTTAAAAGATATACTCCAGACTCATCATGAGGTTAAATTGGTCAGACCATACTTTGACACCATTTTCAAAACTAACATCTATGCCAAATAAATTATTTACCAATTGATGAGAACCTTCGGACCGGATTCGGAGGTACTCAAATTCCACACCGGCATTGATATTTTCAGTCAGGCCGACTTTAAGGCCAAGGGAAGCATGCCAAGCATCACCCCTCGTCTTTTCGTAAGTCATGCGATTCCCTGTCCTGAGCAAGTGATGATCACTATTGTCCCCATCGACATATGCCCAATCCAACTGCCCATGCAACTTCAGCCGTCGCACCTTGAGATGCCTTTCTAAATCATAGGCCGCTCTTATCCCCAGAAAATATTGCCAGTAGGTCTGTACGAAACGAATAGAATCGCCCGGGAGAGGCAACGGAGGGTTGCCCAGCTCAGTTTGGAAGCCGTCATGGGCCACAAGCGTAAACCGCTGCCAGCGCACACCGGCCAGAGGTCGCAGATCAAACCAGACTGGTATTCCCAGCCAGTCACCAACTTTCAGATCCACATCGCCTCGGACCATATAGCTTGGCTCCATACGGCATTGCGATTCCGAATAGATGGTCTTGACGTCCGGCCTGGAATCGTCATCCCAGTCTGAGTCCTTCATCAAACTGTCCGATTCCATGGGTATGGCGGCCAGCACTTCCGTTCCTACGGAAAAACGTGAAAAGCTGTGCCTGACCTCACCTCCTGCCCACCAGGTGTTCATAGGAAATTCCAGACGACTTAGGGGAGCCTGAAAAGGAGGAAAAGGGTTACCAAACTCATAGGAGGTATGGCTTCTGAAATAGCGTTTAAGCTGAAGTTCGGCCGACCATTTCTTTTCCGAGACAGTTGATTTTTCATCTATTACCGCTGCCATTGCCGGGAAAGTCCCTATCACTAACAAAATGGCCCAGAGAAAAATCAAGCGATATATTACAAATATGGTTCTAATCACTTTTCTACTACTCGAAGCTAGCATTGATTTGACTATGAGAAGGCCCATGAAAAGAACTCAACGCCGTTCTAGCCTGCAGGTATCTTTGCCAGACTGAAGCACTTCGACATTGACATTCCAACAGCATGCGAAACCATCAACAGTGCCGCAGTGGAGCTTGTTTATTTCGTAGCCGCCGACAAGGTAACACGCGTAAATATCATAAGGGCAGATTGCCCCCGGCATCTGGCAACTTGCCGTCGTACCGTTCTGCACGGTCATCAGACAATCATTCGATCTCCAGAATAGGTGTTCCCCTGAGACAACGATGTTGATGGGTTGATTGCATGAGTTTTTAACATTAACCTGCCATGCCTCGCCTGAAGAAGCAAGAGTCAGCAGCAGGGTTACCGTTGCGATAACAAGCAAAAATCTTTTCATTGTTTTTCCTCTTATTCCTATTATTTTACCCTGACGGGCTACATCGTTCATTAACCATGGCCGATTATTACATTCTTTTAACGCTTTCGCTGTTTTTCAGCGACGGAATAATTATAATAGATGATGCACCTTCGGTAAGTAGTTTATATATCATTATCGGGAGAGTAAGTTCATAAAGCATGAGCTGAGGATCAGCCAGTTGCAGAATTTTCAGAAGATATTCATCATCCAGTACCAGTTGATGAATAACGGCTTTTCCTCCTGCAGCGGGATTACACCAATCGGGAGGACTGACAGAATATTGTCCCGAACAAGGCAACGGCCGAACTGCATAAATAAGACAAGTATCATTTACGAGAAAGGGACACGGAATGTTCATCTCCAGATAGCGCATGGACATGGGCCTGGTGACAGCTATGATATCATTGATCGGCATGGATGACGAAAAGGCCTGGATTCGGGTGTGATCAATGATAGTTGAAATATCATACCCTTTATGATGCCACTTTTCGTAATTATGAAGGAATTGCTTCAGCAATTCCTTTTTTTTATATAAGTAATCAGCAATCACCATACCATGAGCCAACGGCACAGCCACATAGTGGAAACAGCAATATGTACACTCCTTCCGGCAGGTTATTTTCTCGCCTTTTGAGGCAAGAGTTTTTACCAGAGAATTATAACTATTATTACGAGCCTGGGCAAGGAGTTCCCGATATTTTCCACAGTATTCCCTGCGCCATGCACCATATGAACCGATATTTTCTTTTGCCTCAATTTTCTCAATTTGCCGGTAACGGGTTTTTGCCATTTTAGCCCTCAGACAGCCCCGAATGAACTTCCCCGCCGCAAGCTGCGGGGAACATGACCCTCTGGATCCCGAATGGCTTCGCCTTCGGGATCAATTCCACTAACGCTTCAAACTTCGCGTCGCTTGTTTTCAGCGAGTGTCATTGATTTAAGTGATTCTACAAACTTGGGCAAGACTGTATTTTCTATCCACTTAATGTGTATATCTCCTGTAGCAAACTCAGGCTGCTCAATCAAGAACTGCAGGAAGGGTATATTCGTTTCTATTCCCTCGATTTTAAAATCCGCCAGTGCAGTTTTCATATTCGCTAATGCTTCTGCACGGGTCTCACCTTTGGTAATCAGCTTGGCTAATAATGAATCATAGTAAGGGCTGATCGTGCATCCCTGATGGCAGTGTGTATCTACCCGGACATTAATGCCCTCAGGCAAAGCAAGATATGTTATGTCACCAGGCGACGGCATAAAATCATCTTTAGCATCATCGGCTGTTATGCGACATTCGACAGCATGGCCTTTGAATTTGATATCCTCTTGATTCAGGGAGAGAGGGGCGCCAAAGGCAATCGAAATCTGCTCCTTTACTAAGTCCACGCCGGTTACCTCCTCAGTAACAGGGTGTTCAACCTGAATACGAGTGTTCACTTCCATAAAATAAAATTCATTACGATCTTTATCGACCAAGAACTCCACCGTGCCCGCACTATTGTAACCAATACTGGAAGTAAGCGCTACGGCCGCTTCCAGGATTTTATTCCTTAGATCATCGGGAAGATTGGGCGGATGAGCTTCTTCGATTACTTTCTGGTAACGCCTCTGTGCGGAACAGTCTCTTTGTCCCAAATGGATAACTTTCCCGAAGTTATCTCCGATTACCTGTACTTCCACATGCCGGGCATTCTGCACATAGCACTCGACAAATAGAGTCGCATCACCAAAGGCTTGAAGTGCTTCATTAGAAGCCATATCGAAAGCATTTTTCAAATTTTCCGGTTCCGTGACGATACGCATTCCCCGACCACCGCCGCCAGCCGCCGCCTTAAAGATAACAGGGAACCCTATTTTTTGAACTTCAGCTTCTACATCATGGAAACTGCTAAGACCTTCACTACCCTCAGTCATGGGAACATTGCTCTTTTTGGCCAGGCTGCGCGCACTTATTTTGTCTCCCAGTTGCCTCATTGTTGCTGAACGTGGACCAATAAAAATGATCCCATTCTGCTCACATGCTTCAGGTAATTCGGGATTTTCAGCAAGAAATCCATATCCCGGATGAATTGCATCGGCGCCAGTCTCTAAAGCAGCATTAATAATCTTTGGTATATTGAGATAACTCAAATTAACCTGGGGAGGGCCAATACAGACAACCTCATCGGCCATTCTCGCGCCCATACTTTCTTTATCGGCTTCGGAAACAACCAATACGGTCTTTATACCAAGGTCCTTACATGCTTTGATAATGCGGACGGCAATCTCCCCTCTGTTGGCAACAAGTACTTTTCTTTTTTTCATAGATCCTTTCACCTCAGAATCTTCAGAAAGATTTTTTCATCCCCTCTCGCATATTTTAATCATGCTGGTGGCCATTGCTCATGGCCGCCAGCATGTATCCCCTTCCGGGCTGGTCTGATTATTACTCCGGTCTGATGAGCATTAATACATCACCCTTTTTAACCAGCTTTCCGCTTTCCGCAATAATCTTCTCAACCTTCCCTTTGACACCGGCAGCGACGGACCGAAAACACTTCATTATCTCCATTAAGCAGACTACGGTATCTTCATTAACCTGATCACCTTCCTCCACGAAACAGGGCTCTCCGGGACTGGGTCTGCGATAAAAAACACTATTTACCGACGCTACAATCGGTACGAGGCCATCTGCATTAACTTCACTCATAAAACTTTACCTCCTGATTTATTCTTAGAATTTTCTCTTATAGATACTTTTTATAAACATCAGGTCCACCCGGGGTGACGTCTTTCATTGCCT
>CAZYIE010000043.1:0-16350 GCA_964646755.1 uncultured Smithella sp.
TGACAATTTACTATTACGACACAGTCTCATGCGCTGGGGGTTCCTGCGGGTCTGCGAGCCCTCAGCCTATTCCCCTACATTATCCCCCGATACCAACCGCCGTCAATCTGGATAGCGGCGCCGGTTATATAAGAACTTCGTTCCGAGGCCAGAAAGGCTACCAGGGCGGCAAATTCTGCTGGTGTTCCAAGGCGGCCCATAGGAATTGTGTCCGTCCATTTTTTAATTATTGCCTCGGCAGTTGAGCTTTCTTTCTCGGCTGTGGCCTGGGCAAGATTGAGCACCCGGTCGGTGAGAGTATATCCCGGGCAAACACTGTTGACCGTAATGTTGAATGGCGCCAATTCCGTGGAAAGAGTTTTGGCCAGGCCAATGACACCGGAACGGATCGTGTTGGAAAGGATAAGCCCGTCAATCGGCTGTTTGACGGATATGGAAGTCATATTGATAATGCGTCCCCACCGCTTTTGTTTCATCAGGGGTAGTACTTCTCTGGTTAAAATAATTGTCGAGAGGAGATTGAGTTTGAAGCCATACTCCCATAGTTGATCATCGATTTCCAAAAAAGACTTACCGGGCGGGCCTCCGGCATTGTTTACCAGAATGTCCACACTTCCAAAGCGCTTGATAGTCTTGCGAACGCAATCTGTAGCCTGAGCTGCATCAGTCAGATCGGCCGCAATGGAGAGAACCTCTCCACCACTTTCCCTGTCTATCTCCTCTTTTGCTTCGGGCAGGCTTTTATCTTCTAAGCCGCAAATAGCTATTTTGGCGCCTTCACGGGCCAGCTCCAGAGCTACGGCTTTCCCCAGTCCTTGAGATCCTCCCGCCACAAAAGCCACTTTATTTTTTAATCCCAGATCCATGATAACCTCCGTTTGTTTTACAGAATATTGAAAAAGGCTAAGTTTTCTGTCATTGCGAGGAACGAAGTGACGAAGCAATCTCACACTCACAAATTAGTTTGCCATGCAGACCAAGGGCCCGCTCGCAATGACAACAATAGCGGTTTCTCAAAGTATCTTAATTATAATTGTTTCCAAAGAAGTCTATTTTTCGTCATTGCGAACCAAGTGACAGCCTGCCCGGCGAATGAGACTGTGTCGCAATTACCTTTTTGTCATTGCGAGCTCCCGCAGGAAGCGTGGCAATCTCTTTGTTATTGGATAGATACGAGATTGCTTCGGTCGTTTTACTCCCTCGCAAAGACATTATGAAACAGTCTCAAATGCCAGGGAAGCAATCTCAAATCTCATCAGATAGATCTTTCCATCCGCAATTCATTTCTTCTATCAATTTTATCTTTTTTAATCTTGAGCCACCTTTTATTTGTTTTTCCCTTGCAATGGCATTATTGATTTCATCATAAGCTTCGTAGAAAACTAATTTATCTGCATTGTATTTTTTCGTAAATCCTTCCAACAATTTATTTTTATGTTCAAAGACTCTCCTGTTTAAATCATTCGTAACACCCGTATAAAGAACAGTATTGTTTTTGTTTGTCAATATGTAAACATAAAATTGTTTGTGCATGTGTTGTCCGTATAAAAATCAAAAGGACTGGGATTGCTTCGCGGAGCCTGCACTGAGCGCAACGAATGTGCTCGCAATGACTGCGTGACCACTTTTCATGTTGTGTTTTGTTGTCTAGCACAAAACATTCATTTCTGCAAAATATGTGCATGTGACCGATCGGCTAAAAAAGATTCTATCCTTTGCAGCAGGTCTTGCAGAGTTGATTTATCCAGGGCCGAGATAGCAACGGCGTTAAACCGCCGGCAAAGGTTTTGCACAAGGGCTTTATCTTTCAGACGATCGACTTTGTTAAAAACCATCAAACGGGGCTTGTCATTAATTGCTAGTTTCTCCAGAATTTTATTCACCGCCGCAATCTGGCTTTCAAATTGACTATTGCTGATATCAATTACATGCAAAAGAATATCGGCTTGATGAAGTTCATCGAGTGTCGCCCGGAAGGCGGTAAATAATTCTTCCGGCAAGTTACGGATAAAGCCGACAGTATCGGTGAGTATTGCTTCCGTATCCCGGGGAAAGCGCAATCGGGCGCTTTTTGTATCCAATGTTGCAAAAAGTTTGTCTTCGACCAGCACGGCGCTTTTCGTGAGAGTGTTAATAAGAGTGGATTTGCCGGCATTAGTGTAGCCGACAATAGAAATTATCGGCAAGTCGCTTCTCTGCCGCTTGCTTTGCCGCTGTTGCCGGGATTGAGTGATTGCCTTGAGATCTTTTTCCAGGCGGGTTATGCGCTCTCTAATGCGCCGGCGGTCTATTTCCAGTTTTGTTTCTCCGGGTCCTATGCCGCCTATACCGCCGGCCAGACGCGAAAGGGAACGATCGCTGTGGGAAAGCCTGGGCAGCAAATATTTTAATTGAGCCAGTTCGACTTGAATTTTCCCCTCCCGGCTGTGGGCGCGCCTAGCAAAAATGTCCAGGATAACCTGGGTGCGGTCAATGACTTTTAAACCGGTAAAATCGTTAATCGAGCGCACCTGGGCCGGAGTTAATTCGTGATCGAAGATGAGTAAATTGGCGCCGATTTGTGTGGCGCGCAAGCCAATATCCGATAATTTGCCCTTTCCCATCATAAATTTGGGGTCAGGCAGGCGGCGGTATTGAACAATGGCGTCAAAAACTTCCACACCGCAAGTACGCGCCAGTTCAGCCAGTTCAGCCAGTGGCTCATCGACGGCATCAAGAGGATTTTTTTCTACCCGCAAAAGAATGGCCTTTTCCGTCGCATCGATCTTGCGGGTTTTTTGTCTTTTAGCAAATTCGTTTTCCAGATCCTGAATAAAAGAAAGAAAATTCAGTTGGAGGTGAGCCAGTTGGAAGGGCTTCATTACCAACCAGTAAATGCCTTCCGGATTTTCGGGAAGAAGGTGGGCTAAATGGAGCATTCCGGGTGAACCATCAATGTTTACTTCCAGAGCGCCGATCAGATCAAGCCGTAAATGAGACAGGTCGGTTAAGTCTTCAGCGGATAATTCTTCACCATTGAGATGAGTATGAATAAGCCTCAGACCCTTAAAGCGCGTTGACGATGAACGAAATCCTTCAAGGGAAGGGATGAGGATGCTTTTGTGGTCGCCGATTATTACAGCATTGATTTCCCCGCGCCGGCTGATCAGTAAACCGATTTGACGGTTAATATCGCTGGAAAGAAAACAAAGCTGCCGGGATAATTCCGGGGTAATGACATCCTCCGGAGAAATGTTTTTGCGATGCAGGCGTTCCAGCTGTTTGATTTGCCCGGCACTAAGCCCGGTTGTGTTGCCGAAAATTTTATTGATGGCAGTTTTTCCTCATTTACCAATAGGTGTCCCCCGCTGGCGGGGGTTAGGGGGTGGACGTCTCAATCTCACCAATAATTCTTTCTAACTCTGCTATAACACCGGTCATATTTTTTAAAACTTCCTCATCGGTGAATCTAACTATTTTGAATCCAGCTTTGGCAAGACGCTCTTCTCGCCGAACATCTTTTGCCAGTGCAACTTCATTATCATGAGTAATTCCGTCAAGCTCGATAATCAACATCAATTCCTTACAGAAAAAATCTGCAATGTACTGTAAAATCGGCCGTTGTCTTCTGAACTGATAACCCTTTAATTGCTTGGCTTTTAAGGCATATTTCCATAAGCAGGCTTCTTACTTAGTTAATCCCTTTCGTAACTGTCCGGCGAGCGGTTGCAATTTTTTATTATAGCTGTAATTACTGTGGGATTTAACTGCCATCTGTGTTTTTTCCACCTCCGTCACTACGTGACACCTCCGCCAGCGGAGGACAGGGGGCAATAAGCACTGTTAACCCTATTGCAATATTCGGCCAATGTTCCACGCTGGCGGGGTTTAGGGGGTGGACTTTTTAGTTACAGATTGGAAGTTCTTTATCCACCACTTGCCCGTCTTATTTGCGAAGTTAGACCAAATAATTCTTCTTTCGGAAACCCTGTGGTCAACTAATATACCAAAATGGCAATCTCGTCAGCCATCTCAAATGCCCGCAGCTTTTTATGATAACGCATAGTCTTTACCTTCAGCCCTCAGCCCTCGGCATTCAGCCTATCTCACTTAAACTTTCCCGGGCTGACTTTTCTTTCCATATTGTCTAAAAATGTTGACCAGCTATTGGTCTGGAAAGAAGAGACCAGCTTTTTGGGTGAACTTTTGCCGCAGTTAGGACAAGTTAGTCGGTTATAACTTTCATCAACTTTTAACAGGCAATCAAATTTGTGATGGCATTTGGTGCATTCAAATTCGTATATAGGCATATCTCTCTCCGCTTTTGGGTCGAACGTTATTCTAAGTCTTTAGCCGAAGAATTTTTTATTTTCAATATATTTATTATCAGGAGGATGGCGCATTATCCGCGCGTGTCCCCCGCCGGGGGGGTAAGGGGGGTGGACTTTTTTATGTGGTCGTAATGCGCATCGTAATCACAACCCGGCAGTTCTTTTTCCACCTCCGTCACTGCCGTGACACCTCCGCCGGCGGAGGATATGGCAGTCTCATAGTGGAAGGGGATTGAAAAAGTCAAAAAAATCCCCGGGAGGATTTTTGCCCGTCCTCCCGGGGATTCAGATTAAACTTTAACGGCTGCTCTTAGAAAGTAAGAGTCAGCTTGTTGATAACCAGGTAATCATTGGTGACCTGATTAGCAGAACTGGTCCCTTTGAAGTAATCGCCGGTGATGAGGTAACCAACGCCCAGCATATAGGACAGGTTGTTGGTGATTTTGTAAGTTCCGGTTACGTCAATTTCATAACCGTAATCCTTGGAAACCCAGTTAGCGGCAGGATTTTTATCCGCAGTGGCCATAGATACTGCTGCACCAATGTTCAACTTGTCATTGGGTTTCACACCAGCTCTGAGCTGATAGAAGAACGCATTCACCATCGAGCTGTCAAAAGCGCTTGCTGCGCCGACTGCCGCAGAAGTGATGGTGCCGTTAAAGTAAGCGCGGTCCTGGTTCCACATAATCAAAGCGGGGCTCCATTCAACGCCGCCGCCCAGTAACTGATTACGGGTGTTTGCGTCGTCGCCCTGGCCCTGGGAATAAGCGAAGGTGCCGCCGACATAAACCGGCCCGAAGGTGGCTGTTGCATCAACCCAGCCTGTTAACGAGCTCAACTTCTCATACGCGTTGCCGGTAGTACCACTGTCCAGTTTAAACAGATCGCCGAAGGCATAAGTAAATTCAGCCTGGATTTTTACGGGACCAACTGTGGCTTTAACATACGGTGATACCCCATAGTATTTAGACAGGTATGCCGATGCGCCGAGGTCTCTATTGGCAGCTTGTCTCCAATAAACCACAATCAAACCGGTTTCGATATTCTTGTCAATGTAAATGCCGGCAAGTGCGTACTTATCGTTGTCGAGATCCGATGCTGATATGCCGGTGGTGTACTGGTTTGATTTGCTCTTATCGCCTTCTTTAAAATACATGGGTATGATTAGAGCTTTGCCTACAGGTATCCACCAAGTTATACCGCCGGTCGGTGTCTGGGAGTTAGTGAAAATAGTTCCCCACGATGAGTTGCTCTGATAACCGACTTTGAACATACCGACTGGGGTCTGGAACTGCGCATACAAAAAGTCGAAACCAATATTCTGGTTTTCAGCTTTTGTTGCTGCGGATATCGTGTCTAGTGAGGTAGATGCCGCTGTTCTGGTTGCGCCCCAGATTCTGTCCATGACGTTGGCACGGGTATACAAGGAAAGGCCGGGAGCAACGACAAGTTCCGTCGTCAGCTGCAGTTTCTGGTAATAGAATGCCGTGGCCGTACTAGCATCCTTTGTCAAAGAGGTTTTATCTAAATACATACCACCAGCAAAGTAACTACCGCTGAATTTTACATCGACCGCGAAAGCCGATGCACTGAAGGCCATAACCAGCCCCAGTGACAGCAAAACTAACCAAAATCTCTTCATTTTTTCCTCCTAAAAATTTGGTTTAAATTTCAATTTTCAGCCATTAAAAAACGGGCATTTTTTAATGACCACCTCTACAACATATCCGCTTGCATAAACACATCCATTAATTGCTGATAAACTCTGCAAGCCGGATAAACCGCGCCGAAACTAGCATCGGCAGAAAAGCTTGTCAAGATTTTTTTGCTTCGTGCCGACATGTTAAGTTTACGGAGTAAAGCAATACTTGTGCCAAATTTTAGGTTTAGGCTAAATGCTCGCAGATGTTTGTCCACTTCTCCAGGCATGCGAGACTGCGTCGTAATGGACAGGTGCTGATTGCAGCCTATTCGTAATGTCCCCCGCTGGCGGGGGTTAGGGGGTGGATGTTTTTGAAGTTGCCATAATATTAATAAGTTACGCTTTGGCACTCCTTAGTCCACCTCCGTCACTTCGTGACACCTCCGCCAGCGGAGGACATGAAATGGCAATTTCTCCTATTACGACACAGTCTCGTATGCCGGGCGGCAATCTAAACAGAACAAGGGGTCTTGCCATCCTTCAGTGGTGGTTGCAACCCCCTGTTCAACAAGGAGAGATGGGATTGTTTTAGTCGATTCACTCCCTTGCAAAGAAATTGCGGCACAATATCCTTTCTCGAGGGCGATTGATGAGGGGTAATTTAATTATTCCCTTATCGTCTTTAACCCTCACCGGCATGCGCCGGTCTGCGAGTCTTCAGACTATTTTATGTGTCAATATTAACACGCTATCTATTTATGATCACATATGACGTGGTAAAATATTCCAATTGTCGATCTAAAGAGTAATACTCGCTTGTCATAACCGAACATCTTGCAGATTGAAAGTTCTCTATCCACCTCTGTCACTGCGACACAGTCTCTAGCGGGGGACACGGGGCAATTAAATGTAGGTTGGATAAAGCGAAGCGTGTCTTCCTTCAGCTTCCAGCGGATTGTTTATTTAAATCAATGAAATCCCATCATAATAATTTAAAAGGCGCTTCGTGAATAATTGTCAAAGTTCTTTTTGAAAAGTTCAATTATATTAAGAGGATTAAGGTGGTCAGATTTCTTAAATATTTCTTGACATCAAAGAGATATTAAGGTACGTCCAGCACGTCGAAGAAGGCTACCGGCGGTCAAATCATGACCGCTGTTCAGGGCAGTTCAAATAGCAGTCTTAAAATGTTTTTTGCAAAAATAAAAAAACGTTGTAGAAGCGTTTAAAGTCAGAAAATTTAAAATAGGGAGGTAGTATTAATATGGCCGATGCAAAGGTTCAATTAAAGGAAGTCTATCCGGTACCGGAAAAGATCAAGCAGACCGCTTGGATAAGCGGCAGGGCAGCTTACGATGAGCTGTGGAAAAAATCTGTGGAAAAACCGGAAACGTTTTGGGCGGAAGTTGGAGAACAGCAAGTCGAATGGTTCAAAAAATGGGACAAAGTTATGGATTACAACTTTGACATTAAAAAAGGTCCCATTGCTGTAAAATTTTATGAGGGCGGCAAGCTCAATGTTTCTTACAACTGCCTGGACAAACATCTGAAAACACGCGGCGACAAGGTTGCTATTCAATGGGAAGGCAATGAGCCCGGCGAAGAAAAGGCATTTACCTATAAGATGCTGCATGCTGAAGTATGTAAATTCGCCAATGTTCTGAAAGCAAACGGTATCAAGAAGGGCGACCGTGTAGTTCTTTATATGCCGATGGTTCCGGAGCTGGCAATAGCGATGCTGGCCTGTTCGCGCATTGGCGCCATTCATGGAATCGTGTTTGGCGGTTTCAGTGCCGACGCTTTAAGAGACAGAGTTGTTAATTGTGACGCGAAATTACTGGTTGTCTGCGATGGCACTTTCCGTGGTGCTAAAGCAGTCCCCCAAAAAACAATAGCTGACGATGCATTAAAAACTTGCCCGTCTATTAAAACCGTAATCGTTGTCAACAGAGTAGGCGACAAGATTAAGTGTGAAATGACTGCCGGCCGCGATAAATGGTGGCATGAAGAAATGGCGAAAGTTGACGCCAAGTGCGAACCCGAGTGGATGGATGCCGAAGATCCCCTCTTTATCCTCTATACATCAGGCTCTACCGGACAACCCAAGGGCGTTATGCATACTACCGGTGGCTATTTAGTCTATGCCTCCTACACCCACAAAATCGTTTTTGATTATCATGAAAACGATATCTACTGGTGCACCGCCGACATCGGCTGGGTTACCGGTCACAGCTATATTGTTTACGGACCTTTGTGCAACGGTGCCACATCCGTTATGTTTGAAGGCGTTCCCAATTATCCGACCTACAGCCGTTTCTGGCAGGTAGTCGAAAAATACAAGGTCAACATTTTCTACACCGCTCCCACAGCCATCCGCGCTATTGCTAAAGAAGGTGACGATTTTGTGAAGAAAGCCAATATTTCCAGTCTGCGTATTCTGGGAACAGTCGGCGAGCCGATCAACCCCGAAGCCTGGAATTGGTATTATAATGTTATCGGCCGCGGCGAATGTCCCATCGTTGATACCTGGTGGCAGACTGAAACAGGCGGAATCCTGATTACTCCGTTGCCCGGTGCAATTGACATTAAACCCGGTATGGCGACTCTGCCTTTCTTCGGCGTACAGCCGGTGCTGGTGGATGATGAAGGAAAAGAATTCACCGATACAGTAGCCAGCGGCGCTTTGTGCATCAAAGTACCATGGCCCGGTATCATGAGAGGTGTCTATGGCGATCCCAAGAGATTCCAGGAAACCTATTTTGAACAGTTCCCCGGCTACTATGTAACCGGTGACGGCTGCCGCCGCGATAAAGACGGCTACTATCAGATTACCGGCCGTATTGATGATGTTATCAATGTTTCCGGTCACCGCATGGGAACGGCCGAAGTCGAAAGCGCACTTGTTGCTCACGCAGCAGTTGCCGAAGCAGCAGTCGTCGGTATGCCGCATGATATTAAGGGCCAGGGCATTTACGCTTTCGTAACTCTGAAGACCGGCATTGCCAAGTCCGATGATTTGAAGAAGGAACTTATCGCTCATGTCCGCACGTTGATCGGACCTATTGCTACACCCGATAAGATTCAGTGGGCGGATGGTCTGCCTAAAACACGCAGTGGCAAAATCATGAGAAGAATTCTCAAGAAAGTTGCCGCCAATCTGCTGGGTGAGTTGGGTGATACCAGCACGCTGGCTGATCCGTCGGTTGTTGATGATATCGTCAAAAACAGGGTATAAATTGTCGGCTTGATCCCTCTGAATCCAGAGGGATCAAGCTTTTTCAATCAGTCGGCAATTCGGAAAATTAGACAATAACCTTTATAAGACAAAAAAGGCGCCAGGCAACAAACTAACAGATAGCCTGAATGCGCCAAGATTAATAAGGAGGTTTGAGACTGTGAACATTATTGCATGCGTAAAACAGGTCCCGGATACTGAAGCCCAGATCAAGGTAAAAGCGGATGGGGCAGGTATTGAAGAAGGCCAGATCAAATGGGTTATGAATCCCTATGATGAGTACGGTGTGGAAGAAGCGCTAAGGCTCAAAGAAAAGAATGGCGGTGATGTAACGATAGTATCTGTGGGTCCGGCAAGGGCGATGGAAACAATTCGCACGGCTCTGGCTATGGGCGCTGATAAAGGTGTCCATGTGTGTGATCCCGCTTTCGACACCGCTGATGCTTATGTTACCGCAGCAGCGCTGGCGGCGGTAATTAAAGGTATGCCCTGCGACATTATTTTTTGCGGTCAGCGGGCTATTGATGATGATTCCGGACAAGTTGGCGCGATCTTAGCTGAACTTATGGGAATCCCCCAATTAACGCTTGTTACGAAGCTGGAATATGCCGGTGCTACGGTCAAGGCGACGAGGCCCATTGAAGGAGCCCAGCTTTTAATCGAAACCAGCCTGCCCTGCGTAGTAACTGCGCAGAAGGGACTTAATGAACCCCGCTATGCATCTCTTCCCGGCATTATGAAGGCGAAGAAAAAGCCGGTTGATGTGAAAAACGCTGCGGCACTGGGCGTTGCAGTTGAAGCTAAGGCCAAAGTCGCCAAAACCATTCCTCCTCCGGCCAGACCTCCCGGAAAAGTAATCTGCGGAGACGATCCGGCACAGAAGGCGGTGGAAGTAGCCCGGTTACTGAGGGAAGAGGCAAAAGTCATCTAATGCCTATGCGCTTTCGTCGGGTAACTTTGTTGGCATCATCGTCGGCTTCTTCAACGTATTATGAATACGTCTCAGGCGCCGACTCCTAGCCGCCTCGTTACCCTTAGAAATCGATGAGGCATTATCTTAATGAAAGCGGAGGATTGAAAAATGGCACAAGGAGTTTGGATAGTTGCAGAACAAAGAGATGGCGCTTTGCGTAAAATCAGCTTTGAGCTGGCCTCTACGGCACGCAAACTGGCCGACCAGTTGGGAACTGAGGTCGGTGCTATTCTGCTTGGTTCAGGTATTGAAGGATTAGCCGCGCAATTGGGAAAATACGGCGTGGATAAAGTATATATTGGAGACAGTCCGGTTTTGGAGCCTTATATTACGGAAGCCCATGCTGAGGCTGCGGCAAAAATTATTAAAGAAAAAGATCCGGCAATTCTGCTTCTGGGCGCTTCCGTTCAGGGTAAAGACCTTGCAGGCCGGTTGGCCGGAAAGCTGGCAACAGGGCTGGCGACGGATTGCGTGGATGTGAAAATTGCTGACGGTAAGCTATTGGCGGTAAGACCGATGTATGCCGGCAAGTGTTTTGGTGAAATCGTTACCAATACTAATCCCCAAATGGCTTCTTTGCGTCCCAATGTTTTCCCCGTAGTGGAAACCGCCAAAGCGGCAGAGGGTATAAAATTTGATCCCGCCGTGGACGCAGCTCAAATCAAAAGCAAGGTTCTGGAAGTACAGAAAGATACCAGCGGTAAAGTGGATTTAACCGAATCCAATGTTATCGTTTCCGGCGGTCGCGGCATGAAAGGACCGGAAGGCTACTCGATTCTGGAAGAACTTGCCGATACACTGGGTGGTTGTGTAGGCGCTTCGCGTGCGGCTGTCGATGCCGGCTGGCGTCCGCAAAAAGATCAGGTGGGACAAACCGGTAAAGTTGTTTCTCCCAATTTGTACATTGCTTGTGGTATTTCAGGAGCAATTCAGCATTTAGCGGGAATGAGTTCATCCAAATACATCGTGGCAATTAACAAGGATGCGGAAGCACCGATCTTTGCGAAGGCTGATTATGGAGTTGTGGATGACCTCTTCAAGGTAGTCCCTGAATTAACAAGCGCCTGCAAAAAACTGCTGGCATAAGAAAAAGGCTGAAGGCTGAAGGTGTTTCGGCTGAAGGATATAAAGATAAAGGCTGTGGGCTGAAGGCTGAGGGATTTCTGTTTTCCTTCAGTCTTCAGTCTAATAACCTTCAGCCGAAATTTTGGAGGATCAATGCAACATAATATAAGCCCCATAGGAATCGGAAATGAAGGTCGTCAAGTTTTCTGGAACGCGGAAAGCTTTGAACCGATGCTCTTTCTTTTAACTGCCGTGGCAATGGCAATATTAGCTTACGGTATTTACCGCCGCTGGAAGCTGTGGAAAGCGATAGGCAAGGAAGAAATCCGCTGGGATCAGCTTCCCCTGAGACTGAAATCTCTTTTTGTCAACGGGTTCCTGCAAATCAAAACTTGGAGAGAAGTATATCCCGGCATTATGCACGGCTTAATCTTCTTTGGTTTCTTTGTTTTAATTTTCGGAGCCGCTTTCGATGCCGGCGAATTCCACATCACCGAACCATTGTTTAGCTGGGCCTTTCTTCGCGGATCATTTTACCTATGGTTTTCCTTCATGATGGATCTGTTCGGCCTGTTTGTTCTCATCGGAGTATTCATGGCAATGTTTCGCCGGTACCTAATTAAGCCGGAACGCTTCTCTTATAAAGGGACTTCAGACAATACCGCCGATGACGCTATCGCTCTTTTACTGATCGCCGGTATCGTCATCACCGGATTTATCATTGAAGCTCTGCGTATTCACGTCACAAAGGATGCTGCAACAGGCTTTGCGCTCTGGGAAACATGGTCATTTGTCGGCTGGACTCTCTCCTATGCCTTTACCGGTATGGATTTTGAGACCGCGAAAACTTTACACAAGATCAGCTGGTGGACACATACAGTCATCGCTCTTGGTTTTATCGCTTACATTCCCTATTCGCGACTTTTGCATATAATCACTGTGCCGGCTAATCATTTCCTGATGTCTTTAAAACCGGCAGGATCACTGGAACCGATTCGTGATTTTGAAAATGCAGAATCCTTCGGTGTGGGAAAACTGGAAGATTTTACCTGGAAACAAATCTTTGATGCTGATGCCTGCACGCGTTGCGGCCGCTGTCAGGACGGCTGTCCGGCTTATCTTTCCGGCAAGCCCCTTTCACCCAAGAAGATGGTTCAGGATATCAAAACATTCTGGCTGGAAAAAGCTCCGGCTGCGATTAAGGCCCAAGCTGCTGCTCTCGCTGCCCAAAGCGCGGAAGGCGCAGCTCCGGCAACTGAAGTTGAAGGAGCGGCACCGGAAAAGGCGCTTGTAGGCGAAGTGATCGACGGTCATGAATTGTGGGCCTGCACCAATTGTATGTATTGTATGGAACACTGCTCGGCGTCAATCGAACATGTGCCCAAAATTATCAACATGAGACAATATAAAGTGCTCACGGAGGCGGATTTCGCGCCGGAATTGCAATTAACCTGCCGGAATATGGAAAACAACTCTAATCCCTGGGGCATTGGTGCACACCTGCGCGCTGACTGGGCCAAGGAATTAGGCATCAAAACTCTGGCGGAAAACCCGGATGTGGAATACCTGTTTTATGTCGGCTGCTCCGGTTCATTTGATGACCGGGGTAAGAAAGTTTCCATCGCCTTTGCCAAGATTTTGCAGGCTGCCGGCGTAAGTTTTGGTATCCTGGGTAACGAGGAAGGCTGTTGCGGCGATTCGGCCATGCGCAGCGGCAATGAATATCTTTTCCAGTCACTGGCTCAGGCTAATATTGCGGTAATGAATGGCTACGGAGTCAAGAAGATTATTGCAATCTGTCCGCACGGCTATAATGCCTTGAAGAAGGATTACCCTAATTTCGAAGGTGTTTACGAGGTATATCATCATACGGAAATTATCGCCGATTTACTGGCGACGGGAAAGATTAAATTGACGAATTCCGTAAGTGGCGTTTTCACTTACCATGATTCCTGCTTCCTCGGACGTTACAATGAAATCTACCAGCAACCACGGCAGATTTTGTCGGCTGTTCCCGGTATGAATCTTGTAGAAATGGATCGCAATTTAAGCAAGAGCTTCTGTTGTGGCGCCGGTGGCGCCCGTATGTGGATGGAAGAAGATATCGGCGACAGAATTAATAATATGAGAACAAAGCAGGCGATGGAAGTCAACGCGGACACAGTTGCCGTGGCCTGTCCTTTCTGCCTGACCATGATTTCCGACGGCATCAAGGATAATCAGATGACGGAAAAAATGGTTTCTCTGGATGTTGCAGAAATTGTTGTCAAAGCAATGGGCTTGGAAGAAACGAAAGCTGCGGTAGATGCTTGTGCAATCTGATCAATTCATCTCTGTAGAGAATTTGACTTAAACAAAAAGCCCGATCTGCTCGCAGAAAGGGCTTTTTTTGTAGCAAAATGTATAGATTTGGTTTAATGTCATTGCATAAGGAGGCGAGAAAACATATTCAACAATTAATGGTAATGGGCTTATGAGAGCTGCATTCAAAATCCTTTAACTTAAAAACGGGGGAGGGAGAAATTATGGCAGGTGCGACTAGTAAACAGGAAAAACAGTGGCTGAAGTCTTATCAGAAAGGTGTACCAGAGAAGATTAGCTACGAAGAAATTTGCATGCCCGAAATTCTGGAGCGTACTGTTTCCAAATTTCCGGACAATATTGCCTTGATTTTTCAGGGATACCAGGTTTCTTATTCGCAGATGAAAGATATGGTGGACAGGTTTGCCACCTGTCTGGCTGATTTCGGAGTGAAGAAGGGTGATTCCGTTGCTCTTCTTCTGCCTAACGTTATTCCCTGTGTTGTTGCCTATTATGCCATCTTGAAAATCGGCGCTATCAACGTAATGAATAATCCTCTTTATTCCGATCCGGAACTGGAGCATCAGTTCAATGATTCCGGTTCCAAAGTATTAATAACGCTGGATCTGCTAGGCAACCGCATGATTGATCTGCGCCCCAAGACGAAAATAAAACAAATAGTAATCACTTCCATTGGCGATTATCTGCCGTTCCCGAAGAGCTTGCTATTTCCTCTGGTGGCTAAAAAGAAGAACCTTGCCGCCGACGTCAAAGCAGCGCCGGATGTTTATCGCTGGAAGGATTGCATTGCCAAATACCAGCCCAATCCGCCCAAAGTTAAAAATTCCTTCAGCGATGTGGCGATGTATCAGTACACGGGCGGCACTACCGGAGTTTCCAAGGGAGTGGAATTGACTCATGGCAATTTAAGCAAACAAGTGCAGCAAATTGCGGCCTGGTTCCCCGATTTTGAAAGGGGAGCTGAAAGAATGTTGGGTGCGCTGCCCTATTTCCATGTCTTTGGCATGTCCACTTGCATGAATAATTCTGTCAATATGGGTTGGGCGCAAATTCTCGTTCCCAAGCCCCAGCCGGAGCCGCTGTTGGAAGCAATCCATAAGTTTAAGCCGACCTTTGCTCCGCTCGTTCCGACAATGTACATCGGCATGCTTAGCCATCCTAATATAAAAAAGACGGACATGAGTTCTATCAAAGGAGCTTTTTCCGGCAGTGCACCCTTGCCGGTGGAAGTTATCAGCGAGTTTGAAAAAATTACCGGAGCGGTTATTGTTGAAGGCTTTGGCATGACGGAGACAACTCCTGTCACCCATATTAACCCCTTTGCCGGCGGCGCCCGTAAAGTAGGCTCTGTGGGCTTGCCCATATCTGACACTTTAGCCCGCATTGTTGATTTGGAAAATGGCATTGATGATATGCCGATTGGTGAGCGCGGTGAGTTAATTGTCAAAGGGCCGCAAATCATGAGAGGTTATAAAGGCAAGCCGGAAGAAACAGCCAGCACTCTCAAAGATGGCTGGATCTATACGGGAGACATCGCGACAATGGATGAAGATGGCTATTTTTACATTGTTGACCGCAAAAAAGATATGATTATATGCGGTGGCTATAACGTTTATCCGCGTGATATTGATGAGGTCTATTACGCCCATCCGAAAGTTCAGGAAGCTTGTTCTATAGGGGTTCCCGATGCTAAACGCGGCGAAACAGTTAAGATCTTTATCGTCCTTAAAGAAGGAGAAACGTCTACCCAGGAAGAAATGATCGAATTTGCCAAAGGCAGTCTCGCTGTTTACAAGCTGCCTACGGAAGTGGAATTCCGCAAAGAATTGCCCAAGACCAATGTTGGCAAGATATTGCGCAAAGAATTGCGGGCAGAGGAATTAAAGAAGCGAAAGAAATAAAGACATGAAGCAGGCTTCTCTGATATTAGCCGTTGTTCAAAAATAACTTGGTCAAACAAACGCTGTGAACGGCATAAGGAGCCGTAACGAAATACAGAAAAAGAACAGGTTATTTCGTAACGGCTCCTAAGAGGGGCCTGCTTTTGTTTAGTTAAGAAAATTATTCAGGAGATAGTTAATGGACTACAAGAACATTCTTTTCAATGCGGAAGATGGTATAGCTGTAATTACTTTTAATCGTCCGAAAGCTTTAAACGCCATGAACGCGGAAACAATGAGTGAGCTTATGGATGCAGCAACAATATGCAAAAAAGATGACAGCATTAAAGCAGTGATTTTAACCGGTTCCGGTGACAAGGCGTTTGTGGCCGGCGCCGATATTGCGCAGATGCAGAGTTTGTCTGTCGTGGATGCTCTTAAATTCATGGAATTGGGTCATGATACCTTGCGTCTGATAGAGACGATGCCCAAACCTTCTATCGCCGCGATTAACGGATTTGCTCTGGGTGGCGGTACGGAAATATCTATGGCCTGCGATATACGCTTTGCGGCGGAAAATGCCGTCTTTGGTCAGCCGGAAATTTTGATTGGTCTCATCCCTGGCTGGGGTGGAACTCAGCGTTTGCCCCGGTTGGTGGGAATGGGTATTGCCAAAGAAATTATTATGGGCGGCGGTCAAATTGATGCTAGGCGTGCTTATGAAATCGGGCTGGTAAACAAAGTAGTACCGGCAGCTAAGTTGATGGAAGAGGCCGGGAAATTTGCCAAAAAACTTGCGTCTATGCCCGCTTTCGCTGTAAAGATGGCCAAACACAGCATTAATTATGGCTACGATCTGGCGCTGGATAATGCCAACAGGCTGGAAGTAGAATGCTGCGCGCAATGTTTCAGTACCCAAGATC
>CAZYIE010000043.1:16360-26796 GCA_964646755.1 uncultured Smithella sp.
ACGGCAGGGATTGACATTGAGTTTCGCCGAAGGCAGCGAACTGGAAGCAAAGGAATTTGGCTCCCTCTTTGGGAACGAAGGCGCCGAAGGCATGAAGGCTTTTTTGGAAAAAAGAAAACCGAATTATATCGGCAGATAAGAAAAGACGGAATTTTAGGCAAAAATTAGGAGAGGTTGGAAATGGCACATTGTACTTGGTTGTATCAAACTCGCGACATTAAGTTCCAGATTAAAGAATGGCTCGGTGTGGAAAAACTCTTGGGCCTTGACGCTTACAAGGATTACTACGGGATGGACGACATTGACAGTTTCCTCGATGTTAACTTCAAAGTCTGCCGCGACGTGATGTGTCCGGCCAACAAAGATGCCGATGAACCCGGCGCGAAATTTGTGGGTGGCAATGAACATGCTGTCGTTACCCCGGATTCGTTCAAGAATGTTTATAAAACCGTTATGGAGGCGGAACTGGGCCCCCAGTTTGGCTACCGTGGCGAAGGCAAAATACCACTGTGCTGGTATGCTCCGATCCTGGAGATGCAGACTGCTGCATCTCCGTCGATCGTCATGTTCTGGTGTCTGACCCAGGGCGCCATCACCGTGCTTCATGAATTTGCCACCCAAAAACAGCAGAACCTGTTCATGCCCAAGCTGCGGACAGGCGAATGGGGAGGCACCATGGGGCTTACCGAACCGGGCGCAGGCTCTGAGGTTGGCGCGGTTAAGAGCAGGGCTGTTCCCACAGACGTCCCCGGCAAGTATAAGCTCACCGGCACGAAATGCTTCATCTCTTCGGGCGACCATGATCTGGCGGAAAACATCATCCACCTGATGCTGGCTAAGACCCCGAACGCCAAAGAAGGCACAGCCGGCATTTCTCTGTTCATCGTGCCCAAGTTCTGGGTCAACGACGATGGCTCTATGGGTGCTTGGAATGACGTAACCACTATGGGCATTGAGCACAAGCTGGGCATTCACGGTTCGACAACCGCCACCCTGTCCATGGGTGAAAACGATAACTGCTACGGCTGGATGGTAGGCGAAGCGGAAGTGGTAGACGGCCGTGGCATCGGCATGAAGCAGATGTTTGCCTATATGAACGAAGAACGCCTGAACACCGGATTATTCTCCCTGGGATGCATAGGCTCCGCCTATTACTCAGCTCTGGATTATACCAAGATCCGGGTGCAGAGCAAGCATTCCACCAATCCCAAAGGCCCCAGTGTTCGAATCATTGAACACGAAGACGTCCGCCGTATGCTTTTGTCCCAGAAATCCATTCTGGAGGCCTGCCGGGCGCTGATTTATCAATCCTATCTCTACCGCGATCTGGCCGTTGATGCGGCGACAAAGGAAGAGAGAGATTATTATGACGACATGTTTGCTATCAACAACCCGCTTTGCAAGGCCTATACGTCCGACATGGCGAGGCTCTCCACCGGGGACGCGATCAACTGCCACGGCGGCTACGGCTTCACGGAAGAGTATGCCCCGGCGGAACTGTACCGGGACGTCGTGATCTACGGGATCTGGGAAGGCACCAACTTCATCCAGGCCCAGGACTATACCGGCCGCAAGTTCACCATGAAGGACAGCGCGCCTTTCAAGAAGTGGGTGGCCCAAATCGACGAATTCGTCGCTGGCAGGAAGACCGATGAATTTGCCGCCGAGTTCGAGATGATGGCGGATGCCATGGCTGCGTTCAAAGACATTGTCGATATGAATGCCGCCTGGACGGCAGGCGATAAGCAGATGAAACAGCTCTACGCCACTCGGACCATGCATGCAGGCGCAAGAGTTTACTGCGGCAAGTTGCTGCTCGATCAGGCCCTGCTGGCGGCAGCTCGGCTCAAAGAGCAAGGTGATGTCGATGCCGATTTCTACAAGGGCAAAATCGCCACTGCCAGATTCTATGTCATGAACCATATTCCGGATATCTTCGGATATGAGAAGTCTATGAAGTGCGGCGACCGCAGTGCGATCGACATCCCTGAGGCAAGTTTCACGTAGTTGACGTGAATCCTGCTTAAGGGGCAGGAAGACCATAAGTTTGATTAGATAGAGCGGAATTTATTTCCGCTCTATCTAATTACGCAAAAGATGACGGATGATTTATGGAACTGGAATTGATTGACAAACTGGTGACACAAAACGACAAAAAAATAATTTTTCTGATCATGGATGGTTTGGGCGGTCTGCCGCAGATTCCTGGTGGACAGACGGAACTGGAAGCGGCGCAAACTCCCAATCTGGATCGTCTGGCGGCATCGGGAACCTGCGGCCTGCTTGATCCGGTAGGCTACGGCATTACGCCAGGCAGCGGGCCCGCGCACTTTGCCCTTTTTGGTTATGACCCTGTCAAATACAATGTCGGCCGGGGGTTGCTTTCTGCTGCAGGGCTTGATTTTCCGATGACTGAGGGCGATTTATATATGCGGGCGAATTTTGCTACAGTTGACTCCCAAGGACGGATTACCGACAGAAGGGCGGGCAGGTTGGCAACAGAAAAAAACGAAACAATCTGTCGTAAGCTTCAGGAAAATATAACTTTAAGTTCCGGCACTCAGGCATTTTTTAGGACGGAAAAAGAACATCGCGCGCTGGTGGCGCTGCGCGGCGGCGACTTTAGCGAAGAAATCACGGAAACAGATCCGCAAAAAACGGGATTACCGCCGCTTTCACCTGTGGAATTAATCCCGCAGGCGAAAAAGACTGCGGCCATCATGCAGGAACTTACGGAAAAAATGAAAAAAGTTCTGGCTGATGAAAAAACAGCCAATGCCATTTTGTTGCGGGGCTATGCCCGGTATCGGCGCTTTCCATCTATGGCCGAACGCTTTGGATTAAAGCCGCTGGCTATCGCTGGCTATCCCATGTACAAAGGAATCGCGAGGCTGCTGGGAATGGAGCTGGCTTGTGCAACGCAGACGATAGAAGAAGAAATTCAGGCTCTCCATAACAATTATTCGGCCCATGATTTTTTCTTTATCCACATCAAGTATACCGATTCGCGAGGTGAAGACGGCCAGTTTGCCGAAAAAGTAAAAGTCATTGAAAAAGTCGATACTTTCATTCCCGATATTTGTGCTTTAAATCCTGATGTTCTTGTTGTTACGGGGGATCATTCCACGCCGGCAGTAATGTCCGGGCATAGCTGGCACCCGGTCCCCGTTTTACTGTCGGCGGAAACATGCCGCCCTGACATGGCCACGAGTTTCGGCGAGCGCGCCTGTATAACCGGCGGTCTGGGACGTATGCCCATGAAAAATATGCTCGGTGTAGCGCTGGCGCACGCGGGAAAACTGCAAAAATTCGGCGCGTAAAAAAGCAGGGGTTTGGGCTGAGGACTGAAGGCTGAAGGCTGAAGATAGACCATGCAAGGGCGAAAACAACGGGGCTGGATCAGCAGGGAGAAAGCATTGTTATGAAGAAGAAAGCACTAATTACGGGTATTACCGGAATGGTTGGCTCCCATCTGGCGGACTATCTTTTAGCTAATACGGATTGGGATGTATACGGCATGTGCCGCTGGCGCAGCCCGCTGGACAATGTCGAGCATCTGTTGGATCGTGCTAATAAAAAAGATCGCATTTATTTTCTTGATGGTGATTTATGTGATTACATCTCACTGCAAAATGCAGTTGATGAATGCAAGCCGGATTACGTTTTTCATTTGGCGGCGCAGAGTTATCCGAAAACGAGTTTTACATCTCCGATTGCCACGCTGGATACGAACATACTTGGAACGGCCAGATTGCTGGAGGTGCTGCGGCGCCGCCAGGATATAAATCCTGTTATTCATGTTTGCTCTTCCTCAGAAGTGTTCGGCAGAGTTTCGAAAGAAAAACTGCCGATAAATGAAGAGTGCTCTTTTCACCCGGCATCGCCCTACTCCATATCGAAAATAGGCACGGACTTGATAGGCAGGTTTCATGCCGAAGCTTACGGTCAGAAAATATTAGTTACCAGGATGTTCACGCACTGTGGACCCCGCCGCGGTGATGTCTTCGCCGAATCAACATTTGCCAAACAAATAGCCATGATTGAACAAGGGTTGATTCCAGCAGTTGTCAAAACGGGTAATCTGAATTCGATGCGGACATGGTCTGATGTCCGCGATGCGGTCAGAGCATACTATTTACTGGTTACAGTAAATCCGATTCCCGGAGAATATTATAATATCGGCGGTTCCTATTCCTGTACGGTCGGGGATATGCTGAAATATCTTGTTTCCATTTCCACGCGAGATGATATCAAAGTAGAAAGTGAAGATGCCAGGTTTCGTCCGCTGGATGCCGATCTTCAGGTTCCGGACACTGCGAAATTCAAGAAGCATACCGGCTGGGAACCTCAAATTTCGTTTGAGAAGACAATGCAGGATTTGCTTGAGTACTGGCGCTTACGTGTTAAATCCGGGAAGGTGTTTTTGACTAGATAATTAGAAGAAAGGGATAAATATTGAAAGACATAAAAACTGAAAAACATGACGCAATAATACTTTCCAGTGGTGACGAAAAGGAAACACTGAAGGCTTTCATTAATCATGTCAAAGCCTCACCACTGCCCGATGATGAGGTTTTGCCGAATCTGGGATTATTTTTGACTTCGAAAGCTCTCTCGCGGATTTTGTTTTTCTACGAGTTATACAAGAAAATAATTCACAATCATGGTGTGATAATGGAATTCGGCGTACGTTGGGGACAGACGCTTTCCATCATGTCCGCGCTGCGGGGTATTTTCGAGCCGTTTAACCGTCACCGCAAGATTATCGGATTTGATACCTTTGAAGGGTTTGCCGGAATCGGTGAAAAAGACGGGGAGCGCTGCCGCTGTGTTGATGGTTCATTTTCCGTGACAGCGGACTATGAAGTTTATCTCGCTCGCCTGCTCAATCTGCAAGACAATCTTAATCCCATTTCCCATTTGAAGAAGTATGAACTTGTGCGCGGCAACGCTATGGAAACGGTTCCCGCTTACTTTGCCAGACATCCGGAAACAATAGTGTCTCTGGCTGTTTTTGATTTTGATATTTATGAACCGACAAGAATTGCTCTGGAAGCAGTTAAGCCCCACCTGTGCAAAGGAAGCATCCTGGTGTTTGACGAACTATGCGACGATATTTTCCCGGGCGAAACAATTGCGCTTCAGGAAGTTTTAGGGCTGAATAAAGTACGTATTCAGAGAATGCCCATGACCTCAAGAATTTCCTATCTGGAGATCGAATGAATTCAATTTGCAAGGATATCCGCAGGCAGATTTTGCTTGTGGCAAAGGAAAGCGGACACGGTCACATCCCTACATGCTTTTCAATTGTGGAAATACTTTGGGCTTTACATAGCGTACTGCGCCATGATCCAGATAATCCTTCCTGGACAGAGAGGGATTTGTTCATCCTCAGCAAGGGTCATGGTGCATTGGCTTACTATTTGGTTTTGGCAAAACAGGGTTACTTTCCTCCGGATAAAATAAGTACACTGGGTGGGTTTCAATCCGATTTCGGCTGTCATGCCGACCGTTTCAAGATACCGGGAGTGGAGGCTTCTACCGGCTCTCTGGGACATGGAATAGGCCTGGCTGTGGGAATGGCACTTGCACTTAAAATTGAGCAATCGGGGCGGAGGGTGGTAACTCTGATTGGGGACGGCGAAGCCAATGAAGGTTCGGTTTGGGAAGCGCTGCTTGTTGCATCCAACCTGATGCTGCCTAATTTGACTGTAATTTACGATGATAACCGCTCTCATGCCCGCGGACTGCAAATCGTCAATCCTGTCGAAAAATTTCGGGCGTTTGGTTGCGAGGTAACGGAAGTTGACGGGCATGACATAGAAGCACTTATGTCAGCTCTCAAAAAGCAAGGAGAGCGCACTCAGGCCATCATTGCCCATACGCAAAAAGGATACGGTTGCCGGACATTTATGGACAATCCTTATGAATGGCACAGAAGGTCGCCCGACGAAGCCGAGTACCGGAAGTTGTTGGAGGAATTGGATGCGTAAACAGTTTAAAAATACTATCATGGATTTAGCCCTGCGTGATGAACGCATTGTAATGATTCTGGGAGATGTCAGTGTTTATCTTTTTAATGAATTTAAAGAAAAATATCCGGATCGTTTTTACAACATGGGTATCAGCGAAAACACACTAATCAGTGTAGGAGCAGGTCTGGCCGCCCAAAAATTTTATCCGTTTGTCCATACAATTGCCCCGTTTATCACCGAGAGAAGCTATGAACAGATCAAGCTCGATATGTGCTATAACCGGTTCGGCGGCAACATCGTTTCCTGCGGCGCTTCGTTTGATTATGCCTGGGATGGAGCGACTCATCATTCTTATACGGATCTCGCGATTCTGAGGCTTCTACCGGGAATGGAAGTTATTCAACCGGGTTCGACGAAGGAGATCGACATCCTGCTGCGGAGCCAGTATAACAATGGGAATCCAACTTACTTTCGTCTTTCTGATCATCCCCATAATATTGATGTTCCGATAGAGTTCGGGCGGGGCGTGACAATCAGGGATAAGGGAGCCGGAATCACCGTCATGACGGCGGGACCTCTATTAGGGAATGTGCTGGAAGCCTGCCGGGAACTTCCTGTCAATATCGTATATTTCCACACAATCAAGCCGATTGACACCGAATTAATTATGAGTTTTCGTCATACGAGAATATTGGTAGTTCACGATGCCTTTGGCTTGAAAGAGGCCATCAGTGAAGTGCCTGAAGTGCGGATCGTTTTTCACGGAATGCCTGATGCTTTCTGCGCTTGTTACGGAAACCTGCAAGATATACGTTGCCAATTGGGCTTGGATTCTGCCGGGATTCGAGAATTCGTTTCCAGTCAGCTGAAAAGAAAGTAGCCTGATTACGCTTAATTCAATTTATCGGCAGTCAGATCGGCAATAAATATAGAGACGCAGGAATAGGCAATATGTTTTACCGTAATAAAAAAGTGCTCGTTACAGGCGGGACAGGTTTCATCGGGAGTCATCTGGTTCGGGCATTACTAGATCAGGGCGCTGCCGTCCGCGTTTCCGTCCATTACCGTCCGTTGAAGTTTGAATGTTCAGGAATTGAAACGGTATCAGCCGACTTGACAAACCCAGACGACTGCTTATCCGTTATGAATAAAATTGACTATGCAATTCACGCTGCCGGTGCCGTTGGGGCTGCCGGTGTGAAAGGCTATCAATTAATGGAAGGTATAACGAAGAATATAACTATTACGGGCAATATTCTTCAGGCGGCATGGGCACAAAACGTTAAAAAGATAGTCGTTTTTGGCAGTTCAACCGGTTACCCACCCTATAGCCATCCTGTAAAAGAAGAGGAAATGTGGCGCGAAGAACCGCATCCGTCCTACTTTGGTTATGGTTGGATGCGCCGATACCTGGAAAAGCTTGGTGAATATGTATCCCGAGTTTCTCCTTGCACAGTGGTGCTGATCAGGCCATCGGCCGTTTATGGGCCGGGAGATAATTTTGCAGAGGACACATCTCATGTGATACCGGCATTAATTAGAAGGGCAGTAGCAGGGGAGAATCCTTATGTTGTCTGGGGCAGTGGAGACGAGGTTCGCGATTTTATTCACGTCACCGATTTTGCAAGAGCCTGTATGCTGGCTCTGGAAAAATGTTCACATTTTGATCCTATCAATATAGGCGCAGGCCATACTTATACAATCCGTGAAATTGTCAGTTTAATTCTTACCGCCACGGGTCAGAAAGACGTTCCGATTGTTTTTGACAGCACAAAGCCTGTAACTATACCAATTCGGATGATGGATATTGAAAAAGCAAGAAACTTACTTGGCTTTGAACCGCAAATATCGCTTAATCAAGGAATTAAAGATACAGTTCAATGGTATGTTAATTCCATTAGTTAAATCAACAGGAAATTGTCGATGATAGCTGAAAATATATTTAAGGACTTCAACAAAAAAAATGTTCTGGTTACCGGCGGTTCCGGGTTGATCGGCAGGCAGGTAGTTGAGCTTCTGGTTGAAGCCCAAGCGTGCGTCCGAAGTGTGTCGCTGGACAGTTCTGTTGTAAATACCAAGGTGGAGAATATTGTCGGAGATCTGGTGAGTATGGATTTTTGCAGAGAGATTATCCGCGATATGGATTATGTATTTCATCTGGCCGGAATTCAGGGAACAGTGCAGACATCATCCTCTAAACTCGCCAGCCATTTTGTGCCAACGCTGATGATGAACACAAATCTTCTCGAAGCAGCGCGTTTAAATAAAATAAAGAAACTTGTTTACACCAGTTCCATTGGTGCATATGCAGAGAACAATATCCTGCGGGAGAGCGACTACAAAATTGAAAGTGTGCCCATGTCTTTTGCCGGGTGGGCGAAAAGAATGGCGGAACTTCAGGTTTATGCGTATAAAAAACAATATGGAATCAATACTTTCTCCATAGTCAGGTTATCCAATGTCTATGGTCCGGGAGACAATTTTGATCCCGCAACCAGTATGGTCATTCCTGCATTGATTTATCGTTTGCACAGTGGCGAAAATCCGCTGGTGGTCTGGGGTGATGGGAATGCAGTCAGGGATTTTCTTTACAGCAAAGATGCCGCAGAAGGAATTATCCTTGCTTTTCATCATGGAACGGATGGTGACTTTGTAAATATTGCCAGTGGCAAAGGACATTCTATTCGTGATGTTGTCACCATTTTGCGGTCGTTCATCGATTTCGAATACAGTTTTGATACCAGCAAACCGTCAGGCGCTCCAATGAGGGTTATGGATATAACTCGGGCAAGAGATCTGCTAGGATTTTCTCCGTCAACAGAACTGAGTGATGGTTTGCTTCTGACCTGGGAATGGTTTGTGAAAAACCCAGAGGAACATAAAAGCAAATTAAACTATTTTAGAGACGAGAACTATTAAGTTGGAAATGAAAAAAATCAGAATTGGGCTCGTAGAGATAGGTGATTCGTTTGGCGGTCAGTATTATTTCCCCTATTCGCTGGGCATCCTGCGTGCCTATGCGGAAAAAAACCTTGCATCCAGTCAAGAATATGAATTCCTGCCGATTATCTATAAACGGGGCAATGTTAATGATTATGCCGCTCGCTTAGCCGAAACTGATATAATCTTTTACAGCACCTATCTGTGGAATTTTAGGGTGAGTCTGGCGATTGCACAGGAGGTTAAGCGAAAGAACCCAGAAGCAATAAATGTATTCGGTGGGCCTCAGATTCCGGAGTCCAGAGAAAAATTATCTTTATTTCTGGAGCAATATCCTTTTGTAGACATCGTCTCTTTTGGAGAGGGAGAAATTCCTTTTTTAAGAATAATAGAAATGTCACTGGATAAGCAATGGTGCTTGGTGCCGTCAATAGGATACCGTCGTTCGGATGCAACAATTGCATGTAATGAATTTAAAGAAAAGATTGAAGATATTAATGAGATTCCCTCTCCCTATTTATCAGGTGTTTTTGATGAACTCATAAAGCAGAACCCTGAAGAGAAATGGCAGGGCATGATTGAAACAAACAGAGGGTGTCCTTTCACTTGTGCTTTCTGCTATTGGGGGAAAAAGTCCGATAGAAAAATCAAGCAATTTGGGCTCGGAAGAGTGTATAACGAAATTGATTGGCTGAGCAGGAATAAGGTTGAGTTTGTCTTCTGCTGTGATGCAAATTTCGGCATTTTGAAGAGAGATCTGGAAATAGCAAGAAAAGTTGCCGATAACAAGAAGAGCTGCGGTTACCCCAAAGCTTTTTCGGTTCAGAATACAAAAAATTCCAAGGAACGCATATTTGAGCTCCAGAAAATTCTGAACGATGAAGGACTGCAAAAAGGAATTAATCTCGCCTTGCAGTCTTTAAATGAGGAGACGCTGAAATATATTGAGAGAAGCAATATTGACAATCAAACATACACTGAATTGCAAAAACTTTTTACGCAGAGCCATATTGCCACATTTACTGATCTCATTATAGGGTTACCCGGAGAAACGTATGATTCATTTACAAAGGGCGTATCGGAGATTATTGCCAACGGTCAACACAATCGTATTCAGTTTATTAATCTGACCATCCTGGAAAGTACGTTGATGGCTAAGCCGGATTATCAGCAAAGGTACGGTTTACATATAATAGAAACTGAACTTATCCCCCACCATTCGTCGCCGGCTATGAGCGAAAGTATAGTGGAGACACAGCAACTAGTCACCGCGACGCAAGCGATGCCCGTCAGGGACTGGATAAAAACAAGAGTGTTTTCCTGGCTGGCTTCGTTGCTGCATTTCGATAAATTATTGCAGATTCCTTTTATTATTCTCCATGAGGTATGTGGAATTTCATACAAAGATTTAATTGAAGCTTTTATGAAAAAAGCTCATGGCGAAAATATCCTGAATGATATTGTCTCTGCTCTTGAGGATAAAGCGGCAAGCATTCAGAACGGCGGAAGTGAATACAGTAT
>CAZYIE010000044.1:0-6486 GCA_964646755.1 uncultured Smithella sp.
GAATGTTTTAAAAATAGGTATTCCCAAAGGAAGTTTGGAAAACAGTACAGTGGAGCTGTTTAAAAAAGCGGGATGGCGTATCACTTATGACAGCCGTAGTTATTTCCCCGATATTGATGATTCGGACATTTCCTGTTCGCTGGTGCGGGCACAGGAAATGTCACGGTATGTTGAAGATGGTCATCTGGACATGGGTCTTACCGGAATTGACTGGATTCTGGAAAATTCATCCGATGTTGTTGCCGTTCAGGATTTAGTTTATTCCAAAGTATCCACGCGTCAGGCGCGCTGGGTGCTCGTTGTTCGCGATGATTCACCTTACAAATCAATCGAAGATATGGAAGGGAAGAGAATCTCAACCGAACTGGTTAGTTTTACGAAGAAGTATTTTGCCGACAGAAAGATTAATGTTCATGTCGAATTTTCCTGGGGAGCAACGGAAGCCAAGGTAGTGGAGGGTCTTGTTGACGCCGTTGTTGAAGTAACGGAAACAGGTTCCACGATTAGGGCTAATAACTTACGAATCATTCACGACCTGATGAAGACAAATACTCAGTTGATTGCCAATCGAGCTGCCTGGAATGATCCCTGGAAGCGAAAAAAGATCGATCAAATTCGAACGTTACTCATGGGTTCATTATTGGCGATGGGTAAAGTTGGTTTAAAAATGAATGTTTCCAAAGAAAATTTACAAAGAGTAATGCTGCTGCTGCCTTCACTCAAGGAGCCGACTGTATCCAATTTATATTCAGGGGAATGGTTTGCGGTGGAGACGATCGCCGATGCGGGCATTGTCCGGGATTTGATTCCGGTACTTTTAGAAGCAGGTGCGCAAGGCATAATCGAATATCCCCTGAATAAAGTTATTTAATTTAAGGGAGACATCAATGACTAGAAAGGCAAAGATCGTCCGTAAAACGACGGAAACTGACATTGCGCTCGAAATTGATTTAGATAATACTGCTGTAAGTAAGATTGACACATCAATTCCTTTTTTTGACCATATGCTCGAGCTTTTCGCCCGGCATGGTTTTTTAAAACTTGTGGTCAAAAGCAAGGGTGATACGCAAATTGACGATCATCATCTGGTGGAAGACCTGGGCATTTGTCTGGGTATGGCTGTAGGTCAGGCTCTGGGGAAAAAAATCGGTATCAACCGTTATGGGACGGCATCCGTGCCGATGGATGAATGCTTGTGTCGTGTCGATCTGGATATTTCAGGTAGGCCATATTTGATTTATAGAGTTAAGTTCGAACGCCGGAAAATCGGCGGATTTGATCCGGCGCTGGTCAAAGAATTTTTTAAGGCCTTTACCGATCATAGTGGAATAACATTACATATCAATCTGGCGTATGGAAGCAACAGTCACCATATCATTGAGGCGGTTTTTAAAGCATTTGCTCGTGCGCTTAGAGATGCCGTAACTGAGGACAAAAAAATCAAAGGAGTGCTTTCGACAAAGGGGAGCCTCTAAAAAGGAAGGCTAAAATATTGAATAATCCTTTCCGGAAAAAAAATTGTTGTGTTGTTGCTTGGTTGCTTGTTTTGCTCTTGATTCCGGTAATTACTTCTTATGGTGCAGAAAAGACACTTGACAAAACCAAGTCTCCTGTACGCTTGGCCATAATTCCATTGCAAGCCGTTTTGCCCAAAGCAGAATCAGGCAATACTGTCATTTCCCCGCTTTCCGGTGCAGTATACTTTGGAGGGAAAATTGCAAAAGGTGGCCAAAAGGTTGTTGAAGAATTGTTAATGGAGGAGTTGAAAGACTTTAAAACAATAGAAATAATTCCTCAAGAAAAAGTGGCGGGAATTTATCAACGAGTCAGTGCTGAATCGCTGAAGATGCCTTTGTTGGAAATATTAAAAAAAACAGGTGCCGAATTAGATACCGATTTAATAGCTGTGGGTTACGTTTTTCGTTATGTAGAAAGAATTGGATATGATTATTCAGCCGAAAAAGCTGCTTCGGTAGCTTTTGAAATAAATTTTGTTAATCCCAAAGATGGCAGCATAATCTGGCGAGGTGTTTTTGATAAAACTCAGAAATCATTAATGGAAGATGTTTTCCAAATAGGTTCTTTTTTTAAGGGTGGCGGCAAGTGGCTGACTGCCCACGACTTGGCAAAGCAGGGCATTAATAAATCTTTGGAAACATTTGGCGGATTCGGGCATTAGAAATATTGCATTCCAGGATATATATTTTTCTTTCTTCGGAACTGCCGATCAATAGGCATTACCGAATTATTTTCTAGGTGGAGAGTTGTTTTGATCATTATCCCAGCTATTGATATTAAAGATGGTAAATGTGTGCGGTTGGCCCAGGGGGATTTTGACCGGGCGACAGTATATGCAGATAATCCGGTGGAGATGGCACTTCTCTGGGCGCAAAAAGGCGCTGAATGTATTCATATAGTTGATCTTGACGGTTCTGTTGCCGGAGTGCCCCGTAATGCCGAGAAGATTTTAGAAATAAGCCGAAAAGTGCAGGTTCCGATTCAGGTAGGCGGCGGTATCAGAAATATGGAGACAATTGCATATTATTTATCTCACGGTGTCTCCAGTGTCATTTTGGGCACAGCTGCTCTCCAGGATGAACAATTTGTCAGGACTGCGGGAAGAGATTATCCGGGAAAAGTAATTTTAGGAATTGACGCTCTTGATGGTCTTGTGGCGATTAAAGGTTGGACGCAAAAAACTAAAGAGACTGCTATTGATCTGGCGAGGCGCTACGAAAACTGCGCTTTGAAAGCAATTGTCTACACCGACATCAAGCGCGATGGCATGGAAACGGGCGTGAATATTGAAGCCACTGGCGAATTGGCCAAAGAAGTGAGCATCCCCGTTATTGCATCCGGCGGTGTAGCGGCAATAACTGATATAGAAAAACTCCTGGCAATTAAATATTGTTCCATTTACGGCGTTATCATTGGCCGTGCGCTTTATACTGGAGCGATTTCCCTGGAAGACGCTATTAGCAAAAGTAAGAATGTTTCCTGATTTGCAATATTGGGGAGGTGATAATTATGTCGAATTGCCTGTTTTGTAAAATTGCCAAAGGAGAGATCCCCTGCACAAAAGTTTACGAGGATGATAAATTTTTAGTCGTCGATGATATTCATCCAATGGCGCCGGTGCATGTTATAATAATTCCCAAAAGACATTTATCGACACTTTTGGATATCGATGCCGAAAACATTACTATTGCCGGGGATTTGATTAGGGCTTCCCAAAAAATCGCCCAAATCAAAGGAATTGCCGAAAAAGGTTTTCGCACTGTGATTAATTGCAATACCGAAGGAGGTCAGGTGGTGTTTCATTTGCACATGCATGTTCTGGGTGGCAGGAAATTGCCTGATCAATTAGGTTAGAAGCCGTTACGAAATAACCTATTCTTTTTCTCTATTTCGCTACGGCTTCTTATGCCGGTTGCTATAATATCATTGGTTTGAGAAACGGCTTAATCTGTTTCAGAGGGTGAAGATGATGGATATAAATGTGAAAATTAATGAGGAAATGATTACCGCAGCCAAAGCCAAAGATAAAATCAGGCTTTCGGCAATCCGAATGTTAAAAACGGCAGTACACAATAAGGAAATTGATTTAATGCGGCCGTTAAACGAAAATGAAACTTTGCAGATACTCTCCGCGATAGTCAAACAGCGGAAAGATTCCATTGAACAGTTTGCCCAAGGTGGCAGAATTGACTTGGTGGAGAAGGAAACAGCCGAATTAAAAGTTGTCCAGGAATTTCTGCCTGCCCAAATGACGGATGAAGAAGTGGAAGCAATAATCAAAAAGGCAATTATGGAAAGCGGCGCTTTAACAGTTAAAGATATGGGCAAAGTGATGAAAGTGTTGATGCCGCAATTGACTGGCAAAGCCGATGGTAAGGCTGTGGGTGAAAAAGTTAAAGAGCTATTGTCCAAGTAATGAGTTTTCCCCCGGCGAAAAAATTAAGCAGAATTAAATCCAGGGCAGGTAATAATACATAAGTGCGTTTTGATAACAGTAAGATTGAAGAAATCAAAAGCAGGGTGGATATTGTCGAGCTCGCGGCCGAATACCTGACTTTGAAAAAAGCTGGTCGGAACTATTTAGGACTGTGCCCTTTTCATCAGGAAAAAACACCTTCTTTTACGGTTAACCGGGAAAAGCAGATATTCTATTGTTTTGGTTGCGGTGAGGGTGGCAACGTCATCACTTTTCTGATGAAGATTGCTAACAAAACATTTCCTGAGGTAATAAAAGAACTGGCGGAAAAGACGGGAGTTGTTTTGCCGTCGCCGCTTGCCACCAAAGAAGGCCGCCAAAATGATTCTCTACGGGAAAGTATTGCGAATTTAAATTTAAGAGCGGCCCAGCAATATGCACGTAATTTATATTCCCCGGCAGGCAAAATTGCTCAGGACTATTTAAAGACAAGAGGAATTACACCAGAAACAGTGAAGCAATTCCGACTGGGTTTTGCCCAGGACTCGTGGCGTTCTTTGGCAGAGCACATTGAAGGAAACGGCCTGTCTTTGAAAATGGCCGAACAGGCGGGACTGGTCATTGCCGGTAAAGAAGGCAGTTTTTATGACCGCTTTCGCGGGCGGCTGATTTTTCCGATTGAAAATGTTTCCGGTGAGATCGTGGCTTTTGGCGGCAGAATTCTGGATAAGGGTGAGCCGAAGTATCTCAATTCTCCGGAGTCGCCCATTTACATTAAAGGTAAAAATTTATATGGCCTGAACAAGACTAAAGAGGAAATCCGCAAAAGAGGTTTTGCTCTTATCGTTGAAGGCTATTTTGATTTAATTTCACTGTGGAATGCAGGTATTGGCAATGTTGTGGCGTCTCTGGGTACGGCGCTGACGACAGAACATCTCGAATTATTGCGCCGCTATACATCAGAAGTTGTGGCGCTTTTTGATCCGGATGAAGCAGGCAGGAAAGCTCTGGACCGCAGCCTGGAACTTTTTCTGGCGATGAATATGCGGGCGCGGGCACTTGTTTTACCGGAAGGTCTTGATCCCGATAATTATGTGAAAAAATTCGGTCCAGAGAAGCTTGCCGAATTGATCGACAATGCTCAGCCGTTAAGTGACTATTATATTGAAAATGTTTTAGGCAGCGGTAAAACATTTGAAGATAAACGGGAAATGCTTAAAACCGCTATGGAATTCATCAACAAAATCAGTGATAAAAAGGAAAAGGACCTTTTTATCAAACGCATAGCGGAAAAAACAGGTGTTGATCAAAAATTGCTTGGAAATGAGGTTTACAAGGATACATCTGCCAGTAAACCAAAAACAGGAAAGGAAAAGCTGCCGGTTAATATTAATAACGATGCAGTGGAACTGCACTTGATTCAGCTTTTGCTGGAATACCCGCAAAAAAATGATCAGGTGGCTAATGAAAATATCTTAGATTTTTTTCTACAGCCGGATTTGAAGGCGTTAGGGAAAAAGATTATCGATGCCTATAAGCTGCTGGGTTTTGTTGATCTGGGCATAATTCTTTGTGCGGATGAAGAGGCGCCGTTACGCGAAAGAATATTTAGATTAATGATGGAAGCGCTGCCGTCCGATGATGTAATGTTAGAGAAGATTTTTAGCGATAATATAAGGCAGATCAAGAAGAAATGGTATAAAGATCAACACCGCCAAATTAAACTTAAATTGGCACAGGCTCAGGAAAAAGGAAATGGCGAACTTTTAAATAAGCTGGTGCAGGAAAAAGAAAAGTTGCTTATTGAAGAAAGAGAATTACATTAATCGGGTTTAGTTAATAATTATTTGGGAGATACCGAATGGCTAAAGAGATACAATCAGACGAATTTAAGAAGTTAATTTCATTAGGCGAAGAAAAGGGATTTTTAACATATGATGATGTCAATGATATGTTGCCGCCCGATGTAACTTCTTCCGATCAGATAGATGATATCATTATGCTTTTCGGAGAAAAAAATATCGATATTATTGATACTGAACAGGGAGAAAAGCTGATTATGAAGAAAACGCCGGAAGATATCACTCCGGTAAAGTTTTCGGAAACCTTAGCCTTGACTCCCGGAACGGGTAAAACAGGCGATCCGGTGAAAATGTATTTGCGTGAAATGGGTATGGTCTCGCTTCTGAGCAGAGAAGGGGAAGTTGAAATTGCCAAGAAGATAGAAGAGGGTGCCCGCGAAACGATGTCGGCAATTTTTCGACTTTCCGTTTCCATTAATGAAGTTCTCAATATTGGCAATAAATTGGTATCCGGAGAAATTCGAGTAAAAAATGTTGTCGATAATGTTGAGGATGAAGAAGGGTTTGTCGAGGAAGATGAGCACAGGGAAAGGGTTTTAAAACTGATCAGCAGGATCAAACTCTTTGATGACCGCAATAAAGTACTGCAGGAGAAGCTTAAATCTAAAACAATGCGCCCAAAACAACACGAATTGTTGACGGCGGAGCTGGAAAAAAATACAAAGAACATTATTACCCTCTGCCGTAAGA
>CAZYIE010000044.1:6496-25609 GCA_964646755.1 uncultured Smithella sp.
GTTGCCCGCTTGCGTTTCCACGCTGATGAAATAGAAAAAGCAGAAAAAGTAATTCAGCAATATAAAAAAGAAACAGGTTTAACTCTTGCCCAGATGGAAAAAGCATGGGCAAAAATGAAAAAATCAAAACAGGACGAAAAACGTGCGGCGAAAGAAGCGCATGTTTCCATTGACTTGCTGAAGAAAAGTCAGGCAGCTGTTAACGATGCGCAAAAGAAGATAAAAAACATTGCACGGGAAGTGGGCATTCCCACAACTGCTCTAAAAACAATTGTCGATTCCATTGAAGATGGAGAGGGCAAAGCAGAAATAGCTAAAAGAAAGCTGGTAGAGGCTAACTTGCGTTTGGTGGTAAGCATTGCTAAAAAATACACCAACCGTGGTTTACAGTTTCTTGATTTGATTCAGGAAGGCAATATCGGCCTGATGAAGGCTGTAGATAAATTTGAGTATCAGCGTGGTTACAAATTTTCTACTTATGCGACTTGGTGGATTCGCCAGGCAATTACCCGCGCGATTGCCGACCAGGCGCGAACAATTAGAATTCCGGTTCATATGATTGAGACAATCAATAAACTGATTCGCACATCACGTTATCTGGTGCAGGAACTGGGACGTGAGCCGACCCCGGAGGAAATTGCCAATAAGATGGAATATCCACTGGAGAAGGTTCGCAAGGTGTTAAAAATTGCCAAGGAGCCTATTTCTCTGGAAACACCGATTGGTGAAGAAGAAGACAGTCATCTGGGCGATTTTATTGAAGACAAGAAAATCATGTCTCCCTCGGAAGCAACAATCAACATGGATCTGGCTGATCAAACGCGGAAGATATTGACCACACTGACTCCGCGGGAAGAAAAAGTATTGCGTATGCGCTTTGGCATCAGCGACAGATTAGGTTCTCAGGACGAAGATGAAAGCAGTGTGCCCACCGGCTTAATGGAAGCATTGTCGCCGGAACAGGACATGGCACAAGTGCCGGAACTAAAGAAGACGAAAAAAACAACGAAGAAACGGGCGGCAAAATAGTGTTGACAAACAATTGGTTTGGGTATATCAAAACAGCCCCTGATGCAAGTTAGTAAAGGACATGGCAGGGCCTATAGCTCAATTGGTAGAGCCACCGGCTCATAACCGGTAGGTCCCTGGTTCGATTCCAGGTGGGCCCACCAAAACAAATAAAAACAAGAATAATGATTAAAAAAATGAAATTTATTTTCCGGAAGAATGAGTGCCCATCAGCTATTGCGATGGTTGCTATGGGTAGTCGACAGATGACATCTATCCATGGCACAGCTACCACAGCAAAGAAAAGGTTTGTTTAAAAATGCACCCATACAAGGTGCATTTTTTTTATCCTAATAATGAAGGAGAAAATTGTTGAAAGAGCAATTATTGTTATTAGTACAGCTTCAGGAATGCGACTCTCAGTTGGTGAAGATTTTTGGCAAGAAAAAAACCCTGCCGGACAAAATAGATAAACTTGATGAGGCATTTCGCATTTTTCAGAAAGAAATAGAACATAACAAAAGAAAATTTGATGAGGTCAAGGTTCGCCATGTTGAATGTGAAAATAAGATCAAAAAAATAAATGAAGGAATGATAAAAACAAAGGAACGTCTCCTGGAAGTAAAGAACAACAAAGAATATCAGGCCATGCTTAAGGAAAACGAAACAGCTGAAGTAATGCGCGGTGATGTGGAAACGTCAATCATTGCGATATTGGACGAATTGGAGAAATTGTCTGTCCTGGTGAAAAAAGATCAGGCAATTTTGGACGAACAGAGAAAAAAATATGAGGAAGAAAAGAGGCTGATTGAGGCTGATTTGGATTCCGTAGATGCTGATTTTGTGAGCTGGGAGCAAAAACGTATTGAATTAAAGGGTAAAGTGCCTTCTGATCTTTTGGCGAGATACGAAAGGATTAAGAAAAGCAACAACGGTGTCGGCGTTATTTCCGTCTGGAAAGCAACCTGTAATGGTTGTCATATGAATATTCCACCGCAACTTTACAATGAACTGCAAAAAACATCAGAACTGATTTCGTGTCCTAATTGTCATCGGATCATGTATTTTCAAGATATGGAAAAGACTGCCTAAAGTATATGGAAAAACATAACTACTGCCTCTATAGTGACGGAGCCTGCCGCGGTAATCCCGGCGAGGGCGGTGCGGGAGCCGTAATCACCGATGCCGCAGGTAACGTGATCTGGGAAGGTAAAGAATATCTCGGTCACTGCACCAATAACATTGCCGAATATAAAGCACTTATTTTAGGATTGAGAGGAGCGCTGGCTGAAGGTTATAAAAAACTGGATGTCTATATGGATTCGGAACTTCTCGCCAAACAGATCAATGGTTCCTACCGGGTCAAAAATGAAAATTTAAAAGTTTTAATGCAGGATGTCCGCAGCCTGCTTTCCTCTTTTGATTCTATTCAAGTCAAACACGTTTTGCGCTGCCACAACGCCCAGGCCGACAGGTTGGCCAATCTGGCGATTGATAATCATAAGTAATTCTAAAGTATTCTATAAAAAGAGCTTAAAGTGCTGCTGGAAGCGACAGCGGTTAAAATCTACAAGTTAAGATTGGCGAAGTAAGGTAAAGGAATTATGGTTTTTCTTCGTCTACGGCAATAAGGGATTCATAGAGACTGCGGGCCTGATCGGCGACGGCGGAGATGGAAAAATCAACGCCCTGATAATCCGGCGTAAGTGATCCGATTAATTCTACCCTGATTTTATTGAAAGCGCGGGTGTTGAAGGAGAAGAAACCCGGACGGAAAAGTTCATTCGTGTTTTTAATAAAGATCAGTTTCAGCGGGGCGTCACAGTAGCGGGCAATGCTGAACACACCTTTATTAAAAGACGCCAGTTTCCCATTCCGGCTCCTTGTTCCTTCCGGAAACACAAATAGATTGCCGCCAGCCGTCAGATGTTCTTTAATGCTTTCCAGATTATTAATCATTGCCGGTCCCAGCATTTCGCTCGGCGCTGAAGGCACATAGCCGGAATTTTTCAAAAGCCAGCCGAAGAAGGGCACCTTAAAAAAAGTGTTTTTAACTATCGTCCGCAGTCGCGGCAAAAGAGAAATAAGCAAAATAGGATCAAGATAGGATAAGTGATTGCACACAATGACGGATGAATGGATTTCCCGGACTTCCTTTTGGATTGCAAATTTTGTGCGGGGGATAAGCCAGTGGGTCAAGGTGAAAAAGTTCTTCATGTGAAGATGGTTTAAATTCTGAAAAGCCGTTAGCCGATCTTTTGCAAAAAAATATGCCGGCAGGTAAAGCAAAAAGAAAAAAACGATAGAGCCGAAAAGGAAGTAAGACCATAAAAGCAGGGTGATGAAAAAATCAGTTACGCGGTGAATACTTCTTGTTAGGGGCATTTTCATCTCAGGATATTTTTTTTAGAAGCAAGATGGTATTCACTCCGCCAAAGGCGAAATTTTGCACAGCAGCTGTTTTTACCGGATGCTGGATAATTTTTTGCACATGCTTGATCATCGCGCACCGTTCATCGACCTCTTCCAGATTCAATGTCGGTGCGATGAATCCGTCCTGCATCATGTAAAGCGTAATAATTGTTTCAATGCTCCCGCAGGCAGCCATTGTATGCCCCATATAACCTTTTAAACCGACAACATAGGGATGATCACCAAAAACATTGCTAATGGCCTGTGCTTCAATGATGTCACCCATCTTTGTGGCCGTGGCGTGAGCGCTGACTAAATCGACATTGTCAGAATTGATTTTTGCATTTTCCAAACCGAGTTTGAGTGTATTGGTTATTCCGGTGAGATTGGGCAGAATCAGATCGCCGCCATTGTTATTGCAGGCAAAGCCTATGACTTCCGCCAGAATATTCGCACCGCGCTTTCGGGCAAATTCGTATTCTTCCAGCATTACTGCTCCGGCGCCTTCGGCCACGACCAGTCCGTCACGAAAACAGCTACCGTGATTGTATCGTATTCATCGGCGCCACCGCAAAGCATCGCTTCCTGCATGCCAAATTTAACCGACTCATAACCGTAACCGATGGACTGGCTGCTGGTTGTGCAAGCCGTGCCGGAGGAAATCACGCGACCGGTAATGCCGAACATCTTGGTAATATTGACGGCAGTTGTATGCACCATGGATTTTAGATAATCAACTGCTCCGATTGTTTTATAAGCATTATTATCTGTTGCTGCAAAAAAGTTACGGTAAATATCCCGCTGGGTAATCGGGCTGCCATGGATAGAACCAAACGCAACTCCTAATTTCCCGGAAGTTATAAATTCTTGCGGCAAGTCCGACTGCTCCAGAACCTCTTTGGCCACTTGGCAGGCGTAATAGGCACAGGGAGCCATTGTTTTGCGGTTATGCCGTTTAAAGTCATAGTTGATGGGATAGTCAACGGTTCCATAAACTTTAGAATGGATGAAGCGGCTGATCAATTCATCTTCGCGCAAAGGCTTGATCCCGGAAACGCCGTTGAGCAGACTGCTAACTATCTGATCTTTCCCGTGACCAATGGGGGTTATAGCCGAAGCGGCTGTAATGACTACCCTGCGTTCCATAAATTATTTTTCCCCAGCGAGAGTTGCTTTTGTCTGGGTAATCTTTTCTATATAATCGCAAATTTGACTTATTGTGCGGATATCCATGGCCAGCTTTTTTTCTTCCTGTGTCAGCTCAAAACCCAATAACTTTTCTATTTCCAGCAGAAGTTCGATGGCATCAATGCTATCAAACCCGTATTCTTCTCTTAAATTATCATCCATGCCGGGATTTTCGACTTCAAACTCCCGCTGGAAAATATTTTTAACTTCTCTTTCAATTTCTTGACGTGTCATTCTTGATTCCCATTCCGCGTATTTAATAAATATTTCTGCAATTTTTGAAAATTAGCACAAAATAACTGCTGCGTCCAGCCAAACTGCAAAGGATGAGATTGCCTTTCCGGCTGTACATTTAGCTGTCCGCGATGGTCATTGATTTGATTTCGTGTGCAAACCGATCCGTACCTACAATTCGCCTTACCGCATCAAACGAGCCTAAAATGGTGCCCAATACTCCCGGGGCCATAGCATTTTGCCCTGCCAGACATAGTCCGTGTATCGGAACATTGTTTAAAGAGGCAATTTTAAGCAACTGACGAGACGAGCGCATTACTCCATAGCAGGAACCTTCCGGAGAATTAACATAATCCCGGAGAGTTAATGGCGTAAAAACATCAAGAATCTGGGAATCTTTGAGATTTCCCAATACTTTGTCGGCCTGCTGCAAAAGATTGTGGGCTATGTTTAGTTTTTTCTCTTCATAGGCCTTTCCGCGCTTGCCGGAATTTGTGTTCTCCCATTGGCTCCATTCGCTGTATGATGATTTGGTAATAATCGAAAGCAAGTTTGTGCCCTTCGCATTTCCCCGGCGCAGTTGGTAGAATATTCCGTTTGGCGATATGTCATTTTCGTCGATATGGATGTCATAAATATTATGGGGTAACTCCGGATGGAGCTGAGCATCGACACTTACCTGAACAACTATAACCCCCTCAGTTTCCTGCAAATTTAATATGCGTTGCCGGTAAGAAACCTTCAGGTCTTCCGGCGCCAGCAGCGTGAGCAAGACTTTGGGATGAATAGCGGCAACAATAGCGTCCGCCGGCAAAGATTTACCTGATTTCAGCTGTAATCCGGCTACTTTGCCCGAATCCAGGATGATTTTTTGAGCTCCATCGTTCAGGATAAGCTGGCCGCCTAGTTGCCGGAACCGCTCGACAAAAATATCAGCCATTTTACTACCGCTTTCTTTTAATCGCCAACTGGAAAATAAATAACTGGCCAGGATCATGTGATGAAAGATTAACGGGCAATCATCCAGAGGAACACCGTTGAGCTGTGCCGGCACGGCCATTACATATTGCAAACCAGCAGAGGCATTGTGCTCTCGCAAAAATTCGCCCACTGAATTGAAATAGTCAATATTCTGAAAAGGGTCACCCTGATTTATCAAAAATAAAGGATCGAGCATGCGTCCGGCAATTTCCCGTAAATTTATCATAATCGCATCAATAGCCGCCGTATCGCCGGGAAATGCCGTCTGCAGATTTTTCTCATAAGCATCAATGCCGGTTGGCAAATCAAATATAAAATCATCAAAAATGTAACGGTCAATTACACCATCCTGGCCCATTCTTTCAAAGAGATCATGGACGCTGATGCCCAGAAGGCGGAATATTAAGCCCAAAGGCTCATCCTCACCCAATGCGCCCACGTAATGGACACCTACAGAGCAGTCCAAGCCCTTCCGCCGGTAAGAACGCATCAGTCCGCCGGGCAACGGATTTTTCTCTACCACCGTCACATTAAAGTTCAAAAGCGATAAAATAATCCCCGTACTCAGTCCGCCAATACCTGAGCCGATAATGACAATATTTTGACCTTCTATGGGAGTTTTCATTCTGGAGTACCTTTGTTTTTTTCCGTTTTCAATTCACCTTCCAGCGGTTCGGCCTCAATCAGCGTCAGAAGGAGGGAATAATTAAAGGTCTCTTTTGCCGAAAGTTCAATGCTCGAATAAACATTTTCCGAAGTCAGATTAAGCTTGATTCGTCGCTGCCAGTTGCCGTACGCTGAATATTTATTAATATCCATCCCTTCCGGCAGTCGCGCAATAACGTCAATCCAAGCGCCGCTTTTTTCCTGCCAGCGGCAAATCTCTGCGCCATCGGAAAGAATTCCTTTTGTCTTAATTTCCCCTTCCGGCGCCAGAAAAATCAACGTGATGTCTTCCATCATATTTTTGGCGAAATTGCCCGAATCAAAAGGCGGCAGTGCTCTTATCACTTTCAGTGTTGGCTTGGCTTCGGCTTCAAAAAGCACCATGCCTTCGGCTGTCATAATGGCGCAGGAAACAAAACGTGTTGATGGATCAACCAGTGTAATGCCGATTATTGCTCCCTGGGTTTCTCCACCTATCCGAGTTTCAATGGCATGCACAAATCTGTATGGTTCTTTTAAAAACGGCGATGGACAAACTGAAGATTTTGGCTGGGCCTGGGGCATTGTGGAATTGATTGCCGGAAGCGTCTGGCAGGAAACAAGCAGAAAAGCTGTTAAAATCAGCAGCCGTATACCTTTCATTCGACATCCTGAAATACGGAATGGTTAATAGATTTATTGATTTCCACATCGTTAAAATCAATTATCGTTGCCGCATTTGCACCTTCAATAATTTTGACGGACTTAATTGCCATTGTTTTTTTGGCGACGGATATTTCTACCTTTTCAATCATCCCGGCCATGTTTTGTCCCACCGGAATAAGTGTAATCAATGTGTCTGTTCCTTCTTTGAGTGCTGCCTTAAAAGACGGGTTGCGGTCAAACTTGCCGTTCATCCAGTTGGCCACTTCGCCAAGCACAATGCGCATAGCCTGTACCCCGCCGGATTTATCTTCCACCATTTTACCGCCGGACATTATATAACGTTTCGCACCACCTTTATCGGAAAGAACTATGCTTCTTAACGGTTTTAAATATTCCCAGCGAAAGGAATCCGGCGCAGCATAAAAAAACCTGCCTTCTGAAATAAGCGGCTTGACTAATATTTTCATCTGTTTTTTTTGCACAAAACGGGCTTGTACTGTTTTTATATTGGCAGAGTCCCGGCGCAATTGTTCAAAATTATCCGCAAAAGCGGCACAGGGCAGCAAAATAAATAATCCGAGAGATAGAAATATTAATAATCTTTTTTGCATTATTTTAACCAGTCTTTATATCCGAAGTAAAATGGAATCAGCACATACCGCCGTTTATCGCTATCGTCTGTCCCGTAATATAGGAGGCATCGTCCGAACATAAAAAGCGAATTACATGCGCAACTTCCGCAGGCTTTCCTACCCGTGCCATCGGTATTACCTTTTTAATTTCTGCAATCGGTGCATCCTTAATCATATCCGTTTCAATTAAACCAGGGGCCACGACATTGACCCGGATGCCAAAGCGCGCCACTTCCGCAGCCAGCGAACGGGACGCCCCGATCAGCCCTGCTTTTGCCGCAGAATAATTTGTTTGCCCGCGATTGGGCATTATTCCTGCCACGGAGGAAACAGAAACAATCGAGCCACATTTATTTTTAATCATCTCCCGCAAAACAGGCTTAGTCATATTATAAAAACCCTTCAGTGTAGTATTGATTACACTATCCCATTCCTCTTCTCCCAGCAGGAGAAAAAGGCCGTCGGCATTAATTCCGGCATTATTAATCAGAACATGGATTGGGCCATGCCGCTTAACGATTAAGCTGATATTTTCTTTTGTCTGGGTTGTATTGACCACGTCAAACTTAAGCGTTTCACCGGTTCCCCCTGCTGCCTCAACTAACTTCAGTGTTTCGGCGGCCGCCAGCTCGTTTTCCTTATAATTGATGACCGTAAAATAACCAGCTTTAGCCAATTCCACAGCCGTTGCCCGGCCAATGCCGCGGCTTGCACCGGTAATTATCGCCACTTTTTTCTCACTCATCTCTATATTCAGCTCCTTGCAGTAATTTATGCCATTTCGCTTTCAGATAACTATGTGGCAATAAGTAAAGGGAATTGGCATTAGCATTAGTCATTTGTTGGATCTTCATTCATCCGTAAAGCCTGCAGGACAATTACAGCCAGTATTTCTTCGCCTGCTTTAACAGTACCTTTAATTACGCTATAATTATCAAACGAATAGGAATTGCCAACACTGGCCACAATATGTGTTCCCACAGGAATTTCAGCGACGTTGAACCGGGCATCCTTGACACCAACCAACCAGCCCTTGCCGCCGGCTTTACCTTGCATTTTTCTCTTATATCCGTCAATAACGGCCCCGGTCTGAGCAACAAATTCAATCAGGACAATCGGGCTTGCCGCATTGCCGTCGCAAAGAGGCCACTGGGAGTTAACGACTGCTCCCGCCACAGCTGATTCCGATTTTATATCAATTACTTCACTTATAATTCTTATCGGGCTTCGATGCGGGATCAAGCTTTCAATATCAACGTTCAGCATGGACATAAAACTTCAAACTCCAGAATAAAGCGAATTGAAAATGCCGGTCAGATCAATTTCGCTCCTAGCAGAAGATATATATACGGGATTTATACCACTAATCTACAATTTTAGACTAATGAGAAAATCAGGTAGAAGTCAACAAAAATTGTTTCCTTCGCTTATCTGCTTTACATGGTTAATGTTATGTTTTGTACAGCCATGAAAATATTGCAATAAATGGTGCATTGATTTTTTTAGCTTTTTTGGATAAGAATAAAGTACTAAATAAAAAATGTATGATTGTGGCCTGTATGCAAAAAGACCAATTCAATATACTATATAAAAAAATTCTAGCTCCCTCCAAAACTCTTTGCCAGAGAGAGTTTACTTATTCCGGATACAGCTATGGTGAGGTTTTTGAACTGGCAGTCGGAATTCGAAAAATATTGTCCCGGCGGGGCGGAGAAAAAACCCTTTGCCTTTGTACCGAAAACAAAGCGGTCATTGCCGCCTGCGTACTGGCGTCGCTAACCTCGGCCTGTCAGTTAATATTACCCTACTCCTTTTCCCCCCACGCTTTGGCGGAAATGTATGAATCTGTAGGCTTTAATGCCGCGATTGCCGATCATCCGGAAGAAATGCCGCCCGGTGTGGAAATAATTACACCACTGCCCAGTTCAATTGCTGAGATTAATCCCGCTGCTATTCGCGATCCTGATAAGCAGTTTCTTCGTCTTTTTACCGGCGGTTCCACCGGAAAACCCAAAGTCTGGTCAAAATCACCGCGCAATTTATTTTCAGAAGCTTTCTATTTGAAAGAAAAATTTGATATTTCCGAAAAAGATTTTTTTGTCTCTACTGTACCGCCTTACCATATTTACGGATTGCTTTTTTCAGTTTTAGTACCCTTTATCGCTCACGCCCGATTGTTGCCGGATATTTACACATTCCCGCAGGAAATAATCTCCACCATTAACAAACATAAAGCCACTGTACTGGTGAGCGTGCCCATTCATTACCGATCCCTGAAAGTAGAAAATCTGTCCGCTCCGTCGCTCAAAGTTGCCTTTTCTTCTTCGGGAGTGCTGGACCGTTCCGACGGCTTGCATTTCCATAAAAAAACGGGATTGGGGATAACAGAAATATACGGATCCACCGAAACAGGCGGCATTGCTGCCAGGTGCATAAGCGAGCATACGGACAGTTGGAAGCCTTTTGATATCGTATCCTGGAAGCTGACCGGAAAAAGATTATCCGTAAAATCGGATCTGGCCTCACCGGAAATGGAAAGGGATGCTCAAGGTTACTGTCTGACCGGTGACGAGGCCCGCCAGGAAAGGGATAATCGTTTTGTTCTTCTGGGAAGGGCGGACGGCATTGTCAAAGTCGCCGGCAAAAGAGTCGATCTGATGGATGTGCAAAACAAAATCAAGACATTGCCGACAGTACGCGATGCCATTGTGGTTTCGCTTCCGGCGGAGAAGGGAAGGGAAAACGTCATTGCTGCAATTGTTGCCTGTGACCTGACCGAAACTCACTTAAGAAAGCTTCTGATGGATATGCTGGAACCTTACGCAATTCCCCGCCACGTAAAAATTGTTGCACAAATAACCACGACGGCCACCGGAAAAATTGATCGCCGGAGGATCGAACAATTATTTCTGAACGGGAAAAGGCCGACCCCCTTGTAGGGGGCGCGAGGCTGATGGATGAAGGCGCAAAGATAAAATCCTCCTCCGAGTTATTCCGTTACCCACCACTTTCCACTTTTGTATTCAACCGCTTTAAACGATGCAATAATGATTCTCTTTCTTCTCCGGAAAAAGCATTGTCCTGATGCAATGCATTTTCTACCAGCATTTTTGCCTGCCGACAATCACAAACCTTATGCTCCAGCCATTTAGCCAACTCCGAGACCGTATAGAAATCGAGCGGCCCGCAGGCAGCCATGTCCCGCCAGATGTGCACGGCTTCGTTTAATCTGCCGGTGCGCTTGTATAATTGAGCCAGCTTCTTTTTGGACTGGAGGGAAAAATCGGAGCAACTTTGCTCGTGGAACATGTTCAATATTTTTACTGTTCCTTCCAGGTCGTGGCGATTGAATAAAAGGCGGGCGGCGGCCAGATAATCATCGGCATGAGCGTGTTGCTCTATAGCCTGAGCAGTCATGATATCGACCAAATGGGCAGTGAGTGTGGCCATGGATATTACGTCCAGACGATTATGCTCGAAGATCGAGGCCAGTAGACGAGGATCGCGACGTCTGAGCCAGTCGAAATAACGCTGGGGGATTTCCCAGCCGGGAATGTCACCTTCCCGCTCTACTCCCAGCACCTCCGATTCCAGAGTAACCAGGCGGCTGTTAGCCAGACGATGCCCCAAAATACGTCGTGACGGATGCAGCAGATCAAGATGGGGCAATAAGGAAAGACCGCTCTCCAATCTGTTCAGAATAAAACGGGTAGCAAGCAGGTTTATGTCGAAGGCTTTGCCGTTAAATGTTACCAGAAACTTCTTTTTGCCGGCAATTCCGGCAAGGTATGTGAGAGCAGCAGCCTCTTCGCCAAAATCGCGCGCCAGAATTTGCCGGACATGAAAGTGCCCTCCCTCAAACCAGCCCAGACCGATTAAGAAAGCCATTGTACCGGTTCCACCGGCCAGGCCCGTAGTTTCCGTATCCAGGAACAAGGCGTCGGAACAGGTAAACTCACCGATGCAGGGGTTGTTGGCAAGCATTGCTGCCGCTGTCATATCAAAACCGGAAGCTTCGCTGATATGGCGATGACCATGGCGGCTGGCACCCCGGACAACTTCTCTTATCAGAAAAAATTTGCCGAGATCGTTTTCAATTTCCTCGCCCGGGATAATTTCCGCAAGTCGCGCATTGCCCCGGAGAGTTTTATCTGCTGCTGCGGCTTTGTTTTGACTCTGTGTGCGGGAAACAACATTTTCGATCCGGCGGCGCAAATCGGCAATCTGTGATTGCTTATCCGCCGAATGATGGACGGTCATTGGAGTATCCAACTTACTTTTTTTCGGCATGTCTTTGATATTTTCGCCGGTCAGGCGTTTTAGTTTGTCAATTGAACTCATATTTCGCTTCACTATTTGCTCTTTCCTAGAATTAACTCCACTATCTTCGGTACAATCTCCTTGGCCGATTTGCCTACTTCCAGCGTCGGCCCCACGCAGGATGGGCAACCGTAAGCACACGGGCATTTTTCGATAAGGCTGCGAGCAGCCGAAAGCAAGTTGGCATGTTCGTTATAGAGCAATTCCGAAAACCCGATGCCGCCGGGATAGGAGTCAAAGATAAAAATGGTCGGATCAAATTCATCAATCCTCACACCGGCTTTCGCATCCGTAATTTCCCTCTGTCCGTTTACGAAGGTGGATATAACACGGCCGGTTTTACCCTGACTGACGAACCATTCCCCGCTTTTGTCGCCCAGTGAACGGTCAATGTCATGGGAATCAGCCATTAAAAACATTGCTGCCAAATGGTGCAGTGTGTAGGCAAGACCGGTCAACCCGTCAATTATCTCCGCCGGAGTGAAGCTTAGATTCTTTAAACGGTCGCGCGGAATGGTAACCCAGTAGCTGGTTGTATGCATATCCTTTTCGGGTAGATTAACATCGCCGTAGCCCAGATTCTCGGAAGTGTAAAATTTTATTTTTTTATAGCCGACAACCTTGCGCACGACTTGAACTTCGCCGTGCTCCACTATGGCGCCTGAGTCATGATGATTATCAAACGAATCAATAACCCGGACATTGGTGTAGGTCATGGCATCGGTGTAGTAATCGGCATCAACTTTGCGCACGTAGGCTTTTTTGCCTGTAAGATCAAGTTTGTCCACATGATACTGCTCCGATGCCAGCAAATAAATGGCGTTATCATGCAGGGCGGTAAAGGCACTGTCCCAGTCCACTTCGGCAATCACTTTATGACGACCTGTGTCGGTCGTATCCACAACTAGAACATTTTCGGGATTGATCGACCGCAGGTTTACTTCATCCGCCGGATAGCTTTCCGCCGCCCAGTGCCAGCGGTCATTGCTGGGATGCAGGACCTCTTTTTCTTCCAGATAATGGAGAAAATCTTCCAGATTTTCTCCGCCGAATTTCTCCCCTTTTTCAAAGGGCAATTCAAAGGCCGCGCTTTTAATATGATGCAGCAAAATAAGCAGATTATCGGGATTAATCCGGCAGTGTTCGGGCGACAGGGCAAAGAAGTAAGCGGGATTTTCCATAATGAACTGATCCAGCGGGTTGCTGCGGGCAATTAATATGGCCAGGCTTTGCCCGCTGCGGCGTCCGGCACGCCCCGCCTGCTGCCAGGTGCTGGCGATAGAGCCTGGATAACCCGCCATGATACACGCTTCCAGATTGCCGATATCGATACCCAGTTCCAGAGCATTCGTACTGACAACGCCCATGACGGCCCTGGTGCGCAGGCCGCTTTCGATTTCGCGGCGTAAGTTCGGCAAATAGCCGCCCCGATAACCCGTAACAAAATGATCGTCTTTAGGTTTGGTACGCACAAATTTATCTTTCAAATATTTTGTCAGCACTTCGACGTTTAAGCGGCTGGTGGCAAAGACAATTGTCTGAATATCGTTGGCGATGAGATCGGAGGCAATTTTACGGGCGGGCGTCATGGCGCTTTGCCGAATGCCCAGTTCACGATTGACCAGCGGAGGATTTAAGAGAATAAATGTCTTTGCCCCCGTGGGTGCTCCGCTTTTATCCAGCAGCGCCACCTGGCGTTCCAATATTTTTTCGGCATGTTCCCGGGGATTGGCAACTGTCGCCGAACAGCAGATAAAGACAGGATTAGCGCCGTAAAAACGGCAGATGCGAATCAGGCGGCGCATAACATTGGCAAAATGGGAACCGAAGATGCCGCGATAAATATGCAGCTCGTCAATGACGATGTATTTTAAATTGACAAAAAGTTTTTGCCATTTGGTGTGATGCGGCAAAATGCCGGCATGCAGCATATCGGGATTGGTAACGACAATATGTCCAAGCCTGCGGATGGCTTGGCGCGCTTCGTCCGGTGTGTCGCCATCGTAGGTGAAAGTTTTAATGTCGGCCTGCAAATCGGTAATCAAAGAATGAACTTCGTGCATCTGGTCCTGGGCGAGCGCCTTGGTCGGGAAAAGATATAAAGCGCGTGTTTCCGGTTCATCGAGAATGCTTTGCAGTACAGGTAGATTATAACAGAGGGTCTTGCCACTGGCGGTCGGCGTCACCAGCACAACATCCTGACCATTGCGAATGAAACGAACGGCCTGTGCCTGATGCTTATAGAGCCTTTCATAGCCGCGTTTTTCTAATACAGATCGGAGATAAGGGTTCACCCAGCCGGGATAACCTTCCCACTCGCCCGCTTTTGCCGGAATTTCAACAATGGCCGCAGCATTAGAATTGAAGCTTTTGTTTTTCTTTAAGCGGGCAACCCACTCACTCAAGGTCAGCTTAGCCATATTTTTTCTTACCCTTTATTTTGGTTTGTTATTGCATCTATGATAAAAAAACAAATATCACAACAGGTAATTCCAGATAGTAATTGCAATAATTAAATTAATAAGTTACATTAGTTTTCATATCAGAAAGCCCAATAGTATTAGAACCGGAGGTATATGCTGACCAAAGAAGACATAATCGCCCAAGCCAGCCACCTGCAATTTGCCGACATCGGTTTTACTTCTGCCGAACCTTTTGCCTCGCAAAAAGAATATTTGCTGGATCACATTCAGGAATATGGCTGGACTACAAAAGCCGGTTTCAGTCTGCTTGACGGAACCGATCCGCAGAACATTCTTCCCGGGGCAAAATCCATCATCGTATTGCTGGAATCTTATTTTGCTGAAGCTTTTCCGCCCCGGATGGAGAGAAACTTCGGCCGCTGCTATCTCGATGACGACCGCGTTACCAAAGATGGTCTGGCGCTAAAGATCAAAGCCTTCCGGCAATTCCTCACCGCCAATGCCATTGACTCTAAAGTGCCATTCAACCTGCCGCACCGTCTGGCAGCAGCCCGATCCGGGTTGGGAACTTTTGGCAAGAACAGCCTTTTTTATGCGCGACGTGTGGCCCGAGCCAGTTCGTGGGTGATCCCCGTTACTATTGTTATTGATTGCGAATTTCCTCCCGATGAGCCGACCGTTGCCATCGGCTGTCCGGACTGGTGTCGCAATGCCTGTGTGGCGGCTTGCCCGACTGGCGCGCTCAAGGGAGGTGGAAAAATTGATCCGCGCCGCTGCATCTCCTATTTGACATATTATGGTGAAGGACTAACGCCCAGAGACCTGCGGGAGCCGATGGGCATGTATGTTTATGGCTGTGACCGTTGCCAGAATGTTTGCCCGCGCAATCTTCCCTGGATGTCGGAAGCCAAACCGCTGAACAGCCGGGTGGTGGCCAAGGCCGCAGATTTTGAACTGGCCTGCCTTTTACACATGGACAAACCATATTTCACCCAGAAGATATGGCCGCATATGTTTTATATGTCTGCCGACGATCTCTGGCGGTGGAAAATGAACGCGGCTCGCGCTATGGGTAACAGCCTCAATCCCGCCTACATGGCCGACCTTGTCCGGGCATTTCAAGAAAATTATGATGAGCGCGTCCAGAGTATGATCGCCTGGGCACTGGGCCGCCTCGGAGGCCAGGAGGCTAAAGATGCTCTGAATCAATTTCTTAAAAGCAGCACAGGGATAGTAAAGGAAGAAATTGAACAGGCATTGACATCATTAATTACGCTTTAAGAGATCTGATAACCGCCATGCATTCCTCTTTCCCCATGATCTTAGGAACGGGATATGTTGGATTACATTCAGACAATGCTCGTTCTGCGATTGTCGGGATGTCTTTATCCTTGATGCAATCAAACTTATTCTGAATGTTCATTCTGCTGTTGAGGGCTTTAATTGCTTCGATAAAAGATCCGGCCTTTTGCGACTGGCTCATGCCGGGCAAGGAAACACCGGCAATATCGGCAAGTTCGGCAAGAGGCTGATGCGCTGCTTCGCCGTACCATTGCAGGATATAAGGCAAAATAACTGACATGGCCAGACCATGAGGAACACCATACATTCCACCGAGGTTATGACCGATACCATGAACATAACCAACGCCGCCACGCGTGAATGAATATCCTGCATAATGTGAAGCAAGCAGCATTTGTCCGCGTGCGTCAATATCTTTACCGTTGTTATAAGCTTTTTCAATATTTTTGAAAATTATCTCAACTGCTAAAACAGCCTTTTTACGGGTATCGGCATTATTATAGAATTTACCAATATAGGACTCCACCGCATGTGCCAAAGCATCGAGACCTGTTGTAGATGTAATTTGAGGCGGAAGACCGACAGTAAGTAAAGGATCAAGAACCGCGTATCTTGGACGAATAACGGGGTCGGTAATCGGATATTTTTCATGAGTTTGAGGATCCGATACTACAGCAGCTATTGTGGTTTCGGAGCCTGTACCTGCTGTTGTCGGGACTGCGAAAAGAGTCGGAGGTAAAAGAGATCCCATTTTAAAAGCGGGAAGTATAACCTTAAACAAACCTCTCATCCGGGTAACCGAACGATTCGGACGGGCAACTCTTGCTCCTGTAACTTTTGCGCAATCCATCGGTGAACCGCCGCCAAAGGCTATGATAGCTTGACATTTGTTTGCATTATAGATTTTCAGTGCTGCTTCGATGTTGTCGATTGTAGGATTGGGCTGTACTTGGTCATAGAGGTAATACTTAATACCTGCTGAATTTAGAGCCTCAAAGAGAGAATCGAGCAGATGAAGACCCATGAGGCCGGGGTCGGTAACTACAAGAACGCTTGTAATGCCTTGTTTTTTGACAACCGCCGGAAGTTTTTTTATGCTATCCTTGCCGTCGATGATTATGGGTTCAATCCAGGGGATACAATTCATGGACAAACCCATGACGAACTGATACGTACGATAATACGCTTTCTTTAATGCCCACATGTTGATTACCTCCGATTTTTAATTTTTCCCCTGTCGACTTTTACTCAGTATAGGAAACGCGTTCTTATGTGTCAAGGATATCTTGATTGCAGAATGTGGGATGCGGATTGTGTTTATGATAGAGTTTAGTATTGAATATTTCTCCGCTTGCTTCAATCATCATTCGATTGAGCCGTAATATTAATTCGTGGCTGCGGAGAGAAAGGGTATAAGTCATTAAATCAAAACACAAACCTCAATATTTTCTTCTTGACAGTCAGCCCTTTTAATGGTTCACAGGAGGCGAAAATCAGGTATTGATAGTTATTCTGGCAATCGGAAGTTTTACCTATATAGAAACTAATTAAAGCATGTATGGAAAGGAGCAGTAATGTACAAGGAAGATTTTATTCTTTTTAGCGGAGGCGCTCAGGGGGCGGAATCGGAGTTTGGAGCGAACGCGGAGAGATTGGGAATTGAGGAAATAAACTTTACTTTTGAGGGACACACAATAATGCGCAAAAGAGGGCTGCGTGTCTTGAATCACGAGGAATTGAAAAATGGCGATGTTTCCCTGGAGTACATCTCTAAACTGATGAATCGCCGTTACACGGATAACGTAACATTCCGTAAAATTATCCAGACTATCTGGTATCAGATCAACAGCGGACAGGAAGTTTTTGTTGTCGGTGAAATTCTGGAAGACAATACCGTGAAGGGCGGCACCGGCTGGGGCGCGGAATTCAGCAAAATCTGCAACAAGCCGCTGCACGCGTTTGATCAAAAGCGCAATGCCTGGTTTACCTGGAATAAAATGGAATGGGTAGAGCGCAAGAAGGGCGATGAGCCGGTAATCAGCCGGAGTCATTTTACCGGAGGCGGAACACGCATGCTGGAAGAAAACGGCAAGATTGCAATTAAAGAATTGTTCGAAAGATCGTTCCGGTAGAGTATCCTTTAATAAAAAAGCAGGCGGTTGAAGATTTTCTTCAGCCGTCTTTTTTATTCATACCAATGCCTGTTTAATTTTGCTGACATATCCGGCAACAATTTTTATCAACTCCGTATTATTTCTGTTTTCATCCATCATTTTTACTACGGCGCTGCCGATAACGACACCGTCGGCTATCCGGCATATTTCCCGTGCCTGCGCTGGCTCTGTTATGCCGAAGCCCACTGCCTAAGGGAGTGGAGCAAATTTGCGAATTTGATCCACTGCTTTTTTATATCGGCGGTCTTGAGTGCAGCCGCACCGGTAATGCCCGTAATGGAAACGTAATAGAGAAATCCGGTGGCCCGGCGGCAATCTGACCAATTCTTTCTTTGCCGGTTGTCGGTGCGATCAGAGAAATAAAATCTATGCCGGTTGCATTCGCAATTTTAGTTTTAGCCCAAATTGCCGATTACAATTAAAGAAAAACAACAAGGAATTCAACAATGATCGTAGCCGCTAAAACAGATTTGTATTTTTCTTCCGCGCAACAGCTGACGCAGCAATATGACACCCCCGGCAGAAAGCTGCGCTCGTCGCAAAAAATCGTACTGGACTCCATCAGACAGACCGACCCGGAAAAAGCCGATGCACTGAAAAAGCATTTGGCTGACGCCGAGCAGGTTATCGCCCAATTGCGCTCCGGTAAAAGCAAAGCGGCGCAGTCGAGAAAAGCAGAGGCGGCAGAAAAGATCAAGCGCATTAAGGAAGAGATAAAGATGCTGATGGCGATGGGGGGAGATCCCAAAATGATCGCGCGGCAGATCGCCCGATTGGCGAAAGATCTGGCTGCAGCAGCACGCGAATATGCTTCGGCAGGGGGATCATTATCTCAGGATAGCGCGGCAACGCCGGATACAGAGACAAGCCCATCAGGTAATAGCAACCTGTCAGCCGGAGCTCAAAGTGACAGCACGGCAGGTGGTGCGGCAGCGTCGCTGGCTTTATCTGCGTCGCCGGTTTCCTCGGGCGAAAAGATAGAAAATGACGGAAGCGCTTATCTTGATGCACCATTGAAGGTTTTGGCAGATGTGGTGCAGGACAAAAGTTTGCGGCAGTATCAGGATGATTTGCGGCAACAAATGAAAAAAGATTTACAAAATAAAGCAGCAGAACTTTCTTCAAAAA
>CAZYIE010000044.1:25619-26005 GCA_964646755.1 uncultured Smithella sp.
CGTCTGCCGAGGTCGACCGGCAGTTTTCTCGGGAAGTTCGCACTCTAGCTGCCCTGCTAAAATTAGTGTCCCGGCAGCAGAAAGAACGCCTCCTTCAGGCAGGTGAGCATTTGGCAGATTCCGAGATTATACAAACCAGTCAGGCTCTGGCCGATGCCGAAAAAAGTATTTCCGGATCAGGTGCACCAGGAATAATCGTAAAAAGCATGATAGTTACAGCCTAGCCCTACAACTAATCCGCCACATTACCAGCATGATGGTGATTCTTGACGCAAATATCCTTTGACAAAAAAACGGTCCTATTTGGCGATGCCTGTGCGGGCTGCAGCCGTAGGAAACTTGCGAGCATTATCTCATCCCGGTGTCCTTCCTTTTAAACTTTTTCC
>CAZYIE010000045.1:0-20590 GCA_964646755.1 uncultured Smithella sp.
CTTTCAATGAAATGTTCAAATGAGTTTAACGAAATATGAAAATAATGAAAAAAGAAATCTTCAGTCATGGTCAACGAATCGTGCCATATTTTGGCTTGCGGGCAGTAATCCGCCATCTTAATAATAAAGTGACCGGTGAATAAAATTTACTTGACAAAGTAAATAATGTTTCGTAAGAGGAGCAGCAACGCTTGGATCCCCATAAAGGACTGGGACGGAAGGTAAAAGAACCATCTTATTTATTAAGCCTCTCGTCTAGCGACTTGAGGCTTTTTTTTGAGGTAAAAATGAAAATTATTAATTCTATTGTCCATATGCAGTCTTTTGCTGAGGCTCTCCGCTTGCAGGGTAAAAAAATTTCATTTGTCCCCACTATGGGATATTTTCATGAAGGCCATCTCGATTTAATGAGAGAAGCCCGGAAAATAGCCGATTGTCTTGTTGTCAGCATCTATGTAAATCCAACGCAATTCGGTCCGAAAGAAGATTTGTCTAAATATCCCCGAGATTTTGAGCGTGATTCAAAAATGGCTCAAGATGTTGGTGTGGATGTAATATTTTATCCTCCGAATGAAGAAATGTATCCGGAAAACTATCAGACTTATGTGAATGTCGAAAAAGTAACTCAGAATTTATGCGGGTTATCCCGTCCCGGTCATTTTCGGGGAGTAACAACCATTTGCAATAAGCTATTCAATATCGTTAAACCGCATGTCGCTGTTTTCGGCAAAAAAGATTATCAGCAATTCATCACAATAAAGCGAATGGTTACTGATATGAATCTTGATCTGGAAATAATTGGTCTGCCGACGGTTCGGGAAGCTGACGGCCTGGCCATGAGTTCCCGGAATATTTACCTGAAAGAAAGTGAAAGAGAGTCTGCTCTTCATTTGGTTAATTCTCTTAAATTAGCCCAGAAACTATATTCCAGCGGAGAAAGAAAATCATCCCGCATATTAAATGAAGTAACCGGGCTGATTAAAAGCGCACCCTATACAGAAATTGACTACGTTAAAATATGCGATACAACTACGCTGCTGGATGTTGATGAAATGACAGCACAGACGGTTATCGCGTTGGCCGTAAAGGTAGGAACAACAAGACTAATAGATAATCACGTTTTTGGTGATCCGCTGAATACTTAATTCGCAGTCAAAGGAGTAGAAGACTATGCAAAGATTCATGTTGAAATCAAAAATCCACCGGGCAACAGTAACAGATGCCGATCTGCATTATGAAGGCAGTATTTCCATTGATGAAAAACTGATGGAAGAAGCGGATATGGTTCCTTATGAGAAAGTGGACATATACGATGTTAATAATGGTGAACGGTTTTCCACTTATATTATCAAGGGAAAACGCAACTCCGGAACTATTTGTCTCAATGGGGCAGCCGCCCGTAAGGTAGCAAAGGGTGATTTGATTATAATTGCTACCTTTGTTAATATTGACGATAAAGAAGCGAAAAAATGGCAGCCAAAATGTGTTTTTGTAGATGCTAAAAATAAAATAAAGAAAGTAAGTAAATGAATAATTTGTTATTCAGTTGTTAAATAGTTTTTATAACTGTTTAACAACTGAGCTGAAATCGGAAGCATATTAAACGCTAAAAGTATTTTACCTCCCTCCTTGCCATTTTAAGTATTCTATTTTATTCAGTTATTCCTGTGAAATAAAATAAAGATAAATAGAAAAAAAGATTGAACTAAGACGCTTGTCTATGTTAAGTGCTTCATCATATCGTCTGTCAGGTCGTTACCGGACTTCATACCCTGCTGCCGGGAACATGATTAAGCTCGGTATCAGCAATCATCAGATTAAGGAGACTTGAGTATGCAGATCACATCTGAGGGTGTAAAAATTGGCCATCCGGACATGGTTGCAGATGCTATCGCGGCAAACATCATTGCAGCTATCATAAATGAAGAGCACAAAATATGCATGGACATCCATTGCATGCCACATTGTGGAATCGAAGTCTTTTTAGGCAAGGGTCTTTGTGTTGTCGGTGGAGAAGTTTCGACGCGAGTTTACATTGATATCGAAAAAAATGTACGCGAAACAGTGCTGGGAATCGGTTATCGTGATTCTGCTCTCGGTCTTAATGGCAGTTCCATGGGGATTCTCAATACCATCATTCCACAATCCCCTGATATAAATATCGGCACTCGAGAAGATTTAGGGAAGTATAAGGAAATAGGAGCAGGTGATCAGGGGATTATCTATGGCTTTGCTTGTGATGAAACTCCCGAACTATTGCCGCTGACATATGTTTTAGTTAATAGAATGATGCGCGCTTTTGAAAATTGCGGCAACCCGGTTTTTGCTCCGGACGGGAAAGGGCAGGTCACTGTTGATTATGATGCCGACTTTCGTCCTGGTCGTGTGGCCACTGTTCTTATGTCTAATGCCATCGATTATCGCCAGGTTCCGGATAAATTCCGTTCCGCAGTTGAAGAGCAGGCCAGACAAATTGCGATGGATTGTCTTGTCGATTGGGTTGATGATAAAACTAAGTTTCTATTCAATCCAACTGGTGAATGGAAGGCAATTAATTCCTGTTCGGCTGCTGATTCCGGTGTCACCGGTCGTAAATTAGTCGTACAGCTTTACGGTGGATATCCCGGCGCACAGCTCGGTGGTGGCGCCATTGTTAATAAATCACCGGAAAAAGTAGATTGTTCGGCCGCCTTTGGCGCACGTTATGTGGCTAAAAATACTGTTGCTGCCGGGTTGGCAACGAAATGTTCCGTGCAGTTAGGATATGCCATTGGCATGGCCCAGCCGATCTCTATCTACATCAATACTTTTGGTACGGGCATAGTGCCGGATGAAAAGATTGCTTCTGTTGTCAATACCGTCTTTGATTTAACTCCGGCAGGAATGATTGAAAAATTCGATCTTCTCAATGGCGATATCTATAAAAAACTGCCGAAAACATTATTTCTGGATAATAGCTATCTCTGGGAAAAAACCGATAAAGTCGATATTATAAAAAAAGAATTAGAATAAATGCGATAAAAAAATTTAAATAGTAAAACATGGAGGGTTAAATGGCTTTTGCAGAAATTGATAAATCTTTAAAATATAAAGTTGCCGATATAACGCTAGCAGCCTGGGGCCGAAAGGAACTGCAATTGGCGGAAAACGAAATGCCCGGTCTGATGGCTCTGAGGAAAAAATACGGCAAGAAGAAACCGCTGCGGGGGTTTAAAATCATGGGCAGCCTGCATATGACCATTCAAACGGCCATGTTGATTGAAACGCTCAAAGAATTGGGCGCTGATTTGCGTTGGGCATCATGCAATATTTTTTCCACTCAGGATCATGCGGCTGCTGCTATTGCTAAATCCGGAACGGCTGCTGTGTTTGCCTGGAAAGGTGAATCGTTGGAGGACTACTGGTGGTGTACGGAGCAGGGGTTAACCTGGCCCGATGGTTCCGGTCCCGATTTGATTGTGGATGACGGTGGCGATGCCACCTTATTCATCCATCAGGGAGTAAAAATCGAAAAGAATCCTAAAATTCTAAAAGAGAAAATCGACAACAAAGAATTTAAAATAGTTATTTCCCGTCTGGAACAATCGCTGAAACGTGATCCGCAGCGCTGGCAAAAAGTGGCCGCCAAAATTCGCGGCGTCTCTGAAGAAACGACTACCGGTGTCCATCGTCTCTACCAGATGCAGGCAGCCGGCGATTTGCTGTTTCCGGCCATCAACGTGAACGATTCCGTTACGAAATCGAAGTTTGATAACCTGTATGGCTGCCGCGAATCTCTCGTGGATGGGATCAAACGAGCAACAGATGTCATGGTTGCCGGTAAGGTTGTTGTTGTTTGCGGTTACGGTGATGTCGGCAAGGGCAGCGCCCAGTCCATGCGCGGCTTTGGGGCCCGGGTTATTATCACCGAAGTCGACCCGATTTGCGCTCTGCAAGCGGCAATGGAAGGATACGAAGTTAAGACCATGGAAGAAGTAGTACACTTGGGCGATATTTTTGTCAGTGCGACAGGTTGCTGCGACGTCATTACCGGCAAGCAAATGGAAATGATGAAGGATGAGGCCATCGTTTGTAACATCGGTCATTTTGACAGCGAAATTGATATGCACTATCTGGAAACAAGCAAGGTCTGCAAAAAACAGAATATTAAGCCGCAAGTGGACAAATGGACACTAAAATCCGGTCGCTCGATAATCATTCTGGCCGAAGGCCGCCTGGTGAATCTGGGCTGCGCCACGGGTCATCCCAGCTTTGTCATGAGCAACAGCTTCACCAACCAATCACTGGCACAAATTGAGTTAGCCACAAAGAAATACGAGATTGGAGTTTATACTTTACCGAAGATACTCGATGAAGAAGTTGCGCGTTTGCACCTGGACAGATTGGGTGTCAAAGTATCCCGGCTGACCAAGAAGCAGGCCGAATATCTGAATATATCCGTAGATGGGCCATTTAAGCCGGAATACTACAGATATTAAATATCCGGATATGTTTTTCTATTTAAGCGATTACCGGCTATTTAAATATTAAGCAGACCTTCCACTTCTCTGCGGATCAGTTGCAGTCCTTTTATAGAAGGAGATTCAAAACGTAACACTATTACAGGTTGCGTATTGGAAGAGCGGACAAGTGCCCAGCCATTTTCAAAAGGAATACGTACACCATCAATATCGATCAGGCCGGGAGCATTCCGGTAATGATTTTTAATATTATTGACAATAGCGGCCTTTTTATCATCCGGGCAATCAATTCGAATTTCGGGTGTAGCAAATGTTTGCGGCACATCGGCAAGAAGTGAACTGATCTTTTCTCCAGTTTGGGAAAGTATTTCCAGAAGTCTCAAGGCAGCGTAAATGGCATCATCATAACCGAAGTAACGATCGGCAAAAAAGATATGTCCGCTCATTTCCCCTCCTAAAACGGCCCCTTCCTCTTTCATCTTGGCTTTGATCAGAGAATGTCCGGCTTTCCACATTATAGGACGGCCGGAATGTTTTTTAATATCATCATATAAGACTTGTGAGCATTTTACTTCGCCGATAATTGTGGAATTGGGTTTTTCTTGGAGAATATAACGCGAAAAGAGTAAGAGTAATTTATCTCCCCAGATGATTTCACCTTTATCGCTGATGACACCGATGCGATCGGCATCGCCGTCAAAGGCTATGCCTAAATCTGCCTTGTCTTGCAGTACGCGTCGAATTAGTTCAGTCAAATTTTCTTCTACGGTAGGATCAGGAAAGTGGTGGGGGAAATTGCCATCCGGCTCACCAAAAATGGAAGTAACGTCACAGCCCAGTCGTTTCAGCAGGGGAAGGGCAAAACGCCCACCCACTCCATTGCCGGAATCGACAATAACTTTCAGTTTTTTATTAATTGAAACATTTTCAAAAAGATAGTTTTCATATTCTACAGAGATATCCTTGCTTTTTGCTATGGCCTGACCACTTGAATATTGCCCTTTTTCGACAATTTTTCTCAAATCCTGAATTCTATCACCATAAATTGTGTCATTACCAAGGCATATTTTAAAGCCGTTAAATTCCGGCGGATTATGGCTACCTGTCACCATAACACCACCGTCTGTTTTCAGATGGCGAATAGAAAAATAGAGCATGGGAGTGGCACAAAGTCCAATATCGATTGTTTCAATACCGCACGAACTAAGACCTTTAATTAAAAAATTGTGGTAGGCATCAGAGCTTAAACGGCAGTCCCGGCCGATAGACATACTGTTGACATTATGAAGTTTTGCATATGTGCCGATCGCCCGGCCCAAGTCAAAAACAAATTCTTCATTTAAATCCTGATTAACTACACCTCGGACATCATATTCTCTAAATACATTGGGATTCATTTATTCACATTCTCCATGATTTTGTTTTTTAGCTCGGGTTTATCGAGCAGATCGGTTGTGTATGCTCCGGAAAGGAAATCCTCATCTTCAAGAACTGCTTTGTGCAGCGGAATGCTCGTCTTGATTCCACTGATGCGCAATTCTCCAAGCGCCCTTCTCATGCGGGCGATGGCTTCGTCGCGCCCTCTGCCCCAGGTCATTAATTTCATGAGCAGCGAATCGTAATAAAAGGGAACAGTGTAGCCTTCGTAAATTCCCTCATCGATCCGGACAGAGGGCCCCAGCGGATAACGGAGTTTTGTGATTGTGCCCGGCGAAGGCAGGAAAGTGACGGGATCCTCCGCGTTAATACGGCATTCCATGGCATGCAATTTAATTGTAATATCGTCCTGATTGATGTCGAGCTGGTTGCCGGCCGCGATCTTAATCTGCTGTTTGACGATATCGATTCCCGCTGAAATTTCCGTAATGCAATGCTCGACTTGCAGCCGCGAGTTGATTTCGTTGAAATAAAATTCCCGGCTATTTCCTGGCACATAAAAGAACTCGACAGTCATGGCTCCAACGTAATTCAAGCTCATAGCCACGTCGATTGCCGCTGCGCCCATTTTCATCCGCAAAAATGGGGTCAAAACGGAGCAGGGAGATTCTTCAATAAGTTTTTGAAACCGGCGCTGTACAGAACAATCTCTGTCCCCGAGATGAACGACATTCCCGAATTGATCCGCGAGTATCTGAAATTCGACGTGCTTGACTCCAGTAAGATATTTTTCTATGTAGAAGTCGGAAAGACCGAAAGCCTTTCTGCTCCTCGATCTTGCGGCTTCAATGGCCTTGTCCAGTTCATTTTTATTTCTGGCGATTATAATACCGATACCGCCGCCCGCTCCGGACGGTTTGACAACGACGGGGTAGCCGATTTCGGAGGCTATCTCATGCGCCTGACGAATGCCTGAACTTCCTGTATCGGTTATGGCTTCGTCGGAACCGGGAGTTACGGGAATATTAATCATCTTCATCAATTGCCGTGCGCGGTTTTTAGGTTTGGCCTTGTACATGCATTCACTGGAAGGACCGATAATAATTATTCCGCGGCTTTCGGCTTTTTCATAGAATTCGGGATTTTCGGAAAGAAATCCGTAACCGGGATGAATAGCTTCGGCACCGCAGCGTTCGGCAGTATCGAGTACTTTTTCGATGTTGATATAACTATGTACTGCTTCCGCCGGTCCGATTTCGTAGGCTTCATCGGCCAGCTTTGCATGCAGGGAGCTTTTGTCCGCCTCGGAATAAATAGTAGCGGTTCTGATACCCATATCCTGACAAGTGCGAATGATGCGAACGGCTATTTCACCACGATTCGCAACCAAAATTTTCTTAAAAGTTTTGCTCATAATTCCCTCCTGGAATTAATATGTAATGTTGTCATTTATCGGTTGCCCCCGGAAATATAAGTTTTGGATAAGACTTTTTTAATTGTGGAAGATGAAGATGGGGCAGGCAGACTATCATCAGAAATAGTGCGTAAAAAATTCATTATGATATGAAACGTAGCACCCCAAAGGATTTCCTGCTCTCCCTGAGTATCGATAAGCCTGATACAGGGAAATTGATTATTATAAAGCTGGTTGCCAAATGGTGTTTCAATTTCCAGGTGTGCATATCTGGAACCGTCAAAAAAAGTACTAACCGGGATTTCTAATATTTTTTCCACTTCTGAACTTAATCTGAATTCAAAAGGTTCAGGGATAAGACATACTAAAGGGAAAATTGTCCGGGCAATAAGGGTTAAAGAATAGCAGGGCAGGGCGCCTAAAAAAGAAACTCTAAAAGGATTTAAGCCAATTTCTTCCCATGCTTCCCTCACCGCATTACTCAGAAAAAGACGAACTAAGTTAATTGTTTCTCGGTCATTATCGGACATGGCGGTGGATATTTGTCGATGCAATGAAGGAACAAGCCCCGTTGTGAAAACATTACTGATAATTTTATCAATTACCGGATGAAGCATACCCCCGGGGCAACTGACGTCACCAGCTTGAGAGACCCTGCCCGAACGTTTAATAAGTTGAAAAACATATTCGGAATTACCGGGACTTAATTGTTTATAATTCAACAACAAGACAACACCGGCAGCAAGTTGAGGAGTAGCAGTTGTAGAGGAATGTTGAATTAGCCGGTATTTTTCCTTGTAATCAATAAGTGTTGAAGATAGTTTTTTAACTATAAATAATGGGAGTATATCTTTCTGTCGGAAAATTGTTATATCCATGAAAATCCTGAAATCAAATCAATGACATTCGGCAAAAACGATTGTCACGAGATATGCTGCTGGTTAACTTTCATTAATTATCGCGGCAATTTTTTCCTGATGCCAACAGTTAAAAGGGAATAAGTCCAGAAATCCACAATGACCGCCGAATTTTTGCCGGGATATATGAACATATTTATTGCCATGTAACTTATTAAAATCTTCCAGCGGAATTACCGGATCATCTTCGGCAATGAATATATTAACCGGTAAATTAATATTTTGAAAGAACTCATTATCTAAAGTATATAAGTTAAAATAGTCGCGGTAGGAAGGAAAATCAGGTAAATATGGCATCATTGATTCTGTCAAATCCATGCATGTTTTAGCATGCAGCAGTTTGCCGAAATCATATTTATGCGGAAAAAGGCGCTGTTTGTTTATCAAAGACCGCTTCCATTTCATTAAAAAATATTTACGATAAAAGAAAAGACCATTGTCAATGGCCAAAGTGGTTTTATAAGGATCAATAGGGGGACTGATAGCGAAAATATGTTTTAATCCTTTGACTGGTGTCTGAGAATGTTTTCGACCGATTCGCAGGGCGAAATTAGCTCCTAAAGAAAAGCCGATAATATACACAGGTGAATTAACGGCAATATTAGACAATTGAATTATGGCATCGAATGTTTCTTCAATAAGTGCTCCATGAAAAAGATCTTCATTTAAATGATGGGAATTCCCGTGATCTCTGAGATTCAGACGGCAAATGGAAAAGCCTAAGTTGTAAAAATAAATTCCTGCGTCCAGTATATAAGCGGAAGAAGAGGAACCTTCCCATCCATGGATTAAAATGATTAAACCTTTAGAATTTGCCTGATGGGATAGAAAGGAGAGCAACCGGGAACCACTGGAGGTGGTAATTATTATTTCCTGAGATTGTGCCGACAAATCATTATTGCCAAGGATGCGCAGGCGGGAGCTGGCAAGAATTGATTGCAGATGACGATTCCGAATAAACACGGAAGGTATAAAATTTAAATTGTCTGGTTTTGAGTTGTTCTTATTAATCATTTTTTTTAAGATCAATCAAAAATAGACAATATAGTCAAGGAATATTTCTAATATTTTAGACGAGAATTTTTGGATTGCGGTTTGGTGTTATGATAGTATCTTTCTGAGAAAAACATGCATGGTGTATTTTGCCAGGGCGCCCATGTAGTGCGGTGCACGTGCGAGCCCTGCGCCGACAATGAAGACCACATAGGAGAGACCGTAGGTCGTCGGGCAGCCGATTACCGCGATCATTGGCTCATTAGACCAGACTGCCAAAGCGCTCAAAGCGGCCACTGCCGGCCAGCCAATAACATAACTCAAACCCATCAAGATCAATCCCGTAACCAACCGTGGCGTAGGACGCTGATGGAATTCGCTGAGATCAGCCGGATTACTCAATATTTCACTGATATATTTTTTTTCGGTGAGGTATTTGGCAATTTTCTTTCGAATCATAAAAAATCTCATCCAGCCATTTCTTGACAGCCTACCTTACTCATATTATAGGAGCATTGCAAAGAAAAAGGCGTTTGATCGAGGATACAGTGAAGAAAAAGGGTAATGGGTGGGACTATTTTGATCGAATTTACTGCATCTCCCTGGAAGAGCGTGAAGACAGGCGACAGGCTGCTGCTGCCTCATTTGCTAAAGTAGGACTGACCGGAAAAGTTGAATTTGTTATTGTCCAACCTCACCCCTTCAATGTCGAACAAGGAATGTATGAATCGCATATGACTTGCCTGCGTAAAGGATTGGAGGCAGGAGCAGAGAGTATTGTGGTTTTCGAAGACGACATTGTTTTTGATGGTTTCGAAGCTAAGCACTTCGTGCAATGCACTCAATTTCTAGTGGAACATTCGGACTGGAAAGTGCTGCTTTTGGGGGCATTAATACGTTCCAGCCGGAAAACGACTAATCCGTTTATGCAAAAAGTCCGCTACCAGAGTCTTGCGCACGCGTATGCCTTAAATAGACAATACGCTCAAGCCCTGGCTCATCAACCATGGCAGGGGATTGTCATCGATACCCTGTTTCGCCCGTTGACTGAACATATTTATGCCGTTTATCCCATGTTTGCTTTTCAAAAAGATTTTGTCTCGGACAATGATAATAAATATCAAGGCCTTGAGAATTTCCGGCGATTGTGCGGCGGACTACATCGAATTCAAAAGACAAACGAATTCTACCAGCGCCATAAATGGGGTGTTATAGCCGTCCACGTTATAATTATTATATATTTTCTAATCTTTCTTCTATCTCGATGATGCATAGTAAATTGAAAATTAGCCAAAAAAAGGAAAGGACTTAGAAAAATATCTAAGTCCTTGTGATCGATGGTGGCGGTGGCTGGATTCGAACCAGCTACACTACGGATATGAGCCGTATGCTCTAACCAGCTGAGCTACACCGCCTTTCCAAGACAAAACAAATTATGAACGACGCTCTATATAGAACCACATTAATTTTGTCAATAACTATTGATTGACGGTGTCCAGTTTGTAAACGACAATTACACTTTTGTCTCTTATAGATGAACCTACTGATAAAACTAATGCCAAAACCAATTCCGGTTTGCCGTCGTTGTCGATATCTTTGAAGACGTAATCGGCGACATAACCATTAATTTTTTTGGTCCTCCAATTTTCGGACATACCTAAACCATCCCATTCCAAATTATATATTTCACTGGATGTAAATAGTTTCATGTTTTTCAATAAACGGCCAGAAGCAGATGAGTTCTTAACAATTATTAGTTCTTTTTTCCCATCTTTATTGAAATCAAATGTAAGGATCCGTAAATTAAGATAAGCACTTTTTACATTCCCTTCTACGTGAGAGCTTTTAATATTTTCAACATTTTCAATGTAGTTATTACTGCCGCCAAACTCTTCATCGCCTCTCCAGATGATATCATCGTTTCTAAAACCAAAAGTAAAAATCTGGCTCAAAGGTTTATTGGTTTTTCTGAAAATACAGATATGGTCTAAATCATCCAGCGCAATGATTTTTTCATCACTGCCACCTGTGCCAAAATTATCCATGATTAACCCGTAAATAGACAAGCCTTTAGGTACTTTCATTTTCTGATCCTCAATAAACTTGCCGTTTCTCCAGATCATTTCATAAATCTGAGTATCAAATATTTGGCTAAAACCATACTGCTGGCATAGCAATAAAGGAATTCCTGAAGGAGTATCAATTACCCGTAAAAACCATTTTAGATCAGAAGCAATTTTTACATATTTCCCATCTTTAAATTCTAGAACGAAGGAATCGAGAGTCGCGTCATTAACAGATGTTACAAAAATTTGCTTCATGCCGCTTCTTTTGATGTCAGCTACATCAACCGATAAATATTTATCATATCGTTTCCCTTCAATTTTTTGCAGTAGTCTAAAATCAGTCTCAAGCTTTTGGTATATGTAGATATTATGATCATCGATGGTGACCACTTCATTTTTGCCATCACCGTTGACATCACCGATATCCATGCCTTTAAATTCCGTTGGAAATTGTTGGCTCATCCAAAAACCTTTGCGCTTAAAGGGATCATCCGGAGTATTAATAAAGTCGGTATTAATTACAGAAGTCAGCGTTCCTCTCTTACCTGATTTCATTCCGGCAATTATCAGTGATTCCCGGGAGACTCCTGCCGCAACCGACGGTTTTGTATTTGTAGATTGTACGGCAGTTTGCGGATCAGTACCAAGAATATGCTGCACAATTCTTTGTGAAAAATCGTTAACTTTAGGTATGACTTCATCCATGTTTGGTGATTGAGTGAAAAAACCAACATCGGATTTGGCAGTTGAAATATCGACCAATTTACCATCGACACTTATACTATTGCCAATTTTGGTTATACTACCCCAAACCACGTAATCGGATTTTAGTTTTTTGCCGATGGTGTATACTTCAGCTAAAGAAATACTTTTGATATTTGATTTTTTCAATTCTTCCGCAACGACATCTTTAGCTGTTGCTTCAATTTTATTGGAAACTGTAATACGTGTGATGAGCATGTCCTGTATCCCCTGTCGGACATATTCGATATTTTCCGAACTATTCAAAGTGAATGGTAACACAGTTATTACATATTTATCCTTTGCCCATAGCGATCCGGTGAAAATCATAACAATAATTAAGCAAATCATATATTTAATGATTTTTTTCATATTTATCTCCTTTGTTATAAGGTGCCTATCCATTCAGAATAGCGAACTTCTAACATTTAAAAAATGATAATTCAAGGTTCATTTCTGTTAAGAAAAGATAAGTGAAGGGGGCGCATCTATTTTGTAGCTGGAGGCGGTTCTTCTTCTGAAAAATTAATGGTTAGATGATAAACACCAGATTTAAATTTTGATTGAAGAGTAAATGGCAATTTTTCATAAACTTTAAGCATGGCTTTATTATCGCAAAGCACATCAGCGGAAAAACCGGTAATTCCCTGCTCACGGGAATACTTGACAAGCATTTCCAGTATGAATGACGCTATTCCCCTGCCTACGAATTTTTCATCAACGACAAATGCCGTATCGGCTAGAGAATTATCTTGGTGGCGACTGTAACGGCCTTCGGCAATTATTTCCTCTCTTCCCGCTTCTTCGATAACGCCAACGATGGACATATTGCGCCGGTAATCAACATTGACATATTCCTGCATTTTGGAATGAGGCATAGTTCTAATGGGACTGAAGTAACGGTAAAATACAGTATCGTCGGAAAAACGATAAAAAAGCCGCCGCATTGCTTCTTCATCGGAGGGCTTAATAGCGCGGAAAAAAACTTTTTTGCCATCGGAGAATTTATGTGTTGTGACTATTTTCTCCGGATAAAAATGGCCGGAGTCCTGAAGGTAAATTTGATCAGCATAAATAATTCTGGTTTCTTTGGCCACATGAACTAACTCGGCCCTATCATCCGGATGGGCAATGTCAATCAGGGCTTGCGCTCTTTCGCGGACCGATTTGCCGAAAAAAGATGCAATGCCGTATTCAGTCACAACCAAATCCAATGATTCTCTTGTAGTGAATTGGTTGGGGAAATTATCAACGGAAAGCAAGATATTTGACTCATTTTTCAGATTGCGGCTGGGCAAGGCAAAAATTGCTCTTCCTCCTCGGGAGCGTTCAGAACCGGTAAAGAGTTCCTGAATTTGTCCGGGGCCTGCCGTAACATTCTTTTTACCGACATGGAGAGCAATATTCCCGGTAAGATCAATTTTTCGTGCCGGTAAGATAACAACAAGTTTGTCAATTAAACCCATTTTTAAATGATCAGCAATTAGATCAATCCCCTGAAATTCAATAAGAGGATTATTGTGCAGCCACTGCATTAGTTCAGGAGTTCCCTGGGCATATGCAGCCAGAGATTTTCCCGGAAAAGATTTTTTCTTCTTATTGGTAACCGCACCGCATTTTATCAAATCCATTAATACATCGGTGAAAGTATACGTATGAATTCCCAGATGGCGTTTATGCTTTAAATGCTTACCAAGTGCTTCATAGAGTGAGCCGGTGAAAAAGGAAAGGCAACTGCCGTCCTCAATAATTGAGGCAATGTTGGCGGCAATTTTATCTATTACAGAATCTACCGGCCATCGGGGAAAGTACAACAATGGTTCCGTTGCTTTTATTAAATAATGAAAATCATTGACATGAACAAATGTATCGCCCATTGTCCGGGGGACATTTTCATTAATCTCACCAATAACGAGAAATGCCTTTTCCATTGCATGTTTGGCAACGTCCACAGCTAAGCCCAGACTCGCAAAGCCGGCATCATCCGGTGGTGAAATCTGGACAAAGGCGACATCGACTTTTAGTGTGCCGGAAGCAATAAGCCGCGGTATATTGGAAAACTGACAGGGAATCATATCGACAAAACCAGCTGTAATCGCTTTACTGGCAAGCCATCCGGAAAAGAAAGTCTTTAATCGAAATTTTAGCTTGTTTTGGGAAGTACTTAAGGAAAGAACATCGCCGAGGCTGATAAGCTGGATTAACTCCAGATCGCTTAAGTTAGCCATCTGTGCGGAAAAGAGATGTTTTACAAGTGTCCGTGGTTCCGCAACTCCTGTTCCCAAAAAAATGCTCATGCCTGGTTCAATGCCGGACATTGCGACGGAAGGCGCCACTATTTTTTGTTTCCACTCAGGGTCAGGTATTTTTTGCATAGTTTTAATTTTTCACCGGTATAACATAAAATAATATTGAAAGACCGAGCAGCAGGCCTGGCCCATGAGTCAATCTGTTCATAATTTCTTCTGCCAGGCTATATTTAGCTATTTATTGTAATTGCGACTTTTTTCTTTATATCATATTTCCGAATATTTAGTTTAATTATGATTTGGGCAGCAAATTGTCAATTTTGAATTGGTAGGTAAGATTAATTCTTGACTGAATACCGCAAGTCGTAATAATAATAACTTAAATATTTAATATCGGTAATTATGCCTTATAATTTAAGTAGCTGAATCTAAATTAACCTTAAGGAGAACAATGTGATACCAAGATATTCCCGGGAGAAAATGGTAAGTATCTGGAGCCCGGAAAACAGATATCAAAAATGGCTTGATGTGGAAATATTTGCCTGCGAAGCAATGGTAAAACTGGGAAATGTTCCCGAGAGCGCAATCAAAACCATTAAAGAAAAAGCAGCGATTAATGTTGCCCGTATCGATGAAATTGAAAAAATCACCAAACATGATGTTATTGCCTTTTTAACTTCCATTACGGAAAAAGTCGGAGAGGATGGCCGTTTTCTGCACATGGGCATGACATCATCCGATGTTCTGGATACCTCCTATGCCGTCCAGATAAAAGAAGCTGCCGAAATTCTTCTGGCCGACATCGATGAGCTTTTAGTTGTTTTGAAGAAAAAAGCCCACGAATACAAAAAAACTTTAATGATCGGCCGGTCGCACGGCATTCATGCGGAACCGATTACTTTCGGTCTGAAGATGGCTCTCTGGTATCAGGAAATGCAGCGCAACCGCCAGCGTCTCCTAAATGCTAAGGAATCAGTATGCACCGGGAAAATATCCGGTGCTGTCGGGACATTTTCTTTTATCGATCCTTTTGTCGAAGAATATGTTTGCCGTAAGCTTGGTTTAAAGCCGGCGCCGGTTTCTTCCCAAATCGTGCAGCGTGACCGGCATGCGGAATTCTTTACGGCTTTAGCCATTATTGCATCATCAATTGATAAATTTGCTCAGGAAATCAGGCTGCTCCAGAGAACGGAAGTGAGAGAAGCCGAAGAATATTTTTCAACGGGTCAGAAAGGTTCTTCGGCCATGCCGCATAAACGCAATCCGGTACTGTCTGAAAATTTATCCGGACTAGCCAGGCTTATGCGTTCCTATGCAGTTGCTGCGTTGGAAGATGTTGCTCTCTGGCATGAAAGAGATATCAGCCATTCATCCGTCGAAAGAGTTATCGGGCCGGACGCCACAATCACGCTGGATTTTATGCTGGGCCGGTTTACCGGTATGATGGATAAACTGATCGTCTATCCGGAAAAAATGCTGTCCAATTTGAACATGACCCATGGTGTTATTTTTTCGCAAATGGTTTTACTTGCGCTAATCGAAAAAGGCGTAACTCGAGAAGATGCTTATTCCATTGTTCAGAAAAACGCGATGCAATCAGTTCTGGATGGTTTGGAGTTTCAGGAACTGCTGCAGAAAGATGCAAAAGTAGCCGACTATCTGAAAGAGGAAGACCTGGCGTCGATTTTCAATGTTAATAATTTTTTAAAGAATTTAGATTTCATCTTTAACCGTGTATTCAGAGAAGAAAAATAAATAAAATCTTTTTGCTGTGACTGATTTTCATAGAAGGGTATAAAATTTTATTCTTTAAGTATTATTGTGTCTGTGTTCAGTTCATTATTTATTGCCGGATAATCAATATTGTAGTGCAAACCACGGCTTTCTTTTCGCCGGCTGGCGCTGTGAGTAATCAGCTGAGCAACAATTGTAATGTTACGCAGCTCGATCAAATCCTTAGTGACTTTATAATTTCTGTAGTAGTCGTCAATTTCTTTTTGAATGAGTTCAATTCTTCGCACGGCACGTTCCAACCGTCTATTAGACCGGACAATACCGACATAGTTCCACATGCAGCGGCGAACTTCATCCCAGTTGTGTGTGACAACGACACTGTCGTCACTTTCCGTCGTTCCACTGGAATCCCAGGGAGCAATGAAAGTTTCACTTTGCCGAGCATTGGCAAAGTCTTCGGAGATTTTTGTATAGACCCGATGAGCATAAACAACTGCTTCCAGAAGGGAATTACTGGCGAGTCGATTAGCACCATGCAATCCGGTACAGGAAACTTCACCACAGGCAAAGAGATGAGGGATAGAAGTCTCTCCATAAGCATTTACGGCAACACCGCCACAAATGTAATGAGCGGCAGGAACAACAGGAATGGGGTCTTTACTGATGTCAATGCCGTATTCCAGGCACTTGTTGTAAATGTTGGGAAAGCGGTTGATCAGAAAATCGCGGTCGCGATGCGTTATATCCAGCAGAACATATTCATCACCCGATTTCTTGATCTCTGTATCGATTGCTTTGGCAACTATATCACGCGGAGCAAGGCTTTTCATGGAATGATATTTATCCATAAAAGGGTAACCGTTTTTCAGCTTCAAAATTCCGCCTTCGCCACGCACCGCTTCACTTATTAAAAAAGCTTTAGCATCAGGATGATAAAGGCAAGTCGGATGAAACTGAATAAACTCCATATTCGTGATTTGTGCCCCGGCGCGATAAGCCATAGCTATGCCATCGCCTGTTGCAATATCCGGGTTGGTGGTAATTAAATACACCTTTCCGGCTCCGCCCGTGGATAAAATCGTATATTTAGCGCGGTAGGTGTGAATATCGCTGTTGTTTATATCCAGAACATAGGCGCCAAAGCAGCGCAAAGGTTTACCGGAATCTGTTTTTTCCATGATCAAATCGATGCCAATATGATTTTCATAAATAATTACATTTTGCAGGCTGGCAACTTTTTCATGCAATGCCCTTTCGATCTCGTGGCCGGTGAGGTCTTTTGCGTGCAACACCCGTCGGTGAGTATGTCCGCCTTCCCGGCCTAAATCATAAGGGTAGGGTGGGTTTTCGGATTTGGTAAATTTCACGCCCCATTCAATAAGTTCGGCAATGCGGGGCGGCGCTTCTCGAACAATGAATTCCACGACTTCTTTCTTGCAAAGGCCTGCGCCGCAAATTAAAGTATCGTTTATGTGCTCGGCAAAACTGTCTGTCTTATCGGTAACAGCAGCAATGCCGCCCTGTGCATAATTGGTATTGGATTCAGTCTTTTCTTTTTTGGTAACGATAGCAACACTACCCAGCGCCGAAGCTTTAATAGCCAGGCTAAGTCCCGCTATACCGCTGCCGATTATTAAAAAATCAGTTTTAAATTCCATGATAAAATAACCTTTATTATTAACAAAGCAGAAAAGTTTATTTACAAATAGCCTTTCCTTTTATATATAGGAAAATCCTTTTTGGCAAAGAAATAATTTGAAATGGAAATTTATGCTGGTTTTAGGAATTGAATCGTCCTGTGATGAAACGGCAGCGGCAATAATCGATAGCGGGAAAATGCGATCCAATGTGATTGCTTCGCAAATCAAAGATCACAGTAAATATGGTGGCGTAGTGCCGGAAATTGCGTCGCGCAAACATATTGAAGCAATAAATATGGTAATCCAGGAAGCATTAGCCAATGCTCGGGTAACACTAAAAGAGATTGAGGGCATTGCTGTTACCCGTGGTCCCGGGCTTATTGGATCGTTGCTGATAGGCTTGTCTACAGCTAAAGCTCTGGCTTACGCGTTAAATATTCCTCTGGTTGGTGTTAATCATCTGGAAGGCCACATTGCCGCATCATTTCTTGCTGAAAAACCCCCGGAATTTCCTTTTTGTGCTCTGGTTGTCTCCGGTGGACATACGAATGTTTATCTGGTCAAAAATTACCATGATTTTATTTTATTGGGTCAGACAAGGGATGACGCTGCCGGCGAAGCCTTTGATAAGGCGGCAAAGCTGCTTAATCTTGGCTATCCCGGTGGGGTGGTTATCGATAAATTGGCAAAGCTTGGTAATCCGCAAGCGGTAGCTTTTCCCCGGGCAATGAAAGACTCTCCTGACTTCAGCTTCAGTGGTTTAAAAACTTCCTTATTGACAATGCTGAAAAAACGTGGCCGCGATTTTGAAGAAAGCCAATTGCCGGATGTGGCCGCCAGCTATCAGGAAGCAATAGTAGATGTGCTGGTTGAAAAAACAATTCGTGCGGCTCAAAATAATGGTATTGACCGAATCGTTGTTTGCGGCGGTGTCGCTGCCAATGGAAGGCTACGGAAGAAATTTGCTGTTGCGGCCGATGCCGGAAAAATGGAATTGTTTATTCCGCCAATTATCTTATGTACGGACAATGCAGCCATGATTGCCGCTATCGGGGAGATTATGTTGAAGAATGGCCGTAGCGACTCGCTGGATTTGAATGCTGTGTCTCGTTGGCCCTTAGTTTAGTCATATGACTTCACCAAAAGAAATCATTCAGCATTATGGAATTAAGCCCCGCAAAAAACTGGGCCAATCTTTTCTCCTGGATCAAAACATTATCAAAAAAATAGCTGCTGCCTCCCGAATTACCGACGAAGATATTGTGGTGGAAATTGGTGCGGGCATTGGTGTGTTAACGGAATGTCTGGCGCAGCAATCCCGGAAAATAATAGCAGTGGAATTAGATGAAAATTTAGTAGCGGTATTGAAAGAAAAATTGGCGGGTTTAGGTAATGTGGAAGTTTATTCCGGCGATATATTGCAATTTGATTTTAATTCATTATCAAGCACATACAATAGTAAAATTAAAGTAGTAGGTAACGTCCCCTATAACATATCCAGTCCATTGATTTTCCGGTTATTAACATTTCGTCCTGTAATCAATGATTTTATTCTCATGCTGCAAAAGGAAGTTGTTGAGCGTCTGGTTGCTGTGCCGAATAATAAAATTTACGGTGTGCCTTCAGTGCTTTTGCAGATGTTTGCCTCCGTGAAAAAAATATTCGATGTCCCGGCTACTTGTTTTTATCCGCAGCCGAAAGTTGAATCGGCAGTTATTCGAGGATTTTTTCTGGATAAACCTGTAATGGAACTTACTGATGCTGCTATTTTTACCCAAGTGGTCAAGGCCTCATTTGCCCAGCGCCGCAAAATGTTAATTAATAACTTGAAGTCTGCGAAATTCCTGGAAGAACTAGCTGATTATGATTTAAAATCAGCACTGGACACAGCTGGAATCGATGGCAAGAGAAGGGGCGAAACCCTGACAATTGAAGAATTTGGTCACCTGAGCAATATTCTGAAACAGCACCAAAAAAAGACTTAATAACGCTCTGCCGACAGGGTGGCAAATTCCTATTGACTATTCTTCCATTGACAGAAGAGAGCGCTTACCATATACTCTAATAACCACAAAACAATGACATATCAATTCATTATCAATTGTAATAAATATAAAGGAGATTCAAGTGTCTGTAATTGGCGAAAATATCGATGCGTATTGCATGAAATGCAAACTGGTGCTTGCTCACGTTATCATGTTCAAGGTTGGTGAAAATGTAAGCAAGGTCAAATGTAATACCTGTGGTGCAGAACATAAATACCGTCCGGAAAAGACGGCAGCAAAAAAAACGGCTGTCAGCAAGGTCAGCAGACCACTTACCCTCAAAGAAACAATGGCAAAAAGGGCTGCTGCCGCTAAAGTCCAGGATAATAACGCTCCAATGAAGTGGGACCTTAGAAACCGCAGCAGGGACAGCGCAACCACTGTCAAGGATTACTCAATTCACAATCAATATCGTTATAAAGATGTAGTCAATCATTCCGTTTTCGGGTTGGGCTATGTTGAGCGTATCGTTTCTGATAAAAGCATGGATGTGTTATTTAGCGATGCTGTAAAATTAATGGCAATGAATATCACTTAAGATTTAGGGGAATGAACCATCTAATCTTTTGGTTCATTTAATTTATTTTTTTCTTGACTTTTTCTTGCTATTTACACTATATGCCGCAGACAAGAGGTCGTTATAAATATGAATAAAAAAATATTTTCTTTTCAGGCAGCTTTTTTTTATTTTTTTAGCTTTTGCGCCAGGGTCTGCCTGACAGGATCATGACCAGTAAAAATGGAAATGAACCGTGGGCAGCTGAGTTACAGCCCACGGTTTTTTTTTGCCTTAAATTTAAGCAAAGTGGTAAAGGGAAACTATAAACGAGGAGGGTATATGAAAAAGAATAATATTCTAGCAGTAATAATGGCCATAGTTTTCTTGTTGGCCGGTTATACTACAGGACAAGCCAAGACAATCAAAGTTGGCGCGGCAATAAATATGACCGGGCC
>CAZYIE010000045.1:20600-25516 GCA_964646755.1 uncultured Smithella sp.
CTTCCAGCTGGGGCCAGTTTCATGAAAAAGGCCAGCGTGATTATTTCCGTTATGTCAACGAAGTTAAAGGTGGAGTATCCGGCAATAAGATTGAGATGATCTCCGTGGACACAGCATACAAAGTGCCCGAAGCTGTTGCCGCCGTCCAGAAATTCGCCCTCCAGGATAAAGTTGATATGATTGCCACCTGGGGCGCCGGTGAAGGTTTGGCTGCAAAGCCCATAGTGCAAAAATATAAAATACCCACAATCAATTATTCGACCAGTTGGGAAATTCTGGAAAAACCATTTGAATATATGTATCTGCCTTTTGGCAGCTATAAGATGGATTGTCATGCCGTTCTGGACTATATTAAGACAATCCACAAGGGAAAAGATGCGCCGAAAGTCGGTCTGCTCACCTATAACAATGCCTATGGCCGGTCAATTCATGAACCGAGCAAAGAATATGCAGCAAAACTGAAAATCAACATCGTAGCCATTGAAGAATTTCCCCCCAAGACAGTTGATCTGAACACGGAATTGCTTCGCCTGCAAAAAGCCGGTGCCGAATATATCTTTATCCAGATGCTGCCTTCCGCGATTATTACCGCTTTCAAGAGTGCCGATCGCATTAATTACAGTCCGTTGTTTTTGGGAACATGGACATCAACCGATCCGGATTTCTTCAAAATGAGCAAAGGATTAATTCGCGACCGCTTTTTAATTCAATTTCCGGGTGCTCTGCCGACAGATAAATCAGAAGGAATGAAGGTAATGCGCGAACTTTGGAAGCGTTACAAAACAGTGGACAAATTTGATGCTTCTTATTGGGAAGGTGTTGCGGTAGGTATGATCATGGAGAGAGCTTTCATCCGCGCTTATGAAAAGACTAAAAACATCAATCCGGAAACAATTAACGCGGCTATGGAATCATTTAGAAATGAAGATTTCGGTGGCCTGATACCCAAAGTTACTTACACTAAAGAAGATCATGGTGCATCATTCACTGCCCGTATGGTTAAAGTTACGGAAGACGGAACATATGTGCCATTGACTAATTTTTATGTACCGGGCAAAGATAAAATTAAATTACTCAAGAAGTAGATTAACTGTGAAGATGGTTTTTTATTATCTTCCAGAAGGATTTTCATGAAAGCTTTTCGTGGCCGGCCATCAATATTCAGCAACCGGCGGGAAGAAGACAAAAAAGCCGAATTGGCAATAAAAGATTTGCGTTTGAACTTTGGCGGCGTTACTGCGGTCAAAGATGTCGATCTTAATGTCCATACCGGAGAATTGATGGCTATTATCGGTCCTAATGGGGCCGGTAAGACCAGTTTACTCAACTGTATTACCGGCTTTTACCATCCGCAAAAAGGGCAGATTATTTTCAATGGCCGGGATATTACCAACTTTCATACGCATGAACTGGTTTCGGTAGGTATCGGCAGGACATTTCAAAACATCGAGCTATTTCCAGGAATGACAGTGTTGGCCAATATGACTCTGGCACGGCATATTCATTGCCATTACAGTTTTCTTCGTTCCTGTTTATTTTCGCAGGCGGTAAAACAAGAGGAGATCCGCCATAGGCAAATTCTGGAAGAAATAATCGATTTTCTGGAAATGCAACCCATCCGCAAAAAAACTGTCGGATCTCTGCCCTATGGAATGATGAAAAGAGTGGAACTGGGGAGGGCTCTGGCTCTGGAACCACGTTTGCTCATTTTAGATGAACCTTTTGCCGGAATGAATCTGGAAGAAAAAGAAGATATGGTTCGTTTCCTCCTGGAATTAAATCAAACCTGGGGGCTCACAATGATTTTAGTTGAACATGATATGTCCATAGTCATGAGCATTTCCCAACGCATTATGGTTTTGAATTTTGGTGAAAAATTGGGCGAAGGAACGCCCACGGAAATCAGCAATCATCCGGATGTAATTAAAGCATATCTGGGTGATGTAGAGACTTTGTAGATAGATAGATTGGCAATAAGCGAAATAGCTTGGATTTCACGATGCAAAAAAAGCTGGACAACTACAATACGCTTCCCCAAATACTGGCCGGAAATTTGTCGAAATATGGCGACACAAAAACAGCTATCCGGGACAAAGCTTATGGTATCTGGCAGAAATACAGCTGGGCAGATTATTATCATTACATGGCGAAGACTGCTGCCGGATTTGCCGAGCTTTCGCTCAAGCGTGGCGATGCTGTTTGTCTAATCGTCGAGAATCATCCGGAATGGTTGTTTTCGGCTGCCGCCGCCCACGCTCTGGGTGCAACAACACTTAATTTATTTACATCATCTGTCGCCGAAGAATTAAGCACGTCGATTGGCCGTATTCATTGCCCGATTGTAGTGGTGCAGGATCAGGAGCAAACAGATAAGCTCCTGGAAATAAAAGATAAGTTGCCGTTCATTCGGAAAGTTGTTTACATAGATCCTACGGGAATGACTTCTTACGAGGATGATCCCTGGCTTATGAGCTATGCCCAACTGCTGGAAACCGGTGAAAAATTTCTTGAGGGGAATAAAAACTTCATTGAAGAAGAAATAAAAAAAGGCCGGCCCGATGATATTGCCGTAATGATTCAGACTTCGGGAACCACCGGCATTCCCAAACTAGCCATGCTTTCGCATTGCAATTTAATTTCCATTGCCCGGCAGTGGACGGAGGCCAATAATATTCAGCCTGCCGAGAACTGGATATCCATATCGCCTCCAGCCTGGATTGTCGATCAAATGTGGTGTCTGGGTGTTGCCCTGCAAAGTGCCATGACGATTAATTTCCCCGAAACAGCCGAAACAGTACTGGAAGATTTCCGTGATATCGGCCCATCCATAATTATAACATCTTCGCGCTTCTGGGAGGACATGGCTTCGAGTATTCGGGTTAAAATATCTGATGCCGGTTGGCTGAAGAGAAATTTGTTTTACCTTGCTGAATCGGTCGGTAAAACAATTGTCGAGAAAACTGCCCAGAAACATAAAATAAATTTTTCATTGAATCTTTTATATAAATTAATGTCTATTCTTGTTTACCGCCCGCTTTTGGATCGCCTGGGCTGTTCCCATTTTCGCAGCGCTTTTACCGGCGGCCACCCCATCAGCCCTGATGTAATTCTTTTCTTCCGCGCCATCGGTTTGAATCTCAAACAATGTTATGGTTTGACGGAAGCCGGCGGTATCTTCCAGATCCAGCCGGATAATGAAGTAAAACTGGAAACTGTCGGGAAACCCTTGCCGCAGACAGAAGTAAAAATTGCCGATGATCAGGAAGTTCTGGTCAAGAGCCTGGCCAATTTTTCCGGCTATTATAACGATTATGAGACCACGCAGAATGCTTTTCTTGATGGCTGGCTGAAAACAGGTGATGCCGGTTACATTGATGCCGATGGCCATTTACTAATAATCGGCCGCAAAGAAGATATTATCCGCAATAAAAGCGGGGAAGCTTTTTCACCTGATTTTATTGAAACCCGTTTGAAGTTCAGCCCCTATATTAAAGAAGCAGTCATCTTCGGCGAGAGCCGTCCTTTCATAACCGCAATGATCAATATCGATTTGGGAAACGTCGGCAATTGGGCGGAAGAGCGCATGATTCCTTATACAACTTATATGGATCTTGCGCAGCAGCCGGCAGTTGAAGAACTTATTTTAAAAGAAGTCCGGAAGGTTAACGAACAACTTCCCAAGTTGATGAAACTCAAAACATTTATTCTGCTTTACAAATTACTCGATGCCGATGAAGAAGAGCTTACCCGCACGGGAAAAGTACGGCGGCGTTTTGTTTATGGGCTTTATATTAAGATTATTGAGGCCATGTACCATAATGAAAAAAATGTTAGGGTACAGGGCAAGGTGCGTTACCGTGACGGCCGTATCGGTGAAATTGAAACAACAGTAAACATAATTCAGGTAGGATAAAGGATTTTATAATGGATTTTTTTCTTCAGCTCCTGGTTAACGGCGTTTGCGTCGGACTTCTTTATGGCATATCAGCCATGGGGTTTGTGATGATTTTTAAATCATCCAGTGTGTTGAATTTTGCCCATGGCGAACTTCTGGCGCTGGGAGCTTTCTTTTTCCTGGCATTGATTACCTGGGCCGGACTGCCAGTTTTAATCGCTTTTATTCTGACACTGGTCGGTTGCTTCATTCTGGGATTTTTCATTGAAAAATTCTTTTTAAGGCCGCTCATCGGGGAGAAACTGATTTTTGTTATCATGCTTACGGTAGGTCTTGCTGCCATGTTCAAAGGGCTCATTTTACTCATCTGGGGCGGCAATCTGCATACTTATCCTGATTTTTTACCGGAATCATTGGCTCTGAAATGGGGGGCAATCTATATCGCTCCTGTATATTCAGCCACTCTGGTTATCAGTGTTCTCTTCCTGGTTTTGTTTGGATTATTTTTCAAAAAATCAGCACAGGGAATTTACATGCGCTCAGTGGCCGATAATCAAAAAGCAGCTTTATCCCTGGGAGTTCATGTCCGGCGCGTATTCGCCTTGTCCTGGGCAATTGCTGCCCTGGTCGCTAGCATGAGTGGTATTGTGTTGGGAATTATTAACGGTGTTAATGTCCACGATTTGAGTTCTATCGGCCTAAAAGTATTTCCGGTAGTTATCTTAGGCGGTCTCGACAGCATCGGCGGTGCTATTATCGGTGGTATCATCATTGGTCTTTTGGAGACATTCACCGGGGGATATTTATCGCCGTCATTGCGAGATGTAGTGCCTTATATTGTTCTGGTTTTTATTTTACTGGTTAAACCTTATGGCCTGTTTGGTCTTGTGGAAATTGAGAGGGTATAGATGAGGAGATTTTCGTTTCATCCCTGCGGTAATTATCGCGAAGACTATGCTCAGGAATTAACCATTTTTGAGACCTGGTTTGGCCGGGTCAGCCTGGGTATCTTTCTGGCCTT
>CAZYIE010000046.1:0-7403 GCA_964646755.1 uncultured Smithella sp.
TATTTATCTTTTAGAATCTGTACTAAAGACATGCTTACCAGTTTTTTGCCGACTTTTCGTTCATTTTGCCGTCAGGCCCGAGGGAGTATAAATCAAATGCCCCGTGATCACCTGGAGTCTTGTATAGATAATCCTTTCCCCAGGGGTCTTTCGGAAGCTCCTGCTTGGAAAGATAGGGGCCCCGCCATTTCGGATCGGTAGATTTGAGCAATTCGTCGAGATTAGTCGGATATCTGTTCATGTCCAGTTTAAAGGATAGAACGCCTGAAGAAAGCATTTCGACCTGAGCTTTAGCAATTTCTTCCTTGGACCGCTCATAGCGACCGATTAGGTTCGGCGCAACAAACGATGCCAAAAGCCCGATAATCATCACTACAATGAGAATTTCGACAAGGGTAAATCCTCCTTGCTGTCTTCTTTTTTCCCGTATTTTTTGCATCTGTTTCTCCAAAATTCTAGACTTATGGACAATGCGATTTTATCATCGCTGGCTGCATTGCCACAGATTGTTAATGAGAATAAACTGCCGCAAACGCCTTTATTTCTTATTTATCAGGCTGTTTAATTGCGTCAGCCGGAAGCTCATTTTCCAGTTCCTGGATCATGTTCCGCAGGACATTGCCGGCATTGATATTGTCACCGCCATCCTCGCCAGACCTGCTCACACCCCATAATAGTTCTCCCGAATCTAATTTTATCATCTTTACGGAAATCGCAGTACGGCATAATTGCGAGTAAGAATTGATCGAGAATAAAGCTAAAAAGTTGGAGGCTACATTCGTGCAGGAATAGTCATGTATTGTCCCCATAACGATCGCATTGACACCGTTATTCTTGAATTTTGTTTTGATCTCATTGGTTAGAACTCCACTGTATAATTTATCCTGGTCGGCTACAGACAGAACGTTGCTTGCATCGATAACACTATATCCCTTATGCATAAAAGCCAAAGCCAGCAAATTGGCAGCTTCCTGACCATAGGCAGGGGATTCGATATTATTAAATTTCATAACTGATATTTTTCCGGTTTTGGAAAATACTGCTTCTGTATGTTGATATGTCCCCGGCGACTTATGCGCGCACCCGAAGAAACAAAAAGATACCCCGAGAACAACAAGATATTTGAATATCACCCCGGTATTAAGCCATTTTTTTCTTCTATAGCGATGACCAAACGAACAAGCCGGCGGTTTTCCTCCGCTGCAATATGTTTTGCTCATAATTTAACTCCTTAATAATTCGTAGTTGAGCTTATACAGCTCCGCTCTCTGGATTACATCGGCATGCATCCACAAATAAAAACCGTTTGCTTATAAATAGTTATAATCTTCTATTCCACGTTACAAAACAATATTCCGATCTTTATCTGAAAGATCGGAAAAACTAACTTCTTTTTTCAACTGCTTGATGTCAATTTCCAGTTTTTCGTATTCTTGCATTTTTCGTTCTAAAAAATGGTAGGTTTGTTTTGTTTTTTCTTCTACGCCCATCGGGGTAAGTAAATACAAATAGGAACTTTTGTTGCTGGAATTTTTAATATTCTTTGCTTGAATGTAGCCTTTTTCAATCATTGCTTTAATTAAAAAATTTATTTTGCCTAAACTCAAGCCCAGGCGTGAGGACAACTCTCTCTGAGTCAACTGAGGATTTATGCCTATTTCCCGAAGAACCATCAGGGTTTCTTCAGCTTCAGAATTCATTTTTCGTTGAATTGCCATAACAACCCCATCAGTTCATGACTTGAACGCAATGATATTTAATGAAATTATCACTTAAAGTCAAGGAAAAACACGTGAATTTTTTTAAACAGATAAGCCCTGTATGAAAAAAGTGGATGCCGTTTTTAGCAAACTGAAAGTCACACACCAGTAGGACGACAAATAAAGTGAAATTTTTAGCCTTTTTATATACCTTTCATTTCATACCATATTGACCCGATTATTTCTCTCAATGTTGCTGCCGTTGCATTTAGTGCTGCTGTTTGGGGAACGTATTTCAGCACATTTCTCCCGGACGGCGAAGAATACAAATAAGATGCCGGCAACGGCACAACATTGCTAAAATATTTTTTAAATTCTTTTTCACTTCTCTTCATGTGATACCCGGAGGTAACGATTCCGATATAAATGTTTTTATTTGTAAACATTTTGTTGAGTTCCACTGCATGTTCCCAAGTATTATTCGATTTTGCATCAATTCTTATTTTTTCCTGCGGCACTCCCAATGCCAATGCCTTTTGCGCCATTACTTCACCTTCCGGCATTTTGGCAACTCCTTTGCCCTGACAGATAAAATACTTTGCCCCATATTTATTAAATATTTCCACCCCTTGAAGAAGCCTGGCAGCAGATGCTTCCGACGCAAAAGTACGACTCATAGCATTAATATCATTAACATCTCCGCCTAAGATAACTATGACGTCTATAGGCTTTTTTACCTCCGGTTCGTGGAAATAATCTTTTTCCAAAGAATAGGCCAGATAATTAGCAACTGGTGCAATGCTTACCCCGTATAGCAAAACAATAGCCAAACCTAACATCAGAACACCGCTCTTTTTCCTGCTGCCGATAAAGCAGAGGATCAAGGCCACTATAAGCAGGATAAAAATTATAAAAACCGGATCAGTAAATCCTTTGCAGAGAGTATATAAATCTTCCATTGCTCACCTCTTAGGAGCCGTTAAGAAATAACTTGTTCATTTTCTGTATTTCGTTACGGCTCCTTATGCCGTTCTCAGCATTTATTTGACCAAGTTATTTTTGCACAGCGGCTTAACATGAAATTTCATAAAAAATCCAACCAGTTTGTACCCACTAATAAACATCATCGTGACTTCCAATATCAACTGGAATTATTTTGTTATCTTCAATTAAGAAATCTATAGTAATACGATAAGAAATATTAATTGAAACTGAATATAATTCAGTTAATTTCCCTTGTAATTTATGTAATCGTAATGAAGGGTGACTTGGATTCAGTTCTATTAACTTTAATGTTTTTTCGTATTGAGATATTAATTCAGGGTGTTTTTTTATAAATTTTTTAGCTCGCTTTACATAACTATCGGTATATATTATGTCAGCCACGAGTTATTCTCGCAATATGTTTTTCTACCGGCTCTTTAATAAATTTACCTTCTTTAATATCTCTTTTGGTTTCCAGTAAAGCCGTTTCTAATTCACATTCTCTTAAATAATTATATTTCTCGATGGGAAGAACAACATATTTATTTTTCCCCCTGACTGTTATAATTATTTCAGATCCATCGGCAGTCTCTTCACTTAAAATGGAAACACCCTTGGTTTTTAATTCATTGGCTGTAATTATTTGCGTCATATTTAATAACCCTTTTGTTAGTGTTATTTACAATACTATTTATAGGACTATTTGTCAAGCGGAGCCCCTGGAAAACGGAATAGTCGAGATGTGTTAACTTTGCCGCTTATCGCGCTTCAGGTGCCAGAAAATCAATTGGGAATATACAGCAAATTTTTGCCGGTTTTTTTTAACCAGACCAAAGGTAACGGCGCTTGCTATACCGGCTGATATCCAGTTAATTAAAAGGCGCATAAAGATTATTCCGCTTGCACAAATATAATAAGAACGGCTGTGCCATTTGCTTAAGAATTGATACCGCGATCGGTAAAATTCAATTCTTGAGCTTACATTATTGCCGATACTTTGCCCCTGCAAATGATAAATATAAGCATCCGGAATGTGATATATTTTCCAGTCCGCTTGTTTCATTGCATAAGCCAGATCAGTTTCTTCAAAAAAGAAAAAGTAGCGCTCATCAAAAACACCGATTTCATCCAATGCCTTTTTCCGGATCATCATACAGGCGCCTATGGCCGAATCAATTTCTATCGGCCTTTCATGTTCATATCTTTTGCTGGGAAATTTATCGGGGAATAAATACTCCAGCAGTGATGTATTGGTGGCCAACGTCAGCAAGTCGGGAAACGATGCGATAGAGTTTTGTTTGCTCCCATTTTCATTTAGCAATTGCCCGCAGACAATTGCCGCCTGACTATTTGCTTCACAAAAACTCCATAATTTATTTACAGCTTTCGGCGTCAATAAAGCATCTGTATTCAAAAGCAGGGCGTATTTGCCTTTCATGACAGCAAAGGCCTGATTATTGGCTGTGCCAAAACCTTTGTTTTTCGAATTACAGATTCTGATTGTTTGCGGAAAATCTCGTTCCAGCATTTCCAGAGAGCCGTCAGAAGAGGCATTATCAACAACTATAATCTCGAATACCAAGTTGTTTATAGTTGAATAGACGGAGTTAAGACAGTTTTTCAAAAGGTCTTTTGTGTTCCAGTTAACAATGACTATGGATACATCAATTTGATTGGGTTGTTTATCACCATCGCGCTCTTTCATTGTTTAATTACCGCCACGATTGATTCTGGTAAGTTCGGCCAATTTTGCATATTTAAAAAATTTATTGACGGAATCAGTAACAGCCAGGGTGAGACCGGGCATGCCATCGAGAACACCGCCCCGCAGAAAATAATCCTGAAAGAATGTGAAAAAAGCCCGCAGGAAGGCAACACCGGTTGACGAGCGCTTGCCTTCTTTAAATGCCTCCTGGGCTCCCAGTGTAGAATATCTGTCAATCTTTTGCAGAATTTTGCTCAAACGGCTTTCCGTAAAATGTTCGATGGGAGTATCCAAAGCGCCGACGAGGCCGTCAACTTCCACTGCTTCATGAACGGAGGCCCCGGTCATCCGGCCTGATTCTTTCCGGAATAACCGGATAATCCGATCCGGCCACCAGCCGGCATGCTTGATCCAGCGGCCTTGAAAATAATTTTTGCGGGGAAAGCTGAATCCCGCTTCCGTTTTGCTGGAATCGGTTATAATATTTTTGATCATTTCCGCTGTTTCCAAAGGAATCCGTTCATCGGCATCAAGCACTAAAACCCACTGTTCACGGCATTTATCTATGGCCAGTTGCTTTTGCGGGCCAAATCCCAACCAGGTCTCTTTGTAGATATCACAACAAAACTCGGCGGCAATCTGTAATGTTCCATCAGTGCTACCGGAATCAACAACAACAATTTGCCGGGCAAACGCGACGCTCTGCAAACATGTCCGCAGATTTTCTTCTTCATTTTTTGTAATGATTGCTACGGAAAGAGGAACCTTTTCCAAAAGCTTCTCCTTAAATACCGGCCCGATGGATTCTAATAATGTCGTCCTTAACCTGCACTATCCAGCCTGGATGCCTTGACGCAATTATTCTTCTTACTTCCGCAACCGCAGGATAATTATTATTGCCGGTGAACTCCCGGGCATCGTCAATGAGAATTACATGATCGGGCTGACGATCATCCAAAAGAATATCCAGTTCATTAATTATTGGTGTTTCCAAATCACTCATTCCCGTCACACCACCAGAATAATGGGCATCGAGCCAAAATAGACATGGTTCTTTAATATCGGCGACAATCGCCGGCAATAGCTTGCCGCTATCGCCCCGCATAATAGTTACACGGGGATGAACGGAAAATTTCTTATGCGCACGTTCGGCCAAGGCCTGATCTACTTCTACCGAAATAATTTTAGAAAATGTATGCAAAACTGCATCAATCATTTCCCCCATAAATGTTCCTGTTTCGACAAAAGTATGCAGCTTATACTTCTGGGCATATTCCTTGATAATTTTCTGTTTAACTATGTGCGGTGGTGGTATAGGCCTTCCCGCCAGTTTCCACAAAACTATTTTTTTTCGCGCACTGATAGCTTCTTTTATCTTCTTGTGCGTTTGATAAATTATATTTTTTTTATCCATCACTGCAAAATCACTTTTTCTGAACCATTGTATTAATCTCCGGTATTGCTAAATCTAAACATAAATTTATCAATGGTGCAAATTATAATCCTATTTATAATGAATTTTTAATGCCATTCTGATATGTGCTTCAATTATTAATTCAGGAGCGTAACCATGTCCTCAATTTCGCATACAAATCAAGATAGAATTGAAACATTTTTCAGTGCTTTAAATTATGCCATCCCGATACTAATGGGGGCATATATTCTATTAAATCCCTTGCCCCTCTCTGCCGTTAATGAAATTTGTTTTTATTTTTCTGTTTTATCACTAATCTTGCTTCTTGTTTTTAAAAAAACGTCCTTTACCTTACGTTCGCCGCTTGCCTTGCCTTTCCTGTTATTTTTTCTTTGGGCGGCTTTGGGCTTGTTCTTCACCCTTGATTTTAAAAACACTCTTCATGATCTACGCAGTCATTTACTGAAATATATAATTATTTTCTACTTATTGGTCAATTATTTCAATTCACCTAAAAAACTTAAAATACTAGCCTTACTTGCGATTGCTTCTGCAACTTTTTTTTCTATTTATGCGCTTACTGTGTATTACTTTATCGAAGGATTACCCTTTTCCGCAAGACTAGGTCATACCTTGAAAGAAATGCATACTGACTACCTGGGGTTTATTACCATATTTGGCATTTGCCTTAGTTTGCATTTTTTATATAAAAGCAAAAATTTATTTCATAAAACTTTACTCGCCAGTTCCCTTGTTATTATGTCTGTCACAACATTATTGACTCAATCCCGAGGATCTTTACTTGGGTTTTTTGCATTACTGGTGATTATGTGTTTTCACAATAAAAAAAATGCGATTTTCATTATAGTAACTATATTACTAATTATTTTTATGCCGGTAAAAGAAAGAATTACAATGAATGCCTTTACGCAAGACGTAAGGATTAAAATGAACCGTTTGACAATCGAGGTAATTAAAGATTATCCAATTGCGGGCATTGGTTTCGGCATGCAAATTTACGGAAACGCAAATCTTGTTGATTTAAAAAAATATGACAGCAAATTACCCGCGAAATACCAAGGAGGATTAGGAGGAATGTTGATTGGTTCTCCTCACAATACAATACTTGATATTGCAGTACGTACCGGCATTGTCGGCCTTATTTTATTTTTATATATACTGATCACTCCTCTCTGGATGCTTTGGAGGATAATAAAACTGAAAAAAGGCGAATATTACAAATCCTGGGCAATCTGTCTTTTTGCCTGTTTTGTGTCATTCATGATTCCGGCGTTATTTGCGGATACCACTTTCGGACCTCGTGTTATAACATTTTATACAATACTGGCCATGATCACAATTTTATGGAATATAGCCGGGCAGGACAAATCGGAAAACAGCACGGCTTAATTGGAAGGATAATGTTTAATTACGAATGAAAGAATTAATTGCGCCAGGCCCAGAGCATACCGACCGGCCGGCGACGGGTAGAAAAACCCAGCTGCCGGAAAAAAGCTTCCAGCGCATCAATATTCTGGTTTTCTTTTTCACCACGATGCACTTCCATGGCAATTTGATCTATGCGTTGCAGATATTCGAC
>CAZYIE010000046.1:7413-25232 GCA_964646755.1 uncultured Smithella sp.
TCGACAGGGCAGTTATACAAAACGTCGTATTCCGCTCCCTCACAGTCCATTTTCAGCAAGTCACATTTTGTTATGCCGTTTTGATCCATCACCTCTCGCAGCGAAACACAGGGAACTTTTAATGATTTTTCTCCAACATTCGAAGGCGCAAACATAGTTGCACTGGTGGTAAAAGAATCACTCGTATCAAACGAAAGAACGATTTCTCCATTCTTTCCGGCAACGGCCTGCTGATAGCATTTTATATGCGCAGGACTGTTCAGGTCACAATGACGCTGCAACTGGGCATAATTAACCGGCACCGGCTCATAAGAAAATATCCGGGAATGCGGAAACTTTGCAGCGGCAAACAAAGAAAAGTAACCGGCGTTAGCGCCAATATCCACGACCGTTGCACCTTGCAAAATATCACGTTCCAGACCGGCCAAATAACATTCATCCATAAAAATTTCCTTGAATGTCTGCACAAGCCTTACGGGAACCTCCACAATTACACCATTGCGCGACTCAAAAACAAGTGTCTCCATATCAGCAAGGCCGTACTTGTAAAGAAGATACAGCCACCAGTTTTTAAAAGTTTTGAATAAGTAATAATACCTTTTCACTATGCTATCCTGTTGTTGATTGATTGATAAATACAGAGATTTGCACAGCTTCACCAAGCTAACAATCTTGTCATTCCGCCCGGCATACGCCGGATTCAATTCCAGCGGAGCACAACGAAGAGCCTGCCCCATACTGCAAACCCAGCATTATCATGCGTTTCCTGGATACCGACCTTCAACACTGTGTCGTAATGTCTTTGCGAGCGAATTTGCTGAGCGAAGCAATCTCGTATACTTTTGAATACATTAAGATTGCCACCCGGAATACGCCGGGCAGGCTGTTCACTGTCGTGAACTCGCAATGACAAATAATGATTGCGGCACAGTCTCCTTCGCCCTTTATGATGATTAGATGGTTGTACAAAGCTCTCCATTAATCAGGAATTGCTAAATTTAGTAAACCGGCTTTATCTTTTTATCGGCCAGAATCTTATATGCTTTTTTCACAGCGTTAACACTGCGCCACAAAGAGTTATTCCATTCCATGGGTATATTTTTATGATCAGCGCGTCCATAAACTAAAAAATTATATTTTGCCGGTTCGAGGTCCGGGTAGTCATTAATCACATCATATAAAAAAACTAAATCCTCCGGATTCATAACCGCAGCCATATTATTGCCGAGCAAAGATTCTGTCGTGCAGTTACCATCGTAGGTCGGCAAGTCTTTTTCGGACATTGGCGGATAAAGACAAAGTGGCGCTCGATCATCTGCCAACTGCTCCTCAATCTGCAATATATTTTTTATCGCTTTTTTCAGTTTTTTACTTGTCGATACCTTAGGATGGGGATCCAGCAAAGTGCCCTCAAAAGGCGGACCATTAAAACAGCGCACACGCGCATGACGCGGCAGGATGTCATGCATGTGAAACAGGGCATCGCTTCGCATTACCTCGAGAACATGGGTTTCTATGAACCAGCTGGCAAAAGTGTCCGTATGCAGACTATCGAGAAAATACAAATCAAAATCTTTCGGAGCTGGTAAAGATGTCTTTTTTACCTCACCAACATGAAGTTTCACAAAATCGTTAACGTGATAATCGGCGAAATTCCTGGCAGCTGATTTTGCAGCTTTCGGATCAATCTCGTAGCAGAAGATTATCCCGCCCTTATTTTTTTTCAGAGCCAGGGCCATGAACATTGTTGCATATCCGGCAGATGTGGAAATTTCCATAATTCGTTTCGGCTTCAAATAGCGGATAAGGCAGTAGAGAAGCTGCCCGGAAAGCCAGTCGTATTGACCTTGCGTTACAAATATATTTTCATTGTAACGATTTTCCGGCAAAAAACTCAACATCTCCGTTTCTTGCGCGTACTCGTCGGCCGCTTTTTTAAATAAATCCTTGATACTCATAAACAATCTAATCACATTTCTTTTCTCAGATTATTTTTAACCTCTATCACACAGAGTTTTAATAATGCAAGAAGCCATTTAACAATATTTGAACATGATTTTTTCCATTATCTATGTTAGAGCTATTTTCAAAAATAGCTCTATGAAATTTATTTTATGCAGAAAATTGCCGTAGTTATACCAAAATATGGGCTGATCGGCGGAGCCGAGCAATTTGTTGCCGAGTTAACCACTCGGCTCATCGCATCTGGAGGATGTGATTTTCATGTTTATGCTAACCGCTGGGAAAAATCAGCCGCTCCGATAACTTTTCATCGGGTACCGATTATCTCTTTCCCTAAATTTCTGACCACACTGAGCTTCGCTCATTTTGCCCGGAACCAGATCAAGCGAGAAAATTTTTCTCTTGTCCACAGCCATGAAAGAATTTTTGCCGCCGATGTTTTCACACTCCACGGCATACCCCATCGCTACTGGGTGCACCATATCCGCCGCAAACGGATGAGCCTTTATGACTTAGCCACGGCCTGGGTAGAAAAAAAGCTGGTCTATGAAGGAAACTGTAAAAAATTTGTTGCCGTCTCCAATCTGACCAGAGATATTTTTCTGCAAGAATATAAAATTGACCCCGGCCTTGTTGAAGTTATCCACCCCGGTGTCGATTTACGGGACTACGCCAAACAGGATAAAACTTCTGTCCGTCATAGTATTCGTCATGAATTAGGCATTAACTTAGCTGAGCCTGTAATTTTATTTGCTTCGATGAATTTTGAGATTAAAGGGCTTGATGATGTTTTGTTTTCTCTGGCTAAATTAAAAGCACAAAACCGTAAATTCAAGCTCATTGTTGCCGGCAAAGGAAATATAAAAAAATATACACAACTCGCCAAAGAAGCCGGAATAATTTCTAATGTCATTTTTACCGGTCCGGTAAATAAAGAAAAAATGATCCAGATGTATTTAGCCAGTGATCTTTATGTTATGCTTTCCAAATTTGATACATTCGGCATGGTTGTTCTGGAAGCAATGGCAGCGGGACTGCCGGTAATTATCAGCTGCAACGTCGGAGCTAAAGATCTGGTGCAGGAAGGCAAAAATGGCTTCATTGTCAGTGATACTTCCGACAGCGATTATGTCTCCGCCAGGATTGCGCAGCTCCTGGATGAAAATATCCGCAGGCCGTTTGCCAATGCGGCTTATTCGACAGCGACTCAAAATACCTGGGATCAAGTAGTGGCGAAATATTCGAAAGTATATAAGAGCATTATCAAGGAAATAAAGTAATGGATATTTCAATAATAATAGTTTCTTACAATACGGCCAAATTAACGTTGGACTGCCTGGCTTCTCTGCAAACAGAAGATGGGTTGGGAAAAGAAATTTTTGTTGTGGATAACTCTTCGACGGATAACAGTGTGGCTCTGATTGCCGAACGCTTTCCGCATGTAAACCTGATTGCCAATTCGCAGAATAAAGGCTTCGGCGCTGCCAACAATCAGGCACTGCCGCACTGTTGCGGCAAGTATATTATATTTCTTAACCCTGATACGGCTCTTGTTAAAGATACTCTGCAAACAGCCGTTTCCTATATGGACGAAAATTTGCACATCGGACTGGCCGGCGCAAAAATACTCAACCCTGATGGCAGTTTACAACCATCAGTTTCTTATAAATATCCCGGTGAAAAATTTGCCAAAAGCGAGCTTGCTGGACTGGCCGGCAAAATTGCCTGTGTTATGGGCGCTTTTATGATTGCCCGCAATGACCTGATTGTGGAACTGGGAGGTTTTGATGAGGATTTCTTCCTCTATGGCGAAGATCAGGATCTGGCCTGGCGCATCCGGGAAAAAGGCTTTTCCATAGGCTACATTGAAGGCGCAAAAGTTTTTCACTGGGGAGGACAAAGCGAAGTTCAAACACCGCCGGCCGCTCTTTACGCGAAAAAGTTAAAGGCTGAATATTTGTTTTACCAAAAGCATTATTTACCAGCTACCATAACCCGTATTAAAAGAGCAGAAAGATTGAAGGCTGTTTTCCGGCTAATACCTTTAAGAATTTCGCTGCCATTTTCACGGAATAAAACGATAGTGCAAAGTAAAATTGATCGCTATCATCTGATTTGCAAAATGTCTAATATATAACTATGAACCACATAACATGATCTTCTCAATTACTGCTGATAGGATCTCAAACAAAAGGCATGACAAGAGGATTATAATTGAAAAGCATGAATAATGTAAATAGTATTTGCATACTTTGCGGCAGCACTAATCGCTCCGTTCTTTATACCAATGATGAATGGAAGGTTTATAAATGCGAGGGATGCGGTTTGGGTATTCTTGATCCCCATCCTGAAAAAGATGAATTAAAGAAACTCTATGCAGAAACATATTTTCAAAGCCATTATGATGATGTGCTGTCTCTTACCTCTACGGAAATGAAGAAACGATTGAAGCAGGAGAATCACCGTTTACGCTTTTTCCGCAAATTCAAAAAAAGAGGGAAAATCCTTGATATTGGCTGCGGCCGGGGCTATTTTCTGTTGGCTTGCCGGCAAGCCGGCTACGAAGTTGAGGGAATTGACATTTCCTCTGCTGCAGCCGATTACGTAAGCTCCGAGCTTAAAATACCTGTGCACCTGGGAGAGGTTGATAACCTTAAGCTTAGTGCCGAATCTTATGATGTAATTACTCTGTGGCATTCTCTCGAACACACATCCGATCCCAATTCATATATTCAAATGGCCCACCTCTGGCTTAAAGAAAATGGGATATTGGTAATTGACGTACCGAATCATGAAGGGTACGATGCACGCAAGGCTTGGAGCAAGTGGCCTCAATGGGATTTGCCGTTTCATTTTCATCATTTCACCCCCCGATCACTGGCGAAGCTGCTTGAGAAACACCGCTTTGAAATTATCCGCCGGAAAAGTTATCTGTCGGAATACGTAAAAGCAAAACTGCAAAAAGCAGCAATACCGGGCGCTGTGGCCAGAATCGTCGCGCAGCTTTACTCCGGAGGCAGTTACGCAGTCATCGCCAGGAAAAAGGATTGAGTTCATGGATAAAAAACGTTATCTTGATAGTCTGATATCCGATAAATCTTTTTATTTCAACCGGCTGGCCATTACGGGTATTGATAATGAACCCGTGGCCAGAATTTTTTCCAATAAGGTTCTGGAGCAGGAATTTTGTCTTTTTGCCAGTAATATTAAGACTGGTGACGACTACTGCCGTTTTCTGCAGCAGCGGATTGATCATGCTCTTCAGAATAAGCAGCCTCTGCCGGTTGTGCGATTTGCCGATGGTGAATATGCTTTTTACCATTACACCCTGGGTTGTAATGGTCTTTATAAACAAGCCGGATCGGTTGCAGAGATTAAAAAAGCCATGCCTCAACACATCTCGGCCATGCAATATCTGGCTGTCAATGGTCTGTTTGCCCCTCTTGTTTTTCCGGGAAATTCTCATACACACACAAAAGGATTTTTTTCTTTCATCCGAGCAAAAGAAGATTCATCAGGTACAGATTTTCTCAATTTTCTCAACACACACGGTATAAACCTCAAACTGGAAAATTATGTTCCTTTTTATGTTATTTATGCTTATTTGAGTTCTGCACAATTTGCCATCACAATGAACGGCAAAAAAATCTGCATTTTAAACTCGGAATACAATCCAGAGCGCTGTCTCAACTGGTTTGCTCAATTTAACAGCCATCCCCATTTAATATTTGTGGACATTCCGCCGGAGTATGTCGCCACACGCTGGGAAAATGACAAAAATAATATTTTGAACAAAATTCCGCCGGATACCGCTTTGTGCCTTGCCGGTGCCGGAGTGGGGGCACTGCTTATTTGCGCTGATGTGGCCAAAACTTTTTCCATTCCCGTTATCGATGCCGGACATGTTTTGAATATGATGAACGGCCGCGTGGACAAATCCAATGGCGCACGACTATATACGTTGAGAAAAAAATGAATGATCCTCTAAAAAAATATCGCCGGCAATTCCGCTCCTGGAAAAACAACCGCAGGTTGCAGAAAGAAAATGAATATTATACCAGGAAATTTACCTCCCTGGGACTTACTATTCCTAACGAAGAAACGCTACAGCAAGAGTTGAAATCACTTTTCCCTCATACGGCCGTCAAAGCAAAAGGAAAGCTGAGCATTATTGCTCTTTATCATCATTACAATTGGGAAAATGAGGCGCTCAAACCATCTTTGGAGCAATTTGGCCATGTTCGGCATTATGACTGGTTTGATAAGTTCAATCATTCCAGTAAAAACTGGCGCAAATCTTTAAAAGCCGCTATGAACAACGAATTGATCCGTCAGGTCAAAACGTGGATGGCCGAAGAAAAAGCTGACATAATCTTCACCTATGTATCCGGAGAACTGGTGGAACCGGCAACTCTGCATGAAATTAGACGCCATGGTGTGCCGCTGCTTAATCTTGCCCTTAACGATAAGGAACATTTTGTCGGCAAAATACGCTCCGGACGAGCCTTCGGCGCCAGAGACATTTGCCGCCATTTTGATCTGAACTGGACCAGCACAGAAGATGCCTTGATTAAATATTGCGTCGAAGGCGCACGGCCGATTTATCTTCCTGAGGCCGCCAATCCGCAAATTCATAAACCTTATGATATCGAAAAGACAATCGACGTTTCCTTTATTGGACAATGCTACGGCAACCGGGCAACAGTAATTTCCGAATTGCAAAACTGCGGAATTGCCGTGAAAGCTAACGGTATTGGCTGGCCTGATGGGCCTCTTACCACAGAAGAAATGGTAAAGATGTATTCCAGGAGTAAAATAAATTTGGGGTTTGGCGGTGTATCCGGCCTCCAAGATACATTTTGCCTCAAAGGACGCGATTTTGAAATCCCCATGAGCGGCGGCCTCTATCTGACGGAAGATCATCCGGAACTGGGCTTAGCATTCCGGCCGGGTGAAGAAATACTAACATACTCCGGCATTGATGATCTTGTGTACAAGATTAAGTATTATCTGGCAAACCCCGCCGCAGCGGAAACCATCAGAAAAAACGGCCTTGAGCGTTCATTGCGTGAACACACGTGGGAAATGCGTTTTGCCAAGGTTTTTGGAATAATGGGAATAATGCAATAATTATTTTACTTGGCATTCCTTAAGAGAAAAATAGGGTATCTTTTCAATCACTTTCAATCCAGAGACCCAAGCGGGAAGCACACACTACAATGAAATAAAAAACTGCGGAGATATTTCTTTTCACCTGTTCTCCTTCTTAACCTTATTAGGTCGCATTTAGCTAATTGTGGAGGGAGGTACTCATTTTGTAATATCGTTATGCATTGTAAGGGAAAATATGGCCAGACAAGCAAAATAGGCCCAACAAACGCACTAACAGCCTATTTCATTGACACAAGACCTTCCAATTGTATATACTTAGCCACAAGGAAAAGAAAAGTTGTTTTATCAAATAATTAATGCCATTTAGCGTTTATAAACATGAGGCAAGGGATAATGTGTAATCGTGCAGATACTGAATTCGGACGAATAGTAATAAAAGAAGATGATATCAGAGGCAAAGACATTCTAGAGGTCGGAGCTTATGACGTCAATGGATCTATGAGACCTCACGTCCAATCATTAAACCCTCGCAAGTATGTAGGTGTTGATATTGCAGCGGGACCTGGTGTCGATTTTGTCGCTGATGTAACGGCTCTTTTAGATCATTTTGAATACGGTTCATTTGATGTGGTTATTGCAACTGAGGTTTTGGAACACGTTAAGAATTGGCGGAAAGCTGTTTCCAACATAAAACACATCGTTAAACCAGGTGGACGGGTAATTATAACCGTACCGTCAAAGGGTTGCGGTTTTCACGGTTGTCCGGAGGATCATTGGAGATATGAAAGTGAAGATATAAAAACCATTTTTTCCGATTTCATCATTGAAGAATTATGGAAAAGCCCGGCAGTCGAAGGTGTATTCCTGAAAGCTAAACGACCGGATAATTTGATTGAATTTGATACGTCCAATTACAAACTATATTCGATCATGAAAGGACGGCGAGCGCTTGATAATCGGGGTGTGGAAATTATGTTTTTTAATATGCGAATGCTCGCCAGAATAATTCGCAAAACACCCTCACATATTCAATATTTGTTCAAAGGGTCTTCCATTTGCGAAGTGGCCACTTGGATAAATCATCCGCCTTTAAATCATCCTAACTGAGCTTTAACTTCAAACTATGTGGGAGAGTTAGGATGGTGTCGCCTATTAATGTTTTGAGACTGAGTTTATCCTATTGAAAAACCCTGCTTCCTTATGTTAAGAGAGCAATTAATAATTCCCTCGGAGGTAAGTTTAATAATGAATTTAGCCTGGTTAATGGAAAACGCTGCGCAAAATTTCGCGGATAGGCCGGCCTTAATTTGTGAAAACCAGCGCATCAATTATTCACAGCTCAACTGTTCTGTTAATGCCATTGCCCACTTATTAAAGCAAGCAGGCCTGACCAAAGGCGATAAAGTTGCTGTGATGCTCCCCAATATCCCGGAATTTATTTATTGCTACTTTGCCGCAGCAAAAATGGGAGCAGTTGCCGTTCCTTTGAATACGGCTGCTACATCCTATGAGCTTTCCTACCTGCTGGAAAATAGTAATGCCAAAGTGCTTATCACTATGGAATCAGCCCGAAAAAAATATGAAGAAATTAAAGATAAGCTTTCCTTCTGCAAAAGCCTGATTATTGTTGACTCCGGCGATCAAAATTCCTCCTTTCAGAAAGCCTTGCAGGAAGGACCATTTGTCAATCCGGCAGTTGCAATAGACTCTGAGGATCCGGCGGTTATGGTATATACATCCGGCCTGACCGGCAAACCTTTAGGCGCCGTTCTTACTCACGGCAATCTTTATTCGCAATCTGATCTCATCGTTTCTCTTATTCAAAGGACCTCCGAAGATAAAGGTCTCTCGCTGATCCCTTTATTTCATACCTTTGGCGCAACTGCCAATATGATAGCCATTCTACGTTGCGGTTGCAGCGTAGTGATGATAAATGCATTTTCCATGGACAGCCTTTTCAGTATCATTGAAAAGGAAAAAATAACCTATATTTGTGCTGTACCGCGCCTTTACCTGGGGATGATGTTCTTTGAAGGAGCGGCAAAATATGACGTAAGCTCACTGAATGTTTGTGTTACCGGAGGCTCAACGATGCCGGCGGAATTCATACCAACATTCGAAAAACAATTCGGTGTAAAAATTCTGGAAGGATATGGTTTGACGGAAGCTGCACCTGTTTGCTCTTTTACAAGGCGGGGAATGGTACAGAAACCCGGCTCAATCGGGACAGCAATTCCCGACGCAGTAATTAAGATTGTCGATGAAACCGGTCGCGAACTACCGCGGGGCGAAATCGGGGAGCTTATTGTGAAGGGTAAAAATGTCATGAAGGGCTACCATAAAGATGATGCGGCAACTGCATCCGTTATTAAAGATGGCTGGCTCTACACCGGCGATTTAGGCAAAATGGATCAAGATGATTACATATTTCTTACCGGCCGGAAGAAAAGAATGATTATTACCAGTGGCTTTAATGTATATCCACGGGAAGTAGAAAATATTTTGAATCAGCATCCGGCAGTTCTTGCTTCCAAGGTAGTCGCAAAAGCCGATTTAATGCGGGGAGAAATCGTTAAAGCGGAAATTGTAAAAAAAGATGGCGTATCAGTTGATGACAAAACAATCATGAAGTATTGCCGGACTTATCTTTCCCCATACAAAGTGCCACGGGAAGTTGAATTTGTGACTAAACTAGTGGATTAATCCGATACTTTATGTATTTATCAACCATGGGAAATGTTATAAAAAAGTGCGTTCTTCCTTTGCCGGTTGTCTGCGAAAGCACGGCAGGAGAATAAAATGAAATTACTTCAATAAAGGAGAAAGAATATGAAAGAAGCAGTAATTGTAAGTGGAGCAAGGACAGCGATAGGAGAGTTTGGCGGATCACTGAAGGGAGTGAAGACAGTTGACTTGGGCGCACTGGTAATTAAGGAAGCCTTAAAGCGTGCAGGTTTAAGACCGGCAGTTAATGATTTAATAAAAAGCTGCCGCGCGGACGCTCTGGGCAATTTCGACATGACGGAAATCAATAAGAAATACTATGATTATGATTCTTCACTAAAGCCGGTTTATGTCGATGAAGTAATCATGGGTAATGTTTTACAGGGTGGACAGGGACAGAATATAGCCAGGCAGGCTTCTATTTTCGCCGGTTTGCCGGAAGAAACCAATGCCTATACAGTCAATATCGTATGCGCTTCGGGAATGAAAGCCATAGCCCTTGCGGCACAGGCTATTGTCGCCGGTGAGGCGGATATTTTAGTCGCCGGCGGAATGGAAAATATGAGCAATACACCTTTTGGCGTAAACAATGCGCGCTGGGGCTATCGCATGAGCATGCCCTTTGGCCAAATTACCGACTTGATGGTTTATGACGGTCTTTATGAAATATTCAACGGCTACCATATGGGTATGACCGCGGAAAACATCGCTGCTCTTTATAAGATTTCCCGTCAGGAACAGGATGAGTTTGCTTTTAGAAGCCACCAGAGAGCAAGGGCAGCCATCGCCAACGGATCTTTCAAGGATGAAATTGTCCCGGTAATCATTCCCCAGAAAAAAGGCGACCCCAAGGTATTTGCTGTAGATGAACGTCCCATGGATACATCACTGGAGAAGATGAGCAAACTGCCGACGGCATTCAAAAAAGATGGAACAGTAACAGCAGGCAATGCTTCCGGGATTAACGATGCAGCTGCCGCCGTTCTGATTATGAGCGCAGAGAAAGCCAAAGAATTAGGTTTAACGCCACTGGCAAAGATTAAAGGTTGTGCCAGCGGCGGCGTGGATCCGGCCTATATGGGTTTGGGACCGATTCCGGCAACCCGCAAATTGTTCAAGAAATTAAATCTGACCATTAAGGATATTGATCTGGCAGAATTGAATGAAGCTTTTGCCGTTCAGTCACTGGCCTGCATGAAAGAGTTAGGCGTTGATGGCGAAAAATGCAATCTCAACGGCGGCGCAGTTTCTCTGGGCCATCCCATCGGTTGTTCCGGCGCACGCATTACCTATTCGCTGGCCATGCAAATGCAGAAGAAAGACTTAAAACTTGGACTTGCCTCCCTTTGTATCGGCGGCGGACAGGGAATGTCTCTGGTTTTAGAAAGAGCGTAGATTCGCTCTCCTGACTTTAAATAACCCAAAAAGGGCAGGTTACTTCTGCCCTTTTTATATCTTTTTACAACATGACAAAATAATATCTTTTGCCAATTGATAAGTGCATAAAGTCGTCATAAAAGTTAAAAAGGATAAATACAATGTCCATCGCCAATGAAACGACACCTATAGTCAAATCAAAAATATCCGTCATTTCATTCTGCCTGAACAGCGGTATTTTTTTACGAGATACTATTGGATCAATTCTCTGTCAAACCTATAAGAATTATGAATTAATAATTAAAGACGGTGGTTCAACGGACGAGACCATCGAAATATTGAAAGAATATCCGCAAATCCGCTGGGTGTCGGAGAAGGAGACGAGTGACAATCCTGCTCATGAAGCGCTCTGGCGATCTTTTTTTATGTCCGACGGGGAATATATTGTTTATCTAGCCATCTCTGACGGCATCTCCGACCCCAATTGGTTCAAAAAGGCTGCCGAAATCCTGGATTCTGACCCTGAGGTTTCATGGGTATGGGGGGTCAATCAGGATAAATCTGAAGATGGTAACTTGGGAAGAATCCTCTGGGCGGAATATCTCCAGAACCCGCCACCGCAAAAACAGGAATGGCTTCCCTTCTGGCTGGCAATTAAAAGCGGACAGGAATCAAACGCAATCTTTCGCCGAAGTGTTTTCGAAAAATATTTCCCTAAAAATGATGCCTCTGATCCTTATCGATTTCAAGCATCTCTTGGTTTGATTTTGCGGTTAAATACGATGGGACACATGCCATATTTCCTTCCCATCATTTCATACTACGGCACCAGGCACAAAAATCAGATGCAGGAACGCCTACACGATATTCTGGATTCTCTTACCAAGGATTACGATCGTGAAATCAAAGAATACCGCAGAAAATTCCTGTCAGGAAAAATCGTTCACCGGTTCAGGGATGGCAATTCGAATGTGATTCATGAAGTAGGGAAAAACGAGTTATGGGGATACCGAAAAAAGGTTTTACTCTATCGCCTTAAAGCCAAGCTGCGCCGCGAATTGCAGAAGCTTATGGACCATATCATCTATTAACGCTAAGCTTTACTCACTATAAGCGGGAATACTTATTTGCGTGAATCACGGATAGACAATCGTTGCAGAGCACGCAAATATCTTTCCGGTGTTCCAATATCGATCACCTGGGCATTTGTCCGAAAACCATAACAACCCTCGGAAAGAATTTTCGGAAAGAAATTATTTTCCAATGAGAAGCGTGCTGTCTCAGGCATACATTCGAAAACATCCCGCTTCATTAGATAGATGCCTCCATTGACAAACATGTTCTCTTGACATTCTTTCTTTTCTCTGAAGCTTATAACACGTTGATTTTCATCCACTACAATAGTTCCATACTCTTGCCCCGGTTGAGGTTCAGCCAGCACAATGGAAACAATTCCCCCCTTCTGCAAATGAAAAGAGTGGAACCGGGAAAAATCAACCGGACAAATGGAATCGCCGTTCATGACCAGAAATAATGAGCCGGTAATCATGGAAGCGGCATTTTTCAGAGCTCCACCCGTTCCCAGTGGCTCTTCCTCCTCGGAAAAGACAACCTCATACTCCCTCTCCTGAAAATTTTCGCGGATTTTCTCTCGCAGATGTCCGACACATAGAATAAATCTTTTAAACCCGAAGGGCAGAAGTGATTCAATCAGAATATCAATAAAAGGCCGGCCGGCAAAAGGCATCAAGGCCTTGGGCATATCAGGACTGATTTCGCGCAAACGTGTGCCCAAACCTCCACAGAGAATAACAACATCAATTTTCTCTAGTTCACTTTGTATATTTATCATTATGTAGAATAAGAAACCAAATGTGACCCCAAATTTTCAAAGCGCATAGGGACAAGCAGTAATTCTTTCATTTTCTCCTTTACTTTAACCTGATTCTCAGGAGGAACAAATAAAAGCATAAATCCACCACCACCCGCTCCACACAATTTACCGCCAATGGCGCCGGCGCCAATGGCTGCTTGGTACATATCATCGATACTGTCATTGGAAATTAGCTTTGTCAGATTTCTTTTTATTATCCACGACTCATGAAGTAATTTTCCAAATTCATTTAATCCTTCGATGGGCCCATTAAGGATATTTATGGCCTCATCAACCATTTCTTTCATCACGTTAAGTTCCTTGATCTTATTTGGCGTTTGCACAATCTGCTCTTTAGATACCTCACTTGCATATCGGGGAAAACCTGTAAAATAGAACAGAAGACTGCTTTGAAGATAAGCCAGCTTTTCTTCATTGACAGGGATGGTCTGTACAAAAATACCGTCTTTTCTTCCGCCGAATTCAATATGGTTAAAACCACCGAACGCAGCCGCAGTCTGATCTTGCGATCCTACCGGCTCTCCGATCAAATCCTGCTCAACATGGATGGCATCAAAGGCAAGACGCCTTTTCGTAACAACTTCGCCCTTCAATGCATATAAGGCATTAAGTAAACCTACTGTAAATGAAGAGCTTGATCCAATACCGGACAAGGCTGGAATATCGCCGGTATGAACTATCTCCACGCCTTTTTCGATCCCCATATATTTCAGACATTCACGTGCGGAAGGATGAACAATTTGATCGGCTGTTTGTGTTTCTTCCCTGTTTGAATATCTGATGCGAAATTTGTGATCAAAAAACGGTGGAAGATAACGGCATGTTATATAACAGTACTTATTGATGGTCGTGCTTAAAACTGCACCACCGTGCTCTTTATAGAAAACAGGATAATCAGTTCCACCACCAAAAAAAGAAATACGAAAAGGTGTTCTTGTGATAATCACCGCAAATAATCCCCCCATTTTATTAGCCATCTTGCAGAATCATAAAGATATTCATTGTCTGGCTTTTTTACTTTAACACTGAAGCAATGTTTAATGCTACTTTCTAGAAAACCGATTTTCTTGGTGACTGTATGCAATATACTATTCGGGACTACCTGGATAGTTACCATATCTACATCTTTTGGTAAGCTCGAATAAGTGCGCTTAATTATGTCTGCCAGTCTTTTTTCCTCCAGTTTTTCGGTTTCAAAATCAACAATATCAACATATCTTATATTTGTTTCCTTGTCGTAAAATTTATTGATAATTGCAAATTTATTAGAATCAATATTAATCATTTCATATACATATAGGGGGTGAGCACCGTACCTCCACTGTCGAAATGTTTCATCAGCTAAAAACATTATTGTGTCTTTTTCCCCCGATGTGAAATTAATAAATCTAGTATTCGTTTTTATCGGAGTGCTTATATTATCAGCAAGAACATTATCGGGATCAATAGCAAGGTTCATTGTTTCTATATTACTGATAGTTCTAAAATGAAAGTTTTTCTCCAGCGCTCTTTTCCCAAGTTCATTTGTCAGGCAACAAAACAAATCTATATCCTCAAAATAGTCCATTGCTTTATTGCCTAACTCTTGAAAAAGTCCTTTCCCTCTCCACTTCTTGTTTACTAGTAATCCCATTAACACACCACAATTCAAATTATTAATGAGTTTTCTTTTTAAAACAACAAACATGCCTACAACTTCCCCGCCTTCCATAGCACAATAGGTAACAGAAGGAATACTGTTCCACCATTGAAAAAAGGAAGATGATTTTGTAACAGCAATAGAAGAACTAAACAACGATATCATTCCCCGAGTATCATCGGATGTGGCTTTTCTTATCTGCAATCCAGCAGTCATTTATTTTGCTGTCCTTCATCTCTTATTGATAAAATGGGATTTTTTATGGGCCACCATATATCCAACTGAGGATCATTCCAGAATAATGTAAACTGCCCGGCACGATTATAATTTGTTGATTGTTTATAGTGGAATATTGCCTGCTCGCTTAAAACCAGATGACCATTACCAAATTTAGGTGGTATGAGTACCTGCATCCTGTTGGCCTCAGATAATACAAAAGAATCCCATTGGCCGAACTGGGAAGAATCCTTGTCCCAATTGACCACAACAAGATAGAACTTCCCATAAAGACAGGAAATCAATTTCCAGGTTTCTGTATCACCGTGAATTCCACGCAGCACATGCCTGGAAGATACCGAGATGTCATCCTGAATAAATTTTACATCGATTCCAGCATCATGATAAATTTTATCATTATATAGTTCAACATATGTCCCTCTGAAATCTTCAAAAATCGTCGGCGGCTTGATCAACGAAACCTTGTCCAATTTTGTCTTTGCGACTTCCATGTTTATTCCTTTCAAAAATTTATCACCATTTCGACAATATGCCTGCTAACTTCTTTTCTACCTTTTTTTTGTCTCTGGCACTCAGATATTCTAATATTTCATCATATAGGGGAGGTGAAAGCACTCTTGTCTGCCGGAAACCGCACTTCTTGTGGAGTCTTACAGAGGCCAGATTATCCGATACTATCTTAACATGAAAACCGGGCAACTTAAGCATCCGTGCCTGCTCGACAATAATATTTTGCAGAAGACCGCCCAAACCTTTTTTTAAAAATTCATCCCTGATGACTATGCTGCTTGTTGCCTGCTCGGAACGGAATCTCTTTAACAGGCCAAACCCGATTATTCGTTTGTCCTTAAGCAGATTAATAGCTGTCCAATCCTTTTCTTTCTGCCAATCCGCAATTCTTTCTGCCAAATCATCGGCAGAGCTCGGCGGCGTATGGAAAAGCGGATAAGGCGCAAACATATGCCGCGGCATTTCGGAAAGCCCTTCCGAATAAAATTCAAACAGACTAGGTGCATCATGGAAAGTCAATTGCTGAAAGGTCAGAGGGCCTGCCACTATGGTCTCGACAGCTATGTGCCTAATAAAATTATCAACAACCTTGATGTCTTCGACTGATGTAACTTGAATAAGTGCTTTCAGAGCACGTTGCAAATCTTCAGTTTTACTGAAAGCGGACATCATTTCTCCTTTTTGACCATGCGTATCGCTTCCAATAAACTGGCACAAATATATAGTTCCTGATCATCATTTAACAGAGGATGAAGCGGAGGACAAAGCAACCGCCTTCCTATATCTTCGGACACGGGAAGGCCCGGATTTCCGCACATTTTACCAATATAAGACCACCGTAAATACGTCGGTTTGTTAGTTACACTACAGACAATGCCATAGTTCTTCTCCATTATGGAAAGAAGCTTATCGCGCTTTTCACCAGCCCATCGGGGCTGGACCAATATCGGATAAACATAGTACACATGCTCATACCCCGGCGGTTCATAAGGCAGAATAATTTCGGGAACATCACCCAGAAGAAGGTTACGGTGATGGGCAACTTTACGCCGCATGCCATTCATTTCATCAAGGCGGCCAAGCTGCACAAGCCCTGCTGCTGCCTGTATTTTATTCATCCTATAGTTGGAGCCCCATCCGGATTCGCCGCCAAAATGATTCATGTCGCGAATCCTTTGAGCGAGAGCTGGATCATTAGTAGTAATCATGCCGCCTTCACCCAGAGTGGTCATAAGTTTTTGACTGTGGAAGCTATACGCGGTAAGCCATCCTTTCGCGCCAATTTTTGTCCCTTTATAACCTGCACCACAGGCTCGAGCCGCATCCCCGATAACTTTGAGAGGCCCATGCTCAGGGTGAGGATGACGCTCGGCAATATCCAATAACTCGTCCATAGGTGCGGACAAACCTGTCTGGTGAACAGGACATATGGCGCGAGTGCGCGGTGTAATTCTTCTTTCAACATCTTCAGGATCGACATTTAACGTTTTGGAATCAATCTCACAGAAAACCACTTTCCCTCTCTGGCCCAGTATTGCCATTTGCGATGCTTTATAGTTTATCGCCGGAACAATTACCTCATCGCCCGGTTGCAAATCCAGGCACATCATTGCTATATCCAAACCTATTCCGCAACTTGTAATGGCGATCGCGTAATCAGCACCGCAATATTTCGCAAACGCATTTTCAAAATTTTCGATTTCATTAGAACACCCGCCGTGTCCAAAACCTTGCGACCAGTGCATTGAACTCCGGATTGCTTTGACAACTGCTTCTATCTCCGCTTCCGTATACCAGCCACCAAAATTAGGCTCACCCCACCAAGGTACGTCTCTTGGTTCCGGTTTTCCTTTGGACAGAATGCTTTTTATTTGTACAGGATCAATCATCAAACACTCCTTTTTACGGGATATATATAATCACCTTTTTTATTGCCATACCAAACTACTTCGCGACACCAGTCATTCCAGGACGTCCATTGTTGAGATGTCCTGTCAATTTCGTATTTAAAATTACTTTTTGCCAATTCTTCCTGCTCACAGCTCAGAGCTGCCTGATAGATTTCCCAGATATTATAAGTGCATTGGATGCTGGTATTGTCAGTGAGATATGGCTGTTTCAAGACTGCGCGGTTCAGGCGGACAGCATCGGTAATTACTTGCGGCCTAATATCTGTCGGATAATTTTTCGCCAGGGAAACGAGCCGTGCTTCTGCTTCCCGATAAAAAGTATCTATTTGATCTCCTGCACATATATTTATCAAAATTAATTCGTCCGGATACCAGGCAGTGTTGAGCCATTTTGGGGACATACTGTATTCACTTCCGCCGTTCTGAATGCTTGCCGCTTTATCCTCAAGAGCAG
>CAZYIE010000047.1:0-8310 GCA_964646755.1 uncultured Smithella sp.
TCGTAAATATCTGAAATAACAGCCTTGCCATTTTTTAACTGCGGAAGATGGGTTAAGTGCCGCCTTGACTATATCTAAAAATTGGATACTTGTTTCTCCTTTAAGTTATCATTGACGCCATGATTCTCATCCGTTATAATTCTTTCATTGAAAGCAATATCATATCGATTTAAATAAGTGTCTTAACGATTAAGAGCAGGGAGAATGGAAATGAAAAAAGTTCGGTTTATCAAGATCAACATGCCTCTATTATTGTGCATGGTCATCACTATTTTCATTTTGTCCAATACCGCCATATGCAATGCAGGTATGTGTAATGATGGTGTAGCAATAAACAACAAAATACCCGCCACAGTCAAAATCTCAATACAATATGATGAAGGGACCCCTTCGCCCGAATATGCGCATGTGCATTCTATGACCGGCAAGCATTTTAGTTGTGAACCCCAAATAATCAATAACCTATTCATACCGACCAATTGTCGAGTGGAAGGCGTGTGTGCGGAGTTTTCTCTGAAAGGGAAACATTACGACGACTGTACCAATGATGTACCTAATTCTTGCAGGTTTCGATTAATTATGGACAACAACAATCCAGGTGGCTGGTCAGTATTGCCAGAATAAGATCGAAACGGGCAAATGGGGCAATTGGAACGTTTCAGAAGGGGATAAATAAACCCGTTTTTATCGCAAAGGTTGGAAGTTCTTTCTTGCTTATGGGTAAAAGGCAAAAATATTATTCATAACTACATGATTTTATTTTGGTAGTCCCACGGGGAGTTGAACCCCGGTTTCCGGCGTGAGAGGCCAGCGTCCTAACCACTAGACGATGGGACCAAGGAATTGCTGGGTGACCGGAATTCGAACCTAATCAACACGGTTCATATCCATAATTACTGCCGCTAGACGATCACCCATCAAACATTAAGGGCAGAGTATCTATTCAATCCTATTACAAAAGTCAAGATGAAATATTTTTTTCAATATAGGCAATTGCGGCGTTAATTCTTTGAACAACGCGATCCTTGCCCAGCGTAACCATAACTTCATCAATGCCGGGACTGACGGTTTTCCCGGTCAGGGCAACCCGGAGCGGCTGGGCGATCACTTTAAACTTGATGTCGTGCTCCAGTGTGAAAGCCTTGAGGAATTCTTCGATACCGTCTTTGCTGAAATTCTGCACCGCAGGAATCGCGGCAAGCATCGCCTGCAAATGGGCGGTTACGTCGGGCACCAGAAACTTCTGCGCAGCCTGCTCTTCATATTGCACCTGCTCGGCAAAATAAAAGTTAGCCATCGTGGCCATTTCCACCAGCGTTTTGACACGCGGTTGCAAGTCGGCAATGACTTTTTGAATGAATGCGGTGTCGTCTGTTGGGGCATCCGCAGGCCAAAGGGTCTGCATCTCTTCCATTAACCGCTCCGGACTTGCTTCCTTTATATAGTGCGCATTAAGCCAGAGTAATTTTTCAGGATTAAAAACAGCCGGTGATTTGCCAACGGCGTCGAGGGCAAATAAATCAATCAGCTCCTGAAGGGAAAAAATTTCCTGATCGCCATGCGCCCAGCTCAAGCGCACCAGATAATTGACCACTGCCTCCGGCAAAAAGCCCATTTCCTTATAAGCCATTACCGATGTTGCACCATGCCGTTTACTCAGGCGTGCTTTATCGGAACCAAGGATCATCGGAACGTGGGCAAATTTAGGGACAGCAAAACCAAGAGCCTGATACATCAAAATCTGCCGCGGGGTATTGTTGACATGATCATCGCCTCTAATTACATGCGTAATGTTCATGAGCGCGTCATCGACAACCACGGCAAAATTGTAGGTGGGATAACCGTCGCCGCGTTCGATAATCAAATCGTCCAACTCTTCATTATTGAAAGTGATATTTCCTTTGATGAGGTCTTCCACAACAGTTATACCTGTTTGGGCGCCGCGAAAGCGCACAACGCTGCCGGGTGATTTCTTTAAATTTTTGTCGCGGCAGGTGCCATCGTATTTAGGCTTTTTCCCTGTAGCCAGTGCCTGTTTTCTGTTTGCTTCTAATTCTTCGGCGGTGCATGTGCAGTAGTAAGCTTTGCCTTCGGCAATCAGCTTTTGCACCATTTCCCGATGCAAATCGACACGTTGTGCCTGAAAGTATGGCCCATCATCCCAGGTTAGGCCAAGCCAGGTCATGGCATCTAGAATTGCTTTTGTTGATTCATCGGTAGAGCGAACCTGATCGGTATCCTCAACTCGCAGCACAAATTCGCCACCATTATGGCGGGCAAAAAGCCAGCTAAAAAGGGCGGTACGGGTGCCACCAATATGAAGAAAGCCGGTGGGCGAAGGCGCAAAACGTGTTCGTATTTTTTCCGTCATCTTATTTACCTTGTTTTTGAAGACTTTATAGGATTGACGGCAGCCTTTTGTCAAGCCGCATTTCCTTAAGTCAGCAAATTGCAAGTCAAAAAGTACTTGCAATATTGTTTGAATAGTTATTACTTTACAAGAAAAGAAATATATTCCCTTTAAAATTAAGGCGCTGAAAGCTACATGAGGCAGTTACAATATGAACATGGATATTAAAATATATGAAAGACCGCGGCATGCGGTTATATCTATTTGTCTAGCCATTGGCTGTTTTATCGTCGGAATACAATATTTTTCATCAGGAGAAACAAAGCTTCTGGGAATTGTCGCTTTTCTCTTAGGCGCAATCTTTTTAATCGTCACTGTCTATGTGGCCAGAACTCCGATGATCATCCTCAGCGGGGAATACATAATGTTTAGAACAGGAAATTTTGCGAATAAGGAAATACATTATTCAACAATGGAATTCTGGTCTATCCAAAATCAGGACAAACATTTTTTCATTCATTTAAAAAAAAATGGCCAGGATGATAATATTCAGATAAGGGAAATTCTTGTCAACTACAGTAATGTTAAGAAGGAAGATCGTCAGATTTTGACGGACATGCTCAATAAAAAAGGTGTCTATCAAAAGCAAAGTAAATAAATAATCATGCTATTTTTTTTATTTGACACAAAAGGTGATATATGGTTTACGGTCTACTAATAAAAAGCAAATTACATTAAAAGGACGCGGGCAAAAATGGTCAGCAGATACTATTACAGTTCAAATAATAATGTCAGCCATAACTATTATGGCTATTACTATTATTATACTGTTCAATATCGATCTGCCCGACACTGAGACAACTCAACAATAGGTCACAAAAAGCCACGGGTAGATAAAGAAACCGTGGCTTTTTTATTTTTAGCAAAACAGGTATAATATTTTGAAAAGGAGATTGTATATGTTGAAAAAAATGTTTGGGTCAATTCTTTCCGTGGTAGTTGTCGGGTTTATTGCCGGAGCAGCGTTTGCTGCTCCTCCCATTAAAATCGGGGCGCTTTTTTCCGTGTCCGGGCCAGCTTCGTTCTTAGGCGAACCGGAACGAAACACCGCCGAAATGATGGTAACAGAGATCAACAAGGCCGGTGGAATCAAAGGCCGCAAGCTTGAGCTTATCGTCTATGACACTCAGGCAGACGCAACTAAAGCCGTCCAAGCGGCCAATAAACTGATTAAGGACGATAAGGTTGTCGCCATCATCGGTCCCAGCACAACCGGCGATACCATGGCGGTCATACCGGTAGTAGAAAAAGCTGAAATACCGCTTGTTTCCTGTGCCGCCGGTATCAAGATTACCGATCCGGTAAAAAAATGGGTTTTTAAAACAGCACAAAATGATGCTCTGGCCGTTGCCAGAATATTTGATTACTTGAAAAAGCAGAAGATTGCTAAAATTGCCATTCTGACAGTTTCCGATGGTTTTGGCTCTTCCGGCAGAGAACAGCTTAAATTAAAAGCAAAAGATTTCGGCATAGAAATAATCTCTGATGAAACTTACGGACCCAAAGATACGGACATGACAGCCCAATTGACTAAAATCCGCGGCGGCGAGGGCCAGGCCATTATCTGCTGGGGAACCAATCCGGGCCCGGCGGTTGTTGCCAGAAATGTCCAGCAACTGGGGATTAAGCTTCCTTTGTATATGAGCCATGGTGTTTCTTCCCTGAAATTCATTGAACTGGCAGGCCCTGCGGCAGAAGGCATCATCCTGCCTTCCGGTCGGGTTGTTGTTGCCAGCCATCTGCCCAAAAATGATCCCCAGAAAAAGGCTCTGCTCAATTATGTCGGAAATTACAAGAAACACTATAAAGTGGAAGGTGATCATTTCGGCGGGCATGCTTATGACGCCATCATGCTGATCAAAGGCGCTATCGAGCGTGGCGGCGATTCGCCTTCTGCCATTCGCGATCAACTGGAAAAAACGGTGAAATTCGCCGGAATCGGCGGAACATTCAATTATTCACCGCAGGATCATGCCGGCCTGCAAAGCGACGCTTTTGTCCTGGTGCAAATTAAAAATAAAGGCTGGACACTGCTTAAATAAGTGTGTATTTATTCAGCGAAGAGCAACGCAGGATATATGCCTGCGTTGCTCTTACTATCTTACGCAAATGATTTTACCACGGGTATTTATACCCTCCGCTTCGCGGGATTGTTCAACTGGCCAATTCCGCTGCGCCTCACTTTCGGAATTGGAGTTTCACGGGTAAATGGATCACTCCCCGCAATTATTTCAGTATGTTTTATCAGGTCTCTCCAACGGAGCGATTTATGCACTGATTGGTTTTGGCTTTGCCATTATTTATAATGCCACCGGGATCATCAACTTTGCCCAGGGCGAGTTTGTAATGCTGGGCGGCATGCTGACGCTTTTTTTCCTCGTGTTTTTAAATTTTCCTTTAATGCCGGCTATTGTACTGGCTATACTAATTTCTACCGTTATCGGCATTGCCTTTGAGCGGCTGGCCATCAGGCCCCTGAAAAATGCCCCTCCTCTGAGTATGGTAATTATAACAATCGGAGCCAGCATCCTGATTCGCGGCATTGCCATGCTGGTCTGGGGAAAAGATACTTCCGCCGTACCGGCCTTTTCCGGCAATGATCCGCTTTATATTTCCGGAGCGACAATTCTGCCTCAGCATATCTGGATTTTCGCTATCACGCTTTTGATTATTGCCGCCAATAAAATTTTTTTTAATTACAGCATTGTCGGCAAAGCCATGCGCGCCTGTGCTTACAACAGCCAGGCCGCCAGCCTTGTCGGAATCAATGTAAAGACGATGGTTCTGCTATCCTTTGTCATCAGTTCCGCTATCGGTTCCATGGCGGGAATCATCATTGCGCCCTTGACTATGACTTCTTTCGATGTCGGGATCATGCTGGGGTTGAAGGGTTTTTGCGCCGTGATTATCGGTGGCATGAGCAGCGGGTTGGGAACCATAATGGGTGGTTTACTTCTGGGGTTATTGGAATCTCTCGGCGCCGGTTATATTTCCGCCAGCTACAAAGATGCCATTGCTTTCATAATTTTATTGTTAATCCTTTTTGTCCGCCCGGAAGGCTTATTTAAGCAAAAGGAAACGGAAAGAGTATAGCGGCAAAAGAAACATGACTAAAGAAAAACGCGAAATAATAATATTTCTTGTCTTTACGCTGGCCGTGCTGCTTACGCCTTTTTGTCTGCAGGGCAGTTATTTTCTCAATGTCCTGGTTTTTATCGGCATCAACACTATGCTGGCCGTGGCTCTGAATCTCCTGCTGGGCTATGCCGGACAGATTTCTCTCGGGCATGCCGCTTTTTTCGGATTAGGGGCATATATTTCCGGGGTTCTTACCACCCGGTTCGGCTTTGATCCCTGGTGTGCCCTGGTCATTGCCGCAGCCGTAAGTGGTGTCCTGGCCTTTATCATCGGGTTCCCCATTTTAAAATTGAAGGGGCATTACCTGGCCATGGCGACACTCGGTTTCGGTATTATCATATTTATTATCTTCAATGAAACGGTAGCTGTCACCGGAGGCCCGTCCGGACTTTCGGGAATCCCCAATATTCAAATAAGCTCCCTTATATTTGACAACGATTGGAGCAATTACTATCTGATCTGGATATTTACACTGCTGGTTATGCTTTTATCGATTAACTTGTCACAGTCGCGTATCGGGCGGGCGCTGCGGGCGATTGCCGATTCTGAAGTGGCTGCCCGGGTTATGGGTGTCAATGCCCGGTTGCTCAAAGTACAAATATTTACGGTTTCCGCCGTGATTTCAGCGATTGCCGGCAGCTTATATGCTCATACCATGACTTTTATCTCTCCGGCTTCTTTTGGATTTAACTTTTCCATCGAATTGGTGACAATGGTGATCATCGGTGGCTTAGGAAGCATTTATGGTTCCTTTCTCGGTGCGGCGATTTTAACCATTCTACCGGAGTTTCTGCGGATTTTACAGGATTTCGACATTATCGTTTACGGTCTGATGCTGATTATCATGACTATGTATCTGCCCGGTGGCCTGATCAGCGGTCTCACGCAAATAGCTGGATTCATCGGCGGCAAAATAAAAAGCAGGGGCCGAAGTCATGCTTAGACTCGACGGCATAACTAAAATATTCGGCGGGCTTACCGCTCTCACGGAAGTATCCTTCGAGGTAAAGAAAGGCTCGATAACCGGTGTCATCGGTCCGAATGGCGCGGGCAAAACCACCTTATTTAATATTGTAACCGGCCTATACACGCAGACATCCGGTGAGGTTTATCTAGGCGAAAAAAATATTTCCCGCTTGGCGACGGAATCCCTTGCCTCGCTCGGTCTCGTGCGCACTTTCCAGAATGTGGAACTCTTCGGGCAAATGACTGTGCTGGAAAACGTTATGGTCGGACTACATACCAAAAGCAGTAGCGGTGTTATTTCCTGTGCGTTTAAATTTCCCTGGCAGGTTAAAGAAGAAAAAATGATTGCCCAAAAGGCTATGCACTGGCTGGAATTTACAGGGCTTACTGCTGAGGCCGGAAATACGGCCAGCAATCTACCTTTCGGCAAGGGCCGGATACTGGAGATCGCCCGGACTCTGGCGGCCCAACCGCAGCTTATCCTGATGGATGAACCGGCAGCGGGATTAAATGACATGGAAACCGCTCAAATGGCCGGGCTCATCTACAAAATCTGGGACTCAGGCATAACTGTCGTGCTGGTGGAGCACAATATGGATCTGGTAATGGACATCTGTGACTCCATCATTGTTTTAAATTTGGGGGAAAAGCTGGCGGAAGGTACCCCGCGCGAGATTCAGGAAAATCCGGCGGTTATTGCAGCCTACCTGGGCGACGGATAACGGTTTTAGTAAAATTGCCATATACGGCGTTGCGCGATGGTCTTCGTCATTGCGACGTACGAAAATGTACGTCTCATTCCTCATCCCAAGCGCGCCCTGTCTATGACAATTTTACTAAAGCCTTAAATTGAAAGATGAATTTTTATCATGTTGAAGATTAAAAACATCAATACTTACTACGGGAAAGTGCACGCTTTAAAAAATGTGTCCCTGCATCTGATGGAAGGCGAGATAGTAACGCTTATCGGTGCCAACGGTGCGGGCAAAACAACTTTGCTTAATTCCCTATCCTGTATTGTGCCGGTAGCAAGCGGTGAGATTCTTTTTGCCGGAAAATCCATCAACAATCTGGCCCCGAGCCAGATCGTCCGGCTCGGCATATCGCAGGTTCCGGAAGGCAGACAGGTATTCAAACCGCTTTCCGTTGAAGACAACCTGGAACTTGGTGCCTATCAACACTACAGTTCAAAGGCGGGCAGGGTGGAGGCAAAAACTACCGCCGCCATGATCTACGATTTATTTCCCATATTGCACAACAGAAGGAAGCAACTGGCCGGAACTCTGTCGGGCGGAGAACAGCAAATGCTTTCTGTCGGTCGCGCGTTGATGGCTAAACCAAAACTGTTGCTGCTCGATGAACCGTCGATGGGCCTGGCCCCGATGATTGTTGCCGAAATCTTCCGGGTTATTGAAAATCTGTCGCGGGAAAAGAAAACGACTATTCTGTTAGTGGAACAAAATGCCCGTGCCGCCCTGAAAATGGCCCATCGCGGTTACGTGCTGGAAACAGGAAAAGTTATTCTGGAAGGAACCGCTGCAGAATTATTGGAAAATAAAGACGTGCAACGGGCCTATCTGGGACGTGATAAAAAAGAAATATGGGAACGGTAAAACAGGAATATTTAACATCTGTATTAGCAATCGCCTGGTGGGAGGTTTTCAATTATGAGTAACAATAATATCTGGGATCCGACTCATGAATGCATGTCGCGCGACGAACTGGAGCAGTTGCAATTGGAGAGACTGCAGGCGACTATCAATCGAGTGCACAAGAATGTAACCCATTATCGGAAA
>CAZYIE010000047.1:8320-23291 GCA_964646755.1 uncultured Smithella sp.
CGGAAAAAATTCGCCGAGCCGGGCATTCTCCCGGATGATATTCGATCGCTTACTGATTTGACTAAACTTCCTTTTACCACCAAAGAGGATTTGCGCATCAACTATCCTTATGGAATGTTTGCCGTACCGCTGCGGGAAGTAGTCCGCATTCATTCTTCTTCCGGAACAACAAGCAAACCAATTGTTGTCGGTTATACAAAAAATGATGTCCGCATCTGGTCTAACCTTGTAGCCCGTTTTATGACGGCCGCCGGCGTGACCCATGACGATCTCGTGCAGATAGCCTTCAGCTACGGACTTTTTACCGGTGCCTTCGGCGTCCATTACGGGGCGGAGGTAATCGGAGCTTCGGTAATTCCAATGGGTACCGGTAATACGGAAAAGCAAATTATGATTATGCAGGATTATAAAACAACCGTTCTTGTCAGCACACCAAGTTATGCCCTCCAGTTGGCTGACCGTATTAGCCTTGCCGGGATCGATCCGAAAACGCTTTCTCTAAAATGCGGCCTTTTTGGAGGAGAACCATGGTCGGAAAAAATGCGCCGGGAAATCGAAAGCAGACTTAACTTAAGTGCTACGGATAATTACGGATTATCGGAAGTAATCGGTCCGGGTATTGCCGGCGAGTGTCACTGTAAAAACGGCATGCACATTTATGAAGACTCATTTATTCCGGAAATTATTGATCCGCAAAGCGGTGCGTTACTAGCGCCGGGTAGCCCCGGAGAATTGGTGCTGACGACATTAAACAAAGAAGCTTTTCCTATGATTCGTTACCGTACCGGGGATATTACCAGCCTGGATTATTCGCCGTGCGCCTGCGGCCGGACTCAGGTCAGAATGCAGAGGGTAGTGCGGCGTTCCGACGACATGCTTATTATTCGCGGTATAAATGTATATCCTTCGCAAATTGAAGAAGCAATAGTCCGAGTTGCCGGAGGTGATGCCCCCTATCAGATTGTTGTTGAGCGTAAAGGGGCAATGGACTCCCTCGAAGTGATAATCGAAGTAACCAGCAGGATATTTTCCTTGGAACTGCAAAAACAACGCTCTTTCCTGGAAGCACTTAAAAAGCACATCGGTTCAGTGACCGGCATTGGAGTATCCGTAAAATTAGTCGAAGCCAATAGTCTGCCCAGTAAGGAAGGTATGATAAGCAAAGTAGTAGATAAGAGGCAGATTTAATTGCCGGTATTTGCAAGATTTATTGTCTCCAGGGAAGTACCTGTCTGCACGCTTTGTGGGCAGTTGTTCCCTCCTAAGTTACCATTGACATCATGGTTCTCATCCGTTATAGTTATTCATCTGATAGATCAGCAACTTGATGAGACAACACTTTAATATAGATAAGGGGAATACAAATGAAAAACATGAAATTAAGCGCCAAATTAATCGGCGGTTTTGTGGCAGTCGCAGTTATCACCCTAATCGTGGGAGCTATCGGCTTCTGGGGAGTATCACAAACCGATAATTCCCTGACGGAGGTGGTTGAGATTCGATTACCATCTATCACGGGGCTTCAGATGATTTCTCTGGCACAGAAAGATATTCAGGGACGAGAACGCACTTTGCTAATCCCAGAAGTACTCGATGATCCCAAACAGGTTGAATGGGTAGCCAAACAGTTTGCATCAGCCTGGCAACAGGCTGAAAAGGGGTGGAAACTTTATGAACCGCTGCCCCAGACCAAAGAAGAGGAAATTATCTGGAATCAATTCAAGCCTGCATGGGAAGCCTGGAAGAAGGACCATAATCTGGTGATGGATCTAATTAAACAGGGAAAACGCAAGGAGGCGGTTATACTTAGCACTGATACAGGAAGAGCAAATTTCCGCAAATCTATCGAACTTCTTGGACAACTCGTAGATATGAACAATAAAATAGCAAACGACTTTAGCGCTCGGGCTTTAGCCCAGGCGGATCTTGCCAGAATATTGGTCATAGTAGGGATGTTTATTGGCTTTATCGCTGCGCTCCTTCTCGGCGTATTTTTAAGCCGTTCTATCACCATTCCGATCAACCGGGTGGTCGAAGGTCTGGCGGACGGGGCCGATCAGGTGGCTGCAGCCTCAGCCCAGGTGTCATCATCGAGCCAGTCTTTGGCGGAAGGAGCATCCGAACAGGCTGCGTCTTTGGAGGAAACCTCCTCATCCATGGAAGAAATGTCTTCCATGACCAGGCAGAATGCCGACAACGCTCAGTTGGCCAATGACATGATGACAAAAGAAGCGGGGCCCAATTTCCAAATGATTGGGGAGCGCATGGAGGTCATGAAAAAAGCGATGCAGGCATCGGTTACGGCGAGCGCAGAAACTGCTAAGGTCATAAAAACAATTGATGAAATCGCGTTTCAAACTAACCTGCTTGCTCTCAACGCGGCAGTGGAAGCGGCCCGGGCGGGCGAAGCCGGGGCCGGGTTTGCCGTTGTGGCCGATGAGGTAAGAAATCTGGCTATGAGAGCGACAGAAGCGGCTAAGAATACGCAGGGGCTCATTTCGAATTCTACCGACCGGATCAAAGAATCCATGTCCGTATATGCGCAGATATCCGATGTTCTGGACAAGAACGGACAGATTGCCGGAAAGGTAACGGAATTGATCGCGGAAATAGCCGAAGCGTCCAAGGAACAGGCCAATGGCATATCCCAGGTGAGCACTGCTGTAAATGAAATGAACGGGGTGACCCAGCAAACGGCGGCCAACGCCGAGGAATCGGCCAGTGCCTCAGAAGAATTAAATGCCCAAGCCGCACAGATGAAGGGGTATGTGGCAGACCTGAGCGCAATTATAGATGGTAACACTCAAAAAAACATCGAGCAGCAAACGACACTGCACAGTAAACCGTCTCATACGGGGGGCGCATTTCGCAAGCGTTCTGCTTTACCTTCCAAGCGGGAAGAAAAAACAGGAAAAGCATTTGCCAAAGGCAAGGCGCTTCGTCCTGAGCAGGTTATTCCCATGGACGAGGGGGATTTTAAGGATTTTTGATTGAGAGAAAGAAGCCGGGGAAAATAATTTTTCCCCGGCTTACAATTTTTGCCTCCTCGCCTGATCTTTCTTGCAAGGGGAAGATTTATATAGGTAGTGCGGACATAAATTGGGGGGGCCAGTATTTTCCCGTATTGAAACAAGAAATCCCATGTCTATTTTTTTCAGTAAATCATCATCGAGAATGACTGGTATGACTCGGTATCCTGTCTCATCATTCTAAGCCGCAGCGAAAGCATTACCGGCTGAAGTCTCCCATTTTGTTGAGGTTACCGGTTTGTGTAGCAGGAAGTAGTGCTCAATAAAAGTATTCACATCTATTGTTAGTGATCTGGCAGTTACTCCAGCGTTGGCTGCACCGGTTCCTCGTTAACCGGAGGCGGTGGAGCGACAGATTGCCATCTGCGGTTAAATAAAGCGAGAAAAACGCCGCCTAAGCCAAAAGTCAGGGCAAAGAATTTAACAAGCAAGCCCACATAAGGCATCCAGCCGATCAGCCACAGTAAAATTAAACCCAGGATAGTTGCACCGGCCAGTGATTTTGTTTGTCTGCGGAATATCTTTGCCAAGATGTAATTGCCGAGGATTTTTCCCGCAGCAATGTAGCCCAGAATGAATGCGAGTAGCAGCAGTGTAAAGACCAGGGGAATCAGGGTAATGCCGATAATCGAAACCACCAGCAGCATGAAAAAAGGCACCATCATCAGTGTTGCTGCCAAGCCCCAGAAAAAAGATTTTACTTTATAGTTTTGAATTTCCTGGGCGACGGCAATCAATGGCCGGGGAAGAAGAATGGTTATCAGTAGGGCGATAATAAAGATGACGGCAAAAAAGCACAAAGAAATGATGTTTAAAATCAATGACCAACCTTCGAGCTCCCCGCGCAGGGCGGAAGAAAAAGCATGGGAAATATTCGCCGAGTTTATTTCCGTGATATCGCCGAATACTTGCGCACCGTTACCTTTAACGATAACTCCTCCGGCGCACACGACATCGCCACGCACCAAAGAGTCATTGGTAAGAACAACGGAGCCGCCGACAACAATAACATTATGCTCGACCAGGCCATGAACGGTTACCTGTCCGCCGATGTCAATAACGGTATCAACTGTTTGATCTGCCTCGACAGTGACATCGCCACCGATTTTGAAGATGCTTCTGGCCTCGGCGGAGGCTGCCGCCACAAATATGATCAACAGGAAAGTGGCTATAATCGGTATCATTTTCTTCTTCATAATTGGTCCTGCAAATCTACTTTAAGCTGGTTTCTCTAACGGCAATGCGCCTCTGCCGCCAATATTCGATAAAACCGGGCAGAACAGACAAGATGACAATGACAATAATTACCACAGTAAAATTATCTTTTACAGCAGGTATGTTGCCGAAAAAATAGCCGCCCAGGAGGAATAGGCAAACCCAGGCAATGCCACCGGTTATATTGTATAAGATAAATTTAGGATAAGTCATCGCGCCGATGCCGGCGACAAAAGGAGCAAAAGTACGGATAATAGGCATAAAGCGGGCGATGATAATGGTCTTGCCGCCATGCTTTTCGTAAAATTGATGAGTCCGCTGCAGATATTCCTTTTTGAAAAAGCGACCGTCTTCATAATGGAAGACCTTGGGGCCGATAAAATGGCCAATGGTGTAATTGACCGTATCGCCTGCAACAGCTGCAATACAAAGGGAAATTATAAGTATTTCAATATTTAGCGCTCCGAGCGCGGCAAAGCTCCCCAGCGCAAAAAGAAGAGAATCACCGGGAAGAATCGGTGTAACAACAAAGCCCGTTTCGCAGAAGATAACCAGAAACACAATAACGTAAGCCCAAACGCCAAAGCTCTGAATAATAACGGGCAGGTATTTGTCCAGGTGAACAAAGAAATCAATAAAATAGATGATAATGTCCATAATTTAGTGTAATCTTTCAAAAAAGTCAGTTGCAACTCTATATAAGGATAACTAGGAGGGTGTCAACATGAAAAAAGTCTTAATTGGGATATTGGTTGTTATCGTAGCTTTGGTTGCCGGTTATTATGCTTTCCCCGAAAAAGTTGCCGGCTATATGATTGATGCGGCCAGAAAACAGGCCGGGCTTACCAAAAAAATAATCAAAATCGATGATCATAATATTGTTTATCTTGAGGGGGGCAAAGGGCCGACCATATTGCTTTTGCACGGCTATACCGCCAACAAAGACAACTGGCTAAAATTAGCCCCTTATTTAACTAAAAATTTCCACGTCGTGATACCAGATATCCCCGGCTATGGAGAGAGTTCCATGATCGAGCAGGCTTCCTACGATTTATCAAACCAGATGTCTCGTTTGCATAAATTCTCACAGGCACTGGAACTCAAAAAATTTCATATTGCCGGTAATTCCATGGGTGGATTTTTCGCCGGGACTTATGCCGTGCGCTATCCTGCTGAAATTATCAGCCTCGGGTTGTTTGACGCCGGCGGGGTAACGTCTTTGGAAAACAGTGTGGTAAGAAAAATGATGGAAAAAGGTGAAAATCCGCTGGTATTAAAAGACATAAACGATATGCCCCGCTTAATGGCTCTGGCTTTTGTTAAGCCGCCCAGTTTGCCTTATCCGCTCAAAAAAGTCATGACCCAAGCCGCGTTAGCTAATCGCAAGTTTTATCAAAAGGAACTCAAAGAAATCGGTCCGGATTTTTTATCTCTCGAAAAAGAACTGCCCAATATTAAAGCACCAGCCTTAATTCTCTGGGGCGATCAGGATAAAATTATTGATGTTTCCAGTGTGCCTGTGTTTGAAAAAGGGCTGAAAAATTCTCAGACCGTTATTCTTAAAGATTGCGGGCATGTTCCGATGATTGAAAAGCCGCAGGAAACGGCGAATGCTTATCTGGCCTTTATAAAAAGTGTAAATTAAAAGGGAAAGGCTTTATCAGCAGGGGATATTTTCTGAAACTCCTGTTTTTGTGCCGTATATTTTGCGGCCCTCTGATGCAGCTGCCTGGAATTAACAATGATGGATTTAGGAGCGGTGGGGCAGGCTTTTTCGCAAGCGCCGCAGCCGATGCAGTATTGAACATCCGTTTCGGGATAGAGGATATTATTTTTATTAACAAAAGAAATGGTATGGGTCGGACAAACCTCACCGCAGGCGCCACAGTTTTCGTTATTGATATAGACGATGCATCTTTCCTTGATTAATTTGGCCTCGCCAATCTGTGTGAACTTTTTTTCTTCCAGTGCCAGAGGCTTAATTGCGCCGGTCGGACAGATCTTGCCGCAGAGATTGCATTCATAATCGCAATAACTTTCCCGATAATTCAGCAGTGGCTGCATCAATCCCGCAACCCCGTATTCCAGAAATGCGGGAGTAATAACTTTTGTCGGGCAGACGCTGACGCATAAGTGGCAAGCCGTGCAGGTATTGGTAAAATGTTGCAGACCGATTGATCCGGGAGGCGTAATCGGAGTGTTTGTTTTACCGCCAAATGCCAAACGGATATGCGAGTTCAGCAGCAATAATATTGAGCCTACCGCTGCGACAGAACCGGTAAGAAATCCCCGGCGCGCCGGGGACCAATTGTTTTGTCCATGCATTCTCCGGGAGAAGGTATAGCGGATGGAGGATTGGGGACACGCATCCAGACAGTTAAAACAATTAACACACCTGCTCCAGTCAATGGTCATTTCCTGCATGTTGATGCACCCGGCTTTGCAGACGCTCGCGCAGCGTCCACAGGCATTGCAAGAAGTCTCGTTTAGCGTCAGTTTAAAAAAGGATATGCGCGCAATCAGTCCCAGCAGCGTTCCTACCGGGCAAAAAGTATTGCAGTATAAACGGCCGGACGCAAATGACATGCCTGCAATAAGTAAGAAAAATCCTGCCGTAACGCTCAAAATTACCGGGGGAACAGAGTGCAGTTTTTTATCAAAGACATAAATATCAAAAATATGTAAAAATCCGATAACAGCATTGTAAGTCCAGACAGTTAATGGTTCAACAAGATGAGTCATTGTCCGGGAAAAAATACTATAAGGATCAAGAAAATTGAGCAGAGCCATTGCTCCCCAGGCGACAGTCAAACTAGTTAAGACAAGTATAGGGTAGCGTAACCAATTTTGCGGCTTTTGAAAGGAATGGTTGCGGCGAGGGCCAACTTTGCGGAACAAGGCGATGAAAATATCTTGGAGCGTCCCCAGTGGGCAAAGAAACGAACAGTATAGTCGGCCAAAGATCAGGCTAAGTCCCAGAAGAACAATAAATCCAAAGATAAATAATGTTTCCGGTTTTGTGAAGATGTTAATTAAGGCTGGTACAAATTGCCAGGGAAATAAAAGGGGAGATAAAAATGCCGCCTGTTTTTCTCCTCCGAAAAACAACAGTAAAAACAAAATGAAAAGAAGAGCGGAAAAAGCTATGCGGATTTTAGCCAGTTTCAATGCTTAAGTTCCTTTACATTGCATAAGTGACAATTTTCAACTCCGACAGATTCATGTTTCCGATTTTTTTGTCATGTGCCAGTTTGATGTATTTTATGTCTTCGGGGTTTTTACCGAATATTTTTGTTGCTGCGGCATCCACGGCAACGATATCACGGGAAATTAATAATGTTTTCTTCAATGCAATGTCGGGAGGACTGCCGTCGCGCGGCCCGGAAGGACCATGACTCAGAAGAACCCGATAAGCGTCAACAATATTGAGATCGGGCTTACAAAACAAGCAAAAGTCGGCAATACATTGATCCAGACCGGTCAGATGATATTCCATCCGATTGCTGACGACTCCCATTAAGTTTTTCATGGCGATTGAAAGCTGGGTGGAGCCATGATGTTTCAAAACCGGCACATTGATAAATACATCGGAATTCAGAATCAGTTCATGGACATTGGTTGTCTTTAATGTTTTTGCACCCGGTATTTTTACTTCCCGGTAATGGAAATTATCGGCAGGGACAACCAGCGCACCGGCAGACTTGGCGGCATCTTCAATGCCGCTGAGCTTATAACAATTCCGGGCATTGCTGGAGGTAGGCATGACGACGTTGTCGAACACATAAACCTTTTTAGCTCCGGCCTGATAGCACTGTTCGATAATGGCCTTGACCAATAGCGGGTTGGTAGTAGCACCGGCCTGGGGTGTGCGGGGAAAGCCCATGTTGGGTTTGACCACAACCGTCTGTCCTTTTTTTACAAACTTATCCATTCCCCCCATAAGCCCAATAGCTTTTTTAAACATAGCATCCGGTTCGCCGTTTTTCACCGCCACAAGATCGGGCATTCCCTGAAGCGTATCTTTGGCAAATAGTAAATCAGCGTTACCCAGGATAAGTGAGCCACCGGCAACCAATCCCAGCGACAGCCCTTTTTTTAAAAATTCCCGCCGATCTGTTTTATTGGTGTTCGTCATTGCTCCCTCCCTGAACATTTTTGTGGAGTTGTCAGATCACTTTCTTTTTTTACTTTGTATAACAGGCATTTATCAGATTATTAATCAAATCGCAATGCACCTGAAGCCCAAAATATTGGAAGAAGTATCTTTATACACTGGTTGGCGATCAGTTAAGCAAACATCACTGCCGGATATCCAGCTTGCTCCTTTTACAACGTAAGTTTCTTCGCTTTCCTCTTCTTGCTCAAGTATTTGCCAGGGATCCAGCGTCCATTCCATAACGTTCCCCAGGATATCGGCAACTTCATATTCGTTGGCAAATTTTACATATTGATCTACCGGTGCCGTATCTCCCAATAAACTTTTTTCCAGGTTGCAGGCATCATCCTGCCAGTGATTTCCCCAGGGGTATAGATAACTGTGGGCAGTGCGCGCTGCCGCTTCCCATTCTTTTTCTGTGGGAATTCTCTTGCCGGTCCAAGCGGCAAAGGCACAGGCATCCTCCAGACTGATCTGAACAACCGGATGTGTTCTCTTCACGTAAAGAGTGCTGGACAGACCGTTGGGACGGTACCAGCAAGCCTCGGGCATTCTTTTATGTTGCAGTTGATTGTTCCAGATAAAACTTTCCGTACCGGTCAGAGGGTTTTTCACTTTTTGCATGCGGGGAATATACACCAGGCCGAACCCATTCTTTTCTGCAGTGGTAATATAGCCCGTCTTTTCTACAAAAATTTCAAAAAGAGCATTGGTGACGGGAAATTTTCCGATATAAAATTCACGCAAATTAACTATCTGTTCCGGCAATTCGTTTTTATCTCGCCCCGCTCCGCCCACCCGGAAATTTCCGCTTTTGATCAGTATATGCTGGTTGTAAAATTTTTCCCGGACACTGAGATAACGATCAAATTCTTCGGTAAGAAATTTTGCTTTTTCCTTAATTTCTTCTTCCGAATAGATGCTGTTGCTTAAATCCGGACCGATTTTTTCCAGCGCTTTGGCTGCTGCAGCCAGTTGATCTAAAATCTCGGCTTTGTTGAGCAGCTCTCCTTCAACAGCTTCACCTGTTGTTTGGTCTTGCCCCGGAAGGGCATCCTCTTCGCCGGCTGAAGGCTCTTCAAGAATTTCAACAACTTCTTCCCCGGGAACCTCTTCGACAACCTCTATCGCTTCCATTTCTGCCACATTATCCGCAACGGCTGTTTCCTCCGTTGTATAATCTGATAATATTTCTGCGGCCTCGACGATGGTGTCTTCGGCGACGATTTCTTCCGGTACAGATTCCACAACGGTATCTTCCGGCAGGGACTCCTGCGGTGGGGCAATTGAATCATCAATTTCGATTATTTCTTCATAATCCAATTTATCCGGCGCCGGACCCTCCGGGGGAGCGGCCAGCTCTTCCTGGGCCAAGCCGGTTTCCGGCAATCCATCATCTTTCAGAGTGGCATCCGCAGCGGCGATTTCTTCGGGGGTGGCCTCGGCGGTAATTTCCCCGTCTGCTGCCGGTTCGACAAGCTCATCGCCGGTAACTTCTTCGATGACTTCAACCACTTCAGTTGACGCCAAATCTCCTTCAACTATTTCAGTCTCTGCGCCCTGCTCGACAGTAATTTCGTCCGTTCCGGCGTCGGGTAAGTATTCTTCCGTAGCTGCTTCCAAAGCCGGTTCATCGGCAACGACTTCTTCTACAACCTCGACTATCTCTTCGGCAACAGCTCCCTCAACCTCTTCAAGAATTTCCCCTTCCGGGGCTTCATCCGACAGTGCTGGTCCTAGGGTCTCAGATAAGTTGCCAAAGATATTTTTTATTTGCTCAGCTTCCCCGGCGTCTAATTCCGGGCCGGCAGCAGAAATTGCTTCGGACAATACTTCCTGTACCGCCTCCATTATTTTGCTCATCTTGGTCTGAGCATCAATTTCCTTATTTTTCAAAATATCGTCAATGCCGGCTAGCGCGTTGCCCTTACCCTCTTCAGGAATACTTTCTTCAATAACCTCTTGGGCAATGGTTTTATCCGGATCGCTATCTTCCGCCGCCGGCAGGCCTGGTTCCCCCGCTAAGCTCCCGATCAGATTTTTCAAACGGTTGATTTCTTCCCGGGCGTTTTCTGCCGTTGTGGAAGACATGGCGCCGGCCAACATATCGGTAAGAGCAGCCAGAATTTCGGTAATATTGCTTTGAGTGTCTATGCCCTTTTCCCGAAAAATATCGGCGATACTGGACAACGCTTTATTTTTGGCCTCATCGGAAATATCAAAGACATTATTATGTCCGATGATAATCCCCTGAGGATTTTTCCCTTCTTGATAGAGCTTTTTTAGATCGCTGTTGACGCTGGATTTAACGGAGCTGAAATTTTTTCTTTTGTTTTTGATTAACTCGACATCATCACCGGTATCCCAGACGTATTTAACCAGTTCTTCGGTGTCGACAGACGTCAGGGATTCAATGGAGCTGTCATCCGAGTAAAAGTTCCTGATGGCACGGATAAGCTTGCTTTTGAGAGTTGTTTCGCTTTTATAATTAAGGCCATCGATAGCTTCCTCAATATTTTTCAGCGAGATAATTACCGGCACGGAGTTCTCCTGTGATCATTAAAGAAAAATTACTGTATTTATTATAACATTATTTACTTTAATCGAGAACAGTATTATAAGAATAGCATAATGATGAGAAAATAATTAAGGGGACGATGTATGGAAGAAATCGTAAGAAATCAATTTAATCAGATTCTAGCCAGGCATTATGAACGATTGACCGGATCGAAAAATGCAGTCGGGGGATTGCCTCTGACTATGGATAATATCGCATTTTTTATCCTTCTCGGAGGACGGGAACTGGAAATGTCCGATTATACTTCAGAAGTGTCGGACAGATATACGATGGACGAGTTTCTGGCTGAAGTTAAAGAGGCGGGAATTGAAGAGGATGAGCATTTTGAGGCGGCAAAGCGGGAAATGGTGCAAAAAAAATACATTGATCCCAGACCCGATGGTCATGTCCATGGTTATCAGGACTGCAAGGAAACTGCCCGGATGTTAAACCGTGTGTTTCCCAAAATGCAGGGGATCAATTTGCTGGCTTATATCTGGCAGACAATAGCTGAAGTTGCGAGCGGACGTACTGATCGGGATGCGGCATTTTCTCGTTTTGATCAAACCCTGAATAATCAGGGGGTAGTGCCGCCCAAACCGAAAATACCGGTAATTACGCCGCCGCCCCAACCCCGGGCTGAAGCCCCTGTCGCAGAAAAAAAAGATCCGGGAATAAACCGCAGTGGCAGCCGCATTATCCGCGATTATGTTATCTCTGAAGCTCCGGCCAAGACAGCGCCCGCCGCCAAAAAACCTGTTGCTCCCGTTTTGTCGAGTAGCCGCGAGGAAATAGGTCGCGAAAGTGAGCCGGCAAAAACGGAAGCTCCGGCCGAGGTTTATAACGAAGCGGAGAGTGATCGAAAAATTCGGGAAGAAGCAGCTGCGATGAAACAAAAAATTGCTGAACTGGAAAAAGCGATTGCCGCAGCAGAAGAGGAAAAACAAGCAACTCCTCCTGAATCGGCAGCCCCTGAAGCGCCGGAAGAACCACTGGCAGCTGAAAGTAATATGGAGGCCGTCGATCAGGGAGATGATGAAATTGCCCGGAAAATAGCCGCTTTTGAAAAGGAACTGGCTCTGGTTTGTCCTATCTGCAAAACAGGAATACTGCAGGAAAAATCAACGGGAGCCGGTAAAGTGTTTTATGCCTGTGAGTCAAAAAACTGCAATTTCATCAGTTGGGGAAAACCGCATAACATTCCGTGCGTCCGCTGCAAAAATCCTTTTCTGGTGGAAGTAACAGATGCGACCGGGCAGACTATTTTGCGCTGCCCCCGGGCAACATGCCAGCACCGTCAAGCGCTAAATCCTCAAGGTGTAAAAGTAGTTCGTAAAAGACTCGTTCGACGAAAAGTGTAGGTCGCCTTCATTATTATCCTTTTAAAGCTGCGGGCAATTCCAGATTTACATCTACTGGCTGAACATGTTTCCGGGTAATTTCAGCAGTGGAATTTACCTTCAGCTTTCCAAATAGAAACGAAAGTTGTTTTTCCAGCTCGGCGCCCAATTTCTGGATTACCGGCACCGGCAAGTTCCACATCTCCAGTTTAAAGGAACCGCAACCTTTTTTGCGTGTTTTGTAAAGAAATTGCTCTTCAGTGTCTTTTTCTTTCCATTCTCCCTTGAATTCGGTTTTTAAATATTCATAAATTCTTTCCTTCAGTTCTTGCGGGAAACTGGGACTATCATAAATTATATTCTGGAAACCGGTGGCCAGATGAATTTCGGCAGTACCCACGGCCGGAAATTTGTCAAAAGCTTCATCCGGCAGCGTGGATGCACCATGCTGCACGGCACCGGCTAATCCGTAACGGGTACGTGCCAGTTCGGATAATTTTTCCAGAACATCAAAATCAATTTTAACTTCAGCGACAGACCCGTCAGCCAGAGGAACGCCTCCATGCGTCGTTCCTGTCTGGACGCTTATTTTGCTGATCGGGACAGGTGGTTGATCGCCGTTAGTGAGAGATTCCAGATAACCTTCCATGAAAGCTTGCAATTCTTCCACGGTGCTGTTTTTCCCGCCGACTTCGCCGATCTCGCCGCCAACAGAGATGGAAATGCCTTGCGGTTCCAAATCCCTGATCATTGTTGTCAGTTCCGCAGCCAGCAGATAATTCGTTTCCTGCTGCTCCTTAACAGTTGTTTTGGTCAAATCAACCAGAGTTGATGTGTCAATGTCAATATTATAGAAACCGGCTTCGATTGCTTCCCAGATTAAATTTTTTACTGCCTGGATTTCTTTGGCGGGATCTTCAGCAAATTTTTTAGCATTAACTTGAAAATGATCTCCCTGGAGAAAAATTGGTCCGCGATAACCTGTTTTTATAGCGGCCGCAGTTACAGAACACGTATATTCCAGAGGCCTCTGGAGGGTATAATCTATTTCCGAACGGGCGATTTCGAAGATAACAGGACCAACCTGTCCGCCAATGGCCGCCCGGAAAACAGCCTGGGCGGAATCGTAAGTTATCGCCCGCAAATTAATTGCTGGAACGGTAAAGCCTTTGACTTCGCCCCGTCCCATCGCCTCATAGAGCGGCTGTATGGAAGTGGACAGAATTCCCAACGCGGCGGCCGTTCGGCGGATAAGCCAGCAGGCAGCATCCTGCGTTGTTTGATCCGGGCTGAACACCACTGTGTAAATAAGATCATCAATCAATTCATCTCTTAATTTTGCCTCATCCAGAATACGGACATCACCACCGTCGGTTTGAAGAATCTGCGCGTATCCGCTTTTTAGTTGATCTTTGTTCTCGTAAATCATTCGAGCTCCTTTACTTTAAAAATTGTTGAGCCATTTGAACCTCGGTTGTGCTGCCTATATAGACAGGTGAACACTGATCAAGGCTTTCTACTTTTAAAGATAGAATATCGGCCCTACCATCAGTTGCTTGTCCGCCCGCCTGCTCGATAATAAAGCCATAGGCTGTAGTTCAAACAAGAGGCGCAACTTTCCCCGGGGTGATTTCGTGAGCGCCGGATAGGTAAATATCCCGCCTTTTTTAATCAGCACCTGATTGATATCGGGCACGAACCCGCCGCTGTAGCGCAGTTTATAGCCATTTTTCTCCAGTTCTTCGATAAATTTCCGATGTTCCGGCAGCCATTCCCGACGCAATCCGCCTGGCGAAAAGATGGATCCCTTTGCTTGCAGTGATATGTTTTCCTGGGCAAGAACGTATTCACCCTCACGATTGAGCACAAATTCGTGAGTTCCTTTTCCTGCCGAATAAACGATGGTCATCAAGGGGCCATAAGTAATGTAAAGTGCCGCAGCCATCGTCTTTTTGCCGGTATCAAAAACCGATTCTTTGTGAATGCCGATAATCGTGCCGATGGCCAGATTAGTTTCGACCAGCGATGAGCCATCCAACGGATCGGCAGTAACGATATATTTTTCGCGGCCTGTGCCGATTTGAATTATTGTTTCCTGCTCTTCCGATGCATATTCCCGGACAAATCCTGAGAACTGCAATTGATTTTTTAAAATTTCATCCGAACTGCGATCCAGAGAAAGCTGGTCTTCTCCGTAAATATTTTTAAATCCGGCCAGTTTGCGGTTAGCTTCGTGAATGTTTGCGGAAATATATTTACCGACTACGGCGATTTGCCAGATGAGACGGCGCAATTCCACTTCCACTCCCGCCATCCACATGTGCCGCCTTAAATCGACAATATTTTTTGTATAATCACTAATTCCTTCGCCCATTTTCCCTCCTCGCAATTGCACCTGCTATTTCTGTTTATTACCGAATATTAACCTTCATTACAAGCAAATATTATTATACTCAACGATGGTCCTTGTTCCCTTATTGGCTGATCACCTGAAGATTCCCATCCAGCGTGTCGCGAATCACCCGGGCAAGTTCTCTCTTTGTCAGCGGTTTCATAATGTAGGCTCTGATCCCAAGTGATTTAGCCTGTTCTTCCGTGCTGCGCTCCCGGATTCCGGAACAGATAATTATAGGAATGTCTGGACGGATTTTCAGAATTTTCCGCGAGAGAACGA
>CAZYIE010000047.1:23301-23838 GCA_964646755.1 uncultured Smithella sp.
CGGTCATTTTCGGGAGGGTCATGTCGGTTATGACAAGATCAAAACGCTGCGGTTCTGCGAGGAACAGATCCAGCGCTTCCACACTGCCCGTTACGCCTGTTACCTCATAACCTAGGGAAGAGAGTATGCGTTTGCCTACATTGATCAGAGCCGGCTCATCGTCCACGAAGAGGATTCGTTCTTTGCCTCCGATAGTTGTTGAGGAAATATTTCCGGTTTTAGACGCTTCATGGATGATCCTGGGAAGATAGACACTGAATGTTGACCCTTCAGCTATTTTGCTATTGACATTGATAATGCCGCCATGGTTCTTGACTATGCCATAGACGACGTAAAGGCCGAGACCAGTTCCTTCATTTTTGGGCTTGGTCGTGAAAAAAGGATCGAATATGCGTTGAATATGTGCAGGATCAATGCCATGTCCTGTATCACCGATGGTCAACTTGATATAATGCCCCTGTTTTATTTCCGGATGATGGGTAATGCCGCCTTCGGACAACTGCAGGGTAGAGAGTTCTATTTTGATGATGCCGCCTG
>CAZYIE010000047.1:23851-24536 GCA_964646755.1 uncultured Smithella sp.
TCATGATAACCTGATACATCTGGGTCGGATCGCCCAGGACAGTGCAGGATTCTTCTGTTACCTGCTGGTTGATCTCTATGGTGGCCGGAATGGCTGCCCGGAGAAATTTGACGGCCTCATTAAGCAGGAGCTTTATATCCAGGGGCTTCTTATCATGGTCGTCCTGTCGGCTGAAGGTCAGGATTTGTCGGATTAAGTTCTTGGCCCGCTCGGCGCCATTCAGGGTTTCTTGCAGATATTGTTTCTGAATTTCATTTGCATCTTCATCCACGGCCATTTCTGTGTAGCCGATGATGGCCCCCAGAATATTATTGAAGTCATGAGCAATACCCCCGGCCAGAGTGCCTACAGCTTCCATCTTTTGAGACTGGAGGAGCTGATTTTTGAGCTTGGACTTTTCATCTTCGGCCAGCTTGCGGTCGGTGATATCTCGCACAGTGGAAAGAATCGCCGGAATTCCCTGAAAATCGATTAAGCGATTATTGATCTCCACTGGAATCAGCCGCCCATCCTTTGTTACGTGAACACCTTCCCAGGTTGCTTGCTTTTCCCTGTTCAACTTCTCCAGGGTGGATGGAGTTGCTTTTACAGTATCCAGAGTGTCGATATCAGGCGGTCTCATTCTCAAGAGTTCATCACGTGAATATCCCAATCTGTTACATGCCACATCGTTCACTTCTATGAA
>CAZYIE010000048.1:0-1605 GCA_964646755.1 uncultured Smithella sp.
AACGGACTCTGACTCCGTGAATTAAGGTTCGAGCCCTTATTCCCCAGCCAATTTAATCCTTATTTACCTTGCCCCATGAATCTCTCAGAGCCACAATCCGATTGAAAACCGGTTTTTCGGCTGTGGTATCCAAATCAGCACAAAAATAACCCAACCTCTCAAACTGATACTGGTTTCCCGGAGCGGCATTTTTCAGGCTCAATTCGGCATAGCAGGTAGTCAGGATTTCCAGCGAATTGGGGTTCAGATATTTGGTGAAATCCTCTTCGCTTCCCGGATCCTCAATACTAAACAAGCGGTCATACAATCGCACTGTGGCGGGCACACAATGCTCCGCTGAGACCCAGTGAATAACTCCCTGCACTTTGTGCCCGTCCGCCGGCGGTGCGTTGCGGGTCTGGGGGTCATAGGTGCAGTGCAGCTCAATGACTTCGCCGGTTTTCTCGTCTTTCACCATGCCGGCAAACTTGATAACATAAGCGTTTCTCAGACGAACCTCGCGTCCCGGACCGAGACGATGATATTTTTTGGGTGGATTTTCGGAAAAGTCGTCTTGCTCGATATAAAGTACTTTGGAAAAGCAAACCTTTCTGGTTCCCATGTCGGGATTTTGCGGATGATTGGCAAATTCGAACTCCTCCACCTGATTTTCCGGATAATTATCGATCACCAGCCGCAGAGGGTGCAAAACGCTCATTGCTCGGGGTGCCCGATTGTTGAGGTCCTCGCGGACGCAATGTTCCAGCAGGGAGACATCAATCAGGTTCTCGTTTTTAGCTACGCCGATTTGGGCGCAGAAATTTCGTATGGCCTCAGGCGTGAAGCCCCGGCGGCGCATTCCCGTCACGGTGGGCATACGCGGGTCGTCCCAGCCCTGCACATAGTTGCCCTTTACCAGCTCAATGAGACGCCGCTTGCTGAGAACAGTATAGCTTAAATTAAGCCTCGCGAACTCGATCTGCTGCGGGCGCGAACCAGTAATCAGCTTCTCGACAATCCAGTCATAGAGGGGACGGTTGTTTTCAAATTCCAGCGTACAGATCGAATAAGTGATTCCTTCCAGAGCGTCTGATAGACAGTGGGCAAAATCGTACATGGGATAAATAACCCATTTTGTTTCTGTACGGTAATGAGGTTCGCGTTTGATACGGTAAATAACGGGATCACGCATAACAATGTTGGGAGATGCCATATCAATTTTAGCGCGCAGCGTATGGGCGCCATCGGCAAACTCGCCTGCCCGCATCCGTGAGAACATATCCAGGTTTTCCGCCACGGTGCGATTTCGGTAGGGACTTTCCTTGCCCGGTTCGGTGAAGGTCCCACGTTGTTCGCGGACATCATCGGCGTTCAAACTGCATACATAGGCGTTGCCGGTTTTGATGAGTTCTACGGCAAAGCAATAAAGCTTCTCAAAATAGTCGGAGGCATAAAACAGACGCTCCCCCCAGTCAAATCCCAGCCAGCGTACATCACGGATAATCGATTCCACATATTCCATGGATTCGCCCAGCGGGTCCGTATCATCCATCCGGAGATTACATGTTCCCGAATATTGCCCGGCAATGCCGAAGTTAAGGCAAACCGATTTGGCATGTCCGATAT
>CAZYIE010000048.1:1615-1879 GCA_964646755.1 uncultured Smithella sp.
TATGGATATAGCCATTGGGCTCCGGCGGGAAACGGGTAGCGACACGGGCCTCGTGTTTGTTGGTGCGGAGGTCATCATCGATGATGTCACGGATAAAATCGTTCGGGAGTGAAGTTGTCGGTTGTGTCATATATTAAGATCCTTCCAGTTTTATATTCCGAATTTCGTGGACATAAAACAGATTTATTTGCCGCTCAATTGTTCCTTTAACCTGCCTTTGTTTTTGATAGCGTTGGACGTGCGATTTAAGGCCAGGCTGATATC
>CAZYIE010000048.1:1889-4576 GCA_964646755.1 uncultured Smithella sp.
CCGCTTGTTTATAGAGTGATAAGGCGGCATCGAGATCTCCCCGGCTTTCGGCGCAGACGCCCAGGTTATAGAGCAGGGCAGGGGAATTGCCGGCCAGATTTCTCGCTTCGCCCCAGAGTTCGCAGGCATTATCCATTCTTCCCTTGTCCGCGTAGGCGAGACCGCGCTTAAGCTTGTCTTTGGCCTCCGGCGATTCAATGCCGTCGGTGGAATCCATCAGCTTGATTTCCAGAGTAACATAGTAAGGGGCAATATCACGGCGGAAATCTTTTTTCACTGTTTCCTTTGCTTTTTCAATCAGGACACTTTCACCCTGTACCGGTTTAGTATCTTCGCAGCCGGAAGATTCAGCAGTTGCCGAAAGATTGCGGGAATAAAGAATTTTACCGGTGGCTACTTCCACCAACTTGGGCGAGGCGGCGAAGCTGGCGACTCTCTTGGTGCAGTTTACATTATAATAACGCCAGGAAAGGCAGGCACCCTGGTAAGGCTTGCCGTCTTTGTCACGCTTTGTTTCGTATCTTGTGCAGGTGGAGCGTTTTTCTTGATACCTGCTGTCGTTGTAGTTGTTCTGCGAGACGACTCCCGTATAAATACCCTGAGCTCCGACGAGTTTGCCCAGTTTTGTCGCTGTTTTCTGATCAACCATGCCGCTTTGGGAAAGTTGCATCTCGCTGATTGTTTTGTCCAGTGCAGTGCGATCAACAAGTGTAAAATAGCGCTTGTCATCAATGCCGATACTGGCCAGAACTCCTTCAATTTCCGCTGCAAATTCTTTACCTTCCGGACCGCTGAAAGGCAATACGGCTACGGTTTTGGTGAGCGATGCTTCATGATATTGTGCCGGTTGCAGCATGTTAACCTTAATTTTCGATGCACAGCCGGAAAATATCGAAATAATAAAAAAAGCCATGATGATGTTAAATGAAACGGCTGCAAGATTTTTTCTTTTATTCATTTTTGAGCCTCCCTGTGTCTGGATTAATATTTTTAATTTTGGAATAGTCGGGCATCACTCTCCGAATTGAATTGTTGCCTTGGTTTTTTCTTTTCTTTTTGTTTCCATAGCTGCATATTTTTTCAAACATTCTTCATCTTTTGTGATCAGTAGGCATTCCAGGTATCCGGTTATTTCAATGATGCCGTTGCGAATTGCATTGCCTACCGGAGTTTTGTCCTGCTTGGTCAAAGTTCCGGAAAACCTGGAAACAATACCGGTGTGGCTGTTTTGTGGGGCATTGCCGGACGAATTTGCTTCAATGGAACGGGAATCGATAACTGAACCCGTATCTGCGTCGATTATTTTGACGTTAAAGGCTAAGTATGCCTTTTTTTGTTCCTCTTCGAAAAAACGCTTGAAGAATGAGGCGAAAACATTATGGACGCAGAAACGCTTGAAGAATTTTTTCCCATTGCTGCCGCCGTTAGTATTCTCCTCAAAAGCGGATACGTTAGCTAAAACAAAATGCCTTCCACCTTTGATTTTTCCACCTTTGAGCTTTAGCTTCGATTCAAGCAGCAGGCTGTCCGTAAACTTCTGCTCAAGTAACCAGTAAAGTTCCTGTCGATCCGAGACATGAAAATATTTTGAGGCTGCCAGTTCATTAATCAACAGGTCTTGAAGTTCAATTGCCGTACCGGCCGACCACCAGTAAGCTTGCGTAGTATTGGTAAAGCGAAAAACACTGATCCGCGGTTTTTCCGCAGCGAAAGCACTGGAAGCACAGGCCAAAACAAGATAACCAATAACAACTAAAACAAATTTTTTTATATTCCTTTTCCTCACCGCAACCTGCTATTAAAAGTGTTTACTGTTTTATTTTTGATAATCCAAAGTTAGAGAATATGGGGAAAAATTCACAACTTTAAAATTCCCCTTTTGTTTTATGCTGTTGGCCAGATAAAGTGTGTTTTCCGGATAGCTGACGATAAAATCGCCCATTTGCTTTTCTTCAACTTCGGAGACCCAGACAATACTTTGCAAGAGTCCTTTAACTTCCAGAACAGTGTCCACATCGTTTACACCGCTGATTTTGACGGCCACTTTTTTGGTATTGCCTTTGATGTATGTGGCTATTTTATCCAGAATTGCCGGCGCCAGATTTTGAGCCAGTTCTTTCATTGCTTCGGCTGTGGCATCTTCCACGTTGTTGGCTAAGCCCTTGGCCTGTTCGGTGCCGGCGGTCAAAATTTCCATGTTGCCGGTTTTATTATTTTTGGCGATGATCCGGTAAGTCAATCGTACGGTTACATTATTAAAAGGCATACTCATCCCGTAGCCGATGTTTTCTCCCTTTTTCGTGGAAATTGTATAATCCACTTTGCCGATAATTATCAGGTTGGATAAGAATTTGTACATCATGCTGCGGATGGTAAGAGTGCTCCCGCTCTTCATGGAATTTTCTATCTCTTTAGCGTCAATTGTTCCCGTCGGCGCAACATCAACAACTGTGTAGTTTTGTTCGGTTATTTTTCCAATAAGTGTCTCCGAGAGGATATTTGTTTCTTCAAATTCATCGCCGCTGCGTCCGGGTTTACGAGCCGGGATAAAAATAGCAATGGAATTGTTCAGCGCCAACGAAGAGACTGCTTCTTTAGCGCCGGATGGCTCCACGCAGGCGTTAATCTTAACATTAACGCTTTCCTGGCGGTTTTCCTGGCTGATGACTTTAAAGCTTTTAACAACT
>CAZYIE010000048.1:4586-14181 GCA_964646755.1 uncultured Smithella sp.
GCGCGGGCAATTGCTTCGAGCTTGGCTGAGGGGATATCATTATTGACAATGGCGGCTTCCGCCTCGGTATTAACACATTTCTCCGCACTTACCGCTTCGCTTGTTCCCGAGCCGAGCCCAATGGCAAGGCAAAGCAAAAAAAAGATTTTTTTCATAGCGCAACCTCAATAGATGTCTTTAATGAACAGTCTGCAAATCAGGAATGTAAAGTACCCTGTTAAATATCAGGGCAACGCCTAAATCTGGCGTATGCTAGCATATATCGAAGCCGTTGTTCAACAATAACTGTAATATTTTATATCGTAAACGGCATAAGGGGCCGTAACGAAATAGTCTTGCCACCCACATGGGTGGTTAGAAATGTAATGGTCTTGCTACCAGTAAGATGGTTATTTCGTAACGGCCCCTAAGAGAGATTCAAATTACTTGCCGATACAAAAGCTGGAAAATATTTTATCCAGAATCTCGTCATCAATCTTTTTGCCGGTGATTTCATCGAGATTATCCAATGCTTCCCGCAAATCAAATGCCGGAAATTCCGGTGAAATACCGCCGGATATATTTTCTTTTGCCCTCGCAATGTTGCCCAGAGTTTTTTCCAGTGCAATCTTGTGGCGCATGTTGGTGATCATCACAGCACCGGCATTTTCTCCTTTATCTATTGTGGCATTATCCACAATAGCGTTTTTCAGCTCTTCAATCCCCGTGCCGAATTTGGCCGATATTTGCAATATTTTGCTGTCGGGCGAAATCTTATTGATTTCATCTATTCTCCAGGCAGACGTTAGATCTGATTTATTAATGGCGACAAGGTAATTCATTGTCGATATTCCGGCAAATATTTCTGCGTCTTCATTCGTCAGAAGGTTACTGCCATCGAGTAGAATTATTGCCAAATCGGCGTTGGCTAGATTTTCCCAGACCAGATCAATTCCCGCCTTTTCAATGATGTCGTTTGGTTTTCGAATTCCGGCAGTGTCCACGAGGTTGACTGGCATCCCGCGAATATTGATTTGACCTTCGATAAAATCGCGGGTGGTGCCGGGAATATCTGTAACAATAGATCTCTTCTTCCCTGTCAGCGTATTGAGCAAGCTGGATTTGCCTACATTGGGTTTGCCGGTAATAACGACATTCAGGCCTTCAGTATAAAGTCTTGCCACTTGATAAGAATCTAATAGTCTTTGCAGACGGATCGACAGGTTATCAAGCAGGGGAAGGATTACCGGGGTGTGCTGGGAAGAGACGTCTTCCGTAAAGTCAATGGAAGACTCGGTAAAGGCAAGTGCTTCAATTAACATAAGGCGCAAATTTTCTATTTCCGTACCCAGTGCACCTTTTAAATGGGCAAGGCCAATGCTGCAGGCCGTCTCCGAGCGGGCGGCAACAAGACTAGCCAGTGCTTCCGCCTGTGATAAATCGAGGCGGCCATTAAGAAAAGCTCTTTGGGAAAATTCACCGGGACGGGCGAGCCGGCAGCCTAATTGCATCAGCTGAGACAAAACAGACTGCATGATCACAGGGCTGCCATGACAATTGATTTCCAGAACATCCTCTCCGGTAAACGAATGCGGTGAGGACATGAGTGCTACCAGAGCTTCATCGAGAATGCTGCCATCGACCGAGATAATGTCGCCGTGATATAAATGGTGGCTTTCCCAGGAACAATTTATCTGTTTGGGCTGAAAAATCCGGCGGGCGATTTTGCTGACTGCTGGGCCGCTAACGCGAATTATGCCTATTCCTCCCGTCCCGGAAGGAGTAGCAACCGCTGCTATGGTGTCTGGGGTGAGCAAAGTATGGCACTTCCTTAAAAAAATAGGCTGAAGGCAATTAGGCCTAAGGCTTCCAATTGCTTCAGACTTCAGCCTTATTTTCTTTTGTCTGCGCATGGTGTTTTCTTGCCGGGAGAATCACGATCTTTCGATATTCCCCTTCGCCCCGGCTTTTTGTCGTAAGGGATTCATCTTCTTGTAAGGCCAGATGAATGATGCGCCGGTCATGGGCGTTCATGTTGGAGAGCGATACCGGTTTTTTAGTTTTCTTTACTTTTTCTCTTATTCTTTCGGCTAAAATTAAAAGAGATTCTTCCCGTCTTTTCCGGTAAGCTTCCGAATCCACCGTGATCATTTTGCGTTCAGCATCGGCTCTGTTGATTGATTTGTTCAGAATATATTGAATTGCATCAAGGTTTTGTCCACGTTTGCCAATAAGCAAGCCGCTGCCGTCGCCTTCAATATTGAGAATTATTTTCTCCGGTGTTTCCTGCATTGTAATCTGACATTCGAAAGACATTTTCTGTAAGATGCCTTCCAGGATTTCTTTTGCCTTGGGAGCCAGCAGCGAATCGGCAACCATCGGCAGTGCTTTTTCCACGTTCTTTTCCTTTTTCTTTTGACTTTCTTGTATTTCCGGGCTGGCTTTTGCTTTAATTTTCAATTGGAATTCAGCTTTCACGACTTTTTCGACTTTTTCTGCTCTGGCAGGGGGATTGTCCTTTTCTTTCAGATCAAAGGACATATCGAAAGAAAGCAGGGAAGCCCTGATTTTTGCTTTTTTGGAAAGCATTCCCCAAAAGCCGCTATTGCCTTCGGAAATTATTTCGATATTTAATTTTCCACGGGGTACACCAAATTCGCGGCAGGCGGTTTCAATTGCTGCGTCAATTGATTTTTCTTCTATATCTAATGTTGTGGTTTTATCGTTCATCTTCTAACCTCATAAATCAACGTGCCAGCTTTTTGTTAATGTAATATTGCTGGCCAATACTCAAAACATTGTTAAACAACCAGTATATGACCAGTCCGGAAGGGAAATTAAGGAAAAAGAATGTGAAAACAACGGGCATTAACAGCATTATTTTTGCCTGCATCGGATCACCCATTGTCGGTGTCATTTTTTGCTGAATAAATTGCGTTGCCCCCATAATAATCGGGGTAATGTAATACGGGTCCTTTGCGGAAAGATCCTGAATCCACCAGAAGAGCGGCGAGTGACGCAGTTCGATGGAATAAAGCAATGCTTTGTAAAGGCCGAAAAATATGGGAATCTGAATAAGCATCGGCAGACATCCGCCGAAAGGATTGACTTTATGGGTCTTGTAGAGCGCCATTGTTTCCTGGCTGATCTTGGCCTGATCGTTTTTGTGTTTTTCCTTCAACTCGGCAATCTTCGGCTGTAGATCCTGCATTTCCTTCATCGATTTATAGCTTAAATTACCCAATGGCCAGAAAATGATTTTGATCAGTAAGGTCAGGATAATAATTGCCATGCCGTAGTTGGCAATATAATTATGAAGAAAATTAAGCACCCATAAAAGCGGCATGGCCAGCCATTTTAGCCAACTGCCGAAATCAATGGAATCTTCCAGACCGACATTATGTGCTTTGAGCAGTTTATGTTCTTTAGGGCCGAGATAAAGCGTGTAGTTGAAACTACTGCTTTGATTGCCGGGAATAAGTTCTTTTTGTCCCTTGATACTAACCGAAGCCATATTGCGGGTATCAAGATTCATCATGGTGCTGGTTAATGATGGATTTCCTGGGATAAAAGCCGCAATAAAATATTTACTTTCAAACCCACTCCATAAGACATTGGGACCGAATGTTTTTTCTTTCTCCAGATCTTTGACTTCTTGTCTTTCTATGCTCTTGGCAACTGAAGCCACTGGTCCGTCGTGGCCATAGCTATCGAGCTCTCTTTTGGGATCAAACGATTGCTGCCAGCTAAGTTTCGGTATCTGGTTTAAAGGGGAATCGGTCAGGTTATATACTTTGACATCCAAGCCGATAGAGTAATTATCAGGATTAAATGTGAAAGTCTTCTCCACTTTAATTTTGTTATCATAAGTCTGGGAAAAAACTAAATTCTGTTTTTCTTTGGCATTAATCAGGTCCAATTTAGTTGTGTTTGATTCATAAATAGCATCTGGCGCAATGTTGATGCTGGAATCGGGAAATGTTATGGCCAGAGGATAAGGCATGCCCTCTTTTACGTCAACCAGCTCAACCAATCCCTTGCTTTTGGGCGGCAGCTGTTCTTTGCTGCCGGTAACAAAATTTTTAATACGCGGGTAAATATCGTCAGTACATTCGGTGCAGTCTTTCTGATACCCTTTGAGTTGGAATGATTTTAAAGCGCCGCCGCGAGTGGAAAAAATTGCAGTATATTGTGCGGTTTCTACTTTAATATCCTGGGCGGCAACTGTGCTTTTAGTGCCTGTCTCTTTAGCAGTTGATATCTGGGTGGTGACGGTTGGATCGGTTTTCGCTTCTTTCGCGGTCTGAACAGCTTGCTGATTAGTCGCTGCTGTTGGCTGTGGTGGTATCTGTGGTTTTGCAAAAAATACCTGATATGCTAAAAGTACGGCCAATGACAGAACGATGGCCAGAATTGTCCTTTTGTCCATGGGAAACCTCCCTGTTTATTTTACTTGACTGGATCGTAACCGCCGGGGTGTAGTGGGTTGCAGCGCAGGATTCTTTTCATGCCCAGGAAGGTTCCTTTTGCCGGTCCGTAAAGCTCGATAGCTTCAATGGCATATTCAGAGCATGACGGATAAAAACGGCAACATGAAGCAAAAAAGACTGGTGACACGCAGGTTTGGTAGAAACGGATAAGAGAAACAAAAATTTTTACCAAAATTTTCCGAAACATAACTATATGTTGGCTTTCCGCGAGAAGAGTTCCGTTAATTCCCTGCATGCTTCCTGATAAGTTAGGGGCGGCATATTTCTTTTAGCCATCACGACAACATCTTGTCCGGCGGGAAACAAAGCCTTGTTCAGGCGGAAAAATTCTCTAATCAGGCGTTTTATCCGGTTTCTTTTTACGGCATTGCCTGTTTTTTTTGTTACGGTAATTCCCAGCCGTTTAGTCCCCTTCTTATTGCTGCATATTATGCGTGTAAAGTGTTGCGAACTGCTCCACACCCCTTTATCATATATAGCCCTATAATCGCTTCTATTAGTGATCCTTTCCGATTTCCGGTAAGATTGTTCTTTCATGCATGCCGACTATATGACCATCCGAATGTAATAAATGCCGGAAATTTATACTGCCAGACGTTTTCTACCCTTGGCTCTGCGGCGGCTTAATACCTGCCGGCCCGATTTAGAAGCCATACGGACAAGGAAGCCATGTGATCTCTTTCTTTTGGTATTTGTTTTATTGGTCAATGTCTTTTTCATTGGTTAAAACCCCTTTAAGTAATAAGGCAATGCGTAAACCATAGTAGCCATTGTTTGTCAAGGTTAAAGATGATGAGGTTGCGATGACTTAGATAGTTGTTTTTATCCTTCACATAAAAAAATCAGGAATCTTTTATAAACTTCGCTGACTTTGATTCGTTCTGCAAGGCTGATATCTTCCCTTTCATCCAGTGTTAAGGGCAGCACCATGCTCTTTAATAACCGGACTTGTAATTGAATCTGTCTGCCATTGTCCTCCTCGATCTCATTGAGTAAAGCAGTATAGTCATCGGACGGCAAATCGACGACAACCGGTGTGAACCTTACTTCAGACAGTAAAGCATGGCTGAACGCAAGAAATTCATAAAGCCTGATTCCGTTTGCATCTTCCATAAAATTGGTTTGAATATACCTGCCGATCTCAGCCTGATCCCAGAAAGAGGCGACAACCTGACTATAGCTCAAATATACTTGATAATTCAGAGTCCATTTTGTGGCCCGAGTCAGCAAATACGAAATCTGCATGTTTTTATTTAATTGCTGGTTGAAAAATTTATACGATTGCCATTCCATTTTTTGCAGTTCAATTTTAGGCAGAATCAGGGAATTGACAAACCTAGTGCTCTGTAAAAAAAGAGTGATCTTTGTTTGTTCAACATCACCCAGACCATTTTTCTGCAAATAAATGGCGGCATTCTCTCTGGCCTGATTAAGTTGCCGCATTTTTTCTTCATAGATTAAACTTACATTGGCTTGATTCTGATTTTGAAATTGATTCTTATTATTTGTCATAAAAGTTTTCCTGTTGATAAATGACCGTTTACATTGATTATTATTCTTTGCTGATATAAAATTTACTTAGTCGGAGCATCTTTTTTGTTTTTAGTTCTGATTGGTTTGCTTGCTTTATCACTTTTTTTCTCTGCTGTTTCAGGCGCAATTTGGATTGCTCTCATATGTGAGCCATAGCAGGGATAAAGAACCTCTTTTGAATCAACATTATCCGTGGCAACCCAAACCGACTGGTCTCCCCTCCAAGTTTTGTTCTCTACAGCCTGGACAAAATAATCAAACAGTCTGTTGGTAATCATTGGGAATTCTATGGTGAAGGCGTGAAATGCATGCTGGATAATAACCAGCCGTGAATTTTTTATATTGGATCGCATTAATTCGTGGCACCAGCGTGGCGTCAGATAATCAAATTCACCGTTTAGAATTAGTGTAGGCGATTTAATGTTCTTAATTTCGTCGGTAAAACCCTGAAAATTGTTAATCGCTTCCAACAGGTTTTGCACCGCGTACAAATCGTTTTTAGCCAGCGAAAGCCTGCGCATTGATCTTATTTTTTCCTCATTATTCTTTATATACTGTGAGCTCAGATTAATAGGCAGTAAAAGATCAAGCATCATATTCAAGCCCACAAGTGTTAATCCCTGATACAGATTAAGTCCCAATAATGTAAGGCGCGGATCCATTTCAGTGAAGGCACTCATTACAATTAGACCCTTACACTGTTGCGGGAAGCGCAGCGCAAATTGCAGGGCAACAATGCCGCCAAAGGAGATGCCCGTTATATATGCTTTTTTAACTGCGATATGCAGCAGCAACTCGTGCAGAACATCGCAGTTCTCCGCAAAATTGATATCTAAAATAGGCTTGAAAGATTTTCCCTGGCCCAGAAGATCAAAGGTGAGAGTTTGATAACCGAGTTTATTTAGGTTTTCGGTCTGAATGCCCCATATGGCCGTGTTTTGGGTGAGGCCGTTGACAAAAACTATAAGCGGTCGGCCTTTTTCGCCATTTAATTCATAGTAAATACTATGTCTTTTATAGAGCATGTAGGGCACAGGGCATACCTCTCATTAAATGTCTGATATTCTCTTCGGCCTCTTTATGAGGCGCTTTTTTATGTAGTAAGCATAGGACAAGACGATCCTGTGTGTCAATGAAAGATTGAGAATATGGCCTGCCCCGGCGCAGACCAGGGTCATCGGCTCTCTCAATATATTTACAATAGTTTCAGCTGTTCTATTATCTCGTCAATATCCGGCAGCTGACCAATAGGATATATTTTTATAAAGGTGATGCGGCCATTTTCATCGACGATGATATTTGCCCGCTCAGAAAAACCTTCTTCCCGAAATATGCCCAGAGACTTGGCAACGCCGCCGTGCGGCCAGAAATCGGCCAGCAGGCTAGTCTGGGAAATCTTGATTGATTTAGCCCAGGCGCTCTTGCTGGGGACACTGTCCACACTGATGCCGACTGCAACTGTGTTGAGCTTTTTGAATATTTTATTACTTTTTTCCAGAGACAGCATCTGTTTGGCGCAGACCGGTGTCCAGGCCAGAGGATGAAACGACAGGAGGACTTTTTTCCCTTTGTGCCCGGCTAGTTGAAAAATGTGTTGATTTTGATCTTTCAGACTAAAATTACGAACTATCTTACCGATATCCAGGACTTTTTTTGCTGCCATGACATTTCTCCTTTACTTGTTTGTTCAAATTTTCGGAATGATTTTCCTTCCCTGCGTTACTTATAATTGTTTTCCTGTCAGCATTTTTTTTACGAGCTGGGCAATTGCCGGCGAGGCGGTAAGTCCAGGTGATTCAATGCCTACCAGATTGATAAAGCCCGGTAAATCTTCCCGGATGACAAAATCATGGAAGCTATCATTCGGACCCTGCAATTTAGGGCGAATGCCGGCCATATCCGGGTTGACATTTTCTTTGCTCAGGAAGGGCAGAAATTTTCTTGCACTTTCATAAAAGAGGGAGGCTTTCCCGGCAACGACATTATAGTCTTCAGTACGGGGAATATAAGTAGTATCAGGCCCCAGTTTCATCCTGCCGCTTAAATCAATTGTTAAATGAACACCCAGTCCCACATGATTTTTTGCCGGTACCGGATAAATTAATCTCTTTATCATTGATTTTTTTACACCGGAAATGCTGCAGTAATCGCCTTTGCAGTAATGCAATTGATAGTTTCCGCCAACCATGCTGGCGATTGTATCGGATTCCAATCCGGCGGCATTAATCACGCAGTTTGTGACAAAGTCAAAGGCATCGCCATTGGTGTTTTGGGTAAAAATCTTGTAACTGCGGGCTTCTTTTTCGATCCGCACAACTTTGGTACAATTAACAAATTCAGCTTTGTTACGGCGAGCCTGCAGCAGAAAGCAGTTCATTAAATCATGAGCGCTGATAATGCCGGTTTCAGGCGAATAAAGGGCTGCGCAGGCCCGGATATTCGGTTCCATCTGAGCAATTTTCCGGATGCCGATAAGTTCTGTAGAATCAATGCCATTGGCTTGAGCATTTTCGTGCAGTTTTTCTATCTCTTCCGTTTCTTCCGGTGTTGTAGCAACAATCAACTTGCCGATTTTCTGGTGAGGGATGTTATTTTTTGCGGCAATTTCATAGAGCCTGCGGCGCCCGGCGACGCAGAGAGAGGCTTTGAGCGAACCTTCCGGATAATACATGCCGCCATGGATTACTTCGCTGTTCCGGGAACTGACCCCGCTGCCGTGTGTGATATTTTTTTCCAGAAGAAAAATATTCAAACCGGGCCGGGCGATCTCGGCGGCAATAGCTAACCCGATTACTCCGGCGCCGATTATAGTGATGTCTGTATTTTCCATTTAATATTTATACACGATTTTGCAAAACCGCGCAAAAAATCTTGAGCAGGAACTCAGGTCGTGGTATTTAGACTGGGAAATCACAAAAGGTATCAGACAATTTGAAGATTGCCACATATAATGTAAACTCTATCCGTTCCCGGCTGCATATTGTTTTGCCCTGGCTGCAAAAAAATAGGCCCGATTATCTTTGCCTGCAGGAAACAAAAGTTGCTGATGATAAATTCCCGCAAGCCGAATTTGCCGATCTTGGTTATTCGGTTACTTTTAGAGGTCATAAGCAGTATAACGGTGTAGCCGTTATATCAAGGCTTGCGCCGCAAAAAGTGATTTTCGGCCTCGACGATGAAACAAACGATGCCGATCGCATAATTGCCGCTACTTTCGATGATCTCACCATAATAAATACCTATGTGCCGCAAGGGCAGGATAAAGACAGCCCGCAGTATGCATATAAGCTGGCCTGGTTCGGACGTTTGAGAAAATATCTGAAAAAGCATTTCCAACCGCAAAATCGAATTATCTGGTGCGGCGATTTAAATGTGGCGCCGGAACAAATTGATGTGCATGATCCTAAAAGAATTCTGGGGCATGTCTGCTTTAATGAAGATGTCTGGAAGGCTTATGATGATGTTAAGTCATGGGGTTTCGTCGATCTCTTCCGTCTGCATCATCCGGATGAGGCCGGTCAGTACACATTTTTTGATTACCGTGTACGGGATGCCGTCAGTCGAAAACTGGGCTGGCGGGTCGATCATATTCT
>CAZYIE010000048.1:14191-14791 GCA_964646755.1 uncultured Smithella sp.
CTGGCTACGGAATCTCTGGCGGGTAGTTCCACAAATTGTCGAATTGATTTATCGTCACGGCTTGCCGAAAAACCATCCGATCATGTAATTTTATCTGCTGATTTTTAACGGGAGATTACCTATGGATAATACAAATGAAATTCGACGCATTAACCTGGAAATATCGATGAAGTTCAGTAATATTGAGGTACAAATTGCCCATGCTAAAGGCATAGCAGGCCTTTTTGAAACGCTTTTTACCGGTATAGAGAAAGAATTTGCCGTGCCTTTTGTCTGGCTTACGCTGGTGGATAGTGAAAATACTGCGTCCGTTATAGCGGCGGTACAATCTTCCGGTGCTCTGAAAAACAGACTCAATGTTATCGCGCCGGCATTATTTGAGCATATTCTCCCTGCCGGGTTGCAGCCGGTTTTAGCCAATAAAGAATTGCAGCCCTATTATAAACTGCTGCCTCCTGCCAATAAGTTTTTTGTCAAATCTCTGGCCATCATACCATTTAAAGTTCAGAATGAAATTGCCGGCAGCTGGAATAACGGTGATGTCTTGACTGATCGCTACCTGCCGGATATGGATACCGCGCTGTTGCAAAAGCTGGGTCA
>CAZYIE010000048.1:14801-17647 GCA_964646755.1 uncultured Smithella sp.
AAAAGTTTCCTCGCGCTTGACCGAGCTCGTTTCCGGTAATAAATGACTATATAATAAATACAATTACTTACTTCTGATGCACTATTTAATTTCTCCTTGACATCAGATGTCATTATCATTACAACTCACACTCTCATTGATAAACTAGGCGTCGTTTTTGTTTTAATCGTTCTACTAATTCATTAAAAACAAGAGGGGGGATTATGGCGGAAAATTTGAAGTTTGCGGATGTTTATAAAGAATCAGTAACTCAGCCCGACGTGTTTTGGGGAAGAGCCGGTGAAGACGTTAAATGGGTCAAAAAGTGGGACAAAGTCCTTGACGACAGCAACAAGCCTTTTTATCGCTGGTTCGCCGGTGGCCAGCTGAATACTTGCTACAATGCTGTTGATTATCATGTCGAAAATGGCCGGGGTGATCAGACGGCAATCATTTATGACAGTCCGGTAACTAATTCTGTCGCCAAAATAACTTATAAAGAGTTGCTTGAGCAGGTGGCGACGTTTGCCGGTGCGCTTCAGGGAATGGGCGTAGGAAAAGGCGATACGGTTATCATCTACATGCCCATGATTCCCCAGGCAGTAGTTGCGGTTTTGGCTTGTGCCCGCCTAGGTGCTATTCATTCCGTCGTTTTCGGTGGATTTGCTCCCAATGAATTGGCCATACGCATTAATGATGCCCAGCCTAAGGTAATGGTTTCCGCTTCCTGCGGGATTGAAGGGAAAAAGGTTATTCCGTACAAACCACTGCTGGATGAAGCCATCCGACTTGCGGAACATAAACCGCAAAAAACGATAATCTTCCAGCGTCCCCAGGTGTCGGCAGAATTAATTGCCGGGCATGATTATGACTGGGAAGAACTGGTGAAAACTTCAGCGAAAGCCGATTGCGTGACAGTTGCCGCAACAGATCCGCTTTATATTCTTTATACATCGGGAACAACCGGCAAGCCCAAAGGCGTTATGCGCGACAACGGCGGGCATGCCGTGGCCTTGAAATGGTCAATGAAGAATGTTTATGATGTGCAGCCGGGCGATGTTTTCTGGGCGGCATCCGATGTCGGCTGGGTTGTCGGTCATTCCTACATCATGTATGCACCGTTGCTTTGTGGTTGCACCACGATATTGTATGAAGGAAAACCAATCGGCACACCAGATCCCGGCGCGTTCTGGCGGGTAATTTCTCAACATGGAGTAAAGGTTTTGTTTACTGCTCCGACAGCTTTCCGTGCCATCAAAAAGGAAGATCCCAATGGCGATTATTTGAAAAAATATGACATCAAAACGCTTAAATATCTATTTCTGGCCGGTGAGAGGCTCGATCCAGATACTTACCACTGGGCGAGTAACATGCTGAAAATTCCCGTGATTGATCACTGGTGGCAAACAGAAACAGGTTGGCCGATAGCTGCCAACTGTATGGGGATTGAGCCAATTCCCATTAAAGCCGGTTCGCCGACCAAGGCTGTGCCTGGCTATAAAGTGGAAATTCTGGACAACAATGGCAAAGAACTTCCCAATGGTCAGGAAGGCTCCGTGGCTATTAAATTGCCGCTTCCTCCGGGCTGCCTGCCCACATTGTGGAAGGATGATAAACGTTATCTGGATTACGTCACGGAAGTTCCCGGCTATTATGTGACCGGTGACGGCGGGTTTTACGATAAAGATGGCTACCTCTTTATCATGGGACGTATTGACGATGTTATTAATGTCGCCGGTCACAGGCTTTCCACCGGTTCCATGGAAGAAATTATCTCCAAGCATAAGGATGTTGCTGAATGCGCCGTGTTTGGCATGAATGAGCAGCTCAAAGGTGAAGTGCCGGTGGGCTTTGCCGTTCTCAAGGCTGGTGTAACAACCGATCCTGCCGTGATTGTAAAGGAACTGGTGCAAATGGTACGTAACGATATCGGTGCTGTTGCCTGTTTTAAACAATGCGCTATTGTCAAAGCCTTACCGAAAACCCGCTCCGGCAAGACTTTGCGCAGCACGATGCGCAAGATCGTCAATCAGCAGGAGTATGTAGTGCCTTCAACTATAGATGACCCGGCAGTTCTTGATGTAATTAAAGAAGCAGCTAAAAAACTGGCCGATGAAGCATAATCTCCATTAAAAAACCCCGTCCGGCAAATTACCGGGCGGGGCTTTTTACAACTGTAACTATAAAAGGGGGGTGAGGGTTAACTAATTAATGTTTTCAACGCATCAACTACAGGTGCTGTGAAAAGCGCTACCAGAAACGTATATAACGCGAATGAACCGATAGCTTCACTCAAATATAGTTTGGAGTATTTTTGCTTCAGGGAAACTATTATTAAACCACCGACAATCAGGCAGCCCAGATGAAAATAGGGGAAAGCGCTGTTATCTGTTGCGCTGAATTGGGCAAAACTAAATGATGCCGTCGTGAAGATTACAAAAGCCACCAATAACATTGTTTGAATCATCTTTTTCATAAATCAATCCTCCGTACAACTTTTTAAATCTTTCCTCTCTAGTTATGAAATAAGTGTGCCAAATATGACAGGCAATCAAAAAATATACATAAGTACTCGAAATAAAATAGCAATTAATTATATTTGTAGAGGTTGTTTTGCAGAGCTGTTCAATTTCAGACTTATTTATTGAAAAGAATGTTAAATGCTGTCCAAAAAATTCAATGGAATATTTAATGCCAGAACTCGATGCAGGAAACTGTCCGGGGGCAATTTTGGTCGAAAGCTATAAAACCAGTTTTATGGTTCGATGGGCTTTCAGTGCTTCATAAAGAGTTGTGCGTTGTGCTTCGCTTTCGACGGATAACTCCACATTAAGACTTTGATATTTGGAAGTTTTACTGCTGTGGGA
>CAZYIE010000048.1:17657-21895 GCA_964646755.1 uncultured Smithella sp.
CCTTTCGCTTTTCGTCATCCGTCATAACATTCTAACCTTTTCACTTTCCGCAATATTTTCAAATGTCGCCTGATAATCTTTTGAACTTAAAGCCGTATCATAAAGGCCAATATTTTCACCTTCATGCTTGTCTATGGTCTTCATCTTTCATTTCTGGTTCTTCTTAAAATTTTCAGCTTGTTCGAAAATTTCAACATACACTTCATCTCTCTCTACCGGCGGATACCCAAACTCATCTAAAAGTAGTATTAAGCCAACTTTCAACGCTGATTTAATGTCATCTCGTTTGTTCCAGTCTGGAAATTTTGCTTGTCCTTCTACTAATGCTTTTACGGCTTTTGCTAATTCGATCAATTTATCTTCAGGATAGGTGAAGTCATATTTGATGCAAAGCTCTTTCAGAATGTCGTAAAAGGCTTTTTCTTCAAAGTCAATTCCTAGTGCGTCGCCAGCGGAAAACTCTTTTTGCACTTCCCAAATTAGATTAGTAATTTGCTCTGCCATTTCCTCATATACTTCGCTTCTTAAAATGTCGTTTTCATCTCGCTCATTGTAGTGTTCGACGAGGGCTTGCATCTTTTTAGTGAAGTCAATTCCTTTAACCCGGTTGACTTTCTTAATTTCTCCAATGACTTTTGCCAGTAACTGTTGGAGTATTTTGATTTTGGTATTAGGCAATTTTATTTTATCAATTTTAGCCAGATAATCTTCATCAAACAGGTCATGTTCGGTTTCTTGTTCATCACCTAATTTGAATATTTCTTGAACTCCATCACTTTGCAGGGCATCTTTTATCATTTCACGGACACGGGCATTCATCTGGGCTGTATCGGGCGCATTGCCTTTGGTGAGTTTGAAGACGATGGAGCGAACTGCCATGTAGAAATGGGTGTAATCTCTTTCGGCATGGGTTAGTTTCTCACTACCTGCACAAATATCATAAGCGGCTTTCAGGCGTTTTACCAAGCCCATAAAACGGGTTTCAAAATCTTTTGTCTGTTGTGCAAATTCGGCAGCCATATTCAAAGTGTTTAACTGCTGCATGGTTGTGCCGTTGAAATATTTTGAGTTGTCAAACGTATGAAACAGTTTTGCCAGAAGGTCTAAATGATTCCTTACAATGATTAAGGATTCTGCGATGTCTTCGAAATTGTCTTCATCGCCTTTATTGTACTTGGCAAGCGCCAGATTCATCTGCTTTTTGATGCCGATATAATCCACAACCAAGCCTTTGTTCTTGCCTTCATACTTGCGATTTACCCGTGAAATGGTTTGAATCAGATTATGTTGTTTTATCGGTTTGTCGATATACATCGTATCCAGGGATGGCACATCAAAACCGGTGAGCCACATATCAACCAAGATGGCAATTTTGAAATTGGATTTATCGTTCTTGAATTCTGCGTCCAACGTTTTACGGTACTCTTTTGTTCCTAACAAATTATAGAGCGTTTCATTATCGTCTTTGCCTCTGGTCATAATCATTTTAATTCGCTCCAGTGGCTTGATTTTCTTTTTGTCTTCTTCCGAGAGCATCTCATTATCAGCTGCTACTTTTATTTCGTTCCATTCAGGACGCAAGGCAATGATGTTTTTATACAATGCGTAGGCAATTTCTCGATTGCTGCACACAAACATTGCTTTGCCTTTTATGGTAGCACATTCCGTAACTCTGTTTTCGTAGTGCGTTACAAAATCTTCTGCCACTGCTTTTAATCGTTTGGGATCACCTAAGATGGCGTCCATCTTGGCGGTTTCTTCTTTGCTTTGTTCTATCTGGTAATCGTTTGCTCCTGCTTTGGCGGCCTCTTCGTAGTATTGTTCAATCTTTTCCAATTCGCTATTATTCAATGCAACTTTGGCAGCTCTGCCTTCATAAACAATGCGGACGGTGATTTCATCTTTTACCGATTCGGTCATCGTGTAGGCATCGACTACTTTTCCGAAAACATCGAGAGTGGCATCTATTGGCGTGCCGGTAAAACCAACAAAAGTGGCATTGGGTAAAGAGTCGTGTAAGTATTTGGCAAAGCCGAATGTTTTGGTAACGCCCTTCTCAGTTACTTTTATTTTTTGGTCAAGGTTTACCTGGCTGCGGTGAGCTTCATCCGAAATACAAATGACATTGGTTCTGTCGCTTAGCAGTGCGGTGTCTTCGGTAAACTTGTGAATGGTTGTCAGGAAAACGCCGCCGCTTTGACGGCCTTGAAGCAGTTCCCGCAAGTGAGCACGGCTTTCAACGCTTATTACCGTATTGTCGCCAATGAATTTTTTGGCGTTTGTAAACTGCCCCGATAATTGGTCGTCCAAATCGGTGCGGTCGGTAATCACGACAATAGTTGGGCTTTCAAAGTGCTCGCTTTTCATCAACAAGCGGGCGAGATAGAGCATGGTAAAACTTTTGCCGCATCCTGTTGCGCCAAAGTAGGTTCCGCCTTTTCCATCGCCTTTGGGTTTTTGAGCAATCTTAATAGTGTCGTACAATCGTTTGGCGGCATAGTATTGCGGGTAGCGGCAGACAATTTTTTCGTTCTTCTTTGAGCTGTCCGGGATGTAAACAAAGTTGCGGATAATATCACGCAAGCGGTTTTGATTGAAAATCCCCTGCACCAAAGTAAACATACTGTCGATGCCATCAACATCTGCCTGCCGCGTCGCTTGAGCCAATTTCCCTTTTTCGAAATTTGTTTTAAGCCATTTCCTTCCAAAACCTGTTTTTAGTTTTTGCTCTCTATCAACTGCCTCACCTCTTGTATGAAAGTATTCCCAATGAATTAATTCAGCAGGCAAATATTTGGAAGTCCAACTAACTTTTCCATTTTTATGTTCAGATAATCTTCTTTCCAAATCACTAGTTTGCCCGATATAGAAAGAATTATTTGAACATTTCAGAATGTAAACACAATAACTCCCTTCATAGGCTCGCGGCGCAGGCAGGTCTTTTGCCAGCCCTCCTGCCTGTGCGTTGCACGCAGACAGGGCCACTCTACGCCAGGCATAGAAAAACTCGTAAGGTGCAAAGAAAGAACCTGCCTTGTTGTTTACTCCATCGCTAATGACGCAAAAAACATTGTATTTAAACAGTTCCGGAATATCGCGACGGTAGCGAATGGTTAGTTGCTTGAAGGCATCAAAGACAGTCGCTTCTTCCCGGATGGCGCTTTTAAACTCAAATACCACCAAAGGCAAGCCGTTGATATACACAATGCCGTCGGGGATGCGTTTTTCAGAACCGACAATTTCAAGCTGATTAACAAACTTGTAGATATTGTAGTCTTTCGGATATTGGGCCTGTCTTTCAGCGACTAAAGTACCTGCCTGTGCGTTGCACGCAAACAGGTCTAAATCTGGTGCTGCAAGCTGTGCCTCTAATCCGTTGTAGTCTATTAATTCAATATGAATGTCTTTTTGATTGCGGTCTTCCCGTTTGAGGATAAAGCCATCGGAAAGCCAGCGCATAATGGTTTTGTTGCTTTCGTACAGGTCGCTGGCAGGCAGAGTTTTTAATTGAAGTATGATAGATTTTGCTTCGTTTATGGTGAGCTGTTTGCTCTCATATTTGGAAAGCAGGTAGCTGAGCAAATCGTCCTCTATCAACACTTCATCGACTGGCCGTACAATGGCAATACCCAACTGATGAGAAAATCCTTCTTTCCCTAATAATTCGATAAAAGCCTTTTCTAGTTTTTCTTCTGTAAATTTCATATTAATGGTTAATTATCAATGGTTAATGGTTAATGTTGGATTTGGTTGATTTAATTATTGATGTAATCAGTTTTATAATTTCAACTGCATCGGTGTTAATGCTATCAAACTGTTCTTTTGTTAGATACCCTGTTTCTTTAAGTAATTCGAGCCAATAAATGGTTTCATTAATTTCCTTTTGAGCAATTGACATCTTATGCTTAAAATCACTTTTGCTTTCACCATGTTCTGCCTCCCTGACCATTGCGCCGACACTCGTACCACTTCGCAATAATTGTTTTGAAAGAATGAACTCTTTCTTCTGTTCGCACAGATATTGGTAAAGTTTTACAATCCTGACAGCAAATGTAAAACTTTTAATCTTGACGATATTTCCCTTCATCTCATTTACCCTTCACCATTTATCATTAACCATTAACATTTAACAATTAATCTTCTTTCAGTAGTGTCCCAACGTTAACTGAATAAATTCAGTTGTTTTTCAAAATCAGTATTTTGTTCTTTCACATCTATTGTCGTAAGCGCCTGCAAAA
>CAZYIE010000049.1:0-20719 GCA_964646755.1 uncultured Smithella sp.
CACTTTTAAATCTTAAATCCACAAAAAACGGTTCACTTTTAATTCTTAGCTGACAAATAAATAATTATGCTTGACAAGGGAAAAGAAATATAATTAACTTCCACCCTTAACGCATAAAGCACTGTGCGTAATTTCACAGAGGCAGTGAAGTTTCAATGTCTAATTCTTTGAAAATTAATGTGGTTACCATTCCGGAAGAAGGCTTGAACCTCGTTTTTTCCGAAGACGGCAAATGGTTTGAGGAATGCTTTCAGGATAGTGGTGAGCCTGATTTCAAATTACAAAAAGTTGATGTACAATGTCAGATAACCAAGGCGTCCAGCACAATTTTTATTAAGGGCAATCTTTCCGTGCTTCTGGGCATTTGCTGTAGCCGTTGTCTGGAAGATGCAAATATTACTGTTGATGGTGATTTTGCTTATACACTGGTTCCCGCAAAATCGGAAACCAAAGAGGAGTTGGAACTGCGGGCTGAAGATTTGGAAATAAGCTATTATCAAGATGATTTTATTGATCTCACGCCGATTATCTGTGAGCAGATTATATTACAAATTCCAATTAAACCGCTTTGCTCCGAAGACTGTAAAGGTTTATGCCCACACTGTGGCATGAATAGAAATGTGGCTTCCTGCAATTGTCATTTAGAGTTTATTGATCCCAGGTTTGCTGTATTAAAAAATATAAAAATTAAAAATTGATTAAAGAGGATAAGTTATGCCAAATCCAGTAAAACGACATTCCAAAACGCGCCGGAACACAAGAAGGGCACATGATTTTTTACAACAACCCGCCGCATCTTTATGCCCGCAATGCAAAGAAGTGAAATTGCCCCATCGTGTTTGTCCCAAATGCGGCACGTATAAAGGCCGGGAAATCGTACCGATTGAAGAAATCTCCTGATAGTTTAATTGAGGCCTTCGATGGCTAAAACAGCACTTGTTTTTTCGGGTCAGGGCACGCAGCACACGGGGATGGGAAGCTCTTTATATGCGGAATTTGCGAGTGTCCGGAATGTTTTTCAGCGCGCCAGTTCCTTGTTTGGGGTGGATATGTGCGGCCTGTGTTTTGCGGGCCGGCAGGAAGATCTCAACTTAACCGTCAATACACAAATTGCCGTTTTAACTTTAAATATTGCAATTTATAGTGTTTTTAAAGAAACAATTTCTATCCAACCGGTAGTTATGGCTGGCCATAGCCTTGGTGAATATTGCGCTCTTTATGCTGCCGGGGCCATTGAATTTGATGATGTTTTTCCCTTGGTGCAGGCCCGGGCACGTTATCATCAGGATGCTCTGCCGCCGGGTGTTGGTGCGATGGGGGCAATCATCGGAATGGATGATGACGCCGTAGAAACGATATGCGGGCAGGTAAACAACGCGCGGGAACAAGTTTCTCTGGTTATCCACAATGCACCCCAGCAGGTTGTCGTTTCCGGTCATGTAAGTGCGGTGGAAAAAGTAATGCAGGCAGCAAAAGAAAAAGGCGCCATGAAGGCAGTCAGGTTGCCGATCAGCGTCCCCTGTCATTGCAGTTTGTTGCGGGGCGCAGCCGATCGATTTGCGGAAAATCTGGATAGGATCGAATTTAAGAATTTCAGCACTCCGGTGATCCCCAACTGTGATCCCGATATTTTCTTCACGAAGGATAATGCCCGCGAGCTTTTACTGAGGCAAATCGTTTCTCCGGTGAAATGGCGGCAGACTGTGGAAAAAATGGCGGCAATGGGTGTGGAAACAATTGTTGAGATTGGTCCCAAAAGAACACTTTGCGGATTAATTAAAAGGATAAATAAAAATATTAAATTGCATAGTGTCGAAGATATTACTTCACTTTATAAAACTGCGGAAATCTTAGCTTCGTAGAAAAAATTAAGGAATTATTTTTTAAAAAAAGGTAAAAGGGCAACATATAATTCATTTTTTAATGCGATAATCGAATTGAGGAGGATTAGGCATGACATTAGAAGAAAAAGTAATTAAGCTTGTTATGGAGCAACTGGATGTAACCCGTGAAGAATGCGTCCTGGAAGCTTCTTTTATTGACGATTTGGGAGCAGATTCGTTGGATTTGGTTGAACTGATCATGGAAATGGAAGAAGTATTCGGTATGGAAATAGCGGATGAGGAACTCGAAAAGATTCGCACGATTAAAGATGTTATTGATTTTCTCAAAAACAAAGGGATTAATTAGTTTGTCAGGCATTTTTCTAGATCTTTACGAGTTTAGTAAGGTTTAAGCCAATGAAAAGGCGTGTCGTGGTAACCGGCCTCGGTGCATTAACCCCTTTGGGCAATTCCACTTCGGAATCCTGGGAAGGTGCAATTGCGGGCAAATCCGGCGTAGGGCCGATTACAAAGTTCGACAGCACCTCTTTTAATACAAAGATTGCTGCTGAAATAAAAAATTTTGATCCACTGCAGTTCGTGGATAAAAAAGAAGTTCGCCGCTACGATGATTTTATCCTTTACGCGCTGGCAGCGGCCGAAATGGCCATGGCTGACGCTGCCCTAACTATCAATTCTGAAATATCTACCCGTACTGGTGTTATCATCGGCTCGGCCATTGGCGGATTAGCTTCAATGGAAAAGGAAAAGGAAGTTCTCCTTGCCTCCGGCCCCCGTAAAATTTCTCCCTTTGCCGTTCCCGGAATTCTCGCCAATTTAGCATCGGGTCACGTGTCTATCCGTTTTGGTGCAAAGGGCCCGATCAATTGTGCAGTTACCGCTTGCGCGGCCGGCACATCGGCTATTGGCGATGCCTATAAAACAATCGTCCATGGCGATGCCGACATCATGATTACCGGTGGTACAGAAGCCGCAATAACTCCGCTGGCTATCGGTGGTTTTAATTCCATGCGGGCATTGTCGGTGCATAATGGCGAGCCACAAAAAGCCAGCAGACCATTTGATAAAAACCGTGACGGTTTTGTCGTCGGCGAAGGCTGCGGCATTATAATTCTGGAAGAACTATCCTTCGCCGTAAAACGAGGCGCCCGCATTTATGCGGAGCTTGCCGGTTATGGCTGCACATCCGATGCTTTTCACATGGCCGCACCGCCGCCCGGCCACGAAGGGGCAGCCCGCAGCATAATTGTTGCCGTAAAAGATGCTGCTTTAGATTTGACCGACATTGATTATATCAACGCTCACGGCACATCAACACCGCTCAATGACCTGTACGAAACACAGGCTGTTAAAGCCGTTTTTGGCCGGCATGCTCAAAAGCTTATGATCAGTTCCACCAAGTCGATGACCGGCCATATGCTGGGAGCGACAGGCGGTGTGGAAGCGATCTTTGCCGTGAAAGCATTATCGGAAGGCATTATTCCGCCCACAATCAACCTGGATAATCCCGACCCCGAATGCGACCTGGATTACGTTGCCAATGTCGCCCGCAAGAAAGAAATTTCCACAGCCCTGTCCAGCACCTTTGGCTTCGGCGGTGTCAATTCGGTTTTAGTATTTAAAAAATTTCACAATTAATGACTGCAGGAGGAATTAGTTCTCATGTCTTTTTTAGAAAAAGTTGATCCGGAAGTAAAACACGCCATTGACCTGGAAACAAGCCGGCAGGCAGGCAAACTGGAGCTTATTGCTTCGGAGAATTTTGTCAGCGAAGCTGTATTGGAAGCTCAGGGAAGTATCATGACCAATAAATATGCCGAAGGTTATCCCGGAAAACGCTATTATGGCGGTTGTGAATTTGTCGATATTGTGGAAAATCTGGCCATCGAACGCTGCAAACAGCTTTTCGGCGCGGATAGCGTCAATGTTCAGCCGCATTCCGGAACTCAGGCGAATATGGCTGTTTATTTTGCCGCACTGCAACCGGGCGATACTGTTTTAGGCATGAATTTATCCCACGGCGGCCATTTATCCCACGGCAGCCCAGCCAACTTTTCCGGCAAATACTATAAGATTATTCCTTACGGCGTAGATAAAGATTCTGAAACTATTGATTTTGTGGAAATGGAAAAATTAGCCAAAGAACATAGACCGAAGATGATTATTGTCGGCGCCAGCGCCTATCCCCGGACACTTGATTTTAACCGCTTCCGCCAGATAGCCGATGAAGTCGGCGCCGTTATTATGGCCGATATTGCCCATATCGCCGGACTGGTAGCGGTAGGACTTCATCCGACTCCGGTGCCGATTTGCGAGTATGTTACTTCCACCACGCATAAAACCCTGCGCGGCCCGCGCGGCGGATTAATTATGTGTAAAGACGCTTATGCTAAAACATTGAACAGCCGGGTTTTCCCCGGTTCACAAGGCGGGCCTCTTATGCATGTTATTGCGGCTAAAGCTGTCGCCTTTAAGGAGGCGCTCTCCCCTGAATTTAAACAGTATCAACTGCAAATTCTGAAAAATGCCCAGGCGATGGCCGATGAACTGAAAAACCAGGGATTCCGTCTTGTTTCGGGTGGAACGGACAATCATTTGATGCTGGTTGATTTGACCGCCAAAGGTGTCAACGGTAAAGAAGCACAGGAAGCACTAGATCGCGCCGCAATTACGGTAAACAAGAACGGTATCCCCTTCGATACTCAGGGGCCGCAGGTTACCAGTGGAATTCGCATTGGCACACCCGCTGTGACGACCCGTGGCATGAAGGAAAACGAAATGCGGCTGATTGCTTCTTACATTGCTGATGTTATTGCGAATATAAACGATGAAAATAAAATTCAAGCTGTGGCTGCACAGGTTAAAACACTCTGCGCCCGGTTTCCGCTCTATTCGCAGAGGATAAAATAATTATAAAACAGCAGCGGGTGGAAAAGCCCGGCATTGGCAAGGCGGGGAAATATGGCGGGGAAAAAAGTAGCGATTAAAGTAGTTCCGGAAATGGTGAAACAGCGCCCTGACTGGGACACATATTTTCTGGATATAGTCGAGCTGGTTTCCCGGCGCAGTACCTGCCGCAGACGGGCAGTAGGCGCCGGTCTGGTACGCGATCGCCGCATTCTCGCTACCGGATACAACGGCGCTCCCTCCGGCCTTACACATTGCCTGGAGATTGGCTGCCTGCGGGAGCAGCTTAAAGTGCCTTCCGGCGAGCGCCATGAATTGTGCCGCGGGCTGCACGCGGAGCAAAACGTGATTATTCAGGCGGCATTGCATGGAGTTATAACTAAAGGCTCTACTCTATATTGCACCAATCATCCTTGCGTTATTTGTGCTAAAATGATTATCAATGCCGGAATCGTCCGCATCGTTATTCGTGACGGCTATTCCGACAAATTGGCGGCAGACATGCTTAAAGAAGCCGACATCATTGTGAAACAACTCTAGATAAGGCCACAAGTCATGAAATGTCCATTTTGTGCTAATGCGGAAAATAAAGTTATCGATTCGCGGATCAGCAAAGACGGCAAGGCTATCCGCCGCCGCCGGGAGTGCCTGGGGTGCGGCAAACGCTTTACCACATATGAATTTGTTGAAGATATCCTGCCCATGGTGGTGAAAAAAGACGACCGCCGCGAAGCCTTTGATCGTCTGAAAATCCGCAATGGGGTGATGAGAGCCTGTGAAAAGCGTCCGATCAGTATGGAGGCAATTGAGAAAATTGTCGAAAACGTCGAACAGGCCTGCCAGGAATTTCAAGGGGAGGAAATTCCCTCCACTGTTATCGGAGAAAGGGTAATGAATGAACTCAAGGCGCTCGATGGCGTCGCCTATGTCCGGTTTGCGTCTGTTTATCGGCAATTCCGCGATGTTGGCGAGTTTATTGCGGAATTAAAAGATATGCTTAGCAAGGACAAGAAATAATTTTATGTTTACCGGAATCGTGGAAGGACAGGGTAAAATCAAGCACCTGACAATGAAAGGCGCCGATGCTGTCCTGGAAATTTCAAGCGATATTAGCTTGACCGATGTTACTATCGGTGACAGCATTGCCGTCAATGGAGCGTGTCTCACGGTTACAGCAAAAACCCAAAATACTTTGAACGCCGATGTGTCGGCTGAGACCCTCGCCAAGACAACGCTGAAAAATTTGAAATCCGGCGATAAAGTAAATTTGGAAAAGTCTTTACGTGTCGGCGGTTTTGTCGGCGGCCATTTTGTTCTGGGACACGTAGATACCACCGGCAGAATTCTTTCACGGACGCAAAAATCGGGATCGCTTATTCTGGCTGTGGAAATTGATGAAAAAATGTCGCGCTATATCGTGGAAAAAGGGTCCGTGGCGCTAGATGGAATCAGCCTCACCGTGAACAAGCTTGAAAAAGGCCGGTTTTATGTTAATATCATTCCGCATACGGCCGCCAATACTACTTTAGTGATGAAAAAAGAAGCAGAATGGGTCAATATTGAAACGGATGTTTTGGGCAAATACGTGGAAAAATTATTGCATTCTTCTTCTGGAATAGATAAGGATTTTTTAACAAAACATGGTTTTATGAAATAAATTAAGGATTAAGATAAACAATGGCAATCAGCAGTATTTCGGAAGCAATTGATGATATCCGCAACGGGAAAATGATAATTCTCGTTGATGATGAAGATCGAGAAAACGAAGGTGATCTCTGCATGGCGGCGCAGTTTGTAACACCGGAAGCAATTAATTTTATGGCTCGCCACGGTCGCGGTTTGATTTGTTTAACCATTAATGAAGAGTTGGCGGGCAAGCTTCGTCTGAGGCCGATGGTTCAGGACAACAAAGCACGTTTCGGGACGGCATTTACAATTTCGATCGAAGCACGCAACGGCGTGACCACCGGCATATCAGCAGCGGATCGCGCCACAACGATTCAGGCGGCAGTTAATCCCGCCGCCAAATCAGATGATTTAGTAAGTCCGGGACATATTTTCCCGATTATTGCCCGCAAAGGTGGTGTTCTGGTTCGTACCGGCCAAACGGAAGGCTCCGTGGATTTATGCCGGATCGCCGGCTTGACTCCGTCCGGTGTAATTTGTGAAATCATGAAAGACGATGGAACAATGGCGCGGATGCCCGATTTGGAAGTATTTGCCGAGACACATAATATCAAGATTGTTACCATCGCCGATCTGATTGATTACCGGATGCAAAATGAATCACTCATTCGCCGAATGGCAGAAGCAACAATTCCCACCAGCTTCGGCGGCGATTTTAAAATTATCGTTTATGAAAATGATGCCGATGACTGGCAACACATAGCTTTGGTTAAAGGCGACATTACCGAGGATGATGAAGTGCTGGTACGCGTGCATTCGGAGTGTCTTACCGGAGATCTTTTTGGATCGGAGCGTTGCGATTGCGGCGACCAGCTGCACCGGGCAATGTCGATGGTCGGAAAAGAAGGCAAAGGCATAATCGTTTATATGCGCCAGGAAGGCCGGGGAATCGGTCTGGTGAATAAGATTAAAGCTTATGCGCTCCAGGAAGAAGGACAGGATACAGTGGAAGCCAATCTTGCTCTGGGATTTAAACCGGACTTGAGGGATTACGGCATCGGCGCCCAGATTCTCGTTGATCTGGGAGTGCGCAAATTGAAACTACTGACCAACAACCCCAAGAAAGTCGTCGGACTGGAAGGGTATGGAATAGAGATCACTAGGCGAGTTCCCATAGAAATCGTCCCTAACGAAAACAATATGAGGTATATGAAAACCAAGCAGGACAAGATGGGTCATTTTTTGAAAATATAGTTTCAGAAAATTTATAGACAAGGATGGTATATATCATGCCGAAAATAGTAGAAGGGAAAATTGTTGCCAAGGGAATGAAGTTTGGCATTGTTGCCAGCCGTTTTAACGATTTTATCAGCGGCAGATTGATCGAAGGGGCCATCGATACATTAATTCGCGCCGGCGCCGACGAAAAAGACATAGTGATTTATAAAGTGCCCGGCGCCTTTGAGCTACCCCTGACAGCAAAGAAATTGGCTAAAAGCGCCCGTTTTGACGCGATTATTTGCCTGGGAGCCGTTATTCGCGGAGCAACTCCTCATTTCGAATACATCAGCGCCGAAGTATCCAAGGGCATTGCCAGTGTTGGCCTGGAAGCAGAAATTCCGGTCGTTTATGGCGTATTGACAACAGACTCTATCGAACAGGCTATTGAACGTGCCGGGACAAAATCAGGCAACAAAGGCGCCGATGCGGCTATGTCGGCCATAGAAATGGTGGATCTGTTCAAAAAAATTTAATGAAACTCAAGTTTCAGAAGAGTAGCGCACTGCAACTTGTAAGTTGAATTATCCTGAGGCGCGCAGCGAACCGAAGGATACAGGTATCAGCTGTAGAAGTTTGAGGTTTTAATGCACGGACGGAGAAAGGCACGCGAAGTTGCCTTGCAGGTTCTTTACAGTCTTAATTTTGTAAGTCTGGATGTTCAGAAGGCACTGGATCTTTTCTGGGGTAATTTTATTGCCCCGCAAGAGGCAAAGGAATTTGCCGAGTCTTTGGTGGAAGGAGCCTGGAGCCACAGAGATGAACTCGATGGCTTGATTGCCGGATGCTCAGATAATTGGTCGCTTGGCCGTATGCCCAAAGTTGATATCAGTATTTTGCGTTTGGCGGTGTTTGAATTTCTTTACTGCCCGGATATTCCGCCTAAAGTTACTTTGAATGAAGCAATTGATCTGGGCAAAACTTTCGGTTCGGAAAATTCGGGGGCTTTTATTAACGGCATATTAGATGCCATTAATTTAAAATTAGAAAAGGAAAATGCAAGTAATCCTCTCGACTGAATTACCAGACCTGCCTGCGCATAAATGCCTGGCACTGGGTATTTTTTCCGATGAAAGACCGCCGCGCGGCATTTGCGGGTTTCTTGATTGGCGTCTCAATGGTTTTATTTCCCGGGAAATGAAAGAGGGACGCATTAACGGTGAATTTCAGGAAAAAGTTATTATTCCGTTTCCCGGACGAATCAGTACGGAAATCTTACTCCTTTTCGGCCTGGGACCACTTACCGATTTTAATTACGAACGGATTTACACCTCGGCTTATCAAATCGCCGGCGTTGTTGACGACATGCTGTTGAATAATTTTGCTTTTGATCTGCCCGGAGTCAACCGCAGTGATCTGACTACCGCCGATATCGTGGAAACCATGATAACCGGTTTTTTTGATTATTTATCGAAAGACATAGAAAAGCTTGCCAATATGACTCCCTGTATTGTTACTGCACCTGCCAACGTCAAAGAAATATCAACCGGCATTCAGCATTTCAAAGCTAACGTCAAAGACATGGATTCTGTTGATGTCAGTGCTTTGGAACACCACTTTGCCTGATTGACCTGCCATAAAATGCTACTCCGTTCTTTGTTGATACTTCAGCCGGCTCGACGCTTGGAGCACGGCAACTATTCCAATATAAATTCTATAACGCTCTGGAAAAACTCATCGTTCTGCGCAATAAAGGGATAGTGATCGCCATCCGGGAATATTTTAAGGCGGCTGCCGGCAATATTGTCTTTCATCCATTGGCCGGTTTGTCTCAGATAAAACTGACTTTTTTCACCATAAAGAAGGAGCACCGGTATATCTATTTGTTTAACAAACGGACGAAAATCTTTGGCAGTAAAACTTCTCCAAATATTAATCAACCCACGGGCGGTCTCCTTTGTAATTGCCGGCAGGTTGCCTGCGGAAAAAAGCGCTTGATTAGGCTGAAGCGAAAAAGAGTCTTTATTCAGGGAAAAACTGGTCAGGTAAATTAATCCCTTAATTATGTCAGCCGAAAAAGCGCAAAGAAGGTCTTCGTTTTTTTCCGCCGGGCAATCGCCAAACATTCCCCATTTCCAGTACTGGTCTGTTAAAAGCTTGGGTGATTGATCAATAATGACCAATTTTGCCATGCGGTCTGTGCCATAATGGCTGACATACTCAAACAATGTCAGGGCGCCCATAGAGTGCCCGATAACAACAACCGGATATTTTTCCTTGTAAACTTCCGTGAGAAAATATCTTAAATCGCGCGCAAGATCGCTGATTGTTGCATCGACTCGGGACTGGGTTTTGCCGTGGTTGCGGGCATCCCAGAAAACAAGATGGAAGTCGCCCAGGTATTGACGGAAAAACGCATAATTTTCGATGCGGCCGACAGCCCAGCCATGGAGAACAATCAATGTGTAAGGGGAAGCGCCTATATATGATTCATAATAAATCGGAGTTTTGTCAAAACTCTCAAAGAAGGGCATCGCTCAAATTATCTTTCTGCTGAAAAATTATTTCGTCATCTTGAATTTCTGCTCATCTTGCGGAACGTACCACTTGATGAAATTGTATTCGAGACCGATGGGCGCAGGCGTAATCCCGCGAAAGCGTTTGTTGATGATAATCAGGCTGTCCGGTACATAGAGGAATGTATAAGGTTGATCTTCCGCCAGAATTTCCTGGAACCGGTCATAATATTTTTTTCTTTCCTTCTGATCAAAAGTACTGCGGCCCCGTTCCAGCACCTCATCCACTTCGGTATTTTTATATGAAATGAAATTCAATTCTTCCGGCGCCGTTTTACTGGAGTGCCAGACATCGTAGGCATCAGGATCAGGCGGAATTGTCCAGCCCAGAATAACGGTATCGAAACGCCGTTTGTTGATAAAGTCATTAATAAACGCCGCCCATTCCAGTATCCGGATTTTTACCGTAATGCCCACTTCTGCGAGCTGTCTTTGGATTATCTCCGCGCATTTCTGCCGCGTTTCATTGCCCTGACTTAAGACCAGTTCAAAAATAAAGGGCTTCCCGTCTTTTTCCAGAATCCCATCGCCGTTGATATCCTGCCAGCCGGCTTCCTTGAGGAGGACTCGGGCTTTTTGCGGGTTGAAATTGTAGATTTTAACATTACCGTTATAGGCCCATGTACCCGGCTTGAAAGGCCCGGTGGCCGGTTTCCCGAGGCCTAAAAGTACGCCGCTGATGATCTCTTCTTTATTAATCGCATAGGAAATGGCCTGCCGAACTCGTTTGTCGGTGAAAAGCGGGTTTTTTAAATTATATCCCAGGTAAGTGTAGGCAAAGGATAGATAACGGTATTTGTTAAAATTATCCTGGAATAATTTGCTTTCCGTCTGCCTTGTGAATTGCAGAGGGGATAATCCGGAAATATCAATTCCCTGGCTGCGCAGTTCCAGAAATAGCGTGGCCATATCCGGAATAATGCGGGTAATGTAACCGTCAACATACGGTCGGCCTTCAAAATAATCGGGGTTGGCAACAAGGACAATCTTCTGACCGGCTACCCATTCTTTGAATTTGTACGGGCCCGTGCCGATGGGATGGCGGGTGAGCGGGCTCTTTGTAATATCAACGCCTGCCAGCAGATGTTTGGGTAGAATAGATGAACCCCAACTGATCAGAGCAGGGGCAAAAGGTTTATCATAAGTTACGCGGAAGGTATAATCATCAAGCACTTCGGCCTTTTTTACTTTCAGAAAATCACCGGCATAAGCAGTGGGAGTTTTCGGGTCCGTCGTTACCTGATATGTATAAAGAACATCAGCGGCGGTAAAAGGATGACCGTCATGCCATTTCACGCCCTGGCGTAAATGAAAGGTAATAACCAAACCATTGGCGGAAATATCCCAGGACTCGGCCAGATCGCCGACAGTAATCATGTCTTTGTCATATTTAACAAGACCATTATAGACCAGACCGGCAATATCATGGGATGGTTTATCGGAGGCCAGCAGCGGGATAAGATTGCTGGCATCGCCGATGTCGCCGTGAACAATGATATCGCCGTAAGCCGGTTCCTTGGCCTCGCGGTTTTTAGTGTTTTCTGCAGTTGGCGCATTATTGCAGGCAACAGCAAGAACTGCCGCAACAAATAACAATCCGATGAAGCGTAACCTTTTCATGTTAGACAAACTAGCCCAGCCGGCAATCCTTTGCAACAACATTTTTACCGAGTTGCCCAACATCCTTCAGCTTCCAATGACAATTATAAAATAAGTTGTTGATAAGTTATCTTCAATTCGTTAATGTCTATTATCAAAAAAATGGAGGTGTCTATGAGCGCATTACTTCTTGCCCGTATCCAATTCTCCCTTACGATAGGCTTCCATTTTCTCTTTCCAGCCATGACGCTGGGCACGGCCCTGATTATCCTCATATCCGAAACTCTTTATTTGATTAAAAAAGATGAAGTTTATAAAAAAATGACTGATTTCCTGGCCAGGCTGCTGGGGCTTATTTTCGTAATAGGCGCGGCAACCGGCATTACCATGGAATTTTCCTTCGGCACAAACTGGTCGGGATATTCCAGGGCGGTAGGAGACATCTTCGGACCAATATTAGCAGCTGAAGGCGTGATCGCTTTTTTTCTGGAGTCGGTATTCATCGGGGTGCTTATTTTTGGCCGAAACAAGGTTTCCCCAAAAGTTTACTGGGTCGCGGCTCTGTTGGTATTTTTAGGCGGCCACCTTTCCGCTTTCTGGATTGTGGTCGCTAATTCCTGGATGCAGACTCCCGCAGGTTACGCGATAAACGAAGCTGGTAAAATTGTTCTGGTCAGTTTTACCGATGCCGTTTTTAATCCATCTACAGTTATCAGATTTTCTCATACGGTAGTGGCTTCGTGGATGACCTGCGCGATAATGGTCGCGGGAATCGCCGGATATTATGTAAGAAAAGGCCTGCATGGTCAGACGGCCAGAACAATGCTGAAAATCGGCATAATTCTTTTTGCCCTCACACCGCTTTTGCAACTGGCAACAGGCCATACTCATGCAATTGAAGTCATCAACATGCAGCCGGAAAAAGCGGCCGCGCTGGAGGGGCATTTTGATACTGCCAAAGGCGTACCACTTTACCTTGTGGGATTTGTTGATGAACAAAATGAAAAGACATATGGAATTTACGTCCCCAAGGCCCTGAGCTTTTTATATAACTTTGACTGGAACTCGGAAATAAAGGGACTTAAAGATTTTCCCAAAGAAAACTGGCCTCCGGTTAACTTGACGTTTCAGGCTTATCATATCATGGTGGGGATAGGCATGCTGGCAATTGCCTTGGGATTGCTTGGCCTGTATCTGCTTTGGACTAAAAAAATCTATGAAGCTAAATTCTATCTTTTCATCCTGCCTTTTCTGATCCCGCTACCGCATATCGCTCATGAGACAGGGTGGATAGCCGCGGAAGTAGGCAGGCAGCCCTGGATAATCTATAAGCTGATGAAGACTGCCAATGCCGCTTCAGTTGTAGTTACCGCAGGCGAGATAGTTTTCAGCCTGTTCATGTTTTTCTTTATTTATTTGCTGCTGGCAATAATGTTTGTCATGCTGTTTGTGAAAATTGTTAAAAAGGGCCCTGCAGTGTAATTAATCAAGAGTCAAATTGACGCGGAGGAATGATTAATGGAAAACATACAGAATTATCAAATACTCTGGTTCGTCCTTGTTTTGATACTATTTGCCGGCTATGCCCTCCTGGATGGATTTGATCTGGGTATAGGAGCGCTGCTGCCCTTTATCGGCAAGACAAAAGAGGAAAAAGATATTCTGATCAATTCAATTGGCCCTGTCTGGGATGGCAATGAAGTCTGGTTAGTCACCGGCGGCGGCGCGCTATTTGCGGCCTTTCCCCAAGCATACGCCACCGCTTTTTCCGGCTTTTATCTGGCAATGATGCTTGTTTTGTTCGCGCTGATCTTTCGGGCTGTCTCGATGGAATTTCGCGTGGGTGATGAAACACGATCCTTGCTCTGGGAAAAAGCCTTTACTGTCGGCAGTAGCCTTGCCGCGCTTTTATTTGGTGTGGCACTGGGTAATGTTGTTTATGGAGTGCCATTGGATAATAAAATGGAATTTACCGGCAGTTTTTTCACCCTGCTCAGACCCGTGCCTCTTTTGTTCGGCATCACCGGGTTTGTCGCTGTTCTCTTGCAGGGCGCATCTTACGCCGTAATGAAAACCGAAGGCGAATTACAAAAGCGCTCTTTTCGTGCAGTCGGCATTCTGATGTGGGTCAATCTTATAACTGCAATTGCTTATTTTATGACACTGGTATTTACTCTTCCGGGGCTTACGTCCAACTGGCTATTCTATGCAGCTATGCTATTTACTTTGCTGGGGCTTGCGGGAATTTTCTTTTCTCTCAAAAAGGAAAACGACTCCGCCCTGTTTTGGGAATCATCGTTTTCTTTTATCGGGTTATGGCTTGCTGTGGCCGCAGTTCATTTTCCCAATCTGATCAAAGCAAGCAATGATCAAAATTTAAGCATAACAATATTTAACAGTTCCACCGGATTGGCAACGCTCAAGGTGATGAGCGTTATTGCCATAATCGGCATGCCGGTAGTCATCGGTTATACCATATTCGTTTACCGGATTTTTAAGGGGAAAACAAAAGTATCTGATCACTATTGATGCCGGATATTTCCACAGCGTTATCATTCCGCATAATTGAATAAACTATGATTGCTGAGAAAAAAATTAAACATCCTCGTTCCCAACTGAAACTGGAAAATCTGAGGCTCAAAGCTGCCAGTGGCTGGGATGTTCTAGCTGATGCCATCAAAAATTACCGCCTCAACGGCAATACCAATCAGGCTGCGGCAATCGCCCTTTATGCCATCCTGTCCGCCATACCCTTATTCATCCTGACCATCGTTGCTGCCGGATATATTTTTAATTCTTATCCTAATATTCAAGCGGACATTACCGAGGCGATAAGCCGTGGTTTCTTTTCCGAAAAGCTTTTATCGCAACTCGGTCAAATTGAGAAGAAAAAGAATTTATTGGGCTGGGCAGGTTTGCTCGGCTTGATCTGGCTTTCCGCCATGATTTTTGACTCCATGGCGACAGCAATCAATATTATTTTCCGCTCGCAGAAAAAACGTAACTTCTTTAAGTCAAAGCTGTTGGCCATTTCCATGATTCCGCTGGCCTGGATTGTGGGTATCGCCTCTGTGGCCATCAGTTATATCACTGCTTTGCTCGTCTCACAGCCGGCAATGTTCATGGAGAGTCTGGGATTTTCGCTTTCGGCAGCATCCGCCATGCTGCTTCGCTATATCGTGCCTTATTTAATTACAACTCTTTTCTTTATTGTTGTTTACCGGGTAATTCCGACGGCTAAAATTCGTTTGTCCGTTGCGGTAGCCGGCAGTGCAATTTGCGCATTGCTCCTGGAAATAGCAAAACAGTTCTTTACCTGGTATGTTGCCAACTATACTCGTTATGATGTGATTTTCGGCTCGCTGGAGGCTGTTGTTATCCTGGTCATCGGCGTTTTTTATATTGCTTTAATCTTCCTGTTTTGTGCGGAAATGATGTCTTCGTATCAGCGCCGTGACATTCTTTTACTCGAAGGAGCGATAATCAAACCTCATAAAAGCTTACTGAAAGTTGATGAGCGTCTCTTTAAAAAATTTGGCCGTACCTATGAAAAAGGCAGCATCGTTTTTAATGAAGGCGATGGCGGGCATGAAATGTTTTATGTATTATCCGGGCGTATTTTTTTGGAAAAAGTTGATTGTCAGGTTAAAAAAGTATTGGCCGAAATGCGGCCGGGACAATATTTCGGTGAAATGGCTGCTCTTATTGATATATCCCGGTCAGCGACAGCGCGTGCAGCGGAGCACAGCCGGCTGGCAGTTATTGATGGCAATACTTTCCGTGACATGCTGAGGGAAAGCCAGGATGTAGCCCTGCACATGCTTCAGGAATTTTCCCGCCGGTTAAAGAACTCCAATATGGCTCTCGAAGAGTTGACTAATCTGTGGGTACGCATGGCTATTGTTATTTATTTCATTGATAATCCAGGAGTAAAAATTGAAGAACATTTGCCCCGACTGGCAACGATTACTAAAAAGGAACCGGCAGACATCAGAGAAATTTTAAATGAGCTGGCCCGCGAAGAAATGCTGGTTATTCAGAATGACCTGTTGACGGAAGTAGTTCGGGAAAGAATGTGGGCACTGCTGGATTCCGGGGAAATGAGAAAGTGTTTTATCGCTGAAAAAGATAAAATCTGAAGCGACCGTGGAAAACGTAGAATAAATTATGAAAATTGCCGAATGGCCAGCACACCAACCAGCCGCAATGGTGGCTTTTCACCAGAGATAAAGAGCTCGCTGTTTGACACTATTTTTCTTTAGAGGAACTATGACCAACTTCAAACCTACACCAGAACAGTTGCGAGGGGCTTTGGAGCACATCTATTACGAAATTTTCCAGGTAACTGAGACTCAGGCGGGAACCGGCAATGTTGCGCTGAACAACGCATTGCTTGAGTCGCGACTTATTCATGTCCGGGCATTACTGGATTTTTTTCAGAAGTCGTCAAGAAGCGTAATATACGAAAAGGAAATGGATGATGTCCTCTCGTCGGATTATGGTTTTGCATCACAACGGGTAAGCATCCCCCGTGCTTACCAGGAGAGGCTGCACAAAGATCTGGCCCATCTGACCTACTCCCGGTCTCTGCGTTTGCCCAAGGATGCGTCATGGCCACATGACCAGGTCATGCTGCCGATTTTAGAACGTTCCCAACAATTCTGTGAGCATTTGATTGCCAACTATTTACCGGCAAATTTCCCGGAGAAGCTGCAAGACTGGCAAACGCTCGCCAACAGGATAAAGGCAATATAGGAATTGAAACTCATAACCCTATCCATGATCGCTTGTTTCCGGCATGTATAATTAAACTGACGGTTTCAAAGGCACATGATCATTATAATACATTGCTATGATAATTTCCGGAAAACGGCTAATCTCCGGCAAAGACTGCATTACTTTTCACCCAGTAATTGCGCTAACTGGCAAATAGGAATGACATCTATGTTCCGGGCAAGTGAATACCGGCTTTGGCCGGGATAAATCACCAGAATTCTTTCCAGACCAAGATCAGTCATTGCCGTCCGCATTGATGGCGTCAGACTAGGCGCATCAGCTCTTTTGAGCTCTATCCCGATGCGTCTATTTTCCTTGAAAAGCAAGAGGTCAAGCTCAGCACCGGCATGAGTAGCCCAGAAGAAAGCTTCGTCCGGCTCAGCAATGGACAGGACTTCTTCGACAATATATCCTTCCCAAGAAGCGCCGCATTTCGGGTGCAAAAGCAAATCTGTTATAGTGCGAATACCCAGTATCTGCTGCAGCAGGCCGCTGTCGCGGAAATATATCTTTGGTGACTTTACTTGTCGCTTCTTGATATTCTCATGCCAGGGCTTAAGCTGTCGCACCATAAACACCCCTTCCAGAATATCCAGATAACGGCGCACCGATGTTTCGCTGATGCCCAGCGAGCGGGCAGGTTCCGCTGCGTTCCAGATCTGTCCTGCATAATGAGCCAGCATCGCCCAGAAACGCAAGAGAGTGGGAGATGCGATTCCGATACCAAACTGGGGTATATCCCGCTCCAGAAATGACTGAATAAAATTTTTCCGCCAGACCAAAGAGTCTGTTTCGTTTTTCGCAAGAAAAGAAAGAGGCAGGCCTCCGCGCAACCAGTGTTGTTCGTGGCGGCTTGTGCCAACATCGTCCAGAGTAAGCCCACCGATGCAGATTGTTTCTTGCCGGCCCGCGAGAGATTCGGATGATTGGCACAGTAATGACGGAGACGCGCTTCCGAGTATAAGAAAACGCGCGGGCAATGGATCGCGCGATCTGCCAGAACCCTAAGAATCGGGAAGAGTTCCGGGCGCCGTTGGATCTCATCAATCACCACAAGTCCTGTAAGATTCTGCAAGGCAATCATGGGTTGATTAAGTCGCGTGATGCTTAAGGGGTTTTCAAGATCAAAGTAATTGAGAGAATCGGGAGAAACAAACTGGCGGGCAAGCGTAGTTTTTCCGCATTGCCGTGGTCCTAGAAGTACGACAATACGGCTTCGATCCAAGGCTGTACTGATTGCTGATTTCGTTATTCTGCGTTCGATCATGAGCACATCATGCCTTGAAAATCCAACATGTTAAGGAGGAATTTCAAGGTAAAATAATATAAAAAGTAATCCTGAGAGTTTAAATGCAGTCTTGAAAAATCAGTTTTTTGGCAATGTTATCAACATTGACAGGCATGATTGAAAATTATTCACAGGAATCTTCCTCATATCCTTCCAATAATTCCCGGATAACCGGCTTGATATAAATTTCACTGAGGTCAAACTGCTGCAATGCTTTAACCATAACTTTATTTTTTTCTTTCACTGTAACCTGGGAGTTCAGGATCAGAATGTATTTCCCTTCAAAAAGGCAGAGCCCTCCGGGGCTCGATGTTTCCTCAAGATTTATATTTTCATTACGAACTAATATTCCAAGCTTTTCGGCCAGTTCTTCGAGCTGAGATAACAGGACTTCGTCGTTCATAAGCTTATTGTTGAGAGAAAATGGCTTTTATGCGCACTCGCTGTAGCCACAAATATGGCAGACGGCGCAGCCGCCTTCATGCTCGACAATCCCGCCGCATTCGGGACAGGCACCCCGGAGAGAGGCGCGTTTTACGTGCTGCACCTTGCCACCATTGGCCAAGATGTGAGATTGAATCGCCTTGGCTACTGCATCGGCACAAGACAAGATCTTGTTTTCACCAAAACCGGAAGGCGAATGACAGGAAATGCCCTGCAACTGCTTGACAACCTGACGTGCCTGCAGTCCGCTGCGCCAAGCAAGCGATACCATACGTCCAATGGCTTCGCTCTGTGATGCCGCGCAACCGCCGGCCTTGCCCATTGTAGTGAACAACTCAAAAAGCCCCGTATTGTCTTCATTGATGGTTACATAAAGCGGCCCGCAGCCGGTCTGCATTTGATATGTCCAGCCTTTGAGCGTTTTGGGCCGTTCGCGTTTGGTTGCTGTTTTATCTTGATCAGCACTGGCGGCGGGCGCATCCTGTTCTTCTTTTTTCCCTATGGACAGCACCTGCTGATCACGGGAGCCATCGCGGTAAATTGTGACGCCTTTACAATCCATTTGATAAGCCAGTTCATAGACGCGGGCTACATCCTGCACGGTTGCTCCATTGGTGAAATTCACGGTCTTGCTGACCGCGTTATCGGTGTGCTTCTGAAACGCGGCCTGCATTTTAATATGCATTTCCGGTGAGATATCATGCGCGGTGACAAAATAATTGCGTATATCCTGAGGAATTTCGTCGATGTCGTGGATTGTTCCATGTTCGGCAATGCGCTGCATTAATTCCGGCGAGTAAAATCCTCTCTCTTTGGCAATGGCTTCAAAATACGGATGGACTTCCACGAGGATGTCATTATCCATAACCTGCCGGACATAAGATACAGCAAAGAGCGGTTCCACCCCGGAAGAGGCATTGGCCATAATCGAAATAGTGCCGGTAGGGGCGATGGTGGTCACCGTGGCATTGCGCATGGGCGGCTGGCCTTTTTTATCATAAATAGAGCCTTTAAAATTCGGAAAGGGGCCGCGCTCTTTGGCCAGCTCCTGAGACGCGCTATGTCCCTGCTCATTGATAAACTGCATAACTTTTTGCGCCAGTTCAATTGCCTCCTCGGTGCTGTAGGGAATGCCCAGCCCGATCAGCATATCCGCCCAACCCATGACACCCAGCCCGATTTTGCGGTTAGCCATTGTCATTTGAGCAATCTGAGGAAGCGGATATTTATTCACCTCCACGACGTTATCCAAAAAATGCACGGCCAGACGGACAACTTCTTTTAGCCGTGTCCAGTCAACCTGGCCTTCTTTAACCATTTTGCTTAAGTTTATGGAGCCCAGGTTGCAGGATTCATAGGGCAACAGCGGCTGCTCTCCACAGGGGTTTGTTGATTCGATTTCGCCGACGTTAGGTGTCGGATTGTCGCGGTTGAGCCGATCCAGAAAGACAATGCCCGGCTCGCCGTTTTCCCAGGCCTGAGTAATAATCCGGTGGAAAACCTTGCGGGCGTTAAGGTTGCCGGAAACCTGCTTGTCACGGGGATTGATCAGGTCGTAATTTTCATCTTTTTCGACGGCTTTCATGAAGGCTTCGGTCAATCCCACGGAAATATTGAAATTATTTAACTGCTTTTTATCGGCCTTGCACATAATGAAATCCATGATATCCGGATGATCAATCCTTAGAATGCCCATATTGGCACCCCGGCGCGTTCCGCCCTGCTTGATCGTTTCCGTGGCCACATCAAAAACGCGCATGAAAGAAATCGGACCGCTGGAAATACCGGTGGTGGTTAAAACGACATCATTGGCCGGACGTAGACGGGAAAAGGAAAATCCTGTTCCGCCGCCGGACTTATGAATCAGCGCGGTATATTTTACGGCGTCGAAAATTTCTTCCATGGAATCACCCACGGGCAGCACGAAACAGGCGGACAGTTGCCCCAATTCCCGTCCGGCATTCATCAGCGTCGGTGAGTTGGGCAGGAATTCCAACTGGGTCATCATGAGATAAAATTCTTCGGAGATCACAGCGGGATCTGCATTTTCATTGAACTTTAGATCGGCGGCGGCGATAGCGTCAGCCACACGCCGGAACATCTGGCCGGGGGTCTCCAAAACTTTCCCCTCTTTGTCGCGTTTGAGATAGCGCCTTTCCAGAACGGTGATCGCATTTTTTGTCAATGCCGGGATGATCGGAGTGTAAGGATTCTTTTCCATTAAAGTTTTGCTCCTGGGATAAAGTAAGAGGGCTGTTAATTATAAGTACTACATGTAGTATTATTTATTTCTATTAAACACAACATCTAGATGTTGTCAATATGATGATGTGTATTTAAGAAAAAAAATTGTAAGTTGCCGACAGGGCTAGGGAAAAAATCAGGAAGTTGCGCATTTGCTGCTTAATACTCTAAAAAACGGGGCATGATTGGAAGTGAAA
>CAZYIE010000050.1:0-20709 GCA_964646755.1 uncultured Smithella sp.
GAACCGGATTTTGCCGGACGTATTCCCATTTTTCCGTGTAAGATTCAACCGATCTCAAATAATGATCGAAAAAACCCTTCTGCCATTTAATTCCATGTTCTTTCGCTGTCAACCGTATAAATGCCTTTGTTGCTTTTATCCATGCGCCCAGTGTTACGCCATCCGGGAAAGGTGCGGCAAAGAAATGAATATGATCGGGCATCAACACATATTCGCCACAGGACCATCCGTATCTCTGCGGACTGCCCTGCATGAATTCGATAAACGCAGAATGAACACCATCAGAGGCAAGGCACCGTTTACGCTCCGCTGCACACAGCGTGAGAAATAGCCGGGGATTGGATTGACTAATGTTCGTCAACCGTCGCAAACGCCTTGGCATTTTGTTTTCATTTGTCATAGACCATGTCCCTTGTTTGCGCTTTTTAGGCCGGGTCAGATCCTGATAACCTGAAGGGCACGTGAGGTCACAAGACCGACCCGGCGAATATTTTCCGCCGTGTGAGGTCACACGGCCTACATCAATTCATCCATTGGAAATTGAGCGTTGGATATTGGATATTCATCTTTTTTCCTTCAGCCTTCAGCCTATTCACCTTTATTATCGTCAAATATTTTCCTCATGGTTTGAGTAAGATCGTTGATGGCAATTGGTTTCAGCAGAAATTCTCGAATTCCCATTGCCTTTGCTTCTTCTGCCGAAACCAGATCGCTAAATCCGGTACAAAGAATTATCGGAATATCCGGCCGGGCACTTAACATTTTTTGAGCCATAGCGAAGCCGGTCAGATCAGGCATGGTTTGGTCGGTAATAATCATGTCCCAGGCGGATGGATCAGCTGTGAACAATGCCAATGCTTCCAGAGGATTGAGTTGAGCAGTAACTGCGTATCCCAAACGGGAAAGCATTCTTCTTAACATATTGAGCAGATAGCTCTGGTCCTCGACAATCATAATTCTTTCCCGACCCGGAAAAGACACCCTCATAGACTTCTCTTTGTTCAGGATTATTTGCTCGGGCGGGACACAGAAATAAATTGTAACCGTCGTTCCCGCATTCACTTGGCTTACCACATCGATATATCCCCCGTAACCCTGAACTATGCCATAAACTACGGCCAGACCCATGCCGGTGCCTTCGCCTTGTTTCTTGGTGGTAAAGAAGGGATCAAATATTCTGTTGATAACAGCAGGATCAATACCGTGGCCGGTATCGGTGACTTTGAGCTCCAGATAGGAACCGGCGGCCTTTGATTCATGGCCCGGCAAATTATTGTCTGTAATCTCAACCTGGTTTAAACTGACTGTCAATGTACCGCCATGTTCGCGCATTGCATGTCCGGCGTTTGTGCACAAATTCATCAGTATCTGATGGATATGCGTTGCATCGGCCAGAATTAAAGTGTTTTTTACATTAATGCTCTGTTTTACCTGAATGGTCGCCGGCAACGCATGGCGCAGCAGTCTAACTACTTCCTGAATAATCGGTCCGATCATCAAAGGCTCTACGTTCGTTTCCGCATGGCGGCTGAAGGCAAGTATCTGCGTGACAAGAAATTTGGCCCGCTCGCCGGCTTCACATATTTCATCAACACATTCACGGGCACTGCTTCCGGCAGGCAAGTCATCCTGGGCCATGGCGGCATAGCCCATAATTGCCCCCAGAATATTATTGAAATCATGAGCAATGCCTCCGGCCAGAGTTCCTATTGCCTCCATTTTTTGCGTTTGACGGATATGTTCTTCCATTTTCTTGCGCTCGGTTATATCCGCAAGAAAATTCAATGTGGCCAGTTTTCCCTCCCAGGAAGTTAGAGTAGTTTTAAGTTCTGCCCAGCGGATAGTTCCTTCTTCGGTAACAATACGGAATGAATAGACAGAAGGTAAGGCCTCACCATTCAGTCGGCGAAAATGAGAGGAAAGAACCAGTTCTCGATCTTCTTGATGAATAAATTCAACAAAGGGAACTGACAACAACTTATCGGCAGGATAACGCATTAATTCCAAAAATGCCCGATTGACAAATTTCAACATTCCATCTTGCGCAATAAAAATCATTTCGCTGCTGTTTTCCACTAAAAGGCGGTATTTTTCTTCACTCTCCAATAGTCTTTTCTCCACCTGCTTGCGGTCGCTAATATCCCTGGTGTTGGAAAGAATGTGCAATTCACCTTTTAGTTTAATGATTCTGGCGGACATAAGAGCTGTGGTGGTTGAGCCGTCTTTGCGGCGAAACTCCGCCTCCAGGTTCTCATAATACCCTTTTTCCTTTAAGCCCCGCACCAGTTCCTGCCTGTCTGCCGGGTTATTCCAGATTTGAATTTCCGAGGATGTTTTGTCGATGACATCCTCGCGTGTAAAACCGGTCAGCCGGGTAAAGCCTTCGTTTATATCAACGTAGAGACCATCTTCCAGACGATTGATGTTGATCGAGTCGGGACTCGTATAAAAGGCAGCCCGAAAGCGCTTCTCGCTCTCTTTAATGTCTTCCTCCATCTGCAGAAGTTCGGTGACGTCAAGACAATAGCCAATGTACCCGATAAATTCTTCTTTGCTATTAAAACGCGGCGTACCGTCATCCTGAAGCCACCTGTACTCTCCATCATGCCGGCGCAAGCGGTAAATCATGCTGAACTTCTCTTGCCGGTCGAAAGAGCCGGTGTAAGTTTCCAGACAGCGCTCCAGATCATCCGGATGGACACCCTGTGTCCATCCATCTCCCAATTCCTGCGTAAGTGTGCGGCCGGTAAATGCGAGCCAGGTCTTGTTGAAATAGTCACATTTCTTGTTAATCCCCGCAGTCCAGACAAGTGCCTGTCCGGAATTGGCCAGTGTGCGGAAATGAATTTCACTTTCCCGCAGCGCTTCTTCTACCTTCTTCCTCCGGGCAATCTCACTCTCCAGATATTGCGTCCGCAGCGCTATTTTTCTTTTTAAGGTACGGGACCAGAAAAAAATAATAATCCCTATTAAGACAAAAACTGTGATGATTCCGATAATGTATAAGAGAGCTACACGCAGAGGATATTCCATGAACATCTCCTATTTCATTGAGCTCCTAATGAAGATCCAGCGCTTCACGTACTTTAGCGGCCAGATCTTTCATCGAGAACGGTTTCTGGATGAAGCGTACCCCTTCGTCGAGCACTCCCTGGTGGGCGATGACGTCTGCAGTGTAGCCGGACATGAACATTCGCCTGATATCCGGATAGAGAGACAGCAGTTTCCTGGCCAAGTCCCGGCCATTCATTTCAGGCATCACCACATCGGTTATCAGCAAATGAATCTCACCGGAGTGCTGATTAGCCAAATGGATCGCCTCGCCCGGCGTGGCGGCGGCCAGAACCAGATAACCCAATTTTTCCAGCATCATTTTGGTCATATTCAGGATAGTGGGCTCGTCCTCGGCAAGCAGGATGGTTTCATGGCCGATCGCGTCATTCTTCGCCGAACCTTTCTGCTGGATCTGCTCGGCCTTGCCCACATGCCGGGGTAGGTAAATCTTAAAGGTCGTTCCTTGGCCAAGTTCGCTTTCCACATTGATAAAACCATTATTCTGTTTAACGATGCCATACACCGTGGCCAATCCCAGGCCCGTACCTTTTCCCATGGCCTTGGTTGTGAAAAAAGGTTCGAACAATCTGGTCTGGGTTTCTTTGTCCATTCCGCAGCCGTCGTCGCTCACGGAAAGCATTACATAGTCACCCGGAACAAACGGCACATGCTCGGCACAGTAATCTTCATCAAAAGTGGTGGTCGTCGTTTTGATGTTGACCTTACCTAAATCGGAAATGGCATCACGAGCGTTAACGCACAGGTTCGCCAATATTTGATCGATCTGGGATGGATCCATCTTAACCGGCCACAGAGCAGCCTGGGGCATCCAGGACAGTTCGATGTCCTCGCCGATGAGCCGCTGCAGCATCTTGAGCATCCCTTCCACTGTGTCGTTCAGGTCGAGCACTCTGGGTGAAATGGTCTGCTTACGCGCAAACGCCAGAAGCTGGCGCGTGAGATCAGCGGAGCGATTGGCCGCCTTATGTATTTCCTGGAGATCTTCATAGAGCGGCTGGGCTGGATCAACCTGTTCCAGTGCCATTTCCGTATGGCCAATGATCACGCCCAGCATATTGTTGAAATCATGGGCGACGCCGCCGGCCAGCCTGCCTACAGATTCCATTTTCTGGGCTTGGCTCAACTGCGCGTGCAGTTTCTCCCTATCTTCCTCCGCCTGCTTCCGATCGGTTATGTCGTTGTTCACCACAATGGCTCCGAGGAGATCGCCTTTATCGTCCAGCACCGGGGCAGTATAATTGAGAATAACCCTCTTCTGTCCGTCAAATGCGTCTATTTCCAGCAATTCATCTTGAACAGTCACACCCTCATTGATAGTATGTGCCAGAGCCCAGTCGTCGGGTGCTATCTCCTCCCCCGAGGGCAGGCGACGGGCCTTGAATACACCATATTCCTCCATAGGCACGGTGGGTTCAGCTCCCCATATTTTCACACCGGCCGGATTGCCACGAAGAAGCGTGCCATTCTTGTCGGTAAACCACAAGCCGATGGGAAGAACATCAAATACTTTATTAAGAAGAGATTCCCGTTTGGCAAGCTCCTCTTCCGCCCGCTTGCGCTCGGTAATATCTGTCACCAGATTGAGCGTTGCCGGTTTCCCATCCCACATTATTAAAGTTGCGGAGAGAAAAACCCAGGTTAGTTTGCCTTGTGCACCGATGATTCTAAAATCGTAGCCATCATCAATTGCCTCTCCGGCGATCCGCATCCGGTAGTTTCTCATCACCATCTCTCTGTCCTCGGGCCAGACAAAATCGATAAATGCCCTGCCCTTTAAATCTCCAGCGGGCACACTTAACATTTCCGACAGCCTGCGGTTCGCTAAGACAAAGACGCCCCCCTGAGCAATGATAACCCCCTCGTTCATCTTATCAATCAGGGTAAGATATTTTCCCTCACTCTCCTTCAGATCATCTTCTTTATGCTTGCGATCGGTTTCATCCAGACAGATTCCCGACATGCGGATAGCCCTGCCCTGTTCGTCGTAGACAGTGTTTCCCAATGCAACAATCCAACGCACATCGCCTGTAGGCAGAATAATGCGATATTCATTAAAAAGCTGTTTGTGGTTGCTAATTGATTCATTGATTACAGTTTCTGCAATTTGCCGATCATCTGGATGCATCACCTTTCGCCAAGCATCAAAAGAAGCTTCAGTCTGTGTCTCGTCTAACCCGAATAGATGAAAAAATTCCGATGACCAAATAAGCTTGCCTGTTAATATATCCCAGTCCCATATACCTGCTCTGGCCGACTGCTGAGCAAAAGATAATCGCTCGTTCGCCAGCAAAAGATTCTCTTCCGCCCGTTTGCGCTCGGTAATGTCGCGAGCCACTATCTGAAAACCTGAGACGTGGTTGCCTTCCACGATCAACTGAACATTTTGCCCGATCCAGAACTCCTGACCATTTTTCGCTAGAACGGGATTTTCTGAATATGTATTTGGAATCCCTTTTGCCAACTGATGACCAAAGAACCGAAGGGCTTCATCACGCCTGTCCGCAGGAAGCAATATCGTGTACTGCTTTCCAATAATCTCCTCTACTTTATACCCGATAGCACTAAGCCCAGCTGGATTTATAAAGGTGAAGTGTCCGTTGAGGTCAGTCTTGAAGACCATATCCATCGCATTTTCCACCAATGTCCGGTATTGTCCTTCACTCTCGCGCAGTTTCTCCTCTGCCTTCTTGCGTTTGGTGATGTCTTGAATGGTCGTCAGAAAATATTGTTCATTGTTAAAGTTCATCATGACAGCATTGAATAATCCATATCTCAACCCTCCGTCCTTGGCCTTGATTTCCATTTCGAAATTTTCAATGCATCCACTTTTTTTTAGTTCACTGACAAAAGACGCCCTATGTTCTTCCGTAATATATCCGATTTCTCTAGAGGTATGCCCGACAACTTCATCCCGCTTAAGTCCTACAAGAATTAGAAAAGCATTGCTGACTTCAACAATTCTACCTTCTTTTAACGTAGTAATGACCGTAGGAATGGAATTTTGCAGAAAAGCTTTGGTGAACTTCTCTTGATTTATTTTTGTTTGTTTGACTTCTTCTGCAATACATTTTAATTTTTCGACAGATTGACGCATTGCCTGAAGTTCTTCCATCAGTAGTTTCTTGGTCTTTCTTTCATCTTCCATGGTAGTACCTCAAGAAATAGTAACGAAACGACATTACTGCGCAGATAGAACGAATTGATAAGTACTCTATTCCAAATCCTAAAGTCAATATTATTATGGACCGCCAGATTCAATGCGAAATAGGGAATAATGAAAGAGTGAATTAGAAACACCACCACGTGCGTGGGGAAGACCAACATAGTGACAATATTTGACCGACCAAATAAAAAGGGGCCAGGCTTTACTTGCCTAACCCCTTGATATTCTTGGTGAGCCCTGTCGGGGTCGAACCGACAACCTACTGATTAAGAGTCAGTTGCTCTACCAGCTGAGCTAAGGGCCCTTTTTCTTTTCATTTTCTGGTACGCCCGGTAGGATTCGAACCTACGACCAACAGATTCGAAGTCTGCGACTCTATCCAGCTGAGCTACGGGCGCAAAACTTATATATGGGGTGAGTGAAGGGATTTGAACCCTCGGCCTCCGGGGCCACAACCCGGCACTCTAACCAACTGAGCTACACCCACCATTTTCGCTTTGGTGCGCCTGGAGGGATTCGAACTCTCGGCCAACGGATTAGAAGTCCGTTGCTCTATCCAGCTGAGCTACAGGCGCATTATTAATTCTGCACCAAAAAAGATTCAGCCTAATATCCCCTCTGCCTGCTTTTGTCAAGATCAATTGCTGATTTTTTTCTATCTTACCGGACATAACCGGCAATACCATCAAACTTGTATCCTCTTTTTACTGCTTTTTCGCCCTTCGGATCAGTAGTATAAAAATGATGCCCGGTAGCGGAATTAAACCACCGGTATAGTTCTTTGGTATTTGTCATTCGCGATGTTGCAATATTGCCAATTGATCCTTCAAATAGATATCCCTGTATTTGTTTGCCGCCACCTTTAGGATCATAGTGATAAAAATGATCCTTTTTCAGCGGATTATACCAACGATAAAAATTTGTTGTTCCCGGCGTATCCGGCACAAAAAGACGAAAAGCGATACCATCTTTTATGTAGGCATTTTGACTGAGCCGTTGAGTTTCCGCTTGCGGATTAGCGGTAAACAGAAAATCTAATCCTTTAGAATACCGAAACACGTCTACAACTTTTGTCAATTTATCGGGAATCACTTCAACAAAAACTTCTACGATTCCTTCACCGCCATTGGAATTAAAAACTATGTGATCACCATAAAAACCCGGTGTGAGCTGTGCTGAATTTAAATTAACATTAATATATTCCGTCTCCAGTGTAGTTGAACCGGAATAGGGAAAAATGTTAATCCAGCCGGACGGGCCACGCACTACATCTTTTCCAAGAATTTTGACACCTTCAATATCTAAATGGCCGTCTTTATTCACCAGAGTAACTACATGAGACGCGTCAACAAGTCCATCGGCAACCAATAGCTCGCCCTTTTCTTTCTGATCGGCAAACCAGTCATGTTCATTTATTAACTTTTCATCAAGATAAATAGTAAGATTGCCCGCATCCGGGTAAGTTGTATAAAAAAGAATCAATCCAGTACCGTTGAAGCGAAACTTAATAGAATTAGTGCTGGCGTCGCTTGACGGATATCCGTCATTTTCCGCCCATTTGCCGATCACTTCCATTGATTCCTTTAAGTAACCAGGGGTAACATAAGTTCCGCTTCCCCTTATTTCTTCGTTGACAAAGGATATATATTTCCCCTTTTTGAAAACGCCAATCTGGACATCGTTGCGTTTTTGTTTTTGCTCTGCTACAGACCACTTTAATATTTCTTTCCCTTTATTCGTCAGTCTTATTTTTTTAGATACGGTTTTCCCCTGCAGTACACTACCCATATCCATTCTTTCGGGGTTCAAATTTATTTGAGCCAAGTCTTTATTGGAAACTATTTTGAACGTTAAAAATATTGTCCTGTTACCCCCGGCAGAAGTAATTTTCATTGCTTCCCTGTGAATACCTGAAGATAAATTCTTCCGGCAGACTATTTTTGCGTCTCCAGCTGTCATTTTAATATCTACCGGATAAAGTAAGGCCTTGGATTTGGATAAAGTTGCCGTTTGTTCACTCGCTAAAACATGAACTTCAATACGCAAATAATCTGCATTATCTTCCACTGTACTGGATAATTTCTGGTTTTCCAGGGTCTTCCAGCCCTCCACACCGCCTGTGGACCAGTTAATGATCCCGGAACTCATATTCTTCAGCGCGAATACTCCGGACATTGTTTCACCGGAACCAATTGTTCCAATATCCATTTCTCTTGGTGTAACTGCCAGTACAGGGCGAGGAAGAGCATTATTATCATTGGCGATATTTGGGGCATTAAGACCATTTTTCTTGATCTGTCTCGCCCCATTTTGGGCAGTGACGCTAAACGGACAAATGATTAGTCCAACAATAATCAAGGCAATAAATTTGTTTATCCCGGACATAAAAGCACCTCAAAAATAGATAAGGCTACCTAGCGCAAAGCATAGAATTAAGCAATAATTAGTTCTTTTATCCTTCACCGGCATACGCCGGTCTTCGAGCCTTTGCCTTTAGCCTTTAGCCGTCGGTCTTCAGCCTTCCACCCTCAGCCCTCAGCCTTTTGTTTACCAAAGCCCTTGACACATTCGACAGATAAGATGTAACGTGCGGCCAATTTTTCATAGGTATAATATGGATTACAATAAATTAAAATATTGGCTGGCCTTAAAATCCATCGCCGGAATAGGCAATATTGTGCTTCCCGCGCTGATTGATACTTTCGGCAATTTGGAAGCCATTTTTTCTGCATCCGCATCCCAATTACAGGCTGTACCGGGAATTACAAAAAAAGCTGCTGCCGGCATTACCGTATTTAAAGACTGGGATATCATTAATAAAGATCTGGAACTTGTAGAAAATGCCGGCATCAATATTATTACTTATCAAGATGAATTATATCCGGCAAAACTATTAGAGATTTATGACCGGCCACCCTTGCTTTATGTAAAAGGCAACCTCAAAAACGATGACATCAATATCGCTATTGTCGGATCCAGGCTCGCCAGCACTTACGGCAAATATACAACCGAGAAAATCAGCCGCGAACTTGTCCTTCATGGAATAACTGTTGTCAGCGGGTTAGCGCGGGGCATCGATTCGGCAGCTCATCGCGGAGCACTTACAGCACAGGGACGCACCATAGCAGTCCTGGGAACAGGCTTGGATATTATCTATCCTCCGGAAAACAAAAAATTATTTGCAGCAATTGGCGAAAATGGCGCCGTCGTTTCTGAATACCCCCTGGGTACACCGCCACGCGCCTGTAATTTTCCGGCCCGCAATCGTATCATCAGCGGCATGTCTTATGGCGTGGTTGTGGTAGAAGCAGGAGAAAAAAGCGGTTCACTGATTACGGCGAGGCTGGCACTGGAACAAGGAAGGGAAGTTTTTTCCGTTCCGGGAAGCATTGATTCACCAGGCTCTCGAGGAACAAACAAACTTATAAAACAGGGGGCAAAACTAATTGAAAATACCGTTGATATTTTAGAAGAAATTCTACCCCAGCTGGAAAAAACAAAAATACCGGAAATATTATCAGTTTCCGGTAAAAAAACAGGCACAGTTGAGAATAATGAAAATTTAAATTCCATCGACAGGCAAATTATCGCTCTTTTATCCAATAGCCAACTGCATATTGATGAACTGATAAACACTACAGGTTTAGCCCCCGCTGATGTCTTAAGTTCTTTAATGAAAATGGAGTTAAATGGGATTATCAAACAATATCCGGGAAAGCTTTTTTCATTAGGGGCAGTTACGAAATAACCACCGCTAAAGGGTGGCAAGATCATAACAATTATAGTCATTTCGTTACTGCCCCTTATGCCGTTTACCACATTAAAATTTTACAGTTATTGTTGATAAACGGCTTACACAAATAAATATCTCTTTACAAATTTCCTTCTCCCCATTATAGGGTGCGGCGAAATATAAGGAGTAATTATGGCCAATTCGTTAGTCGTTGTAGAATCACCCACAAAAGTTAAAACAATTAAAAAATTTCTGGGGAAAGATTTTAATGTTGTCGCTTCTATGGGGCATATCAAGGATCTGCCTAAAAGCACTCTAGGCATTGATCTCACAAAGGATTTTGAACCGACTTATAAAAATATTGATGCCAAGAAAAAAATAATCGATGAACTGAAAAAAGCGGCTAAAAATGCGGAAAACATATATCTGGCGCCTGATCCGGATCGCGAAGGTGAAGCAATTGCCTGGCATATATCCGAAGTAATCAACACAAAAAATAAAAATGTCTACCGCGTATTATTTAACGATCTGACGAAAAACACGGTTTTAGACGCAATTGCTCATCCCTTGAATTTGGATTTCAATAAATACGAAGCCCAGCAGACGCGCCGCATTCTGGACAGGCTTGTGGGCTATCAGATCAGTCCGGTGCTCTGGGATAAAGTTAAAAGAGGATTAAGCGCCGGACGTGTCCAGTCCGTCGCCGTCAGAATGATTTGTGAAAGAGAAGATGAAATAAATAAATTCGTCCCCGAGGAATACTGGAATCTACAGGCCCAGTTTGAGGGAAGTAATCCTCCACCCTTTGATGCGAAACTTCATAAAATCGACGGGAAAAAAGCAAAAGTTGCCAATGGCGAGCAGGCTGCGCATATTCTTGAATCCTTGAATAAAGCTTCTTTTCTTGTTGAAAAACTCGAAAAGAAGGAGCTTAAACGGTCATCATTGCCGCCCTTTACGACCAGCAAATTACAGCAGGAGGCTTCGCGCTGGTTGCGTTTCTCCGCCAAAAAGACCATGATGGTCGCGCAAAAATTATATGAAGGTATCGAGCTGGGAAAAGACGGCTCCATTGGTCTCATTACCTATATGAGAACGGACTCTTACCGCATTGCCGATGAAGCGCTCAACGCCGTACGCAATTATATCAAAGAAAATTATTCTGCCGAATATCTGCCTTCCAAGCCGCATACATATAAAAACGCGCAAAAAGCACAGGATGCCCATGAAGCAATTCGACCATCCACTATGGCTTATAAGCCGCAGGATATTAAAGAATATTTGTCCGCTGATGAATTTAAACTTTACCTGCTCATCTGGAACCGTTTTGTCGCCAGCCAGATGAACCCTGCTGTTTTCGATCAAACCACAATTGATATCAGTGGTGCTAATTGTATATTGCGTGCTCAGGGACAAATCCTTAAATTTCCCGGTTTCACCATTGTGTATACTGAAGGCAAAGATGATACGGCAGAAGAGAACGGGCAGGATAAACTTCTCCCGGAAGTTAAAGTAAAAGAAAAATTAACATTGCTCAGTTTAAACTCTGAACAAAAATTCACCCAGCCGCCACCACGCTTTTCAGAGGCTTCACTGGTGCGCGAACTGGAAGAAAAAGGTATCGGCCGTCCCAGCACTTATGCGGCAATCCTCTCCACTATTCAGGATCGGGAATATGCCCGCCGCGAAAAAGGTAAATTCTTTCCCACGGAATTGGGAATGATCGTTACAGAGCTGTTGGTAAAAAACTTCCCCACCGTGCTGGATATGGCTTTTACTGCCGATATGGAAAATAAACTGGACATGATTGAGGGTGGCGAAAGCAAGCGCGTAAAAACCCTTCACGACTTTTACGATCTTTTCGCGCAGGAATTAAAAACGGCGAAAGATGAAATGAGGAATGTCAAGCAGGAAGAAACTCCAACTGACATTTTATGCGAAAAGTGCCAAAACCCAATGGTTATCAAGTGGGGAAAGAACGGGCGATTCTTAGCCTGTTCCAATTACCCGACATGTAAGAACACAATGAACTTCACCCATGATGAAGAAGGGAAAATTCGCCACGTGGAAACTCAAACAACGGACATTAAATGCAACAAATGCGGAAAATCAATGATTGTCAAGGATGGACGCTTCGGGCAATTCCTGGCTTGTTCGGGTTATCCCGAATGCAAAAACACAATGAACGCAACCAAAAACGAGAATGGCGAAATAGTTGTGCAGGAAGCCCAGGCAACTGATGCCGTGTGTGAATTGTGCGGAAAACCAATGGCCGTTAAGCGCGGTCGTTATGGCCAATTCTTAGGCTGTTCCGGTTACCCCGAATGCAAAAACATCAAAAAGATGGGCAAGGATGGGCAAGTGGCAACTGAGGCGCCGGAAATTTCCGATGTCGCCTGTGATCAATGCGGCAAGCCCATGGCCGTCAAACGCGGCCGCTTTGGAAAATTCCTCGGTTGCACAGGGTATCCGGACTGTAAGACTATCAAGAAGATGCCCAAAACACTTTCTGAATAATGACCAAATCTTCTGTCACAGTTATCGGCGGCGGACTTGCCGGCTGTGAAGCTGCCTGGCAGCTTCTGCAGCGGGGCCACGCGGTTCATCTTTATGAAATGAAGCCGCAAAAATTTTCTCCCGCCCATAAAATTGATGGACTTGCCGAACTGGTTTGCAGCAATTCGCTGAAATCTAATAGTCTGGATAACGCTCCCGGCCTGCTTAAAGAAGAAATGCGCCGCCTCAATTCGCTGATTGTTGCCGCCGCAGATAAAACAGCCGTCGCAGCGGGAACAGCGCTGGCAGTTGATCGTCTGCAATTCGCCCAAAATGTGGAATTTCAACTCCAGCAACATCCTGAATTTTCGCAAACCCGCTGTGAGGTTACTGAAATCCCGGCAGAAGCGTTGACTATAATTGCCACCGGTCCTTTAACCTCCGACATCATTGCGCAGGAAATTGCCCGAATACTCGGTAGTTCCTATTTATATTTCTATGACGCCATCGCGCCAATCGTGGAAGCGGACTCGATTAATATGGGAAAAGTCTATTGGGCATCCCGCTATGATAAAGGCACACCTGATTATTTAAATTGTCCGCTTTCAGCAGAAGAATACAAGCGTTTCCGGCAGGAATTGCTGGACGGTGACAAAGTTGCCGCCAAAGCTTTTGAAGAAGTGAAACATTTTGAAGGTTGTCTGCCGATTGAAGTATTGGCATCCCGGGGTGAAGACACACTGGCTTTCGGCCCGATGAAACCAGTGGGACTGATTGATCCGCATACAGGCACTATGCCTTATGCTGTCGTACAATTACGCCGGGAAAATTCTGCCGGTTCCCTCTTTAATCTGGTTGGTTTTCAAACAAAATTAACCTGGCCGGAACAAAAGCGAATATTCCGTCTGATTCCCGGTCTGGAGGATGCCGCTTTTGCCCGTTACGGCAGCATTCATCGGAATACCTACATTCAATCCCCTTCTCTTTTATCTTCTTCGCTCCAACTGAAAACAAATAAGAATGTTTTTTTTGCCGGACAAATGACCGGCGTGGAAGGTTATATGGAATCAACGGCAATAGGCCTTTTGGCCGGATTAAATGCCGCTTCTATCCTTGAAGGGAAAAAACTACAACCGCCTCCTGCTACCACAGCAATTGGGTCATTACTAAATTATATAACTTCCCCCGGACAGACCGATAATTTTCAGCCGATGAATATCAACTTTGGACTAATAGAACCTCTGCCTAGAAAAAAAATGAAGAAAAAAGAACGAACTATTCTTTATGTTGATCGCTCCCTGCAGGCTTTAAGCGAGTGGATCACCAATCAGAATCTCTAGGCACGAAAGGTCATTGGAATCAATATTACTAATGTCTTGTCACTAATGACTTTGACGCTATCTTAATTATGTGTTATTAATACCTAAAAATATTTATTAATAACACTATTAACCGTTCCCCCTATAATAGGCTATGCAAAAGAGAATCATCATAAAATCTGCTGCGGAATGGATAAAACAATCCCGGTATGATTTTGATACAGCACAGGCTATGTTCGATAGCGGGCGGTACATTTACGCAGTATTTATGAGTCACTTAGCAGTTGAAAAAGCAATTAAAGGCATCTTTGCACAAAGACGACAAGAGGTTCCACCAAAAAGTCATGACTTAATTTATCTCAGCAATAAAACAGAACTGACACTGCCCGATGAATATCAAACATTCGTAGATAGGCTCAATGATTTGAGTGTACCAACAAGATACCCCGATGAATTGGATAAACTGCTTGGGCAATATGACAAGCGAAGAGTCAGTGAACTTTTGATAAACACAAAAGAGGTGCTCACATGGTTGATGGCACAATTATAGCCGCAGATAAATTATTGAGAGAATTATTAGACCTCAAATCAATAAAGATATATAAGATCGTATTTTATGGATCACATGCACGAAGCGAGGCTTCCGAGGAGAGTGATCTTGACGTACTTGTCGTATCTGAAGATTTCAATGATAAAGACATCTTCTCCAGAATTGATGCTTCAGCAGGCATCCACAGAAAATTAGTCGAGAGGTTTTTAATTCCCATGGACATTATGTATTTTTCCCTTGCCGAATGGAATGAAGAAAAATCACCAATCATTCACGCCGCAAAACAACAAGGTGTGTCGGTTCAATAATTCAATTCAGCAGCTCTAAATGAACACATGTAACCTCCTTATGAGTCCTGAGCTATGCTTTCATGTTTTTCAGATAGCTGTTCACACGGTCAATATAACCAATGGTTTCTTGGGGCAAATGCCGGTGGTTTCTTTCCAGATTACCCATACCCCAGTTATAAGCCGCCAGTGCCAGATCAACTTTCCCGTTATAACGATCCAGCAATGTTTTCAAGTAACTTGTTCCGCCCATAATATTTTCTTCCGGATCATAAGCATTCTTTACTCCCAAATCCCTTGCTGTTTCCGGCATTAATTGCATTAACCCCATTGCACCCTTGGGTGAAGTCGCCCTCGGATCAAAATTACTTTCTGTTTTAATGACGGATCGAATTAAATCCGGGTCAACTTCATACTTGCGCGCTGCTTTTTCAATTAAACAATCTAGATTCAATCTGCTCGAATTAACATTATTTTTTGGCGGCACCTGACGGTTTTTTGACGCTTCCATTGAAGAGGTTTTTAATTGGCTAGCATAATCAGGCAACAACCTCGACGGGAAATCATTAATTTGTTCTCCACCGTTGAATACCATATTAAAAAGCTGGCGGTTCATTTGAGTTTGAATGTTTTTAACAAGAAGGGCTACCTGATCTTTGGTTAAAGCCGGAATTGCCGCCCCCGATGTTTGGGAAGACCCCGTTTCTTGAAGAGAATTTCGTAAAAGATCCTTAAAAGTGCTATGATTATTTGCAGATGACGGAACCGTCGCCGAATTAAGCTTATCAATCCCGGTAATTTTTAATAAATTATTATTTTGAACGGAAATAACCACCTTTACCCCCCGATGCTAACCAGAAGGCTTCAATTATTATGCCATTTTTTACGAAACTAAATTACAGGATTTTAATAAAGGCGTCGACCACATCTGCATCAAATTGCGTATTCTTATTATTAAGCAATTCCGCGATAGCCATTTCCAGCGGCATTGGAAGGTGGTAAGGGCGGTTACTGGTCATGGCATCATAAGAATCAGCAACCATTAAGATACGCGCCAAAAAAGGAATTTCCGTTCCCGAAATCCCCAGAGGATAACCTTTGCCATCCCATCTTTCATGGTGGCATTGGACAATTTTTCTCTCTTTTTCCAGTAAAACGACCGGTCGAAGAATATTTTCGCCAATTGTCGGGTGGTTTTTTATGATCATGTATTCTTCAGCCGTCAGCTTACCCGGTTTCAAAAGAATACTGTCAGGTACGGCAATCTTACCTACATCATGAAGAACGCCTGCAATTTTCAAACTCTCCATATCTTTTAGCGAACAGCTCATCTCTGCGGCAATTTTCAAGGCATATTCAGTAACGCGCTGGGAATGCTCTTCTGTGTAATGATCCCTGGCCTGAACCGATGATATCAATGATTTTAAAGTATCCATGATATTGGAATAGATACTTTCATAAAGGATCTTATTTTCTAAATTCAACGAAGCGCGCTTCGTAAGGCTCAGTATGTGATGCAAATCTCTTTTACTAAAGACTTCACGGTTTTTCTTTTTTCTAATACTTAAAATACCCAATATGGAATTACGGATCATCAGCGGAGCACAAATCAACGATGGTGAAATGTCCGGATGTTCATTGGAACTGATCATAACCGCTTCTTTACGTTCAACGACTTCATTGAACACCATTTTGAGAGCAGAACTATGCGTATAATTACGGTTAATTCCTTCTGACTCACCCTTGACCACTTTCGGATGAAATTCATTGTCCTGTTCATCAAAAAGTAAAATCGAGCAGACTTCTCCGTCCACCAATTTCAAGGCCAGAGCAGCTATCTTTTCAAAAATAATATCATTATCTAAAGGAGAATCTTCTATTGAATCGAATATATATCCCTGTTTAGAAAGATCGTCGGATTTGTCTTTAAGATTGGCTTGATCCTGAATTATTTCGGCACCTTCTTTTGATAACAGCGACTTCCCCCGTAAATGGATATCCACTTTAAAAAGGAGGTCATCAATATCAAAAGGTTTTGTCAGAAAATCAACAGCTCCTTTTTTAATGGCGCTTACGGTAAGGTCAACGGTGGGATTGCCGGTAATCATAATAACAGCGGCAAATAGATTTTTCTCTCGAATGCGGTTTAGCAAATCCATACCGCTCATGCCGGGCATCATGATATCGCTGATCACAAGATCATAATTATTTTTGTTAAAGAGAAGTAAAGCTTCTTCACCATTTTCTGCTTCATTAACTTCATATTGAGAAGATTGCTCTAAGGCATCAACAATGAGTCTTCGGGTAGGCAGATAGTCATCAACAACTAATATTTTTTTCTTTTCTTTACACTTCTCTTCGGCTGGCGTTTTTATGGCCATAAGAGTTTACACCTTTTTGGGATAATAAAAATGATTTGTGCGATAGATACAACTTTTTGCAGAATCAGGAAAGCAATAATTTTCAACAAAGATTATTTCTTGTTATTTTTTCAAGATAACATCTCGAATATTATAGCTTATTTTATCAAACTCGTCCGCTTTGTTTTCTTCTTTAACCGACAATGAAACCACATCGGTGTATTTTCCTTCCGGTGCATTTCCCTTGGCGGCAATCTGCGAAACTCTTAATTTACTTTGCCTAGTGTAAGCACTAAGCACACTATCAATCTGATAAGGTGTGATTGTCATTTCACTTCCCCTCTCCCTATTAAATCTCTCCAATGAGCATATCGGCAATATAAAGCAAAACTTTAATTATTTTGTTAATAGATTAAGCGGATACCGTGATATTTCCCGTTTAGCCGTTTTCATTGAAGATCATGCCGCACAGTTCGCTCATTTTAATCTGAAGCGCTTGCATTTCTTTGGGCGGGATTTCACGAATGACATCGCCGGTTTCTTTGTTAATTACTTTGACCGCGATCTTTTCATCATGCACTCCATAAAAAGAATACTGTAGGCTGATATTCATACTATCAAGATGGCTTTGCATTTCGGCAACCATCTGTTTTACTTGCACAGGATTGACATTGGCATCAGCACCTGTCACCTGTCCAGACTGTGAAGCCCCCACATTCTGTGCTGGCCGGGAAGACACCATCGTCTGTACTGGAGTTACCACCGTTGACGAAGTGTCCGGAATTGCTCCACTCATATCGACAGAGCTTATATTCACTGAACTCCCCCCTCTTATTTTTTTATTCTGCTATAGCATCGGCATTTTGCTGCAAAAACTTTAATCGCCAAATGAATAATTACATCCTCAATCTCTAAAACACAACCTCAAACGGATACTTTGTCGTAAAAGTTAATACAGAATAATGTATTACACACTTATTGTAAAGAAATTTTTGAATTAGTTGTAAAAGATAATCGGGCAATATATCAAAGCAAAAGTAAGCGTAATTGTTTGATAAAATTTACAAAAACAAAATTATTTTAATAATAGGACACAACCACTTCAAGGGGTCATTGTTGGCAATCTGTCCGAAAGAATTAGATGCGCCTGTCATCGCCTACTCCGTTCATCCGCCCAAACAAACTAATAATTATGAAGTAACCAAACTCCGGGAGAAAAAAACGCATAATCATGAAAGACTATTATGACTTAGGTCCGTCTGAAAAACGTCATTTTCGTCAATTATCTGGCAATTGACCTTCGAATGAAATTTCCCATAATTCCAATAAACTTTATTTCACATGGATTAATCTCTTGCAATGAACACTCAATCCGATTTTTCTATCCACAGCTTTATTTTAGGACCAATAAGGCACATATATTGCAATTTATTATATCATATTTTATTGAGTTAAATCGTAACTAATACACACCATGGCATTGGATATGGTTTTGCAAAATTAAATATCCTAAAGAATATTATTTGGTATTGATTCCAAATAAACAAAGGGCCAAGAAGTTTTCTTCGCCGGAAGGACGAGTTACATAGGTGCTCATGCCTGCAAAGCACGCAGGTAGAACAGGAAATGATTTTTATGATTAATACAATTCCATCTAATCTTTTATCAACGATTAATGTTCTGATTTTATGTGGCGGCTTCGGTCAGAGACTGCAAACAGTAGTCTCTGACCGTCAAAAAGTCCTCGCCGACGTTACCGGGCATCCATTTATCACATATATTCTTGATCAGATTACAGCTGCGGGTGGTGAAAATATAACATTATGTACAGGATACATGGGAGAGCAACTTAAAAGCTCTTTAGGTAAACGATACAAATCCCTTTCCTTAAATTACTCTAAAGAGACGGAACCTTTAGGCACTGCGGGCGCTATCAGACATGCCCTTGAGACAATCAAATCTGATACATTAATGGTTTTTAATGGGGATTCATATTGTGATATTAATCCGAAAGACTTTTTGGACTGGCATTTTGAGAAAAAAGCATCATGCTCGCTGGCACTGGTAAAAATGCAAGATATAAGCAGATATGGCTGTGTTAATTTTGAATCAAATTACAAAGTAACTTCATTTAGTGAAAAAAAGGCTGATAAAAAAAGTGGTTGGATCAACGCCGGCATTTATTGCCTTAACCGGGAATTAATTGCTGCTTTACCGGAAAACAGGAATATCTCCCTGGAGAAAGATTTATTTCCATCATTAATCGGCAAGGAATTCTTTGCATTTCCGAAAGAGGTCAGATTTATAGATATCGGTACGCCCAGTTCGTATAAAGAAGCCGAAACGTTCTTCGCAAAAAATTGATACTGAGAAAGGCAGGAGTGATAAGGAATGAATAAAAGAGCTCTTATTACGGGTATTACCGGCATGGTCGGCTCCCATCTGGCTGATTTCTTATTGGCCAATACTGATTGGGATATATTCGGCATGTGCCGCTGGCGCAGTCCTTTGGATAACGTGGCTCACCTACTGGACCGCGCCAACAAAAAGGATAGAGTTTTTTTTATTGATGGTGATCTTTGTGACCTTATATCCCTTCATAATGCCGTAAATGAATCCAAACCAGACTATGTTTTCCACTTGGCCGCCCAAAGCTATCCGAAAACAAGTTTCAGTTCGCCAATTCATACCCTGGATACAAATATTCTTGGTACCTTGCGATTGCTTGAGGCCCTAAGAGGATGTAAAGGGATTGATCCTGTAATACACGTATGCTCATCATCAGAGGTCTACGGCAGAGTACCCAGAGAAAAATTGCCGATAAACGAAGATTGTTCATTCCACCCCGCTTCTCCTTACGCCATTTCCAAAATAGGGACCGATCTAGTTGGCAGATTTCATGCTGAAGCTTACGGTCAGAAGATTGTTGTCACGCGAATGTTCACCCACACCGGCCCCCGCAGGGGTGACGTTTTTGCCGAATCAACCTTTGCCAAACAGATCGCCATGATAGAGCGGGGATTGATTTCCCCCATTGTCAGAACCGGAAATCTTGAATCAATGCGAACATGGTCAGACGTCAGGGATGCCGTACGGGCCTATTACATGCTCGTTACGGTGAACCCGATCCCGGGTCAATCCTACAATATTGGTGGCACATATTCCTGTACCGTAGGTGCAATGCTTGCTTTCTTAATATCGATCTCAACGCACAAAGACCAAATTAAAGTTGAACAGGATACGGAAAGACTGAGACCGTTGGATGCCGATTTGCAGGTTCCAGATCCATCAAAATTCAAAGCCCATACCGGATGGAAACCGGAGATAGCATTTGAAAAGACAATGCTGGATTTGCTGGAATATTGGAGAGATAGAGTCAAATCTGGGAAAGGATTTTTGACTAGATAATTAAAAGAAGGGGATAAATATTGAAAGACATAAAAACTGAAAAACACGATGCAGTTATACTTTCCAATGGCGACGAAAAGGAAACACTGAAAGCTTTCATTAATCATGTCAAATCCTCACCCCTGCCCGATGATGAGATTTTGCCAAATCTGGGATTGTTTCTGACTTCGAAATCCCTCTCGAGGATTCTCTTCTTTTACGAGTTATACAAAAAAATAATTCACAACCACGGTGTGATAATGGAGTTCGGTGTGCGCTGGGGTCAGACGCTTTCCATCATGTCCGCGCTGCGGGGTATTTTCGAGCCGTTTAACCGTC
>CAZYIE010000051.1:0-19094 GCA_964646755.1 uncultured Smithella sp.
CATAATACGCCAAAGCAGTCATCAGGGAAATATAGGATGGCACCTGCAAGACATTGGCGATTTTAAATAAATCCTGGCGCGCCAGACTTTCCCACTTCCAGGCGGTTGTGTAAAAATTATTTTTAAGTCGGACCAGCAACCCCTGCCGGACATAGCGGCTGCACAATACGCGGGCGGAGGCCAGTTGGAGGCTGAAATTCAGCGCCACATCAGCAAGCGTAAAATAAGGTTTTTTACTTAATTCCTGCAAATTGGCTATATTTTTACTAAGCATATATAATTATCTCTGGTGTTAATTATATATGCTTTGCATGTTTTTGCAAGCATAATAAATAAAACAATCAGCACCCATCCCTGCGCATTAATGATAACTCTCATGAATCTTTACTTGGCTATTCCGGGGACATAACACCAATTTCAGTTTCTTTTTTCAACGGACAGCGTCCTATTATCTACTTCCTCACGCTGCGTAAAAAATTTCACCGTGCTTGGCGTAATCATACAGCGGCGATGTTTGTTTGTCCCATTCTTCGGGCGTGAAGCCGACAACCTCAACCGGGGCAAAGACATCATAAATGGCTTCGGACAATATATCAATCCTTGACCAGTAATCACGATTCTTGAAGTCTTCGGAAATGAGGATCAGGTCGATGTCGCTGCGCATTGTTTTCTGTGAAAGATCAGGCACTTTTTTGATGATGCGCACAATACCAATCCACAAGCTCCCGGATCATTTTTTGATAAGATGTATGGTGTTTATCCGCCTCTTTTTAAAAAAATTCAACACTCGATTTTTTCAAGGCAATAGTTACCTTCACATTCTCTTCTTTCAAAACCAACTGATCTGGCGGCGGGAGAAAATCTTTCACGACTTTTAATTTTCCCATGGGCTCGTCAGTATATTTAAATTTGCTCTTCATATAATTTTCTCACTTTTCTCCAATGAATTATTCGGGACAGTCTAATTATTACACCGGCAATAACGAAACATGATAATAATTATACCCAATATGCTTGTCCCCCGCTGGAGGCTGTGTCGTAATGTCTTTGCGAGCGAATGCAATGAGCGAAGCAATCTCTTAAGCCACTGATAACATTTAGATTGCCACACGCACTGTCGTGCGTTCGCAATGACAAACAGCTATTACGACACAGTCTCCTGGCGGGGGATTAAGGAGGTGGATGTTTTTAAGGCATCTATAACATTCACAAGTTACATTGACTCTTTTTGTCCACCTCCGTCACTCCGTGACACCTCCGCCGGCGGAGGACAGAGAATATATATAATTGCCGGTGGAATAATTATCCAGCGGTAAAGTTTTTTGTCCCATTCTTCGGGTGTGTCGTACGGAAGACCATAAAGTGGGTGAAGCCGGACAACCCTTGATAGTCGCCTTGCTCCTCTTTTTTCAGTACCCATGATTTCAGTTCGTTATATTGAGCTTCGCTCAGGCCGGAGTTGTCGGGAGATGATGTCAATACAATCCAATGACAGGCCGGATCATGCATCACACTTTGGATATCTCTCATGTTGATGGATTTTAGATTAGGATATTCAAAGTATAAAACGCCGACTTTTTCCACAGTCCAGAGATTGCAGCCATCGACTAGTGTTTTTAATAACTGAACTTCACTGTGCATCTCCAGGTGTTTGCGCTCCGGCCAGTGCTCCCGGATACCACGGGTGGGGAAATATGTATTGGCGGCGATGATCATCAGGAAACAGGCGGAAAGCACACAGGCAGAAGCCCGCGGATGAATGCGTTTAAGCCAGTCTGTCCCCTTTTTCATCTCGGCAATGCCGCACGTAACTCCAATGAAGAGGATAACTGCGGGCATGTCCAGGTAGTGAAAATGGATGGTAACCATGTTGGGAACATTGGACATCCATGAAATCGCAAAGGCGGGCAGGATAAATAGCAGGGATCTGGTGGAAAACAGCGGCAGAAAGCCAACGGTCGTAAAGGCCAGAACGAGCAGACCGAGTTTTTCGGGGAGCAGGGAAAAAGGACCGAATTTCCCGGATTGACTGGTGGCTATACCGTCATTGAAATAAGGCATGGCGACAAAGAAAATCAGCAATCCCATTAACGCTCCGGCCACAATCAGCAAGATTCCGGCCTTCCTCTGTTGCTGGCGATAAAGGATAAGAAAAATCCCGAGGCTTATCCAGACCAACGGAAGGTGCTCTTTAAAGCCGACCATGAAGACAAGCGTAAGGGCCATGGGGATGTATTTCTTTTCGAGCGCGTAAATGAATCCGAGCACAATAAAAGGGAGGGCGAGTGCCGACGGCTGGAATTCGAAATTCAGTGTACGGGAGATGAGCATATTGAAAAGAAAAAGGACCGGAGCGATATAAACCGCTTTAGAGTCGGCACCGATAAGAAGTTTTCCCAGGCGGATCAGTAATAGGGCAGTGGTGAGATATGACAGGATTTTAAAACCTGTCAGCCACAGGAAGGTCATCTTCCAGGAAAACAAAGGGTAAAACAGCATCAGGTTGGGGCTGAAATGATCGGCGAGGGCATTTAGTTCCAGGACAGTGCTGTAGAAATGGCCTGTGTTAACCAGTTTCGCCAGGATATTGGCAAAATTACCCGTATCGAAAAGATGGAATTGGAACGAATAGTATTTGACGATGGCCAGTACCGGCCAGAAAATGGTCATGTAGCCCAGGAGAAAGTAAAATAAACGCCGGTCGGCGAAAATAGACAGTAATTCTGCGGCATCGCCGGCATCTCTTTTCCAGCAATAAGAAAGCAGCAATAGGCCCAGAATAAACATCTCTGCCACCAGCATGGTAACGGGGATAGCGCTGCCGATCATGAGAGGAATCTCTATGAGAAAAAGCAAAATATAAAGAAGGTATTTATTTTTGCACATAAAAAGGCTTAATCCCGATTGTCTGGATTAGTTTATAAATAAAAAACGGATATTGATGATTCATATAGAAGGGCCGACCGGCAATACAGCACCCCAGCCACCAAGTTTCTTTATCACCATGAACAACGCTATAAGAAACATTGCGCTGGGTATTCATATCAAGAATGGCCTGCAGCGAATCTTGATGGATGTTTTTATCCATATACACAACGCCTGCTTCCATATAGGCTTCGGCAACAGGGTTTACCGGAATTTCATCATCGTAGATATACGACCACTCCGCAGGGAAATATGGTGATTTCACAGGCATTAAGCTGCGAATCCAGGCTTTTCTTCGTTCGAAAAACTCAATACTGTGAAATTTTATTTTTGAATTCCCGAGACGGGAAAATTTCCATTTTTTCAGGTCACGAAAGAAAAAACTACCCGTTTCCTTATATCCGTCAGTCTGAAACGGCATTAATGGTTCCTGAAGAAACCGCACATCGGCATCACACAAGACAAATTCACTAAAATGAGAGTGATAAGCCGCAAATGCCTTGATCTGAAACCCCCGCCAGAATTCAGCATTTTCCCCGAACTCATCCGTGTTGCGAAAGGAAATGCCACCAAATCGGGCAATTTCAGTTTTAACTGTTGGCTCCAGTTCTCTTCCGGCTTCCCAGACCTCAATAGGCACACTGCAATTAAAATGACTCCTGATTCTTTTAATGTTTTTAATGGCGATGTTTTGATACATTCTAGGAATGGGTATTACAAAACCTTTCATGGCCTTATCTCGCGAGAAAATATATTATCGTTCCAATGCAATTGGGCTATGTTCTATCATAAAATATTAAGAAAATGATTTTTTATTTTTGAATTTTACCGTGAGTTTATCAGTATTTTAAATTGGCTTTTCCTGTTATCTTCTTCTTGTTATTTGTGGGTACTGTTCTTGACTTCATTCCCGATTTAATCTATACAAAACGCAATTAATTGAACCTGCCGCATAAGGAATTATAATGATTCTGAGAATACCTCTGGCCTGGTACAACACTTTTCAGAATAAAAAAAGAACGCTGGCCGCGATCGGCGGTATTGCTTTTTCGCTGTTGCTTATTTTTATGCAGCTCGGTTTCCTGGCCACGGCCCGCATCACTTCCACTCTTATTTACGACTTTTTTGATTATGACCTGATTATGACTTCCGCCACCTATGAAAGTATCGAAACGACAGGACGTTTCGATAAAACACGTCTGGTACAGGCCAAAGTGGTAGAGGGCGTTAAGGAAATAGCCGCTCTCAATTATACAAGAATGTGGTGGCGTGTTCCGGATTCAAACTTGCACATAAGATCATGCATGGTAATGGGCTATGATCTTAATCCTAATTTTGTTCCGGATAAGGAGGCCAGAGAAAATCTGCCGGCACTTTTGCAGAAAGATACGGTCATGCTCGATGTCCTTTCGCATCCCGATTACGGGGATAAGCGGATAGGCAGCAAAAGTGGAGCGATCGACGATATACCCGTCATGATCAGCGCCTTATACAAGCTGGGAATCAGTTTTCTCGGTGACGGCTCGGTAATCACGAATTTGGAAACATATCGGACTCTGGCCAGATCAGATCCGCAAGAGGCTACTTTCGGCTTGATCAAAGTTGATCCTGCGGCGAATGTGGAAAAGGTCCGGCAAGACTTGCAAGCAACGCTTCCGGATGATGTGCTAATTTTCGAGCGGAAAAAGTTCATTACGGCGGAACAAAATTATTTCATCAATGTCAAGCCGATAGGGATCATGTTCCAAGCCGGAGCTTTTGTCGCTTTCGTCGTCGGCGCGGTCATCCTGTTCCAGGTGCTTTCCACGGAGATTTCCAACAAACTGCGGGAATTTGCTACTCTGAAAGCTGTGGGTTTTAGCAATTATTATATCTATAAGGTGGGCGCAACGCAGGCCCTGCTGTTTGCGGTGATGAGCTATATTCCGGCGCTGCCCCTGGGGTATCTTGTTTCTTTCCTCGTCCAGAAGGCCAGCCGGTTGCCCATGTATTTGCCGTGGGAGTTGGCTGTGTTAGTTTTCTTTCTGGCAATTTTGATGAGTATTATTTCCGGTATTCTGGCGTTGCAAAAAGTCAGAAAAGCAGATCCGGCGGACTTATTTTAATATGAAGATTATTCCCGGTCAAAAAATACCGCTTGCCTCGAAGATGCTGCTCCATAATAAAGGGCGCCTGCTTCTTTCTCTATTGGGAGTCGCTTTTGCCGTTGTCATTATGTTTATGGAAATCGGGTTTTTCAATGGACTCAATGACAGCCAGGCTAATCTGCCGCCATTGCTTAATGCTGACCTCCTGATCATGCACGAGCGGCGCTATTCCATGCTGGAAAATTCCACTATCCCACGTACCCGGTTGGGGCAGGCCGCCTCTTTGGAAGAAGTCGCGGAAGTTGTTCCCTTTTATGAGGGCGCGGATACCTTGCTAAATCAACAAGAAAAAAGAATCCGGGCTATCTCGATACTGGCTTTTCCGCAGGATACGGCCAGTCCGTTGCTGGTAGCCGGTTTGGACAAGTATCAGGAACTGCTAAAAATCAAAGGTAATGTTCTCTATGACCGCTTCTCACGGAACATCTACGGTAATATCAAAACGGGAAGCGAAATAATCCTGGGTGGACAGCGGCAAACAGTAGTCGGAACAGTGGAAATAGGTCCCAATATCAAACTTGACGGCTATATAATCATGGGTGAATCCACCTGGGCTGATCGTACGGGAAGAATCGATAATGTAAATATGGGCTTGGTCCGTCTGAAACCCGGTGCGGATGTGGAATCTGTTAAAAAGAAAATGCGCGACATACTGCCGGATGATACTATTTTCCTGACACCGGAGGAGGCCAGAAAAAGAGAGGTTATGTTTACGATAAAGTCCACGCCGACCGGCGCTGTGTTTGGGATCGGCGTTATCATTGGTTTTATCATCGGTGTCATTATCTGTTATCAGATTCTATTTAATGAAATAACCGATCATCTTCCGCAATACGCCACAATGAAGGCTGTAGGCTTTTCCAAAAAATTTCTAATATCACTTGTTGTCAAACAGTCATTGTGGCTCTCCGTTTTGGGGTTTATACCCGGGGTTATTGGCGCCGTAATTCTTTATTTCGGAATTCAGTACTCGACAAGAATACTCATGTTCATAACACCAGGGCGGATTCTTTTTGTTTTTATTCTGACGGTTTTTATGTGCCTTGTTGCCAGTTTTTTTGCCATGAAAAAAGTCCTGAAGGCTGACCCCGCTGATCTCTATTAGCAAAAAACAAACGGAAGGCGCTTTTGCAGACTAATGCCGGACAAGCGGAAAAGCTATGATACCGAAGATCATTCACCAGACCTGGAAAACGAGCCAACTGCCGGAAAGATTCCGTACATATCAGCAGACCTGGATCAGGCATCACCCGCAATGGGAATACCGTTTTTATGATGATGAGGCCTGTCGGGCCGTCGTGCAAGAATCTTTCCCCGATCTGCTGGCTCTCTATGATGGTTGTCCGTTTCCCGTGCAGCGCGCCGATATTTTCCGTTATCTTGTTGTCGCCGCCGCTGGTGGTGTTTATGCCGATATTGATATGGAATGCTATAAGAATATGGAACCGCTGCTTGCCGGGAAAGAAGCCGTATTTGGCGTGGAAGTGCTCCTTTCACCACGGCAGACGCGGTTATTGAACCACCGGCACGCGGAGCGTATTGCCAATTGCATTTTTGCCGCCCGGAGCAATCACCCTGTTTTTGGCATGGTTATGGAAGAAGTTGCCCTTCGCCTCAACGGCCGTTATCCTTCCAGTGAGGTTATCGAAACTACGGGGCCGGGGATGCTGACGGATGTCGTGCAAAAATACCGCCAGCAATATAATCTGCACATTCTGCCGCAGATCTGCTGGCTGCCGCCCTCCGATCCTTATTATCCGAATGTCTTTCCGTTTAATCTGCATATGTATGCCAAGCATCATTTTTCCGGAACATGGAAAAATGAAAATAATAATTGTCATTCCCGCGAATGCCCTAGAGGGCACGTAGGCGGGAATCCAGTATCATCAAACAATTCCTGGATTCCGGGTCAGGCCCGGAATGACAAAAAAAGGCGCTCTCGGGGAACGGGGTTTATCGATCAACTGATAGAAGCAGCCAAAGACTTCGGGAGTTTATTGAATATTCGTGAAATTTACTATAAATTGCCGCCGTCTCCGGTCTGGCGGGAAGATTTTTGTATCCGTAAAAAGCGCTCTGTAGAAAAAAAATAGCTCCAATATAATTTATTCGTACCGGTAAAAGGAAAGATAAGCATACAATGTCAATAATTTCTGAACTATATCGTTATGCGGCATTGCATGTCCGCCCTCTGGAGTATTATACAAGAATATATCTGGATAAGCCGGAGACGGCAAAGGCGGATATTACTGTTTCCCTTTCCACGATTCCCAGTCGGATAGAAAAAATTTATCCGGCCTTGAAATCTCTGATGGATCAGACTATGCCTCCGCGCCGGATTTATCTGGCCATACCTCCTTTTTCGATCCGCGAAAAAAAAGCATACTCGATACCGGAGACGCTGCGCAATTGTCCCGCTGTCCGGATAATCGATGCCGAGAAGGTTTGGGGACCGGCAACAAAGCTTATTCCCGCCCTTCGCCATCCTTCAACAAATCCGGACGATATTATTCTTACAGCCGATGATGACAATATATATCCTGCGGAATTTGTGGAAACCTTCTGGCAATATTCTCAACAGCTGCCGAATGCCGCTTTGAGCCTCAGAGGAGCGCCGATGTCCCGGACGTTGCGCTGGAAGGATTGTCGTGCCTTTAAAGGGACGTCAATTTTTCAACCGGCCGCAGTAGAAATTATCAACGGTTGCGGCGGCATTATGGTAAAACCGAAATTCTTTGCCGCCGAATTTTTCGATTATGATCAAGCCCCGGTGCAGGCATTTTTTGTGGATGATATCTGGGTTTCCGGAAATCTGGCCAAAAACGGCATTCCCCGCTACGTTATACCATTCCGGGGAATCTATGTTTATCTTACGTCGCTGACGACGCTGTCCGGTCCGGCACTGGATAAGGGTGAAAATCGAGGCGGCGGCAACGACGATGCGGTTATGGATTATTTCCGGCACTACTGGAAACTGCTTGAGCCAAACAGCGCTTCGAAATAAAATTAGGATGGGATAGGACAAATATGGTGACATTTATCATCATTCTGCTTGGCTACCTTTTGGTGTCGTCGATCATTACCAAATTCAGCAATGCACGGGAAATAGAAAAAGCGGCGGCAACGATCCGCAAGCTCGGCCAGCCTTATGCTTATCCGATTTTAATGCCGGTTTACGGCCGTCCTCATTATCTGAAGGCCGTCCTCGATGCCCTGGCACAGGTCAAAGATATCGACAAAACAATTCTGATTATTTCTCAGGATGGACACAATCCGGAAGTGACTAAGCTCATCGGGCAGATAGGTTTTACACAGACAGTCATTATTCAGCACACCCGGCCATTTCTGGGGATTCTGGCATACTTCTGGGATAGTCTGGTGGCGGCTTCGACCAATATCCATTTTCTGCTGGAGTTTGCCTTCAAGAGGACTGAAGCCCAGGGCGCTATTGTTCTGGAAGATGACATTGTGCCTTCGGTGGATTTTTACAATTATTTCCGGTGGACATTTGCCCAGGTGCTGCCGGATAAAAAGGTTTTGTCGGTAACCGGTTTCAATATTGATTCTCGCGTCGTTCTGGAAAAAAAATATTTCCCGCAGGATTATCCTTACGACCTGATGGAAAACAGGGAAAACAGCAGGGCCAAATTTACCGGTTGGAGCTGGGGGATTACCAAAAAAAAATGGCTGCAAGTGAGAAAGCAGTGGTCATTTACCAGTTGGGATATCGGCCTGGATGAGTTGCAGGGGAGATTAGGATTAATTTCGTATAAACCGGTTTTAGGTCGTGCCAGGAACATCGGCATGCAGGGCGGAATTAATTTTACAGAAGCCGAGGATAGCCCGAAATGGCGGGATATTTATCTGTCCAGTGAGACCTATGATTATAATGAGCAGCCGCGTTTCCGGAGGAATAATGATTTTGCCGCCGTGCCTTTCGCGGAAGGGAATCCGATGCCCTGCAGCAACGAGAAAACCCGGACACGCAAAAACCGTGTGTGGCTTCTGGTAATAATTGCCCTGGTGGCAATTGCCGAATGCTATTTATTTTTGTACCTGGTGAAAAATTGACCATTCTGCTGATTATCATTTTGTTATTCGCCTGCCTTTTGCTTTTTAAAGGCACGGCCACATTGCACGAGCGGCTTTTCCCCGGACTATATAACAGGGTGGAATTTCCAGAAGACCGTTTCCCTGCAGCCGATCAGGCGGCCTTTCAAAAGAACATTGCCGCCGGTTATGAATATATGAGGGGCGTGAAGGTAGTTATCTGCGGGCTGACTAGAGACGATGCGCCCATCTTGCCCTTGACGATTCCCCGGATTGAAAAAACCGGCGGTTTTTTTCGCGATTATCGCGTGATTGTTTATGAGAACGATTCCCGGGACAGCACTCTCGATATTCTGAAAAACTGGGAAGCAGCAAACCCACGAGTGAGGATTCTTACGGAGTCAATTTCGGGCACAGAGCTCATGCAATCAAGCCGGACGGAAAAACTAGCTTATTTTCGCAACCGGTATTTGCAGCTGGTTAAAAAATCCCATGAATATGCTGATTACGATTTTGTGATTGTTGCTGATCTGGATTTAAAAGGAGGGTGGAGCAACGACGGAATTGCTGCAAGTTTTGCTCGCCTTGACTGGGACATAGTTGCGGCCAATTCCATCGGTTATCACAACCTGCGCAAGACTTATTATGATATGTTTGCCCTGCTGCCGAAAACAATTCTTAAAACCGGATTGATTTATAAAATAATTGGCGAAGGCTGGCAGTTGCGCCGGGGCGACCCTCTTATTCGGATTCATTCGGGATTCGGCGGCCTGGCTCTTTACAGTAAAGAAGCGATAATGTCGCGGCAGTATTCCGGCATCGTCAGCGGCGAAAAAGTTTGCGAGCATATCAGCCTGAATGCCGATAATAGCTTGCGCTGTTTTTTAAATCCCTCTCAGATTACCATCGTCGGCACTCAGGAAAAAAAGCAATACAAATCCAAATCATCTTGGGGGAACATCCTGCATCAAATATTCCTTAATTGGTAGTTATCTCTATTGATAAGATAGAAAATCAGCTCTGCAGTTTTGTATTTGCGATACAAAACTCCAACCGCAGGCAATTTTCTTTTTCGCTTGACATAACCCCTCAGCCCTTCTATCGTCAATGCCATTAGATTTCTCATATAGAGCAAAATAATGAACGGCCGCACCCGTTTGCGGCGGGAGGAACTAAAGAGCATGGGTATTGACGATAGAAGCGCCGGAAGCATCTCCGGAAGCACAACGGGGGATCATCACCGTAGCCGCAGAGCGGCCTTCGGCAGCAAGGGCTATCTCTATTTCCGGAGGTTTTTGCTGGTTTTACTGCTAATCCTGCTGTTGCCCGTATCCTCAGTGGCGGAAAACCTTACCTGCAGCCGCCTGCCCCTGCTGATGGGAAGGTTTCTGGCCAACCACTACGCAATGAAGAATATGAACGGCGAGATCAAGGCTCACGCCGTCGACCAGATGATCAAGAGTCTTGATCCCTCCAAAACGCTGCTGTACGCTTCCGATTTGGATAGGCTAAAACCGGTTTTACACGATATGTTTGCCACTATGCAAGCGGGCGACTGCGCTTCGCTTAAGCAGGTTTACGATGTGCTCGTCGTGCGGGCCAGGGAGAACGAGACCATTGTCAAAAAAATTATGGACTTGGACTACCGGTTTGACGAGACAGTGGAACTGAACATCGACGTGAACAAACGCCCCTATGTGCAGACGACGGCCCAAAAGCATGAACTACTGAAAAAAGTCCTGCAATTCCAGATTGAAAACGCTCTGCTGTCGGGCACCGAGCTTTCGGAGGCGAAGAAGAAGCAGATTCACCGCTACGAGCTGCAAACGAAGCGGGTGATCGAGCGCAATCCAGAAAAGCTTATTTCGGGCGTTGCCGAGGCCTTCGCCCTGGCCTTGGATCCACACACGAGCTACCTGTCACCAGAAAATCTTGAGGATCTCCGGATTCAGATGAATCTTTCACTGGAGGGGATCGGGGCCGTTCTCAGCAGCGACAACGGCTTTACCGTCATTGAGGAGTTGATTCCCGGGGGAGGCGCCTTGCGCTCGGGTATGCTAAAGCCGAAGGACAAGATCATTGCCGTGGCCCAGGAAAGAGAAAAGCCGGTTGACGTTATCGACATGGATCTGCACGATGTTATCAGGATGATCCGCGGCAAGAAAGGCACACAGGTAACCCTGACAATCCTGCGGCAGGCGGAACGCACGGAACGTTTCGATGCCATGATCATGCGCGACAAGATCGACATCAAAGAACAGGAGGCCAAGATCACCTATGAGACACGGACGTTGAACGGCAGGCAGTACCGCTTCGGCGTAATTGATCTTCCTTCATTTTACGGCGACGAGAAGGAAAACAAGTCCTGCTATGAAGACGTAAAAATCCTTCTCGCGGAAGCCCAGCGACAACATGTTGAGGGAATCGTTCTGGACCTGTCGCGCAACGGAGGGGGCTTGCTTGGGGAGGCGGTGCAACTTGCCGGCCTTTTTCTGGACAAGGGCGGAATCGTGGCAACCAAGAACAGCCGCGATCAGGTCACGATTCTCAGTAATGGTTCGGGCGCAGCGGGTACGGAAAGCGACAAGCGCAAAGTTATTGAGTTCCCCGCGGAAGACCCCCATGCAGTCTATACGGGCCCCCTTGTCGTGCTGACGAGTCGGCTGAGTGCATCGGCCAGCGAGATCGTGGCGGGCGCTCTCAAAGACTACCGCCGCGCTGTGATCATTGGATCGGACCATACTTTTGGCAAGGGATCAGTGCAGGCACTGACACCACTTTCCCGAGATCTGGGCGCCATAAAAGTAACCACGGCGCTGTACTTCCTGCCGGGTGGAAAATCTACACAGAAGAAAGGCGTAGAAGCGGATGTGCGGCTACCTATCTGGTTCAGTCTCGCAGATGTGGGTGAAGCGGCACTGGATTATCCGCTTCCGGCTCAAGAGATCACACCCTTCCTCGGCGTTCAGGGGAAAGACGCGCCGCGCTGGAAACATGTGGAGCCAACCATGATAGCGGAGCTGGCCGCAAGATCACAGGTTCGTATCGCCAAAGACGCGAAGTTCACTGAGATCATCAAGAAAAACAGAGAGGCCGCCGGCAAGAAGGGCATTATCCGGCTTGCTGACTTGCGCAAGGAGATGGCCAAAGAAGGCGGCGGCAAAACGAAGGGGACAGTAACCGAGTCTAAGCAAAAATTCCGGGAGCAGTTTGCTCCGTTCGTCAATGAGAGCATCAATGTTCTCCTCGATATGGTGACGCTAGCTCGCTGATTTTAATTGGTGCCCCTGGCGTGAGTCGAACACGCGGCCCACAGATTAGGAATCTTATTTTTATCATTTCACGAACTTTCACAAAGCGTAAAAATACCCTTGACATTAAACATACTTAGCACTATATTACCTACACGATGAAACTTCGTGAAACATGATATTTCAAGAGAAATAGTGGCAATATAGTGGCAACAAATTCTAGAGCCTATTAACGAAGGGGGTTAATCATGGCAAGGGAATTTAAGAAAACGGCACACAAAGGGTTAAGGTATTTTGAACACGACACCCGGAAGCATGGCAAAAAGCTTGACCGTTATTACACAATCCGCTTTCGTCTTGACGGGAAGCTTCACACGTTCGGTATAGGCTGGCTGTCCGACGGGATCCCCGATGCTATCCGCAAGGAAGAACCAAACTTGGGCTTTGAGGATTACTGTCTAAAGCTTCTTAGGCAATACAAGGGAAACATCAAGACCGGCGACGGCCCTAAGTCGCCAAAGGAAAAACGGGAAATTGCAGAACGGGGACGCGAACAGGCCGATCAGGAAAGAATCAGAGAAGAAAAGGAAAACATCACCTTTGACCAGTTCATGACGGGAACTTATTTTCCGCAATGCAAGGCAGACAAAAAGTCAAAGACCTACGATTTTGAAAAGATGTTTTACAGACTTCACTTAGAGCCGGAAATAGGCAGCTTGTCATTCTCAAAAATCAGTCCCTTCCACTTGGAAAAAATCAAAAAGACAATGGCCGGAAAAGAATTGTCACCACGGTATGTTTTTTATGCCTTGCAGATCATCAGGCAGGTTTTCAACACGGCGCGCAAGCTTGGCGTATTTGCCGGCGATTCCCCGACCAGAGCCGTCAAGTGGCCGAAACTGGACAATGCGAAGTTGCGTTACCTGAGCATTGACGAGGCGGAAACGCTATTGACCGCACTGAAAGCGAAGTCTCAAAACTTGCACGATGAAGCACTGCTTTCATTGCATTGCGGTTTAAGGTTTGGTGAAATTGCGGCATTACCTTGGTCATGTGTAAATTTTAAAGCGGGCACCTTGGCCATTTTAAATGCGAAGACAGGATCAAGAACGGCTTATTTGACCGACCGGGCCAAAGCCATGCTTGAAAGCCGAAAGGAAGACAGAAAGAAAAATAAAAAACAGGCCGCGCTTATATTTCCGAAACGATCCGGGAAGTCGGGAATCATGGAGCAATCGTCAAGGGCATTTAATCGAACAGTTGCCGAACTTGGTTTTAATACAGGCGTCACCGACCGGAAACAGCACGTTACGTTTCACACGTTACGGCATACATACGCAACGCACCTTTACGAAAGCACCCACGATCTTTATTTGACGCAAAGAAGCCTTGGCCATGCAACGGGAACGATGACAGCCAGATATGCAAAAATGAGTGAAAGCCGATTACGTGAAGGTGCGGCGGCATTGCAAAGCATCTTTACAGCAAACAGCACGAAAAAAAAGAATCAAGAGGTGCAGGTTGTGAACTGAACCAAATATAAACGTCTTGCATTATACTTTATTTTGGTATAGGATAAAATCATGACATGGACGGTCACAGAAAAAAGAACGCTGAATAAACAGGTCAGGAAATTACCGGCGAAAGTTCAGAATCTTCTCATAGCCCTGGAAAGGGATATGGAAGTAAACGGGCCTATCCGGGGAGACTGGCCGAATTTCAGCGCCCTGTCAGATAACCGCTATCATTGCCACTTGAAAAAGGGCCGTCCTACCTATGTGGCAATATGGGAGGTTATGAACAAAGAGATAAAACTGATTGAGGTGATATATGCAGGCACACACGAAAAAGCACCCTACTGAAACCGTTGAACTTCGATTCATCGGGCCGATTGTGAACATAGCGCGGGCCATTGAAACATTGAAGCCATTGGGATTTGTGGACACGTCCGATTCTGTCCCTTGGCGTGAAGCTTACCCCGAATGCTCGGAGGCGCAGCTTATCGGCAAGGCTTTGGCCGGGATAAGATACCGGGAAGGTTTGACGCAGATGAAACTTTCCGAACTGACCGGCATCCCTCAGCGCCATATTTCCGAAATGGAAAGCGGCAAGCGGAGCATAGGCAAGGAAATGGCAAAGCGACTCGGGAAAGTGCTTAACATCGGTTATAAAACGTTCCTGTAGAAAGATATATTTGGGGAATGGGCTGATTGCAAACGCACACCTCACCCGTTTCCCCTGGGTATAAATGAGAATGTCCTTGAATGAGCAATGCATGAAAAAGAAACCAGCTATTCATTTTGACCCCCATGATTATGACTATTTGGATACCTTGGACAAAGACGGCTGGCATTGGGAATTTACGCGAAGAAATGTCCATTATCAAAAAGATTATGAAAAAATGGAAAGATTACGAAAAGAAGGTGAGGATTATTGTAAAAACCTTAATTGCTTTTCATGTAAAGTCATAGCGAAAAAACCTTGCCCACTTAGTCACGCCTTTGACGTTGACAATACGTTTCAGATAAAATCATTTTTTAAGACGTCCATTGGTCTAAACATGCCTGCACCATCCCTCAAATATTCTGATCTCCCCGACGAGGCAAAGCCTGTGGCCTTGATAAGGCCTATATCCCCTATGAAGACGTTGACGGGGCATGAAATTAAAGAGGCAATACGTCAGACTTGGGAAGATAAAAAAAACGAATTTGAACAGATAGGGCATAGTGACCCTAAATACGCGATGTTTAGTTTTGTAAATGAAATCTTGTCTCCTAATCCAGATGAACAAAAAGATACTCTATATATAGGCATTTCTGCACAAGCAACACGTGACGAACTTAGAATAGCTTTTAACAATGTACTAAAAAAATATGTCAAACCAAAGAACAAACAAGGCGATAAAAAACAAACCCCTGCTTCATGGAAAAATGACTTGATGATATGGGACATTCGGATTTTTAAGAATACTTGTGGTGACGTTGCAAAAATTATAGGAATTGCCAAAGATACCGTAAAAAAGCAATTTTTTAGAACGTGTGAGTTAATTTACAATCTGCCTTACAAAAAAATTGAACATCATCTTAAATACCCAAAAACAAGGGAAGAAGATATTATGCGATATTGCAATAATTGTTCTAAGAAACCAGACTGCAAAGAACCGTGTCCCGATAAAATTGCCTTGGCAGTTTATGATTTCACGTATTATCAAAGAGAACAGACCTTCGGTGATATTGAAACACTTCAGAAATATGCACAGAAATATTTCAACCCATCTGCTCATGAAGACGAGTTAATTGATGCAATAGACAAACGTGCATCGTTAAAGAAGCAATAACACCCTCCCAGAAAAAAAGCACCCCCCCTCTTTTTCCCCTTTTTTACCTTCAGAAGGAAACTTTAAACCCTTCAAAAAAACTTTCTGGAGGTAAGAAAATGTTAGAAAACCAAAAACCCGATTTATCTGCGTTGCTCCAAGAACTCCCACCCTTTGTCGCACGTAACCACCCCCGTTTCAAAGAACTAACAGGCTATTCAGGCCGCACCATGGCCAATCTTGATTGTCTCAAGCAAACAGAGTCAGTGAAAAAAATCATGCTGGCCAATACCGTTGCCTATGAGCGTGAGAGCCTGGTCGCATGGTTAGAATCCCGATCAAGTATATTGTAGGAGGTGTTATGCTGAAACCAATTTACGACAACATACCACAGGAATTAAAAGATTTACCGCAGTGGGTGAACTGGAAATTAATTACTAAGAAAGAGGGAGGCAAGCCTACAAAGCCGCCTTATCATCCTAATGGACGGCTGGCGGAATCGAATAACCCGCAAACGTGGTGCCACTTTCTTCCTGTAAAAGCAGCAGCGAATAAGTTTGATGGCATCGGATTTGTTCTCACAAAGGATGATCCCTTTGTTGGACTTGATTTCGACAATTGCCGGTGCCCCGCCTTCGATAATATTGATGCTGAAATAGCTGGCCGATTAAACATGGTTCTCCCTCATGTGGCCGACCATATCAGAAAGCTGAACTCCTACACAGAAGTGAGTCCTTCCGGTAAAGGAATCAGAATCCTTCTCAAAGGCAATCTTTCCAAGGATGGTAACAAAAAGGGCGGCATCGAAGCTTATCAATCAGGCCGCTACGTGACTATTACCGGACACGCTATTGACGGATTCCCTCTAACTATAGAACCACGGCAAATGGAGGTTGAGGCTTTTTATAAGGCGGTATTCGGCACCACTGAGAAACTGCCTGAGAGTGAGAGGACAGTCAGGACGGATACATCAACCGGCGAATGGAAAGAGAGGTTAGAAAGGGCATTTAAGAGCAAAAATGGTGCAGACATTCTACGACTATATTCCGGCGATCACTCCGCTCATCCTTCACAAAGCGAGGCTGACCTTTCCTTGTGTTCGCACCTTGCCTTTTGGTTTAATGGCGATGCGGCAACAATAGACTCCGCTTTCAGATCGTCCGGTTTGTATCGTGACAAGTGGGATGAAAAGCATTACGGCAATGGGCTCACTTATGGCGAAGCTGCTATTCAAAAGGCCATTGCCGGTTGCACTTCATTTTTTGGAGAACGGCAATCACAGGAGGGGAAACCCAAAGAGACTGGCCCGCCTGAAGCATGGGCGGCACCCATCTTGTTTGGTGAACTCGACGTGCCTGAAATCTCAAGTAGGCTCATTCCTGGATTTCTGGGCAGTTTTTGCCAAGCGGTAACAGAAGCAACACAAACGCCGGATGGTCTTGCTGTTATGATTGGATTATCTGTAATAGCAACTACCCTGCAAAAGAAATTTGAGGTATCTCCATTTCAAGATGACTATACCGAACCTGTGAACATTTGGACAGTCACAGGATCGGAGCCAGGCACAAGAAAAACAGCAGTTAAAATCGCCTTTACAGTACCACTGATAGAATGGGAACAGAATAAATCTGATGCGCTAAAGGTCATCATCCGAGAAACCACCCATGTGCGAGACCTCAACCAGAAGCGTATCGAGCAGCTAAAAACAAGAGCCGCTAGGATTGAAACAGAACCAAATGATCGGGCTGATTTATTACACCAGATCATGCAGATCGAGAATGAAACACCAGAGGAGATTATTTTCCCCCGCTTGTGGACAGATGATGTCACCCCGGAACGTCTACAAAATCTCATGGCAGATCACAACGAGAAAATGTCCCTTCTATCGGATGAAGGCGGTGTGTTCGAGGTCATGGCAGGACTGTATAGCAATGGCCGGGCAAACATCAACGTATTTCTGCAATCCCATGCCGGAGCGCCGGTAAGAGTCGATAGGCAGGGGCGCACAGTTACTCTTCACAAGCCTGCTTTAAGCTTTGGGCTAACTGTTCAGCCAGACATTATCAGTGACCTAACTTCGGGAAGCAAAGCACATTTCAGAGGCAATGGGACATTGGCACGATTTCTTTATTGTCTGCCCAATTCGACCGTTGGCAGTCGCGATGTTACGCGGCATACGAAAATTCCTGAACAAGTGAAGATGGACTATTATTCAGGGATCAAGCGCCTTTTGGACATCCCACCTGTGTTCGATGAACAGCAGCAGGAGTGTGCAAGGATACTGACCCTTACCGCAGGAGCGAAGAACGCGTGGCTTCAATTCAGTCAATACATAGAGAGTAAACAAGGGAATGCGGGCGAGCTTTACTCAATACAGGATTGGACATCAAAGTTGCCCGGAGCTGCGTTAAGAATCGCCGGGCTATTTCATGTGATTGAACATGGCGAGGCATTACCGTCTATATCACAGAAAACTATGGAGCATTCTCTCGATCTCTGTGAAATCCTTATTCCTCACGCACGGGCGGCGTTTGATCTTATGGGGTCAGATCAGGCAATCAGCGACTCAAAAGCGATCCTTCAATGGTTGATTAATGAGAATAAGGAATCCTTCACTCAACGGGAATGTCTGAAACGTCATGAGGGCAGATTGAAGAGAGTTGATCGGCTCAAGAAAGCTCTAGCGGTGTTAATTGAGCGGCATATAATTTCAGAACCATGTAATGCAGTAACGGGAGGCAGGCCCCGCATTGATTACCAGGTGAATCCTTTGGTTTTAAGTGGAGGTGACTTATGAGCTGGCGCAATTTTAAGACTTTCACCCCCATAGACAAAAGGGACAAAAGGGACAAAAGCCCCTGCGATATGCCCGACAGCAACATGGTGCCACCTCCCGAAAAACCTTTTGTCGATATTGTCGATATTGTCGACAGGAGTAAATCTTCAAAAATCCATCATGAGGTTAGTAATAGGTTATCACCCACCCTTGGTGTGATCGTCAAGCCTGACCCTTCCGTTTGCGCTATATGGCGGAATACTTATCCGCAGGGTTCACCGGAAGCGAGGGAGGACTCTTTGCATCAGGTAATAATGGCAATATTGGAACCGACATTTGATCGTATCACCGCGATCTGGCCGCAGGGGTTTGTATCAACACCGGAAATACGCGCGGCTGAGCTTGAGATAGAAAAACTCCAGACTCTTGTCTTGTCAGGCAAGGCCAAGATTACTGATTTCCGAAAGTCGGCTGAGGAATGGGTACAGATATGTAAAAAGGAAATAAGCGGGCTCAAGAACTAAAATAATCATGCGTGTGACGCGTGGATACCCATTGTTTATGACCAATTACATCATTTCTCATTCATTTTGATTGACAATGATACAAAAAAGAGAGGAACCGAACAT
>CAZYIE010000051.1:19104-20602 GCA_964646755.1 uncultured Smithella sp.
AGTACGACGTGATGGTCGGACAGAATACGATCCTGATCGGTGTGATGACTGAATCGGACCGCGCATGCACCGTGGTATTCACTCTGAATAAATCGAAACTCGACCGGCAGCATATCAAGTTAGTGATTGCTCATGGCTTGGCTTCAGGCTGGTCACAACGGGGTATTGCTACAATGATAGGCACAAGTCAAGCAACTATATCACGTATCGCAAGACAGGCTGATGTCCTTGAAATGATCAAATATGAAGATAGTATGCTTGTCGATAATGTAAAAGCCATGCTTGATGAGATACGAAAAGACCCAGCCATTCAAAAGGAATTTGAAAAAGAGATTACGAAAGAATTGTTCAAGGGTCTTGGTCAGACATTTAAAGAGTACCGCCGTGGATAATGTACGCTTCATTTTTACTTTTAGCGAGAAGTGCGAAAATCCATAGCCACAAAAAAGGGATTCCTTACGTTCCGGTGGGCCGCCTCCCCCTGCCTTTTGGGGTTCATCCAGGCTTAAGAGCACTTGTCTAAGCGGGGTCTCTAGATGGTTTTCACATGCCGGAAGTTTATGAGTGCGAACACAGAAGAAAATATGTGGTTATTGGAGGTTTGTTGCTATCAACGTGACTATTCCAAGACGATCTTGGCTATATCGAACACCTTTTTTATTTGCTTCATTTTTTTCCCTTTAAGCATATTCAGTATTGCAAATGCTTCCAGCGGCCATTCAGCTAACGCTTCAAAATTTTTACCCTCAAAATTTAAAAGCTGTGAAGGACTCACTTTGAGGGCAAACGATATTTTTTCAATGGATGCAAGTGAAGGCGCTCTTTCTCCTCGTTCAATTCGGCTTATCAGGTCAACACTAAGATCTGCTTTGTCAGCAAGTTTGGCTTGCGTCATGCCAGCATTACTTCTCAACTGAAATAATCTGACCCCGAATTTTGCCTTAATATCCTTCATATCCGTCCTTTTGTTTGGAGGATATATCATGGACGCCACATTTTAAAGTGACTGACAGTCCTTACGTATTTTTTTATTGACTGCTTGTCTTATATGTTGTATTTAAACCATTATATTAATATGAAGTTTCGGTCAGCCTCAGACGAATTATTATTCCGTTTATTTATGCGAGGACCGTCGTGTGTTGATGAATAAACCCTGTTTCTCGAAAAGAGCGCGGGGTTTTGTCTTTTAAGGAGGTAAAACAATGAAAAAGGTTATTTTTTTCGTATCAATAATTGTGTTAGTCCTGCTTGCACCTGCCGCGAATGCAATAGCATCAGAAGATACAAAAAAAAGCGAAGATGCAAAGCTAGAAACATACATCGAAGAATACGATTATCCCGTCGGTTATTGGGATGGCGAAGGGCAAGCCAAAATCAATGCTACACTTGAGGTCAAAAGACTTCTTTTAGAGAAGATTGGTACATATGTCGAAAGTAACACTGTGAGAGGTGGCCCGGGTTCTTAGGACAGGGAACAGGGATTTATAAGTGGGAAACT
>CAZYIE010000052.1:0-18886 GCA_964646755.1 uncultured Smithella sp.
TACCTAACAGAAAAACAACACAAAAAAGGAAAGAAAAAATAATTTTGTGTAGAAAAAAAAAAAAAAAAAGAGGGGGGGGGGGGGGGGGGGGGGGGTTACTGCTGCTTTGTGACGCGCGGCTACTTATGCAATCGGGCCTATACAGGATTTCTTTCAACATCCTATTCACCTACCTTGGCGCTGTACCGGATTTTTCCCGATTCCTTGGATAGTGCAATCAACCCCGCTGGCCCCACCGGACAACCATCTAAGCAGCGCGTGAAGGTAATGTACCAGCAGTCGGCAAGTCTATTGGCTGCATAGGCAGGCCAATTGTTGTCCCATACGTCGGTTATTGCGAGATTGTATTGTGGGCTGATATTCCTCTTGAACATTTCGAGGGCTTCTTCGCTGGTTATTTGATTCATACCTTTCCTTTGTTATTTAAGCCATTTGCAGTCTCCCCAATCATAAGCTTGTTGCACATCTAGGCATACTAATCACTTGCTCCTCTTCTTGGAGAAGCTCAACAAAGCATGACGTTTTTTTGATAGCGTCAAATACTTTATCTTCTTTAATATGCCTCCAATCGATGCATCCTCTTTCTATTTCTAATCGCAAAAAGTTGCAGATTTTTGCAGCTTTTTCTTGAAGAGCTAAACAGCAAGCTCTGTTTTTGTGTGCATCCGCATCATCCGGTTTCAGACGGATGGCTTCATTAAAGTCTTCGATGGCACGCAGATGCTGTCCAATGACAGCGTAAGCAATCCCCCTGTTGTAGTAAGCCTCAGCAAAATCCGGTTTCAGCTTAATGGCTTTGTTCAAGCATTCAATAGCCTTTCTAGGGTTGATGTATTTTCCCCCATCCCCATCTCCAAATGCTTGGGCATTATTAAACCAATCCACAGACGTCAGGTTCTGTAACGTCGCTTGTTTTTCACTTTTCGTTATAACCATATTGAATGTATTCCGTAAGGGAAATTGAAATTATTCATAAAATCATCTATTGCACCCTGTCTATTCGCTAATAGAAGCAGCTAACGGTGCAGATAATAGACAGGATTGTGGGAATGTCAATAGTAGAAATTCTTATGAATAATAAGGTGGTAAATTACCTACTGCTCAAGATTATCAAGATATGATTGAAGATTTGCCTTTTTATTGCTCAGGCCGAGTTTTTCCCGGATATTTTTCCTGTGGACATCTACTGAGCCCTGGGCTATCCCTAATATTACTGCAATTTCCTTTGTCGGCTTACCCTGCTTAACGAGCATAGCCACTTTGATTTCTTTGGGGGTAAGGTTGAACTGCCGCATTTTTTTCATCAGAGGTGTGGCAATATCATGGAGATGTGTTTCTATAATATCAAGATAGGATCGCTGCCCGACGTCGTGACAACCTTTTTTCATCTGTTCAACATAGGGAAGAACCAAATTCTTTACATTCATTACGAATCTCTCTTCCATGTCATTCTTATCATTTTCCCTTTGCTTCAAGAGGACTTTCAACGTCGTATTGAGTTCCTGAAGAGTTAAGTTCTTGGTTTCCAACTCATCCGTTCGTTCCTTAACCATATCTTCAAGATGACCCCGATATCTTTCTAATTCCTGTTCTGCGCTCTTGCGGTCGTTAATGTCGGTGGCTATTTCCAGTCGCACCATGCGACCATCACTCCACTGAATGGCTATATCCCGACAATCAAACCATCTTCCAGTGACCGTATTGATCCATTCCCAACGGTAAATACCGGAAGAACTCTTTTGGGCAGTCAACAGTCGATCATTCGTGCAGAAGGAACAGGGGCCGTCTTGGCCTTTTTGCAAGGATTGCCAGCACTTCTGCCCTACAACGTTGCCCCAAATATTATGGCCGTATTTATTGATGAACAATATTTCGTATGTTTCTATGTCTGTAATATACACAAGAGCATCCAGGCTATCCATGACTGTCATTAATCGCTCATGGGATTGCCTGTCTTTTTCTTCAGCTTGTTTGCGTTTGGAGATGTCTTTTAAAAAACCCAGAACAACCTTTTTACCACTTCGCTTTATCACGCAGATCTTCAACTCCACAGGTATAATGCTACCGTCTTTTATTATGAGATCCACCTCTGCAATAGATGTCTTTTTGCCCTCTTCACTTTCCCGGGCCATTTCCATGGCTCTACTCTGGCTGATTGGCGTCAGACCATTTATCTCAGTGAATTTTTTGCCTATGACCTCATCGCGCCTGTAACCTGTTATCTCTTCGCATAAAGAGTTGCAGTACATAAAGGTGCCTTCCCAATAATGCATGTAAACGGCATCCGGTGACTCTTCCATGTGTATTAAGAGTAAATCTTCCTTCTCTTTCAGATCATTGTCTATCCGCTTACGTTCGGTGATGTCAATAAACGAAACAATGCCGGCCGGCCTACCATGGAGGAAGATGGTAGTACTAGAAAGATCAATCCATTTGACGGTGCCGTCTTTAGCAATAATTCTGACTTCATAATGGAGTTTTGTTGTGATTTCACCTCGTTGACGCATTTGAGCTCGCGTCTGAAGCAATTTTTTGTCATCTGGGTGCGCAAAGTCCGCAAAAGGCCTTCCCCGGAGCTCTTCGCCAGTGTAACCCGTGATCTCAATTGCGGCGGGATTAGCATATATCCACGTATCATTTTGGTACATTAGGAAGGCTGTAGGGGAAGATTCCATGAGTATGCGGAATTTCTCCTCGCTCTCCTTCAACTTCTCTTCTACCAGCTTGCGCATGGATATGTCGGTCATGACGCTCAGCAAATACCTTTCATTCCCAAGAGTCATCATGACCGCATTGAATAAACCATATTTTAACGTTCCGTTTTTTGTCCTGAATTCCATTTCAAAGTTATCAATGCGGCCGCTTTTATTGAGTTCATCAATATAAGACAGTCTTTGTTCATGTGTAATAAATCCGCTTTCTACCGCTGTGCTTCCGATGATTTGATCCCGCCGACATTCCATGTATTTGAGAAAAGCATCACTGACGTCAACATATCTACCTTCTTTCAGCGTAGTAATAGACACAGGAATAGAATTTTGCAGGAAAGCTTTTGTGAACTTCTCTTGATTTAACCTTGCTGTATTGATTTCCTCTTCAAAACCTTTCAATTGAGCTACGTCTTGACGCAGTTCGTGAATTTCTTCGATTAGTTCTTTTTTGGTCTTTCTTTCATCTTCCATGGCAATCCTTAAATCAACTAGCGGTAAAGGACATTATTTTTTTGAATACAATTAAATGATGAGAATAACAACTGTTCGTTTATAAACAAATGAGTACTCTATTCTAATTATTAAAGTCAATATTATTCTCGGCCAAAGGTATATTTTCATTGAGGAATAAAAAATGGTAGCATTTGACTGGACATGTGGTATAGGTGTCTCGGGCAGGACAATATGGAATCTTTTTTATCAGGCCACTGATTTTCTCTTGAATGGCAAACCCAAAAACCCGGATAAAAGGAAAAGACAATGTCAATAAGAACCCAGGAATCTTTTAATTTTTATTCCCATCTGGCCGGCGCCATTGCGGCGGTGGTCGGCACGGTGTTTTTAGCGCTGGTCGCCAGCTATTCGGCATCAGCGTTGATCACTGCCCTGATCTATGGGATCTCGATGGTTTTTCTCTTTTTAGCCAGTTCCCTCTACCACGCTTTCAAGAAAGAGGAAAACGAGAAGTCCTTCTGGCGGAGAATGGACCGCCTCGCCATCTTTTGCATGATCGCCGGCACCTTCACCCCTATCTGTTATATGTACCTGGATGGTCCCTGGCGCTGGTCGATGATGGCCATCCAATGGGGACTTGTGGGATTCGGACTTATCTCTCAACTTTTTTTCCCGCGTGCGCCGAGGATGCTTTATGCCGTTATTTATTTAGTCATGGGCTGGATAGCGCTTATTCCGCTTAAACAGATACTTGCCTACATGAACCTCGCGCAGGGAATTTTGCTATTTGCCGGTGGTTTGTTTTTCACTCTGGGCGGCTTAATCTATGCGACTAAAAAACCGAGGCTAGTTCCCGGAGTATTCAGCTTTCATGAGCTTTTTCACATCATGGTTCTGATCGGCGGCGGGCTGCACTATGCGATGATTTATAGTGCCTATTTCCAAAATGTTGCCTAATGGCATTAAATATTTTGTCTAAACCGGTCGTCCCGTCACCAGACCATGGTTGTAAGAACGATGTTAGTCTCAGCCGAATGTCAGCAACTTATGCACCAAGAGTCCCTGCTTTTTGCAAGGGATTATAAAAAACACTTCCTGGCCGGAGAAACAAAAGACCGTAATATTGGAGAGCCCTACCTGCTGCATCAGACAGCAACGCAGCGGGGAGTGCTTCTGATCCACGGTCTTATGGCCGCACCGGAAGAGGTGCGGGAGTGGGCCGATTTTTTATATTCTCAGGGGTATACGGTCTATGCGCCCCGACTGGCAGGTCACGGGACCTCCGCCGTAGATCTGGCCCGGCGCTGCTACGGTAATTGGGTGGATTCCGTTAACCGTGGCCACGCCATACTGAAGACCTGCTGCGAGCAGATCGTCGTAGCCGGTTTCTCCACAGGCGCAGGGCTTGCGCTGCATCAGGCCATCACCAAGCCGGAAGCGTTTGCAGCCGTGATCTCCATCAGTGCCCCCCTGAAGTTTAAAAGCATTTCTTCGAGTTTTGCAGAACGCCTCGACCAGTGGAATTCGCTGCTTCGCACTCTGGGCATCACATACCTGCGCCGGGATTTTGTCGCCAACCATCCCGACAACCCGCACATCAACTATTCCCGCTGTCCCGTACACAGTATCGTGCAGGTTAAGGCATTGATGAAAAAAGTATATAGGAAGCTTCCCGACTTGTCCATGCCCGCACTGATCATTCAGGCCAACAATGATCCCAAAGTATCGGGGCGAAGCGGCAGGAGAATCTATCACCGGATATCTTCTCCTGACAAAACATATCGGGATATTAACTTTCATCTTCATGGTATCGTTCGAGGCGAGATATCCCGGAATGTGTTTGCGGAAGTGGCGGCTTTTCTGAACAGGTTGGCGTGGCGGTAAGTTGACATGCTTTATACCTTCAGTTCAACCGGTTCTGCAATTTCAATCCGATTACGCTTAAGAAATTCTTTAAAACCATAAACCGGTTTGCCCACAAAATTCATCTTCATCGCCTGAGTCGGACAATTGTTGACACACCCAATGCAGGCAATGCAACGCCTTGTATCCACAGATCCGGCCTGCAAATTAATGGCGCCCACCGGACACTTTCTGATGCAGGTTCCGCATTTGATACAGAGACTCGTATCAATATGGTGATTCGTGATCATCAGTTTGGTCAAGCCGATTTGCGGCACAATGCCCATCAGAGACTCCAACCCAAATTCGCGGTCAATATTATAAGTCCGGCCTGCTGCAACATTTGCCAGAATATTCCCGGCAAAGGAGCGTGCCTGCTGGTAGGTCTTTTCATTCGGGCGATCCTTGAACGCCAGAATCCGCTCCGCATTCCCCGCAGACCAGGTCGGCGCAAATGTGGACATATTTCCAAACAGCCCGCTGCCGGCCGCCGCCCCGCCTATTTCCGTCATGCGCTCCAGCAGTCCGCAGGCGGTGTTGTGCTGCGCGTTGCCGTTGCCGCCGAAAGTAACGTAGGCCGCCACAGAGGTGCCTTCGATGCGCGGCAGCGTCTTTATCCAATCTTGCAAATTAACCGGCACATCCATGTAATGCACCGGTGTTCCAATGGCAATCAAGTCATAATGGCTAAGAGTGCTCTTATCAATTTCCCGATAATCCGCTCCATCCACCGCCAAGCCGGCATTTTCCCAGGCATGGCGGATAATACGGCCGATGCGTTGGGTATGGCCGGTCTGGCTGTACCAGACAACAAGAGCCCGCTGCGGATTTCTTTTACTGATCGGGTTTTGCGGCAGCTTTGCGTTGGCGCAAGACGACAATCCGGGTGCAGCCACAGCGACGCAGCCGACTGCGCATCCAACTATGCACCTCTTGATAAATATTCGTCGGTTTTCCATTAGTTCCTCACATTTAATCTTTGTTTATAATTTCAATGATACCATTGACACTTAATTTTTGCTATTTTTATCCGATGATGCCTAATTTAGGGATTGACTTAATAACATAATTTCCATATGTTTTTCCGCGATAAAAACTTATCGGGTATGCAGAATCTGATAATGTTTGAATTGTTTGCGAGGAGGCCGGGTGTGTCCAAAACCTATCAGGACAAAATTGTAACCGCTGAGGAGGCAATTGGTCGCATCCCTCACGGCAGGCGTGTTTTTGTCGGTTCCTATTGTGGAGAGCCGCAGCATCTTGTTTCCGCTCTATTGCAGCGGACAGTTTCTTTCGCCGACATTGAAGTGGTGCGTTTTCTGAATCTCGAAGGTTCGCTTATGGGGCTTGTCGCGGACGAAACAAACGGTCAGAGCTATCATGTGCGTTCCATTTATCAGGGATCGGGGATGATTGCGGGCCTGACCGTGGCCAAGCGTTTCCTGACTCCGATGAATCTCTACACCGTCCCGAATCTTTTTCTCAAAAGACATATCCCGCTTCACTACGCCCTGATTCAGGTTACGCCGCCGGATGCTTTCGGTTGGATGAATCTCGGCATTTCCGTGGATATTACACTCGCTGCTGCTCAGGCGGCTGATTGCGTCATCGTTCAGGTCAACTCGCGGCTGCCCCGCGTGCAGGGATACGGCATGGTCCATGTGGATGATGTGGATTTTATCGTTGAGCACGATGAAGAACTTTTAAGCGCCTATCCTTTACCCGAGTTGAATGCCACCGAAAGCATTGCCCGATTGCTCGCCAATCTTGTCGATGACGGCTCCACACTGCACATTGGCCCGGGATTTTCCAGCGACTTGATCATGCAGGCTCTGGGTGAAAAGTGTGATCTGGGAATTCACAGCCTGTTTATTCTGGATTCCATGCAGGAACTGGCCATGCGCGGAATCATTACCAACAGGAAAAAAGGATTTAATGAAGGCAAGATGGTGGCTGCCGGCGCCATCGGTTCGCCGGAACTTTACAGTTATCTTAACGACAATCCGGCGGTGGAATTCCGCCCCTGCGATTATGTAAGCAACCCGGCCATGATTGCGCGCCACAATAAGATGGTGGCCATCAATCGGGTTACGGCTGTTGATCTCAAAGGGCAGGTGGCGGCCGACGGGCTTCCCCAAAATCACTTTGCCGATGTGGCCGGGCTGGTGGATTTCAGCCGGGGTGCGGCATTGGCTCCGGGCGGAAAGTCCATAGTAGTTATTCCGTCTGTGAGTGAAAACGGGGAAAATAGCAACATAGTTATGGAGCTGGATACGGGAACCGTGACTATCACCGCCGCCGATGTGACCTACGTAGTGAGTGAATACGGAGCAGTCAATCTGTTCGGCAAGAATATTCAGGAACGGGCCATGGCCATGATCAGCATTGCCCATCCGCGCTTTCGGGAAAGTCTTTTCGAACAGGGGAGGCAGAAGGGCTTTATCGGTCAGGAACGCACCCTGCAGGAATCGCTCTACGGAATATACCCGGCCTGGCTGGAGGAAAATGTTGAAATTGGCGGTCAGAGGATTGCCTTTCGTCCGGTTAAATCTATCGATGACCGTCTTATTCAGGAGCATTTCTATGAGATGGATCAGGAGGATATTGCTAAACGTTTTTTCGGCCGGCGTTCTCATTTTTACCGGCGCGAGATGGAGGATATGTTCCAGGTCGACTACACTAAAAATATTTCGGTTGTTGCCTACTGTGGCGAGGAGGGGCACGGCAAGGTTATCGGCATCGGCTGTTATTTTCTGGAAGCCGGAAGACCCATGGGCGAGGTTGCTTATTCCGTCGCCAGGGAATGGCATGGCAAAGGCATTGCAGTGAAACTGCAGCAGAAGATTGTGGAAGCAGCAAGGCAGAATGGCCTGCTGGGCTTGCACGCCATGATCCTGAAGGACAACCACTCCATGATCGGCTTGTTTAAGAAAATGCCTTTCGAGTTACAAACATCGTATGAAGACGGAGATCTTTATATGACCTGCCGTTTCGACGAGCCGAAATAAATCCCATAGGAATTGTACGCGGCCGTTGGTAATAATGAAACAGTCCCATTGATTAATGGAGGGGAATTATATGGAAATTATCAGGGAAGAGTTAGGTGAGCGGTTGGTTTCTTTTGGCGTCTCCGGACGAGTTGATGCATTGACCTCGCCTCAACTGGAGAAAGAACTGATGTCGGCTCTTGCCCAACAAGGTAAGTTCTGCATTCTTGATTTAACACAGGTTGATTACATGAGTTCGGCGGGCTTGCGCGTTCTTCTGATTTGCAAGAAAACTGCTGCCGGAAACAAGGGTTCCTTTGCTCTCTGCGGACTTCAGGAGTCCGTGCGTAAAATACTGGAAATGGTAGGTTATCTTCCGCTTTTGGAGATTTATCCGGACCGGCCAACCGTGCATGATGCCGCCAGGAAACGGCTGGAAGGATAATGCAAAATCAGCTGGTGCATTGATTTTGTTATATGTCGATTATTTTCAAACCTAAATATTTGACCATAGGATCAAAATCACGGTCGCCATGTAAGAGCGTTAGCTGGTTGTGTATGCAGAAAGTTCCAATAATAACGTCTATAGTTTTCCTTACGGTAACACCTTTTCTCCTCAGAAGCCTATAATTCACAGCACTCTCCAGCGCTAATGTCTGTTCACCCATCGAAATGAACGGAATTCTCAAAAGAAGATCCTTGGCTATCTTAAAATCCTTGTCATTCTGAAATCCCTGGAGAACTTCCGTTAGGATAAGATTGCCAATTACGATTGGTGTATTTCCAAGTGCAGAATCGAGCCAGTCCGCTTGAGATGTTTGATTACCGTTGAAGTAGTCGATCCAGACGGACGAATCAACTAGAATCATTTATCTGTCCTCATCTCATTGAGATTGCCGGACCATTTCAGCTTTCCGCGAAACTGCCTGATTTCTTTATAGCTATTCATTTGGACCAACAGTTTCAATCCCTCTTCTATGGCATCCTTCTTCGTTCTGAGACCGGAAGCCTTTAGGGCTGATGCCATCAGATTATCATTTATGACTACATTTGTTCTCATTTTTTGCCTCCTATGTGTATGCTGCGTTCTATTGTACACATCAGTATCTAAAATTGAAAGATATTATTTTGGTGCATACAACATATGCCATTTTTTTTAAAAAGATAAATCTTGCATGATTACAGAGAAATACCTGTTTACACCACTTCGCTTTTCATGGTAATGAAGACTAAAAGCGAACTTCGGAATTCATGGGAGATATGTCCACCGTAAAGCAAAGCTGCATTCTTCCGGAGTTTCAATCCTTTCTTTTAAACAAGAAAATGGCGCCGGGAAAGCTGATTCCGGGGGCATAGCACAATATGTCTATTGACCAATTGAATTAATCAAGGGGCGGTTGTCCCTGCAATTATCCTGCGTTTCACCAAACAAAGAGGAGTCACACCATGTCCGAAAATCCCCTGCATACCCTGATGAACCCGAAATCCATTGCCATCGTCGGCGCAAGCAACAACCCCATGAAGATGGGGACAATGCAGGCCTTGAGCGTGCTCAAGGATGGTTATCAGGGAAAACTTTACCCCATCCATCCCACTGAGCAGACCGTTATCGGGCTTAAAGCCTACGCCCTGCCGGAGGAACTGCCGGAAACGCCAGACCTCGGCCTGATCGTCGTTCCGATGGCCCATGTTTTTCCCCTGCTGGAATCGTTCGGCCGGATCGGCACAAAGAGAATTATTGTCTGTACGGCGGGATTCAAGGAAGTGGGTGCGGACGGCAAACGTCTGGAACAGCAGCTCAACGAAACCGCCGCGCGCTGGGGGATTCGCTTCGTCGGTCCCAACTGCATGGGGATCATCAATTCCGCCATCTCACTCAATCTGACGGTTATGAAGTTCGACGGCCGTCCCGGTCTTTTGGGGCTTGCCTCCCAGAGCGGGACATATGTCACCCAGACCCTTTCTTATCTGCGCAAACGCGGCATCCGCCTGAGCAAGGCCATCAGTACCGGCAACGAGGCCAACATCGATCTCATCGAGGCAATGGAGTATTTAGGTGAGGACGAACAGAGCCGGGCGGTTATCCTGTATATCGAGGCAATCCGGGACGGCCGCCGGTTCATCGAAGCCGCCCGCAAGATCACTCCGCATAAACCGATCTTCGCCCAGTATGTCGGCGGATCGGCTGCCGGGGCTCGTGCCGGCCTGAGCCACACGGGCGCCATGGCCGGACCAGATTTTCTGTACGAGGGAATATTCAAACAGGCCGGTATTATCCGCGTGCATTCGATCGAAGATCTCTACGCCCACGGATGGACAGCAGCCACCCAGCCACCCCTTAAAGGCAACCGGATTGCCGTCGTCACCCATTCCGGAGGACCGGGCACTGCCATGTCACACGTTGCCGATCAGGGCGGACTTGTGCTTCCCACGCTTTCCGCAGGTGTCCAAAACGAGATCCGGCAGTATATCCCGCCCCATGCCGCAAGTGCCAACCCCGTGGACCTGACCTTCAATATGGATACAGACCGGATGACCGTCATTATTCCCGAAATATTGCTGAAAAGCGGGGAAATAGACGGGTTGCTTATTCACGGCCCGATGATGTCGGGCTGGATGAGGGAGGCCCATCCTCACCTGGCAATGCTTTTTAACGACATCTCGCTGGACGACTTTCTCGTCCAATTCCAAAAGGATCTCTCGCCGGCAATGACTCTACCCTGGAAATACAACTTACCTCTGGTCCTGTGCTCCTTCATGGATCGGAGCGATGACTTCACCGAGGCTTACCAGGACAATAACATCCCTGTTTTCGACGCCCCCGAAAAAGCGGCCCGGGGCATGCTCTGTCTGCTCCGGCATAAGGAAATCCGGGAGAGAAAAGCCTATGTGCCGGCGGTGCTGCCACCGAAATCACCAGAGGCGGAAAAGATCATCCTTGATGCGGTCGCCTTTGGCCAGAAGGCACTCGACGAAGCCGCCGCCAAACGAGTTCTTGCACTCTATGGCATACCCGTAACCAAGGAAAGGATCGCCGTCAGCCTTGACGAGGCGTTGGCTGCCGCATCCACCATCGGCTATCCGGTCGCCCTTAAGGCCTGCGACTGGGAGATTATGCACAAGTCCGGAAAAGGTCTGATCGCCTTGAACATTAAAACAGAAGAGGAGCTGCGGGTAGCTTTCGCCGCGATCCGCCAGGCGGCGGGCCGCGATGTCCCTATCCTCGTCCAGGAGATGCTCGCAGGCGGACGCGAACTGGTTGTCGGGATGACCCGCTTTCCGGGGTTCGATCCCTGCATCCTTTTTGGCCTGGGTGGCATTTTCACGGAGGTTCTGAAGGACAACACCCTGCGTCTGGCGCCCTTGAGCGCCGCCGATGCGGAGGAGATGCAAGACGATATCAAGGGCAAAGCCCTCCTCGCTGCCTTCCGCGGAATGCCGGCGGCCGATCGAACCGCACTTTCAGGAATAATCCAGACGCTCGGCTTCATCGCCCTGCTCCACCCCGAGATTGCGGAGATCGACTTGAACCCCGTTATTCTCACGGGCGCAAACCCGGTAGTCGCCGACGCCCTTTTTGTCCTGAAAGGATAATTAGATTGATTTGGAGCGAAACATGATATCGGCCGGACCTACTGGACAATTCACCGATAGGCCGGATCTACGATAGGCCGGACTTTCCCGATAGACCGGACTTTCCAGTCCGGCTTCCCTTAACGGCCTTTAAAACATCCGATCCATCTTCTCCACCCATGAAGCCGAACTAAAGATATATTCTTCCGGATACGCAACAAGCCCACTCCGCACCGGGTTGTTTTCAATATATGCAATACGGCTGAGAATTTTGTCTTCGCTATCGAGAATATAATCGAAAAAACCCGGCTGCCACAACGACCCCCGGCATTGCCGGCGAGCGTTGATCAATCGCGCTGAATACCCTTTGATTGCTTTGACGCCTTCGGAAATACTTTTTTTGGCAGGAATCATCATAACATGCAAATGGTCAGGCATTACGACAAAAGCAATGACCTTCCACCAGCCCAGAGAGCGGCCATGCAAAATCGTATCCAGAACAATTTGAGCATCGGCAGGGTCGGTAAAAAACGGAAAACGAGCAGCCGTTACCGTTGTTACCATGTACGGATAATCGGGGATGATGATATGACGCAGACGACTCATATGACGTTACTCCGCCGGGGTTAGAAAACCCCGGTTATCGGGGAAAAGATTCACCTAAACAAAGGAATCAACGCGACAGGTTTGAGAATGCCTGCCTATATGGCCTTCTTTTACATTATCCCTGGGAAGGTCATTTCTGATATTGCCTGTCCCGACCTTTTGTTGATAGGCCGGACCGCGCACTAAACCCGAAAACCGGATCATCCCAATCGGCCGGTTATGTCACCGATCGGTCGGATTTTCTCGATAGGCCGGATTTCCCCGATAGGCCGGACTTTCCAGTCCGGCATCCCTTAACGCCGGGGTTGGAAAACCCCGGCTATCGTTTACGTTTACAAAGAAAGAAAATGACCAAATAGTCTATTTGCCTGAACGCACCGGGAGTGACCGGTAGCCGTTCATGGAGAAAAACTGGCGGGTCCAGTATTGACCCCCAGTGTTGAAACCGAAATTGGCAGCATCAAAACCACGTGTCTCCGATGCCCACGCAACCCAACAACTCATAGTTATTAAAATAGTCAACTTTACCTTGTCATTATCACCACTAGCTGCACAAACCGGCGGATAACCTTTGCTTATATCATACAACCCCGCCAGCTCATCCTGCGTCGGCATTCGCCAGTCCGTGTACCCGCCGCCACGGTAATTCTCACAATATTTCTTGGCGTCTTGCCAGCTAATATTTGAGCCATTGTCCTTTGCTACCCACATCAGATTTGTCAGCGTATCCAAGACTGTTCCGTTATTATAGGCAATAAAACGACCGTCCCTGCCTGTTTCCCCGGCGGTGGATTGAGAGGGACGTTTTGACATGGCAAGTTGTTTTCTTTCCTCTTCCAACTTTCGCTTTTCTTCTGCCAAGGCATTCCTCTCTTCGAGAAGCTCCTTTTCCTGCCTCAACTTTTCCCTCTCCGCCTCCAGTTTATCTGAGGGCGATGTCTTGGATGTAACGGATTCTGCTTTGTCTGCTACTGTTTTTGCGGAACCGGATATAAAATAGAAATCCCCCTCCAGGGAAGATAATTCCCAAGGCACCTGGCCAGTCTCTTTCTTCACTTTGCTGCGCACATTCATAAAGACTTTGTTTATGGTCAGTCCCGGTTTAGCAATATTCTCCAGAAGCGCTCGAGTGTAAGGACTGTTTTTCCCTTCGCCATCACTTGCCACCTGACCCGCACCGGTGGAATAGGAAATAAATGTACCTGACGGGGCGTTGGTTACTATAGCAAGACCACGGGAGGCGCTGCGAAAACTCTTGCCAAATGGATTGTCCCGGCAGGCATCCAGAATTACAATATTGAGGCTGTTATTGGCGTTTTCCATCTCTGCCAACACACGGCCTGCGTCAACAGCCTGGAACCGCACATCCGATTCCTTGTTGATTCTCGCGCCGACGGGCAGAAGATAGTTGACGCTGTTCACCTGCACACCGTGGCCGGCATAGTAGAAAAGCCCCACGCCGCCGCGTTTCAGGTTATTACCAAACGCTTCAATCACTTCCACCATCTCCTGGAGATTTGCATTCCTCTTCAATGTTACCGTAAATCCGGCCCGTTTTAACGCCGCGGCCATATCCGTGGCATCGTTGACGGGATTCTTCAGAGGACCAGAACTGTAAGCGCCATTCCCGATAACTAAAGCGATGCGCCGCTCCGTTGCTGCCGTAACTGATGATGGATTGATTAGAATAAGTAGAAACAGGACAAAGAAGATTCTTATACGTATGGATTGCATGGCGATACCCCTTTATAAAAAATACGTTCCCTGCTCTTTCACATCCTTAAAACACATTAAACTTTTAGCGCATCAAGAAGAATGGTTTCAATATCAAGTTTCCTGGCGTTTTGATACAGTTGATGATCGAGGGTGACAATACTTAAATCTTCACAAGAAGCTACGGCTAAGTGCAGGGCATCAAGCGATTTCAGAGGCAGGATGAATTGGGAAATCCAGTTGCCGGCAAGAGTATAGTGATTAGCCGTCACCGGTAAACAATGGAAATATTTCCCCTCAAGGTGGGAGAGGAATTTTGCGGATATTTTTCTGGCCGTTTTCGCATCCATTTCCTTATTCCGAATTTTTCGGGAAAGCGCGGAGAAAAACTCGACTTCCGTCAGTGAACTTATATTCGGCCTGTCAATTTTGGACAGAAACTCTTCCGCTTTATCGGCAAGAGCCTCCGGACAGTAATAGGCGACGATTACGCTGGTATCTATATAATACATCAGTAGCGTTCCTCTTGCCTGCCTTCGATGACGGTTTCGCTCAAAGGCTTACCGGAAAGCTTGATTGCCGCCCGAAATTTCTTGAGGCTGGGCAGTCTTTTTGTTTTTCCGGCGGAAGGCACCATGCGGGCAACTTCTATGCCCCGACGCGTTAAAATAACCTCCATTCCTTCTTCCACCTGATGAATCAGACTGCTGAACCTGCCTCTGGCTTCTTTGATATTGACTTCCATATACTTACCTCACAAAATTTGTCTATTTGATGTCATGAAGTGTACACCAATATTAAATATGTGTCCACAATTATCCGTTTACAATCTTGACTAATACTTTCCGGGAGCGGGGGCCGTCGAATTCGCAGAAAAAGATAGATTGCCATGTCCCTAAAACCAGGCGGCCTTTTTCGATCAAAACTATTTCCGATGCGCCTACCAGTGATGATTTGACATGCGCTGGAGAATTCCCTTCGCTGTGCCGGTAATTGGCATTTTGCGGTACCGCATTTTCCAATGCATTGATTATATCGCGGGGAACATCCGGATCGGCATTTTCGTTGATAGTGACAGCGGCAGTTGTGTGAGTTGTAAAAACGATACAGTAGCCGTCATGGACATTTTCTTCTTTTAACACTTCCCGAACGGCAGCGGTAATGTCAATCATTTCTACGTGCGTATTTGTCCGTACAGCGATTTCTTTCATTAATTTTCATCTGCAAAAATATTTATTTGTTCTCGGCTGTTTTGATTGCCTGGTAAATATCATTGATGATCTGCGGCGAAAGTTTCTGCAGGGCCTGGCTCATGGCCTGACAGTAGCCCCGCGGCGATTGATCAGCAAGTGCTTCTTCCCGGGAGTATTTTTTCTGGAAAAGAATCCGTTTGGTTCTCGCTGTTTTGTATCTTTCAAAGTTATTTCCAAACTAAGAACGGCAAGGTTGGTGCTTTTATCTTTCCGCAGATAAAACTCGTCAATGCCTCCTTGAACAATATACTTGACTTCGTCCACAGCATAGCGGGAAAAGGCAGCGCGGAAATAGCCGCTCCCTTGCAGATCACGCAACAAATTATCGCTCACCATATCGGCAGGATTTACCGCCCAACGGTTATAATTAAAAGAATCAAGAGAATAATTGTCCTGGCGGAAAATCATGCTATTATTGTTATAGGCAGTGGCAATCGTAAAACGGCTGACTCGAATTGTGTCATCTATTACGGGTAATTTTGCCAAGATCGGCGCCGGATAATCGATAAGATAATTTTCAATCGGAGCTTGTGGTTTTCCGGTACTGACACAGCCTGTAATAACCGCAAAAGAAAAGAAAAGAAACAAGCTGTTCCCGAAAAATCGCCGGGAGCATTTTATGAACATTGAAAATATTCCCATTTTACTTCTCCTTGTTATTCCATAAGTTTTCTGGGAGGTGCCGGTCGGCTGAAAATCAATTCTGATGGATTGCTGTTCAGACTGTCTGCAAGTTTCTGCAAATATTCCGACGTAGTCCTCAGATTTTCCGCTGTGTCCTGCAAATTCAGGGTAATCGAATTGGTTCTTTTATCCAGGTTGTCCAGAATCACTCCGGTCTTGGCTGTCTGCTGGGCAAGATTCAACGCTTCCACTTCCTGCCGGGCGCGGTTGATTAATTGGCGGGCATTGGCCAGCGTTTCCGCTGTTTCTTTAAGAACATCATCAAATTTGCCTTCGGCAATAGTCTTATTTATTTTGGTGACAGACTTATCGAGATTGATGGACATCGATTCCAAATTACTCATTATCCGGTTAGTACGATCACCGGCCAGGAAAGTTTCAATAGATTTAGTTGTGCTTTTCAGTTGGTTGGCGATTCCTTGAAAATCAATTCCCTTGATGTTTTGCATTATTTTGTCAGTGTCCGCCAAAAACCGGCTGATTTCCGAACGGCGGGAAGGGATAACCGGATAGGGGGCGTCAAACTTTAATGTCGGGGGATCAAGGACTTCTCCGGGCATGATGCGATCCAGCTCAATGAAAACGATACCGGTAATACCGGCCGTTTTCAACTGAGCATAAGTATGTTTCTGCAAATCACCGGATAAATTTATTTTCATCACCACTTCGATCAAACGGTAATCCGGTGCGACTTTTATGCTGTCAACCTTGCCTATTTCCACACCGCGGTATTTAACGGCAGAGTCGGTTTGCAACCCCTGTACCGATTCATCAAAATAGGAAACATACGTTGAGCCTTTCATAAACAAGTCCGCAGCGCTGACCCAGATAATTATAACTGCGCCAATCAGCAAACCGGTTATAACAAAAAGACCTATTAAGAATTTTGAACTTCTACCGGACATAAGACCTATCCTGAGAATTGTGATCAGGCGCCTGCCGCAAAAAAAAGCTCTTCACCCGTGGATCTGTTGCTTTTTCCTGCAAGTCGCGAGGTGTACCTTCGGCAATAATTCCCTTTGTCGCTTTATCCAACATGATTACTCTATCGGCAATTTTGCAAATGGATTGCAATTCGTGCGATACAACTACCATAGTTGTTCCCAGTGCTTCGTTGGTTTTCATAATTAAATCATCCAGCTCAACTGCCGTAATGGGATCGAGTCCGGCGGATAATTCATCAAAAAAGAGAACGATCGGATCAAGAGCCATCGCCCGGGCAATGCCTGCCCGCTTTTTCATGCCGCCGGAAAGTTCCGCAGGATAATGATTTTCATAACCAGCCAAGTTAACCATGCCCAATTTCATTCTAACAATCAAGTCAATTGTGGCGTTATCAAGATTAGTGTACTCCGTGAGCGGCAAAGCAATATTTTCTTTGAGAGTCATCGAACTGAACAAAGCGCTGGACTGAAAAAGCACCCCGATATTTTGCCGGTAATTATTTAATTCCTTTTCTCCTGCGGTCATTATGTCCGAATCGCGAAAAAGCACTCGACCGGCAGTTGTTTTTTGCAGACCGATCATGATTTTCAGCAGAGTGGTTTTCCCGCAGCCGCTTTCACCCACAATAACAAGAATTTCTCCTTTATGCACCTGAAAACTGATGTTTTCCAATACCGTATTGCTGCCGAAACGAACGGTGGCATTTTCTACAACGATTATCGGCTTATTTTCCGGTGACTGCAAATCCTGCTCCTTATCTCATATAATAAAACATTATCGCAAAAATAGAATCGGCAACTACTATGAGAAAAATTGCCGAAACAACCGCAGAAGTCGTGTACTTACCAACATCCTGGGCACCCGCTCGCACCTGAAACCCTTTTTGACAACCAATGCCGGCAATGATTACGGCAAAAACCGCCGCTTTAATCAGGCTCGTCACCACATCAAAAACCTGAATCGTTTTTAGCGACTGGATAATATATGTGTGCGCAGTAAGATCAAGACCGGTTACACCAACTATTAAGCCGCCAATAATACCGAAAAAATCGGAATAAAGCGTCAACAGCGGGACAACTATTATGGATGCAAATACTTTGGGTACAGCCAGAAACCGGACGGGATCAAAGCCCATAGAGGTTAAGGCATCGACTTCTTCATTTACGACCATGGTGCCTATTTCCGCGGCAAAAGCCGAACCGGAACGGCCAGCCACCAGTATGGCTGTCATGATTGGCCCCAACTCTTTAACCATCGCAAAACTGACCAGGGAAGGAACGTAAATATTGGCGCCGACGGAACGAAGTTGCAAATAGGACATAAAAGCAAGGATCAATCCGATCAACATGCTGATTAAACCCACAATCGGTAAGCCATCCACGCCTGCCCGCTTCATATAAAAGAGAACATCCCTGATCCGCAATGATTGGGGATGCAGAACAGTGTAGGCAATTGCGGACAACAATTCACCGACAAATGTCATAAAATTTGCTGCATCCTGGAGAATACTTAATGAAGCGCCGCCAATTTGAGTTACCAGCCCCTCGCGAGTTTCTTTTTCTTTCAATGGTGCTTGCGTCAGGGCTTTTTCGTAAATAACGCTGAATATCCCTTTTGTTTCATCATTCAAGCTGAGAAGTGAACAATCGATATTTTCAGCTGTTGCGGCCTTTTGGATTTGAATTATTGCCAGTGCTGCGGCGCTGTCGATATAGGTGATTCCGGAAAAGTCGATATCCATAGCCCTAATCTTTTGTTCCCGGAATAAACTCTTTATTTCACCGGTAAAAGAAGTAAGATTTTTCAGGCCGAATTCCCCAATGAGGCAAATAATTAGTTTCGATTCTTGTTTTTTAGAGGATATTTGGTAGGGCTTTTGACAGTCTTGTTTTACATCCATCATAGTAAATAGACAATATCGGCCAGAAAAAGATTAATAATTCTAAAAGATTTTAAAGCAGTAAACGCTTTTGCCGTCAGTTTGTCAATGTCAATTTAAAAGACTCTTTTTTCATTATTTTCATATTTCGTTAAACTCATTTGAACATTTCATTGAAAG
>CAZYIE010000053.1:0-18728 GCA_964646755.1 uncultured Smithella sp.
GTTCTTCGCTCTCCCGCAGAGCATCATCCGTATTCTTGCGCTCAGTAATGTCTCTTTTAATGTAAGCAATTCCGGTAGGTTCTCCGTCGGCATTTCTGATGATTTCAGCATTTATTTCGCAGAAGAACTCCGTGCCGTCCTTTTTTAGCATTAAATATTCAGCAGCACCTGTATAATTCCCATTAAGCATTTCGCCAATCAAACTGATAGCTTTAGTTTGGTAAGAAGGATGTACAAATTCCAAAATGTTTCTGCCTTTTAATTCATCCATCGATGTGTACCCAAACATGGAAATTGTGTTAGGAGAAACATATTGTAAGTTACCTTCAATAGTAGAAATAGCTAGACCGTCAGGAATCGCATTGATTATAGATTGTAGCTTCTGCTCACTCTCCCGCAGAGCCTCTTCGGCCTGCTTACGCTCGGTGATGTCATGAATGGTCGTCAGCAAATAATTCTCATTGTTGATACTGATCATGACAGCATTGAATAATCCATATCTTAATCCTTTTCCTTGCGTCCTGACTTCCATCTCCAGATTTGCGACCCGTCCGTATTTGCCTAGTTCATTGAAAAAAGAATATGTTTGTTCTTCCGTAAGAAATCCGATTTCCCTGGATGTATACCCGACAACTTCATCCCGTTTAAGTTCTACAAGTTGCAGAAAAGCATCGCTGACTTCAAAAAACCGGCCGTCTTTTGCTGTAGTAATAACTGCGGGAATAGAGTTTTGCAGGAATGCTTTAGTGAATTTCTCTGAAGATATTCTTGTTTGTTCTCTTTGCTCAAGACGCAGTGCCTGAAGTTCTGCGATCAGTTGTTTCTTGGTCTTTCTTTCATCTTCCATAGTAGGCCCTCAATAAAAAGCAGTGGAATGATATTGCGATGGAAATAAAACATGTTAGGAAAATCAGTGGGGAGGTGCTTCTGTATGGTGCGAGTCTGTCTAAGCAACCGGGCTTATCATGGATTTCCTTAGACATTAACACACCTGTGCAATAGCCAAAGTTGCTTCATATTTAGGCGAATTGGAACCGGTCTTTACAATTTAATTACTACTCTATTCTAAGTATTAAAGTCAATATTATTATCTGCCGTCTCATTTTTGTTGACAAGTTCCGGCAGGCCATGCAAAGGTATTGATCGAAGCAGGTAAACTTCTTTACTTTATTGGGGTGCGAATAATTGGTTCACACAAAGACGCAGTTGCAATTCATAATATCGTAAAAAAAGGAGGGGGTTTATGAAAAAAATTTTAATCGCAGTAACGGTCTTATGCTCGTTCTTTCTAATGACGATTCTGGTCTATGCTGAAGCTAAACCAGGCTTTGACGATAAAGAGATTCGCATAGCTCAGTTCGGTCCCCAAACCGGTCCTGCCGCCCCTTGGGGGGCAGTTGCTCGCGGAGGTGCGCTGTTGGCTGAAGTTGTAAATGCAGAGGGCGGCATCCACGGTCGTAAAATCAAATACTTAATCCGGGACGATCAGTACAATGCAGCCGTGGCCCTGATGGTGGTCAAAGAACTTGTTGAAAAACACGGCATCTTCGCCTTTACCGGCGGTGTTTCCGGGGCCGGGGGACAAGCGGTGAAGGGTTATCTGGCAAACAACAAGGTGCTCTGGGTTGTACCAGGTACCGCTGCGCTCAACACGGTAGATGACCAGGACAAAGACGGAATGCCGAGCCGTTATCGTTTCTGCTCCTACCCTCTTTTCCAGGACGAGGCGAGCATTGTCACAAAATATGCTGTGGAAAAACTCGGGTACAAGAAAATTGGCATCGTCTACCAGAACGACGTATTCGGCAAAGGTGGGCTGACAGGATTAAGGCAGCGCTTGGCGACCTACAAGATGAAACCGGTGGAAGAGATTCCTATGGAACCCACGGAAAAGGATCTGTCCTCCCAGATACTCAGGATGAAGAATTCCGGAGCAGAATGCGTTCTCATGTGGGTAAGCCCCACCCTGGCAGTCATCACGCTTAAGACCTCTCAAACCATAGGATACAAGCCTCAGTGGATCGCTTTTGACGGCCTGTCCGATTACCAGCTGATGCACAAGATAACCGGAGGGCTCTTCGAAGGTGTGATTACGGCTGCGTTCGTACCTCCTCCGGATTCCACAGACCCACTGGTGTCCAAATACCGGGAAGCCGCGAAGAAATATGCACCAGGGGAACGTTGGGGGACTTATATTCTTGCCGGCATTTTGTTCGCAGAGCCTCTGATGGAGGCACTTAGACGGACTGGTCCCAACTTGAGCACAGAGGCCGTCATCGTGGAACTGAATAAATTCAAAAACTGGAAGGGTTTGGGAGCGCCGATCACTTGGACACCTCAAATCCACCAGGGTACAGATTCTGTCCAAATCCAGAAATGCGGTTTTGGCGGAAGTTACATTCTGCTCCAGGACTGGACAAGTAACGAATTAGCCACGTGGAAGAAGAAAAAATAGGAAAGAAGATGGACGGGGCCGCCACATATGGGCGGCTCTGATACCTGCATCTGAGCACCCTGCCATGCTTCTCTGCCTTGGTCTGATTGATATGATGGTGCTGGCAGGTATGAGGAGAAAAATTAAGAAAAAGGCGATTGAAGAAAAAATCTCTACCTGCCGGAATGCTGGTAATGGTAAGGGTTATCGTTGAAAAAAAATCTTTCATGGGTCAAGAGTAGACTTGACCAGATCATGGTAATTTTAACAGCCCAGGCGTCTGTAGCGGTAAGAACTGCCGACAAATTAATCAGGCCCAGCAAGATTTTCTTCATTGTATTGTTACGAACAAATACCGTCTTGTATGCCAATGAGATTTTGACCACAAAGTGTCGGAGGATGTGCCTATGTTTGTCAGACATGAATTTTAACTAATGTTTGTTATATAAAGTCATATACAACCACAAATCCCGCTACAACTAGAAAAGTCATTGAGAGCAGAAATACAATGTCAATAGCTTTAGTCCAATATTTTATTCTATCAGACTTAGTTTGCCTCAAAGTAAAGAATATGAGGTAGCAAACAATAAGGAAACCCAGGGATGAAAAAAGAAACATGTCATCAGCTATCGTCTCAGTTTTTGTATGAGCTATCCTGAGATTTACGATACCAACAAGAGCTAAACTGATTCCTGACAACGTTCCACTCGTCGAAAGAAGCGAAACTAATAGTTGCGGTAAATCATTATGGTTTTTAATATTTTTCAGCATAATAAATTAAATATTGATTACCATTTATAATCTGTATTTTTCATAGCGGGTAAAGCACATTAAGGTGACGCCTTTCGGCTTTCTATCGCAACCAGATCCATCCGTTTGAGCTTAGTCCTGAAGTTTGTGTTCTCGTCGGCGATTATAGATTCCAGGTAGGTCATTTGACTGGAGATAGCCTCTCGATAGAGGTCACGAGACAAACCGTAGCGAGCTTTGAAATGCTTTTTCGTCTGGCCGGAGACTCGCCCCAGTGTAACGTCGAGCCTTTTTTGGGTGGATTCATAGAATACGGCGGTTTTCCTGAGTATGTCAAAGGCGCTGTCGTAGCCTCCAATCCCAGCTTCCCGGAATTCGTAATAAAGGAAAAGCAGTTTTTCGAGGTATGCCCGATCGGACATCTGGCCCAGGAGATCCGCACTCGCTAGTATTTCCGCAGCAATCCTCTCTTTTTCCGAATCGAAGGTAAGGGAATCCCAGGCACGTCCCAGATCGGTACCAAGGATTATCCGGGATATGCGAGCGGCAGTATCGGGGCCAAGGCCGAAGGCTTCGGCCTCCCTAAGAACGAAGTCCGAGGAGCGGTCCACGTGAATTTTTGTGTATTGAGCTCCTGTGCCGTTGGTATCGTCTTCCATTCGGATATAGCCAGTATCATGGAGCATAGCGGCAATGAGGACCTCTCCGGCAAGGACGGGTCCCAATTCGATCCCGGCAAGTTCGCAACCGTCAATGAGGCGGGATGTAGCAGCGAAGACGGCCACGTTGTGAGTGAAATCGTGATATTCGACGGCACAGGCTAAATACCCGGGGAAACGGCCGTCATAGAGGCGCTGCGTGAGGAGGAATACCTTGTCAATGTGCTCGAAGTCGGTATTGGGGTAGGATGCCCGATAGAGTCGCTTTGCATCCTCGAAGATGGCGCGGGGCTTATTAGGATCGACGAGGATAGAAATTTGGATTTCAGTTTCGGGAGCTGCAGCTACCATGTTTTTCCCTATAAAATTTTTTTTTAATAAGAACTTACTTCTCTGAAGCGCAGTATAGGAAACGCTATCTTGCATGTCAAGAATATCTTAGCCTCAAAATGCGAGGTGCGGCACTGTTGGTTGTTGTCGGACATGAACTGCCCTTGAATGCTTCTAAAACCGGGAACTCCCGTTTCATCATCGCTTCGGCTTCTTTGGTTTTCAGAACCATGCCGTCCATGCCGTCAAATACTTTACCGTAGAGGGTATCCTGCTCGGTTGCCTCGATGCACAATTTTTTAAGTTGTCCTGCACCATGCTTTCCGAACATAATTTCTCCTTATCTGTAAAATATTTTGATGTATTTTTTCATGCTTCTGTTCGAATAGCGCTATTTACCATCCAATATCACAAACATCCTGCATTGTCGGCAGTCAAATTCGAGACGATAGGTATGATGACCATCTTTGATCCGGAGAGGCTCTTTGAGGGGGCTATCCGAATGTTGCGCCTTGGGACACATTTCCAATTGATACCGGATGCAGTAGCGGGTTGTCATGACCGTTTTTCCGGTCGCATCGGAAAGGGCTTCAAAGGCAGGCTCCGTGACGAGCGCGCCATGGCGTTCATAGAATCTCCGGGCAAGGGAATTTGCGACATTGGCGCGGAAGTCGAGCTTTTTCCCCGGATAGGGGGCGTCGTTGGGCGTAAACTGGATGTTTTCGCGGGGGTATTTTTCACGCCGGATTCCGGTAAGCGCCTCCAAAACATCCCGTCGGATGCCGTTCAACGTGCTCACGGGAAGAAAGCCCGGTTGTAGGGGGCCAATTGTCAACCTTGCCGTCTGGTAGGGTGTGTTGCCGGTGCTAGTTAGGTGTTTCTCAATCAGCTTCGCGGCTCTTACCGGATCACGGGATGGCTCCAGCAAAACATCCTTAACCATCACGGCCTCATTGCCGTCCTCGTCTCTGGCCGCCAGGCGGATTAATGTATCCTCTTGCCGGAAATTCATTTCCACGGCTATGCGACGTTCGCTTGATGATTTTTTCAGGATTCTTGTCAAGGCCATGTCATGGTTTCGATAGAGAGAGGCACCGATCTCCAGACCTTTCATATTATTAGGATAGATTTTCCCCTTTTCCACGCGGTCCACCCGAAATCCGGCTAGGTCGTTTTTTCTTGTGAAGAAGCAAAGCCCATCACCGTTTTGCAGATCTTTGCGGGCTAGGCAAAAAAAGTCATTTCCCACGGCGGTAATTTCACCCATAGGCTGTCCGATAGATTTCTGTGTGTCCAGGGAAGCAACCTTTTCTCTCTTCCCGGAAATGAAGTATTGGGTATAGCCGCGGTTGAATGTCCTTTTCGGGTCCGGCGAAAATGTGGGTGCGCTCACACCGGAACTGCTCTTGCGGAAATCGGCATGCCCGATGATAAATCTGTCGATGGCCTGCCTATAGGCGGCCGTTATATTCTTAACATACTCAATACCCTTGTATCTTCCTTCGATCTTAAAGGAGGTAACTCCGGCCGCAACGAGGTCCGGTATGACATTCATCAGATTCAGGTCTTTGAGGGAGAGGAGATATTTGTTTTTCAGGATTTCTTTACCTTCACCGTCAATCAAGGTGTAGTGTGATCGACAGGGCTGGGCACAGACGCCGCGATTGCCGCTCCGTCCCGTCACGGCCTGACTCATATAACATTGCCCACTGTAGGACACACATAATGACCCGTGCACAAACGATTCCAGCTCTATTCGTGTTTTCGAGCGAATGTCGGAAATTTCATCGAGTGAAAGTTCTCTGGCCAGAATCACTCGCTTGAAGCCCACGGCCTCCAGGAACTGGACCTTCTCGGCAGTGTTGTTGTGCATCTGGGTGCTGGCAATGAGGGGAATCGGCGGGAGAGGGAGCTCCAGCAAACCCACATCCTGGATAATCAGGGCATCGGCGCCCAATTGATAGACCTCCCGGATGATGTCGAGAGACTCCGCCAGTTCCCGGTCCTTTAAGATGGTATTGAGAGCCACATAGACTTTAGCGTAATAGAGGTGCGCGTGCTGAATCAAGCGGGCAATGTCGGCAACGCTCACCCCCGCTTCGGCCCTGGCACTGAATTTAGGAGCTCCGATATATACCGCATCGGCTCCGTGATCGATGGCGGCGATCCCGATTTCGGCGTTGCCTGCCGGTGCCAGTAATTCCAGTGGCGTATTCATTTACTTCTCCCAAGAAACTTCACTCTTTAAAGCTTCCACGCCCCTGGTGGGTGGGGATTGAGGGGCGGGGGGACATCACTCTCACTTTCGCCCTTCATGAATTCCTCCCATCGAGGGAGGGACGTAAAGTTTATTCCATTAATAACACCTATAAGTATCGGCGCTTTTTCTGACGAATTCCTCTATGATTTTTTCGGCTTCGTCCATGGTGAAATATGCAGCTTTTTGTATGCTGGGGCTGCCGGCGATCATGGCAGACAAAGGCCGCCCCGAGATGGTACGATGCAGGCATAAGACAGGCTTCTTCAATGCCGTAGCCCATCCCAACTCATATCCAACCCCCAGGGAGGCTACGGTGACTTCGGCCACCACTAGATCGCTCGATGAAAGCCAGGCCATATCACGATCGTGGATATATCGGTCGCTGGGCCCGTCGTCGCCTGATTCCGAGAGAGCAAGGTCGCCCACATGCTCGGTCAATACTTCCCCGAAAGATCGCAAATACTTGATGATGGCTGCATAGATCGCGGCATCGTTGCGTCCCGCCCGGATCGCTCCGGCAAAATAGATTTTCATGTGTTCCTTCTGTTTGGGCTATCCAACACATACGGCGAGGCTAGTTCTGGTGGCCCAGAGAATCAGATCTTTAGTCCGACAATCAATCCTTCCTCAACGGCCTCCCTGATCATTCTAGGCCGGACGCAGTCGCCGACGGTGTAAACTTCCGGGGCCTTCCCCTGAAATACTTCCACGGTCTTGGGGTCAACCCGGAGTCCCGCGGCGAGAACCACCGCATCGGCCTCGATGAACTCGTCGGTTCCCTGGCGGTTTACCCTGACGCCCGTCCCGGTAACTTCCTCCACGATGGTTCTTTTTTCCAGGCGGATACCCAGCATCTTCAACATCCCGAGGAAAAATGGCCGGTAGCTGGACGAAACTGTCGGCGCCAGACGGTCCATCATTTCCAGGACAGTGACACTTGTGATGTTCTGGCCCTTTGTCATTAAGAACTCCGCTGTTTCGCAGCCGACGAGGCCGCCGCCAATGATGATGATGCGGCCCTGAACTTTCTTTTTCTGTGTCAAAACGTCCTCCGCGGAAACGACATTGGCTCCGCGAATTCCCGGAATATCCGGAATAATGGGGGAAGCGCCCACTGCCACAATGAGGACATCAGGCTGCTCCTGCTCTAAGGTCCGAACATCCAGTGTGCTACCAAGGCGGAACTCTGCTCCCGCCTTCTTTGCGCGGACAGCCAGACTACGGGAAAGGTTTGCGATATCCTCTTTGTGCGGCGGCAGGCAGCCGATTCGGAGCCAACCTCCCGGTTCGTTTTCCTTCTCGAAGAGCGTAACCCTATGCCCCCGCTCCGCAGCAATCAGAGCCGCCTCCATACCCGCCGGCCCGGCGCCGGCGATGAAAACCTTTTTTGACTTCGCGGCCGGGGACACAATATATTTGAACTCCCTGCCGGCAAAGGGGTTGACGGTGCATGTGGTGGAAGCGCCGCAGTGAGGGTCCCTGTAGACGACCATGATGTCGGAGAGACAGTTCCCACAGGCTTGGCAGGTCACGATCTCCTCAATGCGTCCCTCCTTCGCCTTGTTCGGAAGATACGGATCGGCAATCAGGGCCCGGCCCATGCCAATGAAATCCGCCTGACCGTTCGCGAGAATCCGTTCTGCTGTAACGGGGTCGTTGATCCGGTTCGCAGCGATAACGGGAATGCTCACGACACTCCGGATTTTTTCAGACAGGATCGCGAAAGCTCCCTTCGGCACAAAGGGAGCCACCGTGGGAATACTGGACTCATGCCACCCTGTATAGGTATTAATGAAGTTTACGCCCGCTTGCTCCAGAGCGCGGGCAATAATCTTCGCATCATCAATGGTGTACCCCCCCGGCATCTGCTCTTCCGCGTTCAGGCGGACGCCCACAGGGAAGTCCTCACCGGCTTCCTTCCGGATGCTCGCGATTATCTCGAGGATGATCCTCATCCTGTTCTCCAGACTTCCTCCGTACTCGTCTTCGCGCAGGTTACCGATAGGGGATAGGAAACGGTTCAGAATATACCCTGCACCCACAATGAACTCCAATGCATCGAAGCCCCCCTCGCGGGCGCGGCGCGCTGCTTTTCCGTAAGCTTCAACAAGCCCGCGGATCTCTTCTGTCGTTAGGGCACGGGGGGTTCCCCGCATAAATTTATTGGGAGGGGGTGAAGGCCCCACCAGTTCTGGGGGATTGTCACCAAAAACCATGGAATAAGCGGTGATAAGCTGGCAGGCAGCCTTGGCCCCGTGGGACTGGATCGCCGCCGTGAGCTTGCGTATTCCCGGCAGGTATCGGTCATCGAACACGCCCGGCGCCATATGCGACCCTGCGTACAGAGGAGTAAAGGGAATAATAATGAGACCGGCTCCACCTTTTGCCCGTTCGGCAAAATAGGTAATAAAGCGTTCGCCGACGGTGCCGTCGGCCTCCGAATAGCCCATAGTCATGGGCAACATGACGATACGGTTCCGTACCTCCATATTTCCGATGCGTCCGGGGGTAAACAGGTGCTGAAACATTTCTTTCTCCTTTCCGGGGAGCCCAATGCTGCGTGATGAACATCCGTCCCGAGTGGCATTTAATAACGCCGTGTCTTTTGCCGGACAGCTCCGGCATCGGTGTCGCGCGGATTTAGATCGTTATCTGCAAAGTTTTACGCCCTTGCATATATGTTTTGCCGCTCCACCCGGGTCTTGTATTAATTTTTGGGGCGTTCCATAATATTCTTCGCAAACTTTTGTTGCAACAGCGCCACCGGCAAAACATAACACACCTGCTTCTGGTCCAGTTCCACCCGATTCGACATCGCAGATAGTGCTAAAAAGAGTGCCGAATGAGTTGCATTTCATGTCATTGGAGATCGGTATTGCCTTAAGCGTTGCTTTGCAAAGCTTCTTGCAGGGCTCACAAAGAGGATCAAGAAGACCTTCTGGTGTGAATTTCTCTTCCTCCTCACTCCATGAATCCTGAGGTAAAACGCTCAAAAAGCATAAAACAAACGCAACAAGCACAACAACCTTTAAATATCTTCTCATTTTCCAGTCTCCTTTTCTCTCTTTATAATATCACGCATTAAAATAAATTGATTATTTGATGCAATGACCAATGGAACCTTCTTTACACTTGGACCCCTCAATCCACCTCGCCCCACTCAGGTCTGCCCCATCCAGTCTTGCCCCATTAAGGTTGGCAACTGCCAAGTTTGCCCCTCTTAAGTTTGCTCCAGCCAGATAAGCATTGCTCAGGTTGGCCATATGCAGGTTTGCCCCGCCCAGGGATGCCCCGTAAAGGTTCGCCCCACTCAGGTTTGTCGAGTCCAGGTGCGCCGAGTCCAGGTTTGCCTGACCTAGACTTGCATCGCTTAGATCACAGCCCGGACATCTATTTGTGGATTTTAATGTTTGCAAATCAGCTGGATTAAATGCCACAGAGCCACCAGGAGTCAATAACATTAATGAAAACATAACCATGAAAACCATTACAAACCTTCTTTTCATAAGACAGTCTCCTTTTTGTATTATCTCACAACATCAAATGTTCTTCAAAACCGCAATATCACAATCCGCCAGGGTCAATCCATCATTCATTGATGTTGTTACACAATGCAATGTGCGTGCCGGGGAAAAATATGAAGTATTTCAGCATATGTCAATCTATTTCTCTTTCCCTCGCTTGACTTACCTGCCAACTTTGCGGGCAGTGGTGCCAACTTATTTGGCCTGTTAGTTCGAATTGGTATTATGACTTTTTCCGGTAATGGCGCACGAACAGTAAACCGGAGAATCCGGCACAAAGTAGACCGCCCACAGACCAGGCGCCGATGCCGATGGCGGCGGGAACGAGATAGAGAGTGGCGGCGCCGCAGGCCGGACCGATAAACAGACCCACCCCGATCATCGCCTCATGCAAGCCGGCGTTGGAACTTTGATTCTCCGTCACATTCATGGAATAGTAGAGGGATGAATAATAAATTAGCCCGATCGACAGGCCGAAACCGACTTGCGCGACCAAAAGCAAGGCTATTGATTGCGCCAGAAGAAATCCGAAAAAACTCACGATCATCAGCAGGAAAGACAGCGTCAGCCACCGGAAATGGTAATGCCAACCAGTCCATCGCCAAAAGATCGCAAAAGCAGCCAACCGGACAAACATCCAGAGAGAACAGACAATGCCTGCCATGCCTGTGGAAAGGTCAAGCTTTTCCGCAAGGGAGGGAATCAGCGGGATGACTGTGTTGATCGCTACATAAGAAAAAGGGTTGGCGATCCAAGCCATCAGCAGGAAGCCTTTACCGTCTGCTGATGATTCCGCCGGAGTCAAAGATTCTGCTGAATATTCACCAGCAATTTCTCTTTTTCGCCATCTGGCGGCGAGAGGCAACAGAGCCAGTTCGACAACAGTCAGGCCGAGGGGTAGCCAGAACAAACTGAGCATTCCCAATTTTTCAATCAGGATGCCCGCCGTGAAGTATCCTACCGCCGCACCGCCCGCCCAGGTAACATTATAGATGCCGACCATCTTCGACAGTTGTGTTCCCGGCCGTTCACTGATCAGCGTTTCGAGCGCCGGCCAGATAAAACAAACTCCCGCTGTCCACAGACAAAACACCGTGACCTGAGCCTCAGGTGTCGGAAAAACCATACCCAGAGTAAGCGCGATAATTACGCCGCATAAGCCCAGACCAAGTATCCTGATGCAACCATAGCGCTGGGCTAATTTGCCGCCCTGCCAGGCCGCAAAAACATAGACAAAGCCGCCGAGTGCCGCCGTCAGCAGATTTTCCACCTCCCCGAAGCCGAAAGTGCGCCGCAGATAAAAAAAGAGGAAATTGGAATAGTAAACGGCGGCGTAACAATTTAGCAATTCAATAAGATAAAATAATGCTTTTGCCGGACTGATCATGATCTATTTTCCTAAATTATGAATTTGATGAATTAGGATAGCGGGTTTTGCTCACAAATTACAGTGACACATCATATGTTTAATTTTCGTCGTCGGCAATGCCCGGCAAGAAAAAACCGAGTATTACCATCACAACATTGGCAAATCCCAGCCACGTCAAAGCCTGCGCAGCGTTGTTTCCCAGACTCTTATATAATTCGCCGATAATGCTCGGCACAGTGCCGCCAACACACCACGCCCAGCCCATCAGAATTGCCGATACAATACTCACATTTTCCCGCGGAGCAATCCGTTGGCCGAACGCAACACCCAGCGGGTTCACGGTTCCTAAAAACGCCCCACCGATAATGCACAACATGATAAACAAGGGCACCGGCAGTGTCAAGCGGACGATTGCCTGATAACTCAAAGCCGCAAGAATTACCATCGCAACCAGTGTCCTGCGTCGGCCGATGCGGTCTGCCAGATGGCCAATCGGCACCATGAATACAGTTGCCCCGAAAACAATCAGACCGAAGGCCCCGCCCTGTCCAAGCCATGCCGGATAACCCTTCTCGTGGGCAAATTCCGGCAAGAGGAAGAACAGACCGCTCAGGACTCCGCTCGAGATTGCCAGAATGAGGAACAGACAAAGAATCGGCCCCGCCACCGGGCGAAGAGAGCGAAAAGAGGCGATGACGGAAATTCTCCCGGCACTGGATACTTCGGCAGGACGGCAGCGCATCCAGACAAACATCCAGAGAATTGCCACTGGCAGAAGAAGGATTTCCGTGTGATGGCCGAAGTTGTTGTAAGCAGTGCGGAACCCGATCTGGCTTAGACCAAAGCCGATGCTGCCGACGGCAATGAACACAGCCAGAAACATCGAACCACGCCGGACGGAAAAGCTGCCCGCGAGCCCCGCTCCCGCAGGATGAAACATATCCTGCCCGAGACGGCCGGCGGCAAGAATGATAAACACAACCAGATAAAAACCACTGAGTCCGAACAGTGTAGGCAACAAGCGGTCCAGTGTCTCCCGATAATCAGCAAGGGGACCGAGCAGCAAAGCGAACGAAGTCAATAAAACTCCCAGCAGAATAACCCGCCGCGGCCCGAACCGGTCGGCGATGGAACCAAACAGCGGCTGCAGGGCAGTTCCGCTCATGGCGATAACCGTGGCTATCCATCCGGCCTTCACGACATCCAAGCCGGCCAGGGTTTTGTAAACCGGCCACACACTCATGCCCATGAAATCAACCATGACATGCGCAACGGCTATAGCGACAAACGTACCTATTGCGGCTGATCCACCGTTGGAAATCCTTTCTGTAGGGGCAGCAGAATTTCTATCTTGCCTGATATTGTCCATGTACTAACTCCCACTATACGAAAATAATCCTTCCTGTCATATTGGACTTGGATACTGTGTCACAATTAATTATCATGTCATTTCGGAGCCCTGCATGCCTAGCATTCGAGACTGTGTCGTAATAATGAAATTACCACAATGGTCGTCATGCCGGTGCAGACCGGCATCCAGATGTCGTCCCCGCAAAGGCTGAGAACCATTCATTATTTTACTTGATTCCGGGTCGCGCTTCGCTTGCCCGGAATGACAAAAAAGTAATTACGACACGGTCACCCGATCAGGAATCCAGTTTGATAAAAAACCCGCCTGGTAATCCATGGCGGGTTAATATTTGCGTGGGGACTGTGCCAATTTTTGCTAAGCCTTATGGGCCTTTTTTCCGTAAACCCTCTCATACGCAGCACAATATGGGCAGACTCCATTCTCGATATTCTTGACAAACCAATAAGCGATCCCGCGCTGTTTCTTTCTGGCGTGAGTGCATACCGGGCACTCGACGCAACGCTTAGCCATTTGTTTATCTTTTTCTGTTACGGCTGTTGCAGTCATTTACCAATCCCTCCGCTTAATAAAACAATTCCCTTTATTTCACACTCCCTTCTATCCCTGCCTCTTCTTCATTACCATTCTTATGGCGATATAGGGGAAGAGAAAAAGAAGAAAGTTACTGATCTTCATGTAGGCCATGCCATAGTAATTCAGCAAATCGTATTCATGTCGCGATATCTGAAACAACCTGGAATGCATTCCATAGGCCGCATACCCGCCAAGAAGGAAAAAGAGAAACCAGAGCGAGACAAAGACAACGCCTATGAAAAAGCAACGGATCAATACACTGGAAATGGTTTCCAGAACGTTCGTGATACTTGAAGATTCGCTCATCTTGAACCTCCTACATGGAATGTTTTTGTTTGGTTATATTCATTTAAACAATTTTTCGCATACGGATTCGCATCTATCTCTATCGGTTTCTTTCTTTAATGAAGTCTTGCATGTTGTCTTACAACTTGCTTGAAGACTCGAGGCTGCCTCATAGATCGCTTTATATGCTGCGGTGCAGGCGGTTTTTTTAGCATCACTCAATGATATTTGCGTGTCGTTTAAGCAGGCCGATTTAACGATGGTTTCTGCGTTATCGATGGCCGTTGCCGTTCCCGGCACAGCGGCTATGCCTATTGCAGCAAATATTCCTAGGACAACCATGATCATAGATTTTTTTTCGATTTTCATATTTTCTCCTTCAATCGTTTGTACTTAGCGCCGTTGAATATCGCAAGCATTTTCGCCATTCTGGACAACCTCAACATTGACGTTCCAGCAGCAAGGAACGTCGAGATTCGTGCAGCCAACTTTGAATTCCAGCTTTGAAGCTCCATTGGGGGAATTTAATACGGAATAACCACCGATATCTTTGGGGCAAATCGCTCCCGGTAACTTGCAGGATACTGTCTGTCCCGGGGCTACATGTGCAAAACAATCGGGTTGCAGCCAAAACAAGTGATGTCCTTGGACAGTGACCCATACTTCCTTATTGCAGGAGTTCTTGATATTAACCTGCCAGGCCTCGCCTGGAGAAGCGAGCGTCAGCAACAGGGCTAGGGTGGTCATGACAAGCAGCATTCTTTTCATCGTCTTTACTCCTAATCTTATTATTTACCCTGACGGATTACATCATAAAAGCAATCTCTATGCCGTTAAATAATATGCAGCATTGTCGGACATTTGCAAGATTTATTTATCTGTAGGGAAGTTCCTGCTGCCAACTTTATGGGCGGTGATGCCAACTTAATTGGCAGTAAATTGTTCTCGCTGATTTGTGATTGCAACAGCGAATGTCGTGCAAATAAATGGACGTTCCTATTTATAAACATTCAACGAATAGCGGTAGACAATTCAAAGGCAGAGCCCTTACTCTTACTATTTCTTAAGAAGCAGTATTTTCTCCGCTTCAGGAAATTCAATGGTAAAGTCAGAAATTGCTGTTACGACGAGAGGTTTAACGGAACATATATCAGGAAAATATTTTTCATTACACGAGATTGATTTCAGCAAAGCCAGCTTTGCCGTACCGGTGCCGTTGAATTCAGTGAAATAGATCGTATCATCCTCAAGCTTCTGCACAATAGCGTGAGAGATATATTTTGTATTGACCCTGAAGGGGATATATCGTTTTTTTAATGTTACGTCATAAAATACTGTACCATCTTTTTTGACAATTATGCGTTCTTTGTTGCCCCCCAGCGGTATCATCTCAAAATCTGCATGCTCTTTGGGTATCCCCCAGTTCCTTCTTCCGTTTTCAACGCTTTCCATTGTCGAGACGTAAATTTTAGTTATAGAATAATATTTTTTTCGCAGAAAATTAAATTCGCCGGGAATAAAAAGAAGTTCTTTATACGGGCCGGCGTCCGATTCCTCGTAGTCAACAAGCATAACAGTTCCCAAGCCACTGAAAGGCTCCTCAGTCAGGTTGCTTTTAAAATACGGATCGTTTTCAAATCTGCTTGGGAAATTATATAGAAAAATATATCCTCTTCCCTTTAGTTTCCATGGCGCCGGATAAACAGCTGTCATTAGGCATATCCTTTAGTTTTTATAGATAAATATACAGGAGAATGATCATCCCTCCAAGCATAAGCAAATAAAGGGACTATTGTCCCCGATAAATTTGTGGCCGTTATTGCGGGCAGAAGCCCCATACATTATTCCCTTTTTTGGGGCAGATCTTCAGCCTGATCTCCTGCGTCGAGCAGGGGCTGTCCGGGAATGGGAACCACCCGTCCCAGTCGGTTCCATCACATCTCCGTGACTGGAGGACCTGTGGTCTCGGTGGATTACCGGGACCGGTATAACCACCCGGATAATACATACAGTAGCCCTTGACGTAAAAGAGGGGGGTTTTCCCGTTGTTGCTCGATGTCCAAGTATAACTCTGTCCCGATTGGAGAGTAACCGTGTAGTTTTTCTGATCTGTATCAAAAAAACTCACTGTGCAAGAGCCAAACAGCTTCCCTTCGGGATAGTCGTATGAGGAATGCTGTACCGTCCAATTAAAAGCCGAGGCCGGAGCGACGAAAAGAATTAAACAGAGCGACACGGCGCAGAGCAGGTAAATTCTTCGAGTTGACAAGATCATACTATTTTCCTTCCTTGTACTTGCCCTCACTTTTCAAAAATACTGATGGTTTCATCTTTATCGGCGTAAACCTTGATAAGAAAGTTTCGCCACGGCATATAAGCACCGGGCGGCTGGTAAGTCTTTTTCAGGGTCAGCTTTTTTGTCTTGGGGTCCATGAGGCTGATGGTTATAATGCCGATTGAACCGAAAAAACTACTTTTTTCAACGGAGCAACCAGGACCGACTTCTATTATCCCATTGGGGTATCTCCACCCCATACCCCACAACTCGGCAGAAACATGATAGGTGTTACTACTCGATCTGTTTTCTAAACTAAACCAACCGGCATAAGACGGCGATACGGAGATGGCTGTGCATACAAATGTTATAACTGCTGCAAGCATGATATGTCTTTTCATTGTCTTTCCTTCTAATCTTATTATTTACCTCGACGGATAAATGATAACAGCAATCTCTATGCCATCAGATAATATGTAGCATTGGTGGACATTTGCTAGATTTATTTATCTATGGAAAGTCCGTACTGCCAACTTTGTGGGCAGGAGTGCCAACTCGTTTGGCAGTGCAAATAAAGGTGACGGTTATATTTAAAATGAACCAATAATAGAACCGTCACCCTTTTCCTTTTTCGGGCGTTACCCCTTAGTATTGCATTTACAATCACTTGTTATTGCCATGACTGTCTTTGCATCCCTCATAGTCGAAGAACGCGTCGCCAGGATTCGTCATACACGCTATACAACTTTCTGAACACTTATCGGGATATGTGGAATTACAGCGACTTGCGGGGGCGCCAGCCCCACCAATGACATGGCATGATATTCCTTCAATAGTAACCTTTGTTTTAGTGCCTACAGTTACGTAACCTACCGAGTGTCTCTTCCCACTTACTAAATCTTTTACCTGGCAATCGTATTTGCCATCCGGACAATCGGCTACTGCGATAGAAATCGAAAACACAAACACGACTGACACAACAAACAGCAAAAGCAATGATCTTCTCATTCCCATCCTCCTTAATTTAAGTATGGCAACGATCCCCTTTACCCTTTATGATATTTCTTCAATACCGAGCGGATATTTCGATAAGACCTCGCAGCCGCCTTTGACAATCACCATGTCGTTTTCATAACGGAAGCCGATATTTTCTTCCGGTGCGGCATACTGCATCGCGCAGACGACCATTTCGTTTTCCGCATAGACGTGATCCTGATCCGTCCAGTAGGGAAGATCGGGATTAACGATGGAGCCGATCCGCCACTCATCGCCGAAAAGACCGATCCCGTGTTCGCAAGCCGGCTGGATAAAATCTCCGCAGCCGCGCGACTCGGCAAAATCCATCATCAGGGCGGCCAGCGTTCCGGGCGTTGTACCGGCGCGGTAATTATCAATCACTTTCTGAATAATCGCGACAAAATTATCGGCATGCCAGCGCTGCCGCTTTGTTGCCGGCCCGATCAGATAATTGTGCGAGTGATCGCCCAGCGCCAGTTTAAACATCGCGTGAAAATCCAGCATCAGCGGTTCGCCCGCCCTGATCTCTTTAGTTGTGGGCGGCGTGCAGGCTCCTAATCCCGTGCGAAAGCCGCTGGATATTTCGTTTAAGCCCGCAAAATTCCATTCCGACACGCTGCCTGCTTTGCGCATGGCCAGCGCCGCGATGCCGGCAATCACTGTTTCCGTCATGCCCTTGTAACCGCCATTCTCCAGCGCGGCGCGTGCCGCCTTATGCCCTTCATCGACAATCAGCGAGGCGGTGCGGAAACGTTCAATCGTGCCTTTGTCTTTGATCAGCGAAAGGGCATCAACGATATCGTGCGAGTTAATCCATTCAAAACCGGGCAATGCGTCTTTAAAATGGGTGTATTCCCAATGGGAAAGATTTCCTTCGGCCGTGTAGGTGGAAATCCCGTCCTCGTAGCCCAGGTGTCCCTTTTGTATGCCGAGTTCGTCCTTGATATAATCAGTGATGGCGGAGACCTGATCCATGCCGCCCATCGGTCCATAGGCGCGGACATGATCGCTTTCCAGCCAGGTTTCGTCGCCCACGCGCAGCGCATCAACCACAAATGTAAAAAAGGTGGGCTGTCCTTCAGCCGGAATGATCAGATAGCTTCTCCACGGGCAGAAGGTGTCCAGCACAAAACTCATCGTCCGGATGCGCGAACCGAGATACACATCGATGCCCCGCTTCTGCATTTCAGCCTGTATCGCCTGGACGCGTGCCGGATTGTCTATAAAATATTTATCATTGGGGTCCAATATCCTGGTCATATTTTTATCTCCCTTCAGTTCAATATTGAGTTGGTATCTTGGCCAGAACTTTATTCAGACGGTCTGATACGGCGGCAAGCTTCAGAGCCTTGGCCAGATTGCCCTTGAGTTTAAGCTTGCCGGTCATCAGGGCCTTTTGCGCGCCGAGTTCCGCGCGGGATATTTTGGCAAAAGTCTGATACTCGCCGATAATGCGGAATTCCCCCTGGGGAGGCTCGCCTACCCCCGTTTCCACGCGGGTTACTTTCCCTTCTTTGCATTCCACAAAGAGAAACATTTCCGCACCGCCGGGACAGTTTTTATAAATGTTGGACATTGATGTGGTGACATTGTTCATTTTGTCCGGCGTTAGTTCCGTCTGGAGTCTTTTGAGCGCTTCATCGCGCCAGGCCGGGCTTAAGTACGCGTGCAGATCTGACATGTTGATACCTCCTGCTTTGTATTATTTGGTGGGAATATCAGTAACAGTTACCTATTAATTGTCATGCCGTACTTGAAGACTGTGTTGCACTAGAAAAATTTGCCGCTTAATGTCCTCCGCTGGCGGAGGTGTCACCCGGCATGCGCCAGGTTCTACTCCGTGACGGAGGTGGACAAAGTAGTGCCAAAATGCAACTTGT
>CAZYIE010000054.1:0-17285 GCA_964646755.1 uncultured Smithella sp.
TTTAACCTTTTTCTAATATTCTGCTGTCAAAGAACTAATTGCGACACAGTCTCCTGCGCCGGGGCAGGCTTTACCTACAAAGGTAGCGCTTGATTTGGAAATGGATAATAGAATTAAAATTAATCTTCCGCAATTGCAAGTGTTTTTATAGTATTTTGTAACCAAATAATTTCATGGGTTTTAATATAAGGACGGGCTAACAACTGTCAATCATAAAACATTGTCAGAGGCAATAATGATGGTCTCGTAAAAAGCCACTATTTCCACTCCCGGGAGACTGTGTCGAAATAGCAAAAGTGCTATCAGTACCGTCATGCCGGTGAAAACCGGCATCCAGATCCTACTGAAATTACTAGATTCCGGCCTTCGCCGGAATGACGATTCTATGGTTTCCTGACTTTTTACGAAATCATCAATAATAAACAGATTGGTACTGCAGCATCCAAGTTATGCACCGGTGTTCCCTGTCGGGCTGCGCTTGCGGAATTGGAGTTTCACGAATAACCTATTTGACGGAACGCACAGGGAGCGCCCGGAGATTGTAGTCGAGGTAATGGCGATCCCAGCGCCACGTGCCAACAACGAAAGAGAAGTAGGCAGCCTCTGATTCGCCGTTCTCCGAGGCCCATACCCAACCAGTTATTGCTATTTTATTGCTATGGGCACCACTTGCATACAACACCGCAAGTTCAGGTTGCGTCGGCATTCGCCAGTCCTTATAGCCTCCCCCGCGATAGTTTTCACAATATGTCTTGGCATCCACCCAGTTGATGTTTTTGTCATTGTCCTGTTTTGCCCACATGAGACCGGTACTGGGGTCGGTATAAGTCCCTATGCCCAGCTCTCCGGCAATCCTTCGTTCCCGTTCGGCGGCCACCTGCTGCTCTTTGCTCCGCTGCTCCTTGCTCCGCTGTACGTCGTGACTCGTCAATCCTAGTGCAGCGATAAACCGGTCAATATCACCTGCCTTCACCTGCCTGGCATCCGGATATTTGGCCACCATCGCCTTCCAGGCACTTTCCTTCAGGTCTCCGGCATACTTTGATGAAGCAACTTTCTCATACTTCACCAGATCAATGTTGACTTGCGCTGCCAGTTTCTCCCGTGCCTTCTGTTTGAGTCGGGCAATCTCCTGCTGACGTTTCTGCTCTTCAGCCTCCCTTTGCTGTCGCAGTGTCTCCAGGCGTTTGCCTTGCTCTTCTTTCTGTTCGGCTAAAGCGAGGATCTTATCAAGGTTGTCGTTGGATTGCGCCTTCGATGTCCCCAACCGGCTTTTCATCTCGGCGATCTGCTTGTCGAGGGCGGCCAGTTCCTTTTCTTTTTTTGCAATCTCGGCCTGTTCGCGCTTCTTGGCGGCCATGGCGTCCTCTTCCACTTTGCGCAGTTGCTCCAATTCCTTTTGTCGGGAAGCTGATGTACCGGTCAGGTCACCCAAGCGGTCCTGCTGTTTCGGTATGAAGACAAAATCCCCCAAGCCATAAAGCGCACCATAACCTGGTGTCTGAGTGTGGTTGCGGGCGCTGGCGTCGGAATGCACCTTTTCCCGGATGCTGGCTTGCAGTTCGTTGGCGGTAATAAAATCAGCAGCTGATTCCAATATCTCGATGAACCTGCCGGCAAATACGGAATGCCCTTTGGGGCCGCCATCCAGTGCTTCTTCGCCCTTCCCTCCTGCCGTCAGCACTTGTCTGGCCGACTCTTTGGTGATTTCCTTGAGATAACTAAGGTCTCGCCTGGTCTTGCCATCCACAGAACGTGTGGTCAAAAGGCCGCTGTAGCAGGCATCCATGACGTAGAAGACATGCTTGGCGGGAATTTTCTTGGAGATGGTGTCGCGGATCTCGGCCATAGTGATATTTTTGCGGATCTTGTCGGTTGAGCCGTCGTAGGTGATGAGGTAGCCGATCTCGCCGTAGTCGCTCTTGCCCCGCCCAGAAAAGAAACAGCGCATCGTTGCGGCCCATCTGAGCTGGAAGCTCCTCGGTCAGCACCTCCATGATGCGGTCTTTCGTGGCCTGCTCATTTTGCAGGATGATGATCTTATCGAACTGGTAGTTTTTGCGCAGGACATTTTCAATTCCTTTGGCGTCCCTTACGGCATTGTGCAGTTGGCGTCCGGCGGGAAGGTTTTGATATCTGTCAATGCCGATGATGACGGCATAGGTTTTGTTGTAGAACCGCACTTCGCCCTGCCTGCCACTGGCCGTATCCTTGGCGACGATGGTCAGGCCGCGGGTTTCGGCGGCAAAAGATATTGCAGACAGAAAAATGCTCAAAAGAATAACGGATAGAAGAGTACGGATATGCTGCTTCATGACGTTCCCTCTCTTTTTGAATGATAAAAAAAGTCAAAAATTTAAAAGATTTCGGAATATAGGAATAACGGCCTTCTATGTCAACGCAATATTTATCAAATATTTATCAAAATCAGCTCGCCGGCGGATTGTTCCCGCCGCTCATTTTCAGTTCGCAGGAATCAGAAAAACCGGCTGGTGGCACACCCAATGCCTGCAGCAATCTGGCCCAGTAATTGACTTGAGCAACGGTACTGGCCAGTATTACAATTTCCCGCTCGGTAAAATTAGCTTTCAACTTTTCGATAAAGTCCGGAGGGAAAGCAAGCGGCACGCGTGATATAAGCCGGGCATATTCCATCGCAACTTTTTCCCTTGCCGAAAATGTTTTTACGGAGTTTATTTCAGCTTGCCCTTGCAGAGCAATCAATTCGGCTGGCGTAATACCGTAATCGGCATGATCGTAAGAATTCATGTCAATACAAAAAGGGCACGCCACAACAAAAGATGTTTGCAGCCGGACAATCTTTAAGATTCGGCGATCCAGTTTGCCTTCCTGATGAGCAACCAGAGCTTCCATAATCCCGGAACTTATCGCCACTTTCGGATACCAGGCCAGAAGCCTGGCCGGCAAAAGGTCTCGCCCGGTCACTTTCCGGCTTATCCAGATACCGATCCGCAAATAAAAAGGAATCCTCTTGGGCGGACTGATAAAAGCTGCCATAATGATCTCCTCAGCGGAATGTTCCGGTTAATCTATTCTGGACATCTCTTCATAAATTGCTAAATCAATGATATCGAACAAATTGCTGTATTGTTCCTTGTCCAGCAATCTTCGCATTTCCCAGCCTTTTTCCGTTTTTTTCTCTGTTGTAACAGAAAGAACAACTTCTCTTTCTTTCCAATTCAGCTTCTTTACTTTTACTGAACTTTTGGTTCGCCAATCCCCCTGGATTATATAATCCGTTTCCACTCGATTATTTTCCCGGTCAATCCGGACATTGCTGCCCATGTTCTTTTCTTTGAAAATCCGGGCTGCTGCCTGGAGAATGATTTTTTCATTGGCCTCATAAATGTGTTTGTACTCGTCAGGCTTGGAGATAACCACCTGCCCGAATTGCGGGCCACAGGAAATTAAATAAAAAACAATAAAGACGATTAGCGGCAAAAAGAAGAAGAGTTTTTTCGAAGATTTTCTCAAGGTCTGATCCATGAATATTTTATCTGACTATTTGTTACTGCCGTTCACCCACCAATCACTTTTTTCTTTAAACCACCAGTTTGATGAGTCTGTTTGAATGATCCTCGAGGCCAGCTCTTTTGCGGCTGCGGTAACGAGCCTTTGCATTGCATAGCTGATCCATTCTTCCGCATATTTATTTCCCAAATCACCGTATTCCTTTAATTGCAGGATTAAAGCAATTTGATCGGCATCACGGGCTGTCTGCGCTTCATCTGATTCTTTGAGGTTAAACTCATCAATGAATTCTTTGATATCATCCCCGAAAAAGAGATGTTCGGTTAATTCGCGCACCGCTTTTTCTTCATCGACGTTCACATACTTTTTATTGACGTAATTCATGTCGCCGGTGCGTGCTTCCGGCAAATCATGAAGCGTGCACATTTTTAAAACCCGGAACTCATCGAGCGCCGGATTCATCTTGCAAAGGGCATAACCGACAAATATTGTGCGCAAAACATGTTCAGCCACGGACTCTTTGCCGCTGCCCAGAAATTGATAGCCGCTGCGGGGTGTTTTGCTGAGCATTCCCACTTCAAATAAAAAATTGGCAATACTATCCATCTTATTCCTTCTTCTTTAATACGTTAATCCTGGTTGCCATCATATCCGCTGTTTTTTTAACCTGCATTTGCAGCGAGGCAATGCTGTCTGGTCTTTGACCGGCGATCTTATCTAATTGCGCCTTCCAGTGTTCCAGAAGATCAATCTCATTTTCTTTCAGTTTTTTCTCGAACCGTTCCTGATATTCCTTAATAAATGCAACAGATAAATCCTGAGCCGCCATTTTTATCCTCCTTTTGCTAAACCTGCGGCATTATATCATTGAAGCCCGATCTTGCAACAACCAATTGCGCAAACACTTAAACATTGTTTAAACCAAGATTTACGGTCTCGTAAAAAGTCTGGGAATTCCCTCCCCCTTTGACGGGGGAGGGTTAGGGTGGGGGTGAATAATGAAACAATTCATTGCGTTATTCCCCTCCCCTTAATCCCCTCCCGCAAGGGGAGGGGAAATAATGAGTTTTTACGACTTCATCAAGATGAAATCAGCAATTAAATGTGCCGCTAGTGCGTATTGTTGCATGGAGGAAGATCATGACCATTAATTTAAGCATTACTTAATATCTCCTTGACACACAATATTTAGTAATGCTATATATTATCCATAATATTAAAATTTATAGATCGGTTGCTAAATGAATTTAGGTTCGGTTCTGCGAAAGATACGCAAAGAAAAAGGCATGACTTTGCGGAATGTTGCCGAAAAGTCCGGCATCTCGGAAGGGTTCCTCTCCCAGGTTGAGAACGATGTAAGCTCTCCTTCGGTAGCAACACTGGTAAATATCTGCAATGCAATGGCCACTAATGCCGGCGAGGTTATCAGCGCAGCGGAAAAAAAGGAACGCCTGGTGGTAATTCGTAAGGCCGAGTGGATGGATGTTGAAATACCATCATCGGGCTTTGTGACCCGGCGTTTTTTCTCTCCAGAAAGTCGGGAAGTTATTGATAGTTCCGTTATGGCTATGGAACCAGGTTCATCAATACCTGGCCGCAAAAACCTGAAACACAGCCAGGAAATCCTGTGTGTACTAAAGGGAACAGTGGAGCTTGTCTGCGGTGAGGAGACAGTAAATATTTTTGAGGGCGATGTTGTTCATTACTACTGGTCCACGCCTGAAAAACAAGTGATAACTAATAAATCGAATAGTCTGGCAGTGGTAGCATGGGTTGGCACATTATAGCGAAAGTAAGGAGTATTTGCATGTCATTGAATTTTGAATTTAGCCGAGAGCAGAAAATGTTGGAAGACAGTGTATGGCGGTGGGCATCCACCTGGCTGGAACCTCAAATGGAGCATGCCTATGAGGTCGATGAAATGCCCGCTAACCTCTTTACGGAACTCGGCAATCTCGGTGTTACCGGCGTTGCCTTTGAGGAGAAATACGGCGGCGCCGGACTCGGTTACGTAGAAACCCTTTTGGTTTATGAAAATATCGGCCGCGTCAGCAATGCCCTGGCCATGACTGCAGGCGCCAGCCAGACCCTCTGCTATGACAATTTCCGGCGTAATGCCAGTGAGGCTCAAAAAATGGCCTATCTTCCCAAAGCATGCAGCGGGGAATCCATCGGTTGCCTCGGGATCACCGAGCCTAATTCCGGGTCCGATGCCATGAGCATGTCCACCAAGGCCGTCAAAAAGGGTGACAAATATATTATTAACGGAAGCAAGATTTTCATCACTAATGCTCCTCTGTCCGATTTCATGCTATTTTATGCCAAAACAGAACCGGAATTAGGCCCCCACGGCATTTCCACCTTCTTCTTCAATCCGAAAACACAGAAAGGCTGTACTTGTGAAAAGATCAAGAAATGGGGAATGAGAACATCGCCGACGGGCTTGGTAACTTTTGATGATATGGAATTACCCGCAGAAAATATGGTCGGCCAGCTCAATAAGGGTGTAGCCGTCCTGACCAGCGGCCTGTGCACCGAGCGCATCACTTTGAGCGGATGCTCTCTGGGATCACAGCGCTCCTGCCTGGAGCTCAGCCTTAAGTATGCCAAAGAAAGGGTGCAGTTCGGAAAACCAATCATATCCTTCCAATCTATTCAGGAAAAGCTGGCCAATATGTATACCGGCTATCTCTCCTCCAAGTGGATGGCCTACAGCGCTGCCTCTTATTGCGACTCCCTTACAACCAAGTCGGGCGGAAAAGGAACCGATCTCGACCGGATGGCGGCAGCTTCGCTCCTCTACTGCGGAGAGATGGGAACAAAAATAGCCGCCGATGCCATACAAATACACGGTGGTTATGGTTATTGCTCGGAATACGCTGTGTCGCGTCATTATCTGGATCAGAAACTATGGGATATCGGCGCCGGCACTTCGGAAATTCGCCGGATGATTATCGCCCGGGAATTGATGCGCGATAATTTTCAGAGCGCCCGTTAATCATTAAATATGGCAGTCACCAGCCTGCGGGTGACTGCCATATAACTTAGCCTGCAAGCGCGAATGCTATAAATCACCGTTTGACACCTTTGCTCAAATACTATAAGTAACCTCCACAAAATTTATTAATTTACTAGGACACACATAATGGCAACCAAACCTAATCCTGAAGATATCGCCGGCGGGCAAGCCCTCATTGAAGGCGTAATGATGCGTCACGGAAACAAAATTGCGGCGGCGGTCAGAAGACCGGATAAAGAAATTGTATTTCAGGAACAAGAACATATTCCGCTAACGAAGCGTTATAAATTACTGGGGCTCATGTTTATCCGGGGAACTGTCACTTTATTTGAAATGATGTTCATAGGTATCAAATGTCTGATGTTTTCAGCGGAGGTTGCCCTGTCGGAAGAAGAAAGAAAACCCAAAGGCTGGGAAATGACGCTTTCTTTTATCATCAGCTTCTCCATCGCCATATTTTTCTTTGTTGTTGTCCCCGCTTTCTTTTTTACAAAAATGAAGGAGTTCGTTCCTAATTTGATTCTCCTGAACATACTGGAAGGCTGCGTTCGCCTGGGCCTTTTTCTTTGCTTTCTTGGCGCCACTCTTTTCATGGAGGATATGCGACGCGTCTATATGTACCATGGAGCTGAACATAAAACAGTTTTTGCCTGGGAAAACGGCCAGGAATTGACAGTAAAAAATGTTAAGGATTTCTCTACCCGTCATCCCCGCTGCGGCACGAGCTTCATTCTCTTTGTGATGATTGTTTCTATCATTGTTTTTTCTCTGCTGGGACGTCCGGATTTTCTGCATCGAGTAATTTATAAAATTATTCTCCTCCCGGTTGTTTCCGGCATTGCCTATGAAGCCATCCGTTTCACCGGTAAACACCGCAATTGGCAGTGGGTGCAGGCCTTAAGCTGGCCGGGATTGATGCTGCAAAAGATTACAACCAGAGAACCATCGGATGATCAAATTGAAGTTGCCATTGCCGCAATGAAAAAAGTAATTTAATTCCATGCCTTTTAGCCATATAAGTCGTTGACTTTTATTGCCAATTAAAGTAATTACACTTCTAAATCCTTACTTCTTAACGGGCAGGAAACACATATGTTTAAGCGTTATACTTTAGAATTAATTGCTGTTTTTGTTTTGACGGCCATTTTTTGCCAACCGGCTTTAGCTAAAGAAGACACGGCTCAGATATCTCTAAAAAAGACAGCTGTATCCAAACAAAACGTACATCTTTATAAAATAAAAAAAGGTGATGTTATTTCGGCTATCATTAGAAGGCTCCCCGGAATCACCGATGATGACATCCCGGACAATTACCGCATTATTAAGCAACTCAATCCCGATATAGAAAATCTCAACAAACTTTATGCCGGACAACTTATCAAACTACCCGGTAAAAGCATCCATCCTGTTTCAACAAAGCCAATCTCATCAACCGGCACACAAACTTATAAGGTAAAAAAAGGCGACAGTCTGATCACAATAGTTCACCAGCAATTGAATATCAAGGCGAACACCGAAAAAACTCTCCAACTCATCAAAACAATGAATCCCCGGATTGCCAATGCGAATAAAATTTATACCGGACAAGTTATTAAACTCCCCGGCAAAACTGTTCTTGTCCCAGCCCCGGCAGAAACAAAAATTATTGAGCAGGCAATAGTATCTTCGACCGAAAGCCAAACTCAACCGGGAGAATCAGTCAAAACTAAAGAAAAGATAGTTATGTCGCAGGTAGCGAAGCTAGCCGTGATCAAGCAGATATTAACCGAGATGAACGCCTCCATTTCCTCATCCGGCAACTACTATCTTCCCATTTCTAAAACCGGACAGGTAACGATTGACTGTGCAAAAATTCCGGTCATCGAATTTGATGATAAAACCACTGTATTTCTTGATTGGGAAAACCGCCTCAATGATAATCTTAAAAAGATAATTCGCGAAAACTGGAAACACTTCTCGATAATTAAAGTAGATAAAAAAGATGATGTTGTCACCATTTTAAGAAAAGTTATTGCTGCAACCAAAGCCTACAACATGACCAAGAGAGATAAGCCCATATCAACGGGCAGCCTTCCGCCGGTTGAGGTTGTCGTGGACTGGCTTATTACCAAAACAGATTCCAAGCAGAAAATCCCCTTAATTCAGGCTCTGCGCTTTGTCCCGGATAATGACTCTTTATTGCCTAAAGCAATTAAAAACTACGCCCGGAAAAACGGCTTGATCATAACGGAGATAGATGGAGAAAAAGGCCTTGTCGGCAAACCGGAAGAGATTTATTCATTGCCGCCGATGCCGGTTTTTCCTGCAACAGCGGCTAAAGATTTTTCCTATGCCCTGGTTACCCATTTAGGTTTCAGCGCCAATAAAGATGCAGATGTCAAAGTATTCAACGTGGCCAAAGACGGATTTAATCTATCCATTAAAGCCGACGTGCTGATAAGTAACGCTGATAAAAAATATATTATTTATTCGCGCAGCCTGCCTTTGCAATTCATCAATGTCTTTAAGGCAAAAGGATATGGATTAATTTTTATTGATACCTCCGACTCTCCGAAAATTATCATGGAAAAGATTTTACCGAGCCTGGCGATTCCTTCGACTTACGGCTATTTTTCCTTTTCCGGCGTGGATAAAAACCAGGCGCCGTTCACCTTCGGTTTTACAGGCACGAAAATCAAAACGGACAAAGACCAGTACATTATTGACTTTGCCATTGATGATGGCCTGCGCAGCCTGCTTGGCGAATTATGGCAGGCCAGCTTTGCCAGATATTAGTATAAGTTAAAAGTGATATATCTCAGCGCTCCGGAAAAGAAAATGAATCCAGGGCGCATTTTTTTTAAGGAAACACAACATGGTTAAAGCAATTGCTCTCTTCTCCGGAGGACTCGACAGTATACTGGCAGCAGAGGTCGTCCGCCGACAAAATATCGAAGTCTTATGCCTGGTTTTCGAAACACCTTTTTTTAATGCCCAAAAGGCGAAAGCAGCTGCCCGTCAGATTAATCTGCCGCTGCTGGTGGAAAACTTTACTGCCGATCATTTAGATATGCTTAAATCTCCGCGTTACGGCTATGGTAAAAACATGAACCCCTGTATTGATTGCCATACGTTAATGCTGAAGTTTGCCGGAAGAAAAATGGAAGAAACCGGTGCTGATTTTATTTTCACTGGAGAAGTACTCGGACAGCGGCCGATGTCGCAGGGCAAACAATCGCTTTTTGTTGTTGCCAAAAACTCGGGATATCCTGACTATATTTTGCGGCCGCTCTCCGCACAGCTTCTCGATCCTATCAAAGCCGAGCGGGAAGGAAAAATTGACCGTTCCCGATTGCTGGCAATTTCGGGCCGTGGCCGCAAACCGCAAATACAACTGGCAGTTGATTTCGGTATTACCAATTATGCGCCTCCGGCCGGAGGCTGTCTGCTTACCGATTCGATATTTACGAAGCGTCTGCGTGATTTATTTTCTCACGAAGAAGACCGGCATATTCGTGATATCGAATTGCTCAAATTTGGCCGGCATTTCCGGGTAAATGACAATTTCAAGATTATCGTCGGGCGAGATAGAGCAGATAACAATTCCCTGCAAGCTCAGTTGATCAATGATGATCTTGTCCTATTTATGGCTGATTTTCCGGGACCGCAGGTTCTGGTACCATATGGCGGCGATGAACATATCTCGAACATAGCGGCAGCATTATGCGTTCGTTACAGTGATGCACCTGATGATCAGGATGCTAAAGTAATTTGCCAGAAGGGAAATGCATCAACAATAATCACCGCAAAAGCGGCCACAAAAGAAGATTGCGAACGCTGGATTATTTAATACGTATAGCAGGAAGTTATCCAGCGCTACCCCCTTTTTATCCACCATCATACTCTATAGCCACTCCGACCCAAACCAAAAAGGCACTTGAAGAAAAACTCTCTAACTGTCGGAATGCTAGGAATGGTGAGGGTTATCGTTGAAAAAACTTATTACATTACATGAGTAAAGAGCAGACTTGACCACTTGCCTTTTGCCCTGAAACTTACCGCCGTGCGAGGCGTTCGGAAAACAAATTATGATTATTTACACGGCGCGGTGCAGTAGTACGTAATGCCGATGTTTGTGGGAACCACCTGCACGGGATCCGGCAAGACAATGGCGTCGCCGCCCCAGCACATGACAGACTTTTGCGTTGTTTTCGTAACCGAACTAAGCAATTCCCTGTACGTGCAGGTTGCGGAGAGAATAATGTTTGTGCATGCCGGGGCGGAGACGGTAAGGTCTTTCCTTTCCGCCGATTTCAGGGGTGAACCTAATGTATTTTGTCCCACGATTTTGCCAGCCACCATGACCTTTGCCGATACGTTGTTACACACGGCATCCCGGTTATTGCTGTCGGTAAAATAGTTGATATTGTTGAACCAATGGAATGTGTAATTCTCTGCAGAAGCTGCCCCCGTGAAAGTCAATATGCAAATTCCAACAATCAATGCCGCCAAACTATTCTTTTTCATCTTATCCTCCTGTAAGCCGTAAATTGTCACCTTATTTTTCATGGTGCAATATCCTTCTATTTATTGACCATTCGCTTCGGGTCAATATTCCCTAATATTTATATTCCTTAATTTCGATACTTCCGTTCTCTTCAATCTGCACGCCAAAGCTATTATTGATAGTCAGCAGATTCTTAGGAACATAATATTCCTTCAGGATAGGTCCTGTCTGATTACCAGGCGTGGCATTCACGCAGCTATCCGTTTTGTAAACAACAATCTTGCTGACAGCCCTTACTGCATCCTCAATGTTGTTTGCATTATTTCCCCCACCTGGCGCACAGCCCAAGACAGTGTTCTCGCCGAGCAGAGTAAATGTAACCCTCATTGCATAGGCATTTTGTTTATTAAAGTTGCCCATTATAACTTTCCCTGCGTGAACGGGAGTAATGGCCAAAGCAATTAATGTCGTTGCCATAAAAGTGATAAGTGCAAATTTTGTTTTCATTTAGCATACCTCTTTGGTTAAGTTTTGCGTTCATGTTTCAATCCCAGAAACCCGGTTTCCCCGAGGTCCACTAACATTACCTTTGCCAGTTGTCCATCAAACTAAGAGGTTACCCTGTGTTCAGGGCGCAACAAATCATAGACTGTTTTAACAGGATTAAATACTTTTAACGGCAACTCCACAAATATTGTATTCCAATAAGCCATGCCGCCATTCCAGAGACCGGGCGCCTCCAGTGCCTTGAAATGAATTCCTTTTTCATTTTTTGTTGTGATCAGGTAAGCATTTTTATTGACGTAGTTATCCAGGATAAATTTATCTCCCTGGTAATCTTTAATACAGCAGACCATATCCACCGGATTAAAATATCGAGCCTGCGCCCAGATTGCCGACTGCTCAGGATTTCTTTTATCCACATGAGCGCCCTCAACAATTTGCAGTGTCTGCGTACCATCCTTTTCTTCCACCCAGAAAGGGCCGCCGCCGGGCTCTCCATCATTTTTCACCATCCCACAAATGCGCAACGGACGGTTTAATAAAGAAAAAAGAGTCTGGACTTTTCTCTTTTTAGTTTGCCTCGCAAAACCTTCTGGGAAAAATATGTTTAGTGTTTGAGAGCAGTGTGCAGCAATTTTATCAATCTCCGAAGAACCCGGCTCCCCTGCTTCCAGACAGCACAAAAATGCAAAATTTTCTTTCTGTATTTCCATTGCCAAACTGCCGAGCATTTTTCGGAAGGGAGTATTTTTTTCGAAAAGTAATTCTGGCGTGATATTATCGATGTTCCTGACAAAAATAAAATCCGCATCCAGATTGTTCAGATTGCCAAGCAATGTCCCGTGCCCGCCCGGACGAAAAATTAATTCTCCTTTAGCATCGCGAAGCGGCTGATTTGTTTCATCAACAGCTATTGTGTTTGTTGAAACAGATTGAACCGAAAAAGTAACTTTATATTTCCTCCGGCAAACACTCTCATGCTTCGCCATTACCTTTTTCAAATATTTCGTGATGTCCTGCTTGTGTTCTGGCGCTAAGGTAAAATGCAAATGGCTAACGCCATTTGTTCCGGTTATATATCCTGCCGCCTCCAGAAGATGTTCTTCCAGAGCATTACGTAACTTGCCTTCCGGGTATCGGTGAAACGGTATTAGGGCTTTGGGCAGATTCCCGTAATTTAAGCCCTCATCTGTTAAAATATATTTCAGCAACCTCTTGATGTCTTTTTTCTGCAGAAGTTGTGAGCCGGTTTTATTTTCGGCAATGAGAGGAAAAAAAGGAAATTGCTTTAAATCCCGGAAAAATTTCCGGTCCAAATCTCGAAAGCCAAAACCGCATTTTTCACTTGCGGAAAACCAATCGGTAAACATGCGGCTGGCTGCACCGGATGCCGGAACGAATTTTATTATTTTGTATAAGCCTGATTGATTTTCATAAAGATCAATCAATTTCTTTCTTTGCGCAGGTGCAATAGCAACAATTCCATCTTTAACCGCACAGGGGCGGTGGAGTTTTAAATAATGAGAACCACGCCGGTAGAAAGCCAGCTGTTCTTCCACGCCGTCAGGACTGATGCCGGAGGCCTTAATTTGCCGGATATCTTTTGCCGATAATATACTTTTTTTCATATTGCTAATTCTTTTAATTAATTTTTTACGGAACATCAAGTCGAAACATTGACAATAAATACCGGCCGGATAATTCTAAATCAAGCGCTATCTTTGATCGAGAATTGATAAAAGCCTAAAAGACCGATGGTCAACCCCTGAACCTTGTCTTCCCTTCATCGTTGGGCATGGGTTGTTGGATATTCAGTTTCTTCTATTTCCCGTCCAGTTCCTTTCGGACTGCCAGGCCGAGTCGTTCCAATATATAGGGTTTTTTGACATATTTGCCGGCGCCTAGTGCCATAGCTTGACTGACTCGATCAGTTTCCGAAAAACCGCTTACAATAACCGCCTTTTGATTCGGATGCAGTTTCAGAATCTCCTTATAGGTATCCAACCCGTCAATACCCGGATCCATGATCATATCCAGAACAAGCAGGTCTGCTTTGCTGGTCTGGAGGTATTTGACGGCCTCTTCGCCGCTGGAGGCTGATGTAACCTGGTAATTCAACTTGCCAAGCATTTTGGCCGCCAGTTCGCGCTGCCCCTTTATGTCATCAACAACCAGAATGGATTCTCCTTTGCCCAGGTATTCGGATACCGAGGCGGAAATCTGATCTGTCAGCATATCTTCTCTGGTGACCGGGAAATAGAGGGTGAAGGTCGTCCCTTCACCTACTTCACTCTGAACATCAATGTATCCGTTATGATCCTTAACCGTTCCCCAAACAACGGCAAGCCCCAGCCCTGTGCCGCTTCTGCCCATGATTTTCTTGGTGTAAAACGGTTCAAAGATGCGTTTGAGATCGGCCTCGGATATGCCCTCTCCGGTATCGGATACGGATAATACTACATAGTCTCCTTCTCTGATATTGTCATATCCATGGATTGGTTTGTCCAGGTATTGATTGCCTGTCGTAACAGTAATCACTCCTCCCGTGGGCATGGCTTCGGCAGCATTGGAAATCAGGTTCATGATTGTCTTGTTAAGATGCACGGAAGATCCTTTGACATTCAGCACCTCTGATTCAAGGTTTATCTTTATCCGCACCTGGGGATGAAATAGGCGCAGCTTGTCAAATACTGCGCTCTTTTGAACATCGGCGACGGTGGCATTGAGATTAATAACTCCTTCTGTACGGACGCCTCTGCGGGCCATAGTCAGCAGATCCTGAACAACTGCCGCAGCCATATCTCCGCCCTGTTTGATGTTCTTGATGTCTTCTCTTAAATGGTTTGATTCATCAATCTCTTCGAGAACCATCTCCGAGTAACCAACCAGAATGCCCAGGGCATTGTTGAGATCATGAGCGACACCGCCGGCCAGCAAGCCCAGTGCTTCCATTTTCTCGGAGCGCTGCAGGCGTTCTTCTAACGCGCGGCGTTCCTCTTCCGCACGTTTCCACTCGGTGATATCCGTTGCAATTCCAGCCAGGGCAATCTTGTTGCCCCGGTCGTCCAGAACGACTTGCGTTCGACAATCCAGAAAGACTTCCCGTCCATCGGCGGTCCGGTTGACCACCTCGCCCCGCCACTCCCCGTGCTCGAGCGTCTCTTCGACGATCTGACGCTGTCTGGCGCCTCGTTCGGGGTCCTCTCCATATTTCTCCGTGGTGACGCCGATGAGTTCGTCGCGGGAATAACCCAGTCTCCGGGCCGCAGTGTCGTTAACATAGGTAATGACACCGTCGCTGTCGGTCACGGTCACGCTATCATGAATTTGATTGAGCACGAGTGATTGCAGGCGCATTTGAGCTTCCGCCTGCTTTTGTTCGGTGATGTCGCTGGCAATGCTCAAAATCACGGCGCGGCCTTCCCATTGAACCTGCTTTGCCTGGACTTGAAGTGGGAAAACTGTTCCGTCTTTGCGGTAGTGACCAACCTCGAAGGACGCCTCTCCTTCTTCGGCGATCAGCCGGAAACGCTCCTCCAGCAGGGCATCACTCTCGGGAACATCCATGTCGTGGAGGTTGATGGCCATGAACTCGTCTTCATCGTACCCGTGGAGCGAAAATGTTTTTCGGTTGGCGTAAAGAAAGCGTCCATCGGTGTCGTGAATCGTGATCGAAGCGGGAGCCTCGTCGAGCATGCGGACGAGCAGGGCAATGCGGGCATCCTGTTGCTTGCGCTCGGTGATATCTCTAAATTCTACGGTCCTTACCATTTTCCCCTTGTAGGGAATATTGCGGGCCTCCAAACTTAGTGGATATTCCTCTCCGTTTTTACGCAACCCGATTGCCTCATAAGGTTTCTCGTAACCGGATTGAATTTTACTCAAGACATCGTTTCTTGTTTTTTCTGCAATGAGCAATAAACCATCCATCCCCCCGGTCAGCTCGGCCACAGAATAGCCGGTCATGTCTGCCAAACCCCGATTGCATTCCAAAATAATACCCTTGTCATGAATTGCTATACCGCCAAAAGAGGCATTGTGCAGGGCCTTGAAACGTTCTTCGCTCTCCCGCAGCTCCTGCTCTTTTTTCTCCAGTTCCTTATATTTCTGAGCAATTTCATTGCCGTAAGCTGATAGTTGTTCATATGCCGCTCTAAGTTCAATATTCCTGTTTTTTAAATCTTGTTCTGACTGCTTGCGTGCGGTGATATCGCGGTGGCAGATGAAGATGCCGTCGCGTACTTTCACCACCTGGTGGTAGTGCCACGCGGCCGGTACATGGGTTTCGGGCAGGAAGAATTCTTCCTCCAAAGGGACGCCGGTGTCCACGACACCCTTGTACTTCTCGAAAAAACCGGCCTCGCGGTTGATGGGCAGCACTTCGCACAGCCTTTTGCCCAGCAACTGGTCGCGGCTCATGCGCAACATCTCCTCGGAGCGCCGGTTCACGTCCACGAAGACGAAATCGTGGACTTCGCCGGTTTCGCCCCGCTCGCTGCGGAGCAGCAGCAACGCATCCAGGCTGGCGTCATTTGCCGCGCGGTACCGCTCTTCGCTTTCTCGCAGGGCCTGTTCCGCCATCCTGCGCTCCGTAATGTCGATTGCGATGCTGAGCACGACCTGCTGGCCTCGCCACTCGATGGCTCTTGCCGTGACATCGAGGGGTAAGGCCGAGCCATCCTTGCGGTGATGGGCGACTTCGAAGCGGGCTTCGCCCCTATCGGCAATCTGTTGAAACCGCTCGGCCAACAATGCCTCGCTTTCGGGCATATCGAGCTCATGCAGGTTGACGGACAGGAACTCCTCTTCGGAATCGTACCCGTGCAGGAGCACATTCTGGCGATTGGAGAAGAGAAACCGCCCGTTGGTGTCGTGGATCGAAATTGCGGCCGGGACGTCGTCCAACATGCGGACGAGGAGGGCCATGCGAGCCTCGCGGTCCTTCCGCTCGGTGATGTCCTCCGCGAAACCCAGATAGGAGTCCGGCCCGAGACGAGTCGCGGACACCGTCCAGTGTCCAAGGGATCCGTCCGCGCGCCGGAAGGCCATATCTCCAACGGACTCGCCCGTCTCGATCAAGGTCTGGAAGTGCATCAAACCCTCCTCGCTGCTCTCCTGGGGAAGCAGATCGGAAATTCGCATCGAGGTCAGTTGCCCGGCGGAGTAGCCGGTGATGCGCACGGCTGCGGGATTCACGTTAATGTAGCGACCCTGCCCGTCGGCGACGAAGACGCCGTACGGCGAATGCTCGATGTAGCTGCGGAAGCGCGCTTCGCTTTCCCGCAGGGCTTCCTCAGCCTCCTTGCGCTCGGTGATGTTCTCATGTGCGACAACCACCCGCCGGCCGTCTTTGTCCTGGACGGTGATATCGGAAGAGGCAATCAATACCGCCGGCTTGCCGTCGACGGTGAAAGGAATCTTATAGGTCTCAAGGACGGCGATGTTCCCATCGGGCTTCTTCATCGTCTCTTCGGGTATCACTTCGGCCCTGCCACTCTCGATCACCTGACGGTCGGCGGCGAGCATGGCCCGCAATTCCGCCTCATCCTCACACAGCTCGGCGTGAAGCATGCCGGTCATGGTGTCGATGGGTAGGCCATAGAAGTCGGCAAGTTTTCGATTGACCAACAGGAAACGCCCCTCGCGGTTCTTGGCACAGATGTAGGCGGGAACCATATCCACGACATCCCGCAGGAGCGCGGTGCTGCGTGCCGCTTCCTCTTCCGCTCGTTTGCGCGCGGTGATGTCCCTGGTATATCCGAGAATCCCAATCGCTTTGCCAAC
>CAZYIE010000055.1:0-15837 GCA_964646755.1 uncultured Smithella sp.
CAGGCGATGGAGTTCGCCTTATAACCGCGTAATAATTGCTGATAACTCCTACCACAAATATAGTGCCAATGTGATTTCACAGGATAACGAGGCGGCAAGGAGGAGGCGCCGCAGGCGTATTAATAATACGTTGAGGACGCCGACGACGCAGCCAACAAAGTTAGCCGCAGAAAGCACATTGGCAAAGGAGTTATTTCATGCTCAGTATCTATCATTAAACTCCCCTTCACCTTGACACTTCCTTTACTTCTGTTTATAGTAACATCGCTTCATTGGTAATTACCTCAGATAAACTATTCATCATCAATAAATGTTCTCCCGAATATGAAAGGATATTAATTAATGGAAAAGTCAATTGGGGAAAAGTTACTAAAATCACAGAAGGAATTTTTCTGGACAGGCCGCAGCCGTGATCTGGATTTCCGCATCGACTCTTTAAATAAGCTAAAAGTTGCCATTAAAACCCACGAAAAAGAAATACTCGAAGCAGTTTACAAGGATCTGCACAAAACCGCCTTTGATGCCTATGCTACAGAAATCGGCTTGATTTACGATGAGATTAATTTCGCTCTAAAAAATCTGCACGCCTGGGCAAAGCCGGAAAAAGTAAAGACGGCTGTTTTTATCTGGCCGGCAAAAAGTTATATTCAGAAAGAACCTTACGGTGTGGCGTTGATTATTGCTCCCTGGAATTATCCTTTTCAGCTGCTGATGTCTCCGCTGGTCGGGGCAATTGCCGCCGGAAACACCGCAATTCTCAAACCATCGGAAGTATCAACACATACGGCAGATGTGATTGAAAAGATAATTAACAACGCCTTTCCCGAGGAATATTTGCATGTAGTACAAGGCGATGTCACCCAGACGCAGGCATTATTGGAACTACCGGTTGATTATATTTTTTTTACCGGCAGCGTCCCGGTAGGCAAAGTTATCGTCAATGCAGCTGCCCGGCATTTGACACCTTTTACACTGGAATTAGGGGGAAAAAGCCCGGCCATCGTCTGTTCCGACGCTAATCTGCGTCACGCCGCCCAAAAAATAGCGTGGGGCAAGTTTCTCAATGCCGGACAAACATGCATCGCCCCGGATTATGTACTGGTTCATGATTCCATCAAGAATGATTTTATCGCTGAATTAAAAAAAACAATAATTAGCTTTTTCGGTGAAAATCCCGCCGAACATCAGCGGTATTGCCGGATCATTAATGACCGTCATTTTCAACGCCTGACCGGTCTGCTCTCTGCGGCTAATATTTTTTCCGGCGGCAAAACCAACCCTGCCGACCGTTACATTGAACCAACAATTTTATATCCGACACAATGGGATGCACCTATTATGCAGGATGAGATTTTTGGTCCGTTGTTGCCGGTACTTGTTTTTTCCGAAATCAACGACATCATCCGGAAAATAAATGAACGGCCCAAGCCCTTAGCGCTTTACCTTTTTTCCGCTGACCGGTTAACACAAAAGCGTGTGACTGAGGAGATAGCATACGGCGGCGGCGCTATAAATAACACCATCGTTCATGTAGCATCTCACTTCCTGCCTTTTGGCGGAGTGGGGCCAAGCGGCATCGGCCGCTATCATGGTAAAGCCAGTTTTGATACTTTTACTCACTTGAAAAGTATTGTGAAAAGTTCCGTCCGCTTTGATATGGCCTTAGCCCATCCCAATAAAAATCCGGGGATGAAATTACTGAAGATGATTTTAAATTGATATCCGCACAGTATATGGATTGCTCAAAAACGACATGTTGTGCGATGCGACGAAAATCTTTTAAGCCCAAAATGCCAACAACTTGAAATAACATCGCATTCGCCATGTTGTTGCTTGGCATTTATTATGCATGCTATCATTTACGCATTACTCCCTGGAGCCCTTCATGTAATGTAAATGGCAGGGTAAAGGGAACCTTAATATGGAATGGGTCTTTTCATTAGATGAAGTATGTACGGGGCAGCGAAAATCCTCGTCAGGATTTCGGACCCAGCGAAGGGGGCGGATAAATCCAAATTCCACCACCGGAAGGGTCATGCTTGCCAGGGCGCGAAGCATTAATTTTAACAACAACTTAAGGAGAGCAATTATGACAAAAAAGTATGACGTGGTGGTAATTGGAGCTGGTGTTGCCGGTTTGGGATCAGCAGCCATCCTCGCCAAGGATTTCAAGCAGAAGGTGCTGGTACTGGAGAGAAACCCCTTTATCGGTGGACGCCTTGCTTCTTTCGTCGGCAAGGGCAACAAGGTATGCATAGACGGTGTGGAACTGGATGCTAATGGTTTCAGACGCGCTCTGGCACTGGCCGGAGCCTGGATACCCAAATGCACACCGGATCTCGAAACATGCTTCAAAGATGGGCTGTTTGACGGATATACCATTGACACCGGCCATGGATTGTTCTGGGGCAACAAAGGCAAGATCCGCATGCTGATGAACTACCTGGAAAAACCAGTCGATATGCCCTGCAATGTCGGGTTTGCTTTTGTTGACTACAAAAAAGGCAACAAGGCTTATCAGGTAGGCAAAGGGGAACCATACAAGTGGATGAGCGAGCAAGGATTCCGTTCAACCATGGTAGCCTTGCGTGACATGGCCGTGATGACTTTGCAAGATATAGCGCAAACCGCGCATATGTCTTTCGAACAATGGCTTCAGGCGAGAAATGTTCATAAGGAAGCATACGACTATATCAAAGTTCTGGCCGCCTCCCAAACAGGTCAGGCTGATCTCCGCCTGACTCCGGCACCCGATGTCCTGGGACACATGGCTGCAGCAGCACCGATCAAAATGAATCTGGTTGAAGGCTCCTGCGCAACGGTCGCCAATCCCGGCACCATCTCTTTTGCTTTATTGATGGAAAATGTAATAAAAGAAAACGGCGGTGAGGTCCTCAGAAATTCCCCGGTTCTTGAAGTTAATATTGATAAAGGCGTAGTTAATGGAGTTACTTACCAGACCACAAAAGGCATCGAAACGGTATTAGCCGAAAAAGTAATTTGCAACATTCCGGCTAAACAGATGCTTAATGTAATTCATCCTCGTTATTTCTCCCATGATGTTGTTGACACTGTTCAGAACAAATTCTGGGGCGCCGGCATGATTACCGGTTACGGCAACATGAAATCCGACGTATGGAAAGAAAAAGGCATCGAAGAGAGAAGCTTTATTTACATGCCTGATGTCATCGGAGCCGAAGAAGGATACAGCGGATGCATCGACATGGTGTTATGGAATCTGGCCAATTGCGCCGAGGGCAGCAACTCCAATCCCGATCTGACTAAAGAAACCGGTTCCGCACCTGCCGGTAAACACGGCTGGATATTCTCCACCGCCATGACCCACGAGGAAATGAGAACTCCGCAAAAGGTTCAAAGAGTCGTCGAATGGAATGAAAATTGGTGGAAGAGAACTTTCGGAGCCAAAAAATGGACCAGTGAAATGGAATATATGCTCTGGATGTGCACTGACCATGCCTTCGCCTGGATTCAGCCCATCGGACAAGACAGAATTGATGTAAAATCACCGGACATCGAAGGTCTGTATTTTGCCGGTGACCAGTATGGCAAACGTCTGTGGGGTTGCGGTGTAGATGCCGCCGCTCTGAGTACCACTCTGTGCGTAGACTCCATGATGGGATCAAATACTGAAGAAAAAGTATTCCCGTTCTATCATCGGGCATTGCCTGCTCCAAAGAAAGCATGGTAAGAACATACGCCTTACCGGCTTGCTCGTAGGTGATAAATAATTGAAAAGGGGTTGCAGAAGATTAACTGCAACCCCTTTTTTCGGGCTAATCACGGTAGATTAGCAGTACCGAGACTTTTGGGGTAATATATTTTAAACAATTAGCACGGAATATGACACTTGCATTCCCCACCGGGATGATTTAAACTCAATCGCACTAATACGGTATTACTGAGGGAAGTATTTATGCTAAAATATGTGTTATTATTTATAGCGCTATTTCTTATTGCGGGGGGAACCGCTCAGGCTGATTTTTACAAATGGGAAGATGAAAACGGCAACATCCACATTACCGACTACCCTCCACCGGCTAAATCCGGCAAAAAGGTTCAAGTTCATAAACAAGATTCCCCTGTGCAAGAAAAAGAAGATCAGGAAACATCAAAAGATGGGCAAAAAAAAGGTTCTGATATAGTTCTGTATACAAAAAATTCCTGCAGTGACTGCGATAAAGCGCGTGAATTTCTAAAATCAAAAAAGGTGCCTTTTACGGAATACAATACCGACACCAATAAGGAAGCAGCTAAAAAAAGAAAATCGCTTGATGATAGCGACGATGCCCCCTTTGCCATTATCAACAATAATCATGTGTATGGGTTTTCTGAAAGCGTTTATACTCGAGCATTAAAGGTTAAGCCTTAATATATGACTAATACAATTTATTTCTATACAGGAACAGGCAATTCCCTGTGGACAGCAAAGAACTTAGCCCGGCTTTTGGGAAATACTGAGTTGATTCCTATGGTCCGGGAGAAGGAATCGATTATCACTTCTGATGCCGAGCGTGTCGGTATAATTTTTCCCGTGCATATGTGGGGTTTGCCTCTGCATGTTATTGATTTTATCCAGAGGCTGGCTGCAGATCCCGCCAAATACTATTTTGCCGTGGCTGTAAACGCCGGGCAGGTTGCCGCCACCTTGATTCAATTACAAAAGATGATCCAGGAGAAAGGTAGTAATCTTTCTGCAGGATTTTCTATTTGTATGCCCAGCAATTATATTCCCTGGGGGGGTGCTATCGCCGTAGAAAAGCAACAGGAACTATTTGCTGATTCCTTAAACAAAATCAAATTTATCGCAAATATTATTGGAGCCAAAGAAGTAAGATCTCCGGAAAAGGGTCCGTCTTTGCAAAATATCTTCCTTTCGGCGCTCTACAAAATAGGCTCACCGCGAATTCCGCAGATGGATAAATCATTCCGGGTGGATGAAAAATGTACCGGCTGTAAAATATGTGAAAAAATTTGTCCCACCAATAACATTATAATTTTGGAAGGCAAGCCCACATGGCATCATCATTGTGAGCAATGCCTGGCCTGTATCCAGTGGTGCCCGGAAGAAGCAATTCAATATGGGAAAAATACGACTAAGAAAAAACGCTACCATCATCCTGAAATCAAATTGCCGGAAATGCTGGCCTGCAACCAAAAAACAAAGAATTAACGGGAGAGTTTGCCTTGAAATATAAATACAGCTTTATGGCTATAATCTTTTCTACTTTCATTATTTTTGCCTCCAATGCCAGTGCTCAGAATATTCTATTTAAACCGGAATCTTCTGTCGGCCAGGCGCTTATAGACGCCCTCAAAATTGATAAGCCGCTGTCATTCTGCGGGGAATACGTTCCTCTAAATGATGTGGAAATAAAAGAAAGATTAGAGAGAGAATTACTTTATGCTCTGGATAATAACGATGATGTAATATTGTGGCTAAAACGGTCGAACCGTTTTTTCTTTCATATCGAAAAAGTTTTGAAAAAGAACTCCATGCCCGACGATTTGAAATATATTGCCATTGCCGAAAGCGCATTAAAGCCTCTGGCAACATCAAATAAAGGAGCTGTTGGCTATTGGCAATTCATTGAGGGAACCGCTAACAGATACAGCATGAAGATTAATTCCGACATTGATGAACGCCGCAACTTCTTTACATCAACCGACGCCGCAATAGCTTACCTCAAAGACCTTTATGCAATTTTTGGTTCATGGACTCTGGCTGCCGCTGCTTACAATATGGGTGAAGAAGGCTTAAAAGCGGAAATGCTAGTGCAAAAAGCAAATAACTACTATCAACTTTATTTATCTCAAGAGACACAGCGTTATATCTTTCGAATTCTATCAGCAAAAATAATCATGTCGAATCCCAAAAAATTTGGTTATTCTATTTCTAAAGAAGATCTTTACCAACCTTTGCAACTCGACCAGGTCGAGATATCGGTCAATCAGCCAGTACCCATTTCTTTAGTTGCTCAAGCTGCAAAGACCTATTTCAAAATGATCAAAGACCTTAACCCTCATTTTAAAAATTATTACATTCCGCCTGGGAAACATCAAATTTTAATTCCTAAAGGATCGGCCGCGGGCTTTGCCGAGCGTTACGAGAATCTTTTGAAGCAATGGTCTGACGAAAAAAAAGAATGTATTTATTCAGTAAAAAAAGGTGATAATTTTTCCAATCTATCGGCCCGTTTTAACGTACCGGTGAGAGCAATAATGATCTGGAATGGAATTAGTAATGGTAAAAAATTGGCGCCGGGGGATAAACTGATTATTTATTCTAAAAATCTTAACCAGAAACTTAACAATGACAAGGACAACACCGCCGGGAACCCTACTTTAAAACTTCCGTAAAAAGAAGAAAGATCCTCTGAACCTCGGTATCAGTATGTCTCTTTTTCTCTAACGAGCCAAATTGTTTAAGGAAAATAATCTATGACTGACAAGTTAAGAAAATCGATTGACACCATCCAATTAATTGACCAGCACGGTCATCCCGGAATAGCCGGTTATTTTGAAAATTTCCCGCCGGAAAAAAGAATCATTATCGCTATCGATCCTTATCGCACTCCTGAAGAATCCAGTGCGGGCTTTCCTTATTTAAGAGAGGCTCATTATGAAGCATACGAAAAAATTTACGGTTTCACCCGTCAAGTCATCGATGATCCCGCTAAAAAATATGATTTAATTAAAGAATACGATCGTCAGCGTCATAATATAAAATATCTTGTTGAAAAGGCAATGGATGTTGCCGGCGTGGAAATCCTAATTGCCAATACTTTTCTGCATGATGATTTGAAGGATAAACCGAGAATCAGATTTATTCCGTCGGTTGACCCTTTGTTATTTCCGTTTGATAATACTTACATGACCGCTCGCGGACCTCTGACCAGCTCATTCCTTGCCAGTTTTGACCACATGCTGCGAATTATTAAAGTCAAATATAATTTTTCTCTGCAGGGCTTTCCGGAATATCTGGAATTTGTGGATAAGGTGCTCCATGACTTTGTGAAAAATGGTGCGGTCGGATTGAAATTATTTATAGCTTATATTCGCAACACATATTGTGAAAAAGTGGAAGAAACAGAAGGGCCACGGCTCTTTGAACGCGCCAAAAAAGGAGAATCCGCCGCCTATACAAGGTTACAGGATTTGCTGGTCTGGCATATAATGCGTAAAAGTGTCGAATATAATTTGCCCGTACAGTGGCATTTTGCTTTGCTTGATTCACATATTAATTATCTTGATTGTTTTAACATCTCGGAAATGATTAGCGATCCAATTGTCAGCAAAGCAAAGATTGTTATTCTGCACGGCGGTTATCCGCGTTTTGATCATGCGGAATTAATGGCCTTGGCCGGTGGGCTCATGCCCAACAACGTCTATCTGGATTTTTCCGGACGCATTATTTTCATGAATCATCCCCGCATACTGGCCGGGACTTTAAGAAAGTGGCTGGAGAAGCCTCCTCTCTGGGACAAGATTATGTATGGCTCTGATGTCTTATGGGGTGAACGGTATATTTATGTGAGTTCTAAAGTCGGGCGCGATGCAGTTTATTTTGCTTTAAAAAGCATGATGGATGAAGATATTATCGATGAAGAGATTGCTATCGCCATAGCCCGTAAATTGCTGCGGGAAAACGCACAAAAACTTTACCGATTATAACTTAAGCGAGAGAATTGGAATCAGTATTCGAAATCAGCTACTTCAATCTTAGCACTCAGATTTCTAACTTTAGTTAAAACTTCTACATGGTCGGGTTGTACCTGATAACGCTTCAACGCATCAAAATCGGCAAAAGTCGAAACCAACGCAAAGTCGAATGTTTTTATCTCGCGCGGATCACTGCCGCATTCATAGCTTTTTATTTCTTTTATTAATTTCGGCAGTGATAATAGAGAACTTTTCAAATCGGCAATTTGCTCGTTAGTAACTGATTCTTTGAATTTTAGCAGCACGATATGTTTCAGCATCTTTTTCCTCCTCATTAGCAATACGTTTTACATTGCAATTATTTTGGCTGGCTAATCCTTCTACGTCAAGCAATATTTTCGGCATCACAATAAATATCGTTCAATAAATACTTGACAAATCGCTCTCTCTGAATTAATTACTACCAAATAGATAGTATTTGTTGAAAAATATTACTACTCCCATTTGATGTCTAAAGTATTAAGGTTTAAATAGATGAAATTATCCACGAGATCAAGATACGGTGTTCGTCTCATGACAGCATTAGCCTGTGAACATGGCGAAAAATCGCTTTTTTTAAAAGATATTGCCGCGAGCGAAAAAATATCGGGAAAATATCTGAGTCTTATTGTGATTCCATTGCGTGCTGCTGGTTTAATTAACTCGTTGCGCGGCGCCCACGGCGGATATTCATTAGCCAGAGCTCCCGGGGAAATAACTTTGTGCGATATCATAGAGGCTCTGGAAGGCGAAACCTGTCTGGTTCGTTGCGTGAAACAACCCTCGACATGTGACCGTGCCGCCATTTGTCCGACCAGAGATATCTGGAGAGTTCTGGGAGATAAGATTCGTGAGACGATGAGAAGTGTTACTATTGCCGAACTTGCCAATCTCCAAAAGGAGAAAAAAACGCTCAAAACATCAAGAATATAAAGGATTAATTGTGTACCGTTTATGGAAATCGTTGATAAAATCAATAAATTAAAAAAAGAAAAAAATGCGGTTATTCTTGTTCATAATTACGAGTTACCGGAAATTCATGACATCGCCGACTTTGTTGGTGATTCTTTGGGTTTAAGCATGGAAGCGGCAAAAACTAATGCCGAAGTAATAGTCTTTTGCGGTGTTCATTTCATGGCGGAAACGGCAAAGATATTATCACCGCAAAAAACAGTTTTATTGCCGGACAAAAATGCCGGCTGTCCCATGGCTGATATGATTGATGCAGAAAGCTTGAAAGCCCTTAAAGCAAAGCATCCGGAGGCTGTTTCTTTATGCTATGTGAACACTTCTGCTGCCGTAAAAGCCGAGTGCGACTATTGCTGCACTTCAGCTAACGCCGAAAAAATGGTGCGGCATATTTTGACCAAACATCAGGATATTATCTTTGTTCCCGATAAATATTTAGCCCAATTTGTATCTTCACAGGTCGGAAATAATTTTGTCCTCTGGAATGGCTATTGCCCAATCCATGCCGGCATTATGCCGGAACATATTTGGCGCGCAAGGCAACTTCATCCGCAGGCTAAAGTAATCGCGCACCCGGAATGCAGCCCCGAACTCACGGCGCTAGCCGATATTGTCACCTCTACCGAGGGAATGTGTAAATATGTAAAAAATTCGGCAGAGGCAGAGTTTATTATCGGGACGGAAATCGGTATAATCCACCGGCTCAAAAAGGAAAATCCAGGAAAATACTTTTATCCGGCCTCCGATAATGCAGTCTGCCCGGACATGAAACGCACCACTCTGGAGAGGGTTCTTCAGTCGCTTAAAGATATGACTTATGAAATTACTGTACCGCAGGACATTATGGATAAAGCACGGCTGGCTATCGAAAGAATGGTACAAATAGCTTAATTACAGCATAATTCGGTTGATTAAATATATGCATAAAAATTCAATCGGCATTGTTCAAACGAAATATTTTACCTTTGCCGAACCACCCGATACATTGCCGCTGAAATCAGGACGCATACTGGGACCGGCGACATTAGCTTATGAAACTTACGGCACTCTCAATGCCGGGAAATCCAATGCCATTCTAGTATGCCATGCCCTCTCCGGAGACGCTCACGCTGCAGGGTTTCACGAAGGAGACACAACACCAGGCTGGTGGGACGATATGATCGGCCCGGGCAAGGCTTTGGACACCAATATATACTTTATTGTCTGTTCCAATGTCATCGGCGGCTGTAAAGGCAGCACAGGGCCATCTTCCATCAATAGCGCAACGGAAAAACCTTACGCCCTGGATTTTCCGGTAATTACCATTGAAGATATGGTCGATGCCCAAAAACAGCTGATTGATTCTTTCGGAATCGAAAAACTTCTTTGCGTCATCGGCGGCTCCATGGGCGGCATGCAGGCGCTGCAGTGGGCATCGAAATATCCGGAAAGAATTGTTACGGCAATTCCCATCGCCACAGCCCTGAAACATTCGCCGCAGCAGATTGCCTTCAATGAAGTCATCCGGCAAACGATCATGGCTGATCCGGCCTGGCGGGAAGGAAATTATTATGAGCATGGTCAACCGGAAAAAGGCCTGGCCGTCGCCCGGATGATCGGCCATATTACATTCATGAGCGATCAGTCAATGGAGGAAAAATTTTCCCGCCGACTAAAAAATGATAACCTCAGTTTCCAGTTTATCGACGATTTTGAAGTAGAAGGATATTTGCGTTATCGCGGCTACAACTTTGTCAAACGCTTCGATGCCAATTCCTATCTTTACATTACCAAAGCGATGGACTACTTTGATTTATCGGGTGAAAATTTTCTGCCCACCGTTAAAAAAACAGCCATCCGGTTTCTGGTGATTTCATTTAAATCGGACTGGCTCTATCCATCGCATCAGGCGCAGGAAATCGTTCGCCTTTTAAAAAGGAAGCACGCTTACACTACATATTTTGATTTAATCTCAACCTGGGGACATGATGCTTTTCTCATTGAGATTGAAGATGAAACACGCTTGATTAAAAATTTTCTGGCCAACAACAGCCTCGATTAAGGCCTTACAGTAAAACAAGAAAGAATAATATTTATCTATATGAAACTTGACCATCAAATTATCGCCCGGATCATTACGGAAGGCGCGCACGTTTTAGATTTAGGCTGCGGAAACGGCGAGTTGCTTGCCGTTCTGGTGCAAGAAAAGAATGCTCTCGTTCAAGGCATTGAATTAAAAGATGAACAAATGCACGTATGTGTGGAACGCGGGCTGACGGTGCTTCAAGGTGACATTGAAAGTGGACTGGTTGATTATCCCGATCAATCTTTCGATTATGTTATCTTAAACCAAATCATGCAGGAAATAAAAGCAGCCGATTTTGTAATTTCAGAATCATTGCGAGTGGGAAAGCGCGTCATCGTCGGATTTCCTAATTTTGCCCACATCAAGGCCCGCTTAACGCTTCTTTTCTCCGGGAAAACCCCGATTAACGAGGCATTGCCGTATTACTGGTTTGAAACACCGAACATCCGTTTTTTAACCATTCGTGATTTTACTGACTACTGCCTCAAAAAAAATATCCATATAGAGCAGGCCTACTACCTGGGGGAAGCTAATACGGTGCACATTTTTCCCAATTTATTAGCTTTGAACGCAGTTTTTGTAATCACTAAAGGGAGCGTGTAATCGCTATGGAGAAAAAATTAATTATCTTAAAGGAGTTGCCGGTAGCCGGGCCTTATTCCACCGCAGTCGAAGCAAACGGCTTTATTTTTTTGTCGGGCCAATTGCCGATTAACCCCAACACCGGTGAGATTATCAGCGATATTCAAGACGCCACAAGGCTTGTGCTGGCAAATATTCAATCTGTGCTTACCACAGCAGGATTATTAATGTCCGATATTGTAAAGACGACTATCTTTTTGACAAACATGAAAGATTTTCCGGTCGTCAATAAAATATATGCTGAATTTTTCCCTGATGCCCCACCGGCACGCTCGACAGTTGAAGTCAGCAATTTACCCAAAGGCGCACCCATAGAAATCGAAGCTATCGCAGTAAAAAGATAAACAGGATCTATGCAGACTTTTCTCCCCTACCCCGACTTAAAAAAATCTTTACAAACTCTCGATTATCGCCGTCTCGGCAAACAGAGAGTTGAAGCTTATCAAATTATCCGGGTCATCAAGCACGGTGGAGGCTGGCAAAATCACCCCGCCGTAAAAATGTGGCGCGGACATATCAATGCTTTAAAGCTCTATTACAATCTATCGCTGGATGAATGGATCAGCCGCGGTTATAAAAACAAGATGGAGAAAATGCCGATACACGGCAGGATTGCTTACCCGCCGTGGTTTGGCGATGAAAAATTTCACGCCGCCCACCGCTCCAATCTGCTGCGGAAGGATCATAGTTACTACGGTAAATATGGCTGGCGGGAAAATAATGATTTACCCTACTTATGGGGCAAATAACTTATTTTAACAACATAGCTTCCGCTTCTCCGGAAATGACGACTGTTCCATCCTGGTTAGTTAGTATAGATCCAATCCGACATCTCCGGCGTTCCGGTTCCAGACTGGTAATAGTCGATTCCACGGCAATTGTATCTCCTAGCCCTACTGGCGCCTTAAACTGTATGTTTTGTGAAATATGAACTGCGCCCAGACCGAGCAAATTGGTAATAGTATAATCAATTAAACTTGCTGACAGCATACCGTGAGCGATGCGCTTTCCAAAGCGTGTTCCCTTGGCATAAGTCTCGCTGACATGGAGTGGATTAAAATCTCCACAGATTCCGGCGAAAGCAAATACGTCAACTTCCGTGATGGTTTTCTGAAAAATTGATTTGTCCCCAACCTTAAGATCTTCATAGTTTTTCTTAATCATGATTCGTAAACTCCTTTAGTTTGGTATATCTAGCGGAAACTTTTTTTCACAGCCTGTTTCTTGTATTGTTTCTCGCCGAAGATAAGATCTTGCTTTTTGATAAATACTTCCGTATCGGGAGGCACAGAGTGGGTAAGCCAGACGTTACCACCGATAACTGAACGTGCCCCAACCACTGTTTCCCCGCCGAGAATAGTGGCATTGGCATAAATAATAACGTCATCTTCCAGCGTCGGATGACGCTTCCGGTTGCGCAGGCGTTTGCACTCCGATTTACTCAAAGAGAGCGCACCCAAGGTAACACCCTGATAGATACGGACATGTTTGCCGATAGACGCCGTCTCACCAATGACTACACCCGTACCGTGATCGATAAAAAAGCTCTCTCCGATATCAGCTCCCGGATGAATATCAATACCGGTGTGGCTGTGAGCATATTCGCTCATTATCCGGGGTATTAATGGCACACTCATGCTCTGCAATTGATGGGCTATCCGGTAAACAGTTATGGCACCTAAGCCCGGATAGCTGAAGATTATTTCATCATAACCCTTTGCCGCCGGATCGCCATCATAAGCCGCAAGAATATCCTTGGCCAGCATCTTTCGTAATTGGGGCAAGCCATGGAGAAATTTTACTGTGATCTCATGCCCCAGTTCCTCGCACTTAACACAAGGAAGATTGTGTCGCAGGCAATCATGACGAATCGCCAGAATTATCTGTTCGGAAAGAACTTCAAACAATCCCGTCACTTCCTGCCCCAAATAATATTCCACATTCGTTTGATCCAGCCTGGTTCGAATAAAAAATCCCGGATAAAGGATACGGCTCGTCCGCCGCAAAATATCGATGACAGCATCCCGATGCGGTATCGGTTCAGCGCTAACATGATCAAAGCAACCTTCTTTATTGCAGGAAGCTACTAATTGATCAACAATACCGGGAATATCTTCCCGGGAATGTTTAACCGATTCTATATTTACTTTGCATTGTCTTCTCTCTGATGGAAGTTTCATTAAGACTCTACTCCTTATCTTAACCTGAAAGGCCATATACTTTTCTTATCGCCCTTTATTGGGTTTTGCAGGCCTGCTGACCTGAATTCCAGAAAGGCGACATTCCCCGCAAGCGCTCAATGATTCCCGGCATTTTATCGATCACAAAGTCTATCTCCTCTGCGGTATTGTAAATACTCAGGCTGAATCGGATGGAACCGTGCGCCATCGTAAAGGGCACACCCATCGCCCGTAAAACATGTGAAGGCTGCAACGAGCCGGACGTACAGGCCGATCCCGAAGAAGCGCAAATACCCTGCTCATTCATCAAAAGAAGAATTGCTTCACCTTCGACAAATTCGAAGCTGATATTAGTTGTGTTGGGCAGGCGGTTAACCGTATCTCCATTAACACGACTTTGCGGAATCCTGCTCAAAAGTTCCTTCTCCAGCTTATCGCGCAGACTATTAACATACGTATTTTCTTTTTCCATGTTTTTGGCAGCCAACTCACAGGCCTTTCCCAGGCCAATAATGCTGGGGGTATTCTCTGTTCCCCCGCGACGCTCTCTTTCCTGATGCCCGCCGATTAGGAACGGTGAAAACTTTGTCCCCTTGCGAACATAAAGCACACCGATGCCTTTCGGCGCATGCAGCTTGTGACCGGAAATGGAAAGCATATCGATGGCGTTATTTTTCAGATTGATGGGAATCTTGCCGGTACTCTGAACGGCATCAGTATGGAAAAGAATGCCTCTTTCATGGGCCATGGCTGCGGCCTCTTCCACCGGAAATATTACTCCGGTTTCATTATTGCCCCACATCAGGCTGACTACAGCCGTATCGGGAGTCATGCTTTTTTCCAGGTTTTCCAGATCCAGCACACCATTTTTATCCACCGGAAGCTCAGTTACCCGATAGCCTTGACCGGACAGGTCAGCAGCTAAAGCCCGAACGGCAGGATGTTCTACACGGCTAGTGATAATATGTTTTTTATCGGGACGAGTTGCCAGCGCTGAATGGATAGCTGCGTTATCGCTTTCCGTTCCGCAACTAGTAAAAATTATTTCATCAGGACTGGCGCCGATAAGAGCCGCCACCTGTTCACGGGCCGCCCGGATTTTCTGTCCCACCTGACCACCAAAAGTATGCATACTGGAAGGATTGCCATAGAGTTCACGAAAATAAGGAAGCATGGATTCCAATACTTCTTCGGCCACTTGAGTTGTGGCATTGTTGTCGAGATAAACTGTCTTCATTTTGGCGCCTCCTCCACAGTAATGTCCGGCGAAACAAGTTCCTTGAGCCGATATTCCACAAAATTTTTCAGAGTAATATCCGAAGCTTTACAAGTTGCACAGGCGCCGCGTGTAGCCACGATGACCCGGTTGCCGATAACATCAATCAGGTCAATATCTCCGCCGTCATGCTTCAAGGAAGGACGAATTTCGCGTTCGATGGTTTCTTCAATCAGGCGAATTTTCTGGAGATTGGTCATCTGTGGCTGTGGCGACGACTTTGTTTCGCTCTTCACACTTTCAATAATCTGGGCAATAGCGTCGTGACAGTTGCCACAGCCGCCGCCCGCTTTAGTATAATTTGTTACCTCCTCCACCGTGGAGAGGTTATTTTCCCGGACAGCCCGTTCGATTTCCTTATCGGTGACTCCAAAACACTCGCAAATAATTTTCGCCCCCGGTTCAATGGAGGGAGCGCCCCGATAATTCTCAACGGCCTTTTCCAGCGCCTGCTTACCCATGACCGAGCAGTGCATTTTTTCCTGGGGTAAACCGCCCAGATACTCAGCAATATCCTGATTGGTAACTTTGAGCGCTTCTTCCAGAGTCATGCCTTTGATTATATCAGTCAATGCCGAAGAAGTGGCAATAGCGCTGGCGCAGCCGAATGTTTTGAATTTTGCTTCTTTGATTCTCTTGTTTTCATCGAGCGAGAATGTCAGCTTCAAGGCGTCACCACAGGCCAGAGAAGCGACCTCCGCTTCGCCATCCGGATTTTCAATTTCGCCGACATTATGCGGATTGAGAAAGTGATCTTTTACTTTGTCCGTGTATTCCCACATAAAACACTCCTTAAAGTGAATAACTACTTTTCGAGATTCTTAATTATCATAACTAATTCAGTTTTCAAATCAAGATGATACCGCGGCGGCTAGGAGGAGGCGACGAGGCGTATTATACATACGTCGAGGATGCCGACAACCCCGGCCTGCGAGACTGTGTCGTAATAGTTTTTGCGGCATAATATTTACACGCTCTTTGACAAC
>CAZYIE010000056.1:0-1663 GCA_964646755.1 uncultured Smithella sp.
CCAGTGTGGCTGATCATCCTCTCAGACCAGCTAACCATCGTTGCCTTGGTAGGCCATTACCCTACCAACTAGCTAATGGTACGCGGACTCATCCTTCAGCGAAAGCTTGCAAGCAGAGGCCATCTTTGACTGCACAACAGGAGATGTGCAGTATTATCCGGTATTAGCGCACCTTTCGGTACGTTATTCCCAACTGAGGGGTAGATTATCCACGCGTTACTCACCCGTGCGCCACTTTACTCATCCACCGAAGCGAACTTTCTCGTACGACTTGCATGTGTTAGGCACGCCGCCAGCGTTAGTTCTGAGCCAGGATCAAACTCTCAAGTTTTAATCCTAGAAGGAAGATTTCTCTTCCTGTTTCTCGCTGACTACAAAAAAATAATATAGGACCCACAAATCAATTATTTCCCACTATTCAATTTCCAAAGAGCCATCTTGAAACGAGCTGTGACAAATAAATCAAACCGATTTTTTTGTCAAGAACAATTTTCAAAATTCACAAAACTTTATGTTCGGCAAGCAATCATGGTGAGTATCCGATAACTTCGATTTATATCTATCGGTGAACTTGTTGAAAACTTCCACTAACCTTTAAAGAACTTCGTTGCGAACAGAAGAGAGCTTCTACCCCCTCTTCGCTTTTGTGTCAAGAAAAAATTATAACTAATTTTACTTTATTTAAGAAAAATACCTTTTCCTCTGTTCTTACAGGTATTTAATAAGCTAAATATTTATGCAAATCAATTTTATTTTATTAATATTTAGCTCTCATCTAATCCCAGAAATACATTTATATATGCAACCATGAAAACAAAGCTTTTACCAAAATACATCCTATTAATTCGGCAATTTATATATTCAATCATATCAAAATTTTTCACAAATATTAACATCGATAAATCTGTTGTTCCGTCGATTTGTTTAGGTAAAGCTTGAAAAGACTCTACATAATAAAGGATAAATGTAACAGAGAGGAATTAGCGTTTCCTCTTGTCACTTTCAGGTAATCAGTATATTTCAGCAATCTGCTATTTCGATAATCAGGTATTTCTTCTTACCCTTGCGCAGGCGCAGTTCATTGCCGCCTGCAAAATCCACCACCGTTAGTTTTTCGTCAATGGATTTTACCTGACGGTCATTTACATAGATACCGCCTTGTTCAATGAGACGCCGGGCTTCAGACGACGATTGCGTTAAACCTGATTTAGCGCAGCTGGCCAGCAATGAAATGCCGCCCTCTAAATCTTTGTGCGAAATCGCATAACGTGGAATGGCGGAAGTATCAATTGCCGGTGCCGTGCGCGGAATTGTACTGGAAGGGAACATGCCCGCCTCAACAGGGCGTGGATGAAAAGCCTCCATGGAAGCACGCCAGGCGCCCTGAGCCGCTTCACTGCCATGCGTAATCTTTGTTGCTTCGAAAGCCAGCACTGCTTTGGCCATATTCAATTGCACATCCGCCAGATTTTTCGCAGCACCGATTTCATCGAGCGGCAGAAAGGTGAAGAGCTTAAGAAATCTCTCCAGATCGGCATCGTCGGTGTTTATCCAGTACTGATAATACTCGTAAGGCGTAGTTAAGTTTCTGTCCAGCCAGACGGTACCTTTTTCCGTTTTCCCCATCTTTCAAAATAAACTCCTGGACTCCATTTCGTTAGGA
>CAZYIE010000056.1:1673-3173 GCA_964646755.1 uncultured Smithella sp.
CTATGAATGGTCGAATGACTCCTTTACCCTCGACTTTTCCGTTTTCCCCATCTTCTGCCCCAACGAGGTCGTTATTAAGGGGAAGGTTACGGCATGGGCATCTTTGCCCGCCACTTTGCGAATCAGCTCGGTTCCCGCCAGCATATTGCCCCATTGATCATTGCCGCCCATTTGCAGAGCGCAGCCTTGATTCTGGAACAAATAAAGAAAATCGTAAGCCTGAAGGAGCATGTAATTAAATTCGATGAAGTTAAGACCTTTTTCCATACGTATCTTATAGCTTTCCGCCGCCAGCATCCGGTTAACACTGAAATGCCGGCCGATATCGCGCAGAAATTCAATATAATTAATCTTCGTCAGCCAATCGGCGTTGTTGAGCAGCAATGCTTTATTATCGGAAAAATCGAGATACTGGGAAAGCTGCTTCCCGAGACATTGGGCGTTGTAATCAATTTGCTCACGGGTTAGCACCTGGCGCATTTCCGTTTTACCGCTGGGATCACCGATCAAGCCGGTTCCGCCGCCCACCAGGGCAATTGGTTTATTACCGTTTTGCTGCATATGGGCAAGCGCCATAATGGGCACCAGGCTGCCAATATGCAGGCTGGTTGCCGTGGGATCAAAGCCGATGTAACAGGTAACCTGCCCCGCATCAAAAAGCTCTCGAATTAAAGCTTCTTCAGTCACCTGCTCGACAAAGCCTCTTTCCTCTAAAATATCATAAGCGCTTTTCATCACTCACCTGCCTCCGCCTTTTCTTTTAGCTTGACGCTGATCCTCTCAATGGAATTTGCTTTTCCGGTCGCCGAATCAATATCCAGCAAAACAGCCTGCAGGCGAACATCACCTTTGGCCGTATCAAACTTATTAGGAACTCCTGTCAAAAACCGTTCAATTATAACTTCCTTTTTCACACCGATAACAGAATCAAAAGGCCCGGTCATGCCCACATCACTTAAATATGCCGTCCCTCCGGGAAGGATTTCGTCGTCGGCTGTCTGCACATGAGTATGGGTTCCCAATACTGCACTAACGCTGCCGTCGAGATACCAGCCCAGTGCTTTTTTTTCGGAAGGAGAATCATTATGAAGATCGCGATGTTGGTCCCTTATTTTTTTCCGCATTTCGGCAATCTCACTTTTTGCCTTTGTAAATGGGCAATCAATCGGCTGCATGAAGATGCGGCCGGCCAGATTGAGTACTCCTACATATTCACCTGCCGCTGTCGGCATGATCACTGCGCCTGCTCCCGGAACTTTTACCGGATAATTGGCGGGACGTAAAAGTGTTTCGTAATCGCCAATAAACTCCATTATTTCCTTCTTATCCCAGATATGGTTTCCGGAAGTTAGAATATCAATATGGCTTTCATAAAGCTCTTCGACAATATCGCGAGTTACACCAAACCCGGCAGCAGCGTTTTCGCAATTGGCTATGACCAGATCAATCTGGCGATCGCCAATCAATTTGGGCAAGAGCTCTTTTATCGCTCTGCGTCCC
>CAZYIE010000056.1:3183-6563 GCA_964646755.1 uncultured Smithella sp.
GTCCCGGTTTCCCCACGATATCGCCGATAAATAATATTTTCATTTACTTCCTTTACCACTTTTGTCCGCAAGACTATCAGGACATTTACTTGGCAAAATTTGAAACTCGTGTTTCTCGAATTACCGTAACCTTTATTTGGCCCGGATAGCTCAATTCGCTTTCAATTTTCTTAATAATATCATTGCACAACATTACCGTATCGTTGTCGGAGATTTTTTCATTTTCCACCAGGATACGGATCTCTCGACCAGCCTGAATTGCATAACATTTATCAACGCCATTAAAGGAATGGGCGATCTTTTCGAGTTCTTCCAGACGCTTAACGTAGGTTTCCAGCATTTCCCGGCGTGCACCGGGTCTCGCTGCCGAAAGAGTGTCGGCCGCCTGCACCAGAACTCCCAGCAAAGTATTGTTACGGCCATCATCATGGTGTGTAGCTATAGCCTGGACAATTCGTGGATTTTCCCCGAAGCGCTTGGCAAAATCCGCACCGATCGCGGCATGCGGCCCTTCTATTTTATGGTCAATCGCTTTGCCGATATCGTGCAGCAATCCGGCTCGCTTGGCTTCCTTAACATTCATCTTTAATTCCGAGGCCATTATACCGGTCAGATACGCGACATCAATGGAGTGCTGCAATACATTCTGGGAGTAACTCGTACGATATTTCAAACTTCCCAGCAAATTGATTATTTCGGGATGGACATCATGGACACCGACATCAAAAGAGGCCTTTTCTCCGGTTTCCCTGATGATTTGCTCCACTTCCGTGCGAACTTTTTTGACGATTTCTTCGATGCGTCCCGGGTGAATCCGGCCATCCTGAATTAATCTTTCCAGTGATATTCTGGCTACTTCTCTTCTTACCGGATCAAAGCTGGAGAGAACTACGGCTTCCGGAGTATCATCAACTATTAAATCTATACCGGTAGCCGCTTCAATGGCGCGAATGTTTCTGCCTTCCCGTCCGATTATCCGGCCTTTCATTTCTTCGCTGGGCAGATTAACAACCGAAACGGTATGCTCGGCCACATAATCACCGGCATAACGTTGAATGGAATAGGCAATAATCTCCCGCGCTTTTCGATCGCCGGTAAGTTTAGCTTCTTCTTCGATTTTGCGGACAGTTGCTGCCGCATCACGTTTGGCATCAACCTCCATAGCCTGTATCAATATCTTCTTGGCTTCTTCCGAAGACATTCCGGCAATATTTTCCAGTTTTTCTTTTTGCTCATCCAGCGCTACATCTAACTTACGTTTTTTCTCCTCAATTATCGCCTCTTTAGACGATATTGTTTTCTCACGACTTTCAAAAGTTACTTCCTTTTGCGCCAACAGATCAATCCGTTTATCCAAATTTTCTTCTTTGGCGCGAATCCGTTTTTCTAATCCATCAAGTTCATTTTTTCGATCCTTGCTTTCCTTGTCAAAATCGCCCTTCATCTTCAGAATGTTTTCCTTGGCTTGCAGGATAACTTCCTTTTTAATCGTTTCCGATTCTTTCTTTGCTTCTTCAACAATCCGTGCTGATAAACTCTCTGATGACCTGATTTTCTTAGCGGAAGACAGCTGTTTTAAAAGATAACCACCTATAATGCCTACTACAATTGCAACGAATATAACCAGGACCCATAAACTTCCATTTAACATTTAACTTACCTCCCCATGCCCCGTTGAAGAAAACCACCGCTTGAACATCCACCCGCTTTATTTACTTATAAACTTTAAATTTCTTTAAGTAAATTTTCCTCAACAGCGCTATATTTAAACCTCTCGGATAAAGGAAGACACACTTCTACCGAAGGATTCATTGCTAGTGAAACTCCAATTTCGAAAGCAAAGCGAATCGAAATTGGCCAGTTGAACAATCCCGCATAGCGGAGGGTGTGAGACACCTCTGCATACTTAGGTTTTCACAACCGTAGTCTTTTGAATTTTTTTCTAAAGGCAGGATCAGGTTACTGCTTCGGGCATAAAAAACCCCGCTTATGCCGTGTTAATAACTCTTTTGAACCTTTTTATAAAGTGGGTGTCTAGTGTTGCATTGCTTCAGGCTTTCTGCCTCCCGACTGTCGGAAACGAGGCTGACCTGCACACCACAAAACAAGGAAAGACCCCAAGTTCAAAGTGTTGGCTCAAAAACAGATGTTAATCACGCACATCGCAGGGGCGAACAAACTATAACTAACTTGCGTTTTCAATCAGTTGAATCAATTTTTCGGATCTGCTTTCTAATTGATCGCAGAGCTCCTTATTAACTCCCCTTAATTTCAATAAATCTTCTGCAACATTTAAAGCTGCCAAGATGGCAACATCTAAGGCCTTGAGATTATTTGCAGATTTCAATACCTCTGACATTTTTTCATTTACTAATTTGATGACCTTGGCCACATGTTCATCATCTGCATCACTTAAAACCGAAAGCTCCTGCCCTAAGATATTAATGTTATAATTTTTTTTCAAAACACACGCCCTGGAAGCTTATTTTGCCAACTCTATATCCGCAAGTAAATCAAGCAATGAATCTACCCTCGCGCGTACGCTGTCCCTTTCCCCGTCTAATGCCTTTAGTTTACTATTTAAAACTTCTATCTCCGATTCTTTATTTTTTAGTGTTTCCTCCAATACTGAAATCTGTTTTTTCAAAAATACTTGTTCGCTGACTATTCCTTTTATCTTGTCTTCCAGCTCTTTAAAATTACCCAATTCCACTTTAATACTTGTCCTTCCTCTAATGCTGTAATAAATATTAAACTTAAGAAACACTTCTCGTAAATGTATATGATCTTTTTTTTGTTTATGCCAACTCATCCGCTCAAAGTCAAGGTATTATTTCAGAAGGAAGAACTGCCAAAGACCGGAAATATTTGTCTAGTTCATTGAGCATGCTTTCCCGATCCGGAAGGGCGGAAACTAGATTACGAAAACGGCTCGATCCTTCCAATCCTTTTGTATACCACAGCAGATGTTTACGAAAATTTCTGGCCGCAGACCGGGAACCACACATATCAGCTTCCATTAACCAGTGCTTTTTAATTATTTCATATCTTTGAGCTAAACCGGGTGTGCAGTCCTCCTGCCTACCTGCCAGCAATTGATTTATACCAGTAAATATCCACGGATTACCCAGCACACCCCTGCCCACCATTACCGCATCGCACGATGTTTCGGCCATCATTTTCACAGCATCGCGCGGCTGCCAGATGTCACCATTGCCAAATACCGGAATATGCAAGGCTTCTTTTACTGCCGCAATAACTCCCCAGTCAGCAATACCGCTGTATCCTTGATCGGCAGTCCGGCCATGAACCGTCACGGCATCCGCTCCCGAATCTTCTGCAATACGGGCAATCTCTACAGCATTAATGGAGCTGCGATT
>CAZYIE010000056.1:6573-15834 GCA_964646755.1 uncultured Smithella sp.
CGATTCCATCCGGATCGAATTTTTATAGTGACAGGAAGGGGAACTGCTTTCTTAACGCAGGCAATGATACGGGCAACAAGGGCGGGATCTTTCATCAGAATCGCCCCAGCTCCGGACTTGACGACTTTTTTCACGGGGCAACCCATATTGATATCGATCAAGTCGGCACCCCGCTCGGCTGCTATTAGGGAGGCTTCGGCCAATAATTGCGGCTCGGCACCGAAAATCTGCATCCCCAGAGGTTTATCTTCGGCACAGGTTTGCAGGTATTCGTATGTTTTATCTGCCTTTCGGATGAGTCCATTGCTACTTACCATTTCCGTATAGGCCAGAGCACAGCCAAAAGATCGCGCCATTAACCGGAAAGGCAAATTGGAAATACCCGCCAGCGGGGCTAAAAAAGCTTTGCCCCGCAATGAATTAATTGAGTCAAACACAAATCAAACCAGATTCTTTCGATGATTTTGTAGATGCCGGCTCGCCCTCACCAAATCTTCCGGCGTGTTAATTCCCATTACCTCTGCAAAGTCTGCGGCAATATGGGATCTCGCGCTAAATCCTTCGCGGCAGGCAACTTCGACAATATCCGTCAGATAGTATTCCTGCTGCTTATTATTATTGGTTATTTTCCCTAACGCGGCAAACAGGAAAGGTGTATCTACGCAATAGATTCCTGTGTTGATTTCACCGATGTTCTTTTCGGAAAAAGAGGCATCGCGCTCTTCAACGATTTTCAAAATATTACCGGCGGCATCTTTTACAACCCGCCCATAACCTCGGGGATCAGCCGGATATGTTGTCAGAACTGTAATTGGCGCCTTGGAGGCGAGATGATTTTGAATCAGTCCCTCAATTGTGGAGGATTTAAGTAAGGGAACGTCGCCACAGAGGATAACCGTAAGACCTGCATAATCAGCCAGCGCTTCTTTGGCCTGCAAAACAGCATGCCCTGTACCCAATTGCGGGTTTTGTTCAACAAAGATAACCCCGGAAGCGGCAAACTCTTTGCGCACTACCTGGGCTTGATGTCCGATAATCACAACAATTTTCTCTGCACAGGCAGCTCGCGCCGCTACCAGAGAATAATCGAGCAATGGCTTGCCCTCTAAAACATGCAGCACTTTGGCCAAATCCGACTTCATGCGTGTGCCTTTACCTGCTGCTAAAATCAATGCACAAAATGTGTTTTCTTTCACTTCATTAACCTTTCTTTCATAAAAAAATATTTCATCATATATTTTGAATGGTGCTATTTGCAGAGCATCGCAGCAGATAAGCGTTCGCTTGCCCTCGTGTAACCTTCAGGTTATCATGTCATTTCAACAGTCCGCATTATTCGCTCCTCGACTGATCAGGAAAAATCACCAAAACCTCTTTTATCGATTTTTGATCAGCATTCTCAATAATAAAATTGATTCCTTCGTAATCAATTTTTTCTTTTCTTTGGGGAACCTTTCCTAACATGTTCATCAGGAAACCGCCTAAAGTTTCATAATTGCCTGCCGGTAATTTCCTAGGTAAAACTTGATCCAGTTCATCGATACCCATGCGTCCACTGACCAGATATTTGCCGGGTGCGATTTTCTTGTATAATTTTTCACCGGCAGTGTATTCATCATCAATATTACCGATAATTTCTTCTCCTATATCTTCACTGGTTACAATGCCGACGGCCCCTCCATATTCATCAACGACAACGGCCATATGCTCTCGCTTTTTCTGCATATCCACCAGGAGTTCTTTGGCTTTCTTTGTTTCCGGCACATAGAGTACCTTCGTCTGTAGAATGGATTCGATCGTTTTATCTGCCGCAGGCATTGCCAATTCATCCTTCTTCTTATGCAAAGCTTCCAGTAAATCAAAATAGTGAAGAATACCAACTATATTAAATATCTGGCCGGAATAAACCGGTATCCGCAAATATTTTTTGCTGGCCACAAGTCGGGCGGCATCTGTAATTTTTGTCGTAATCGGCAACGCCGTCATTGCGGATATGGGAATCATTATTTCATCTGCCGTAATTTCCGAGAAATCAAATACCCGGCTGACCATTTCTCTTTCTGTTTTTAAAATATCGCTGCCCTGAGTCTTCGCTCCCAGAATAAACCTTAAGCCCTCCTTTGTGATGTAAGAAGGATTACTTACCTTCTGGCCGGTCGAAAATTTTACCGTCCCTTTGGATACTGCGGCAATAACATAGGCAGCCGGATAAAAAATCACCGAAGATATCCGGATAAAAAACGCCAATTTCATGGCCATTGTCTCTGCATAGTGTTGAAAAATACTGCGGGCAATAATCATGACCAACAAGGTCGGTATGATAATGAGAAGTGATAGTTGTTCGCCATACACTGGTCCGAAGAAAGATAAAAAAAGTCCTGTAGCCAGAGTAGTGCTGGTGACAATGGCCATATTGGTACCGATTATCGTTGTCGAGATAAACCACTCCGGCTTTTCCATCAGATTGAGAGCATGTTTTGCGGAAGCCGAACCACGACGCGCAAAGAATCGAATCTTGTTGATATCAGAAGAAATCAAAGCTATTTCGCCACCGGAATAAAGAGCTTCCAGAATGAGGCAAATAAAAATAATGGCTATAATTAAATAGATGCTCATATGTCTTTAATCTGCTCCAAAGCCCGTTTGACCATTATTTTCAATATCCTCGCCCTGCCCACATTTTCTATCCGAAACGTAAAGCCATTATAGCTGTATTCTTCACCTTTAGCCGGCAGATTACCGAATAAATGCAAAACAAACCCGCCAATAGTATCAAATTCATCCTCGGGTAATTGAGCCTGCATTATTGTATTAAACTGTTCCAGCGGCAATTTGCCGGGCACAACTATTGTATTTTCATCTATTCTTTCGCAACCGTTTTGGAGATTATGGAAATCCGTCAGTTCCTCTTCAAATAAATGTTCCAGAATATCTTCGAGCGTAACCAAACCGGACACACCGCCATATTCATCTACAATGACGGCAATTTGCATGCGGTTTTCCCGAAAATCATGTAAAAGCCCGTTGATAGTTTTTCCTTCAGGAACGAAATACGGTTTCTTCAGCAGTTTTTCTACACTATCCGGCTTTTTTTCTTGTAAGGCAGCATTAAGCAAGTCGCGGGCATAAAGAATTCCGGTTATGTCATCGCGATCACCGGCATAAAAAGGTACCCGTTCGTGCCGCGCCTGGACTACTTCGGCGGCGACTTCTTCCACCGTCATGGTCACGGAAAGGCAAAACATATCCACCCGGGGCACCATAATATCGGTTACCGGCTTGTCTCCCAGTTCAAAGATTCTATTGATCAGCTCTTTTTGTGATTCTTCAACGACACCTTCTCGGCTTCCTGCATCTATTAGTGTTTTAAAATCATCTTCCATTATCGGCTCGGCAGTGCGGAACTTACCTTGGCTGTAACGATTGAGGACAAAATCGGATAATTTTTCCAAACCAACGACAAAGGGGAATTCCAGACGGGAGAAAAAAGCCAGCAGAGGAGAAACTGCAGAAGATATTTGCAGAGGATAGGTCACACCGAACGTTTTGGGGACTGATTCACCGGCAATAAGGAGAAACACACTGGTTATAATAATAGCCAGCCATTGACCATTAACTCCGAAAAGACCGATAAAAAAAGCCGCCGACAGAATTGATATGCCGATATTAACCGCTTCATTGCCCACGACAATGGTAATTAAAAGACGGCGCCGGTTTTCCAATAATTCGCTGACAAAGTGCAAAAACGGGTAACGATCCAATTTCATCTTGTGAAGATGCAAATCTGTCAGAGAAAATAAAGCAGCTTCCGCGGAAGAGAAAAAGCCGGAGAGTAAAAATAGTATAAAAATTATGGTTAACTGTAGTGATATATCCAAAATATCAACAATCCTATTTGTTTTATGTATTGTAATCTAGCAGATTGGGGCGCAAAAAGACAAATACTTTTAAGAGAGGTATAAAGTATTGCTGCTAATAATTGACTTGGAATGACTTTTCCGTTATTTACACCGGCAGACTACATTTGGAGATGGAAAAATGCCTAACATACTTTTAGTGGGAAACGGTGCTCGCGAGCATGCTATAGCCGAAGCGATCAGGCGATCAAAAGAAGCTCCGCTTTTATTCTCTTATATGAAAGCAAACAATCCCGGAATAGCATCGTTATCGACGAAAACAAAGATTGGCAGTTATTCCGATCTGGCAGGAATTATTAACTTTGCTGAGGAAAATAAAGTTGCCTTTGCCGTCATCGGACCGGAAGATCCGCTGGGAAACGGCGTTGTTGACGCACTTGCTTCATCCGGCATTCCCGCCGTCGGCCCCAACAAAAGTCTGGCGCGTCTGGAAACCTCCAAGTCATTTACCCGCAATCTGGTCAGCAAATACAACATTCCCGGCAATCCGCAGTATAAAGTCTTCACGGCGATAGATGGCGTAAATGATTTTTTGAATTCGCTCGACGGCATTGTCCTGAAACCGGATGGATTAACCGGCGGAAAAGGCGTACTGGTGCAGGGCGATCACTTCGCCACCAAAGAAGAAGCATTAACTTTATGCAACCAGATACTGGCTGAAAGCGGCTCGCTGATTGTCGAAGAAAAATTCGATGGCGAGGAATTTTCATTGCAATGCCTGTGCGACGGCAAGACGGTTGTCGGCACGCCTCTGGTACAGGACCATAAACGACGCTTTGACGGAGACCGCGGCCCCAACACGGGCGGCATGGGCTCTTATTCCCTTCCCGACCATTCCATGCCGTTTTTAAAGCCGTCGGATATTGAGGAAGGCCTGGAAATCACACGCCAGGTAGCAGCGGCGCTGCTTGCAGAAACAGGCAGCCCTTACAAAGGCATCATGTACGGTGGCTTCATCGCCACGAAAAACGGTCCAAAGCTTCTGGAATACAATGCCCGTTTTGGCGACCCGGAAGCAATGAACATTCTGCCGTTATTAAAAACTGATTTTGTGGAGGTCTGCCGCCACATCATTGATGGCACACTGGATAAGTTGAAAATTGAATTTGAACAAAAAGCTACTGTCTGTAAATATATTGTTCCCAAAGGCTATGGACTCCCCGCCGATCATCCCGATGCGGCCTCAGAGAAAGCAAAAATTGAAGTGGGCGATGTCGGAGCCGCCAGACTTTTCTATTCATCGGTCGATAAAAAAGAAGACGGCCTGTATCTGAGTGCATCGCGGGCCATCGGCATCGTGGGCATTGCCGATACTCTGGATGAAGCCCGCCTTATTGCCGAAGAGGGCGTCAAAGCCGTAAAAGGCCCTGTGGCCTACCGGGAAGACATCGGCACGGATGCGCTGATCCAGAAGAGAATTGATCATATGAGGAAGATACGGCAGGAATAGTTCTATTTACCGGGCAATTCAGCCAACCACTGCCAGGCAGGAGCAATCAGTATTTTGTTTTCTCCATTGGTAATTATACGATACCCATCACCATCCAGAGTCAACTGGATCGCAGGAATTCGCAGATTATTTTGAAATGCAATAAGCGACTTGGCAGGCTGTGTATCGGATAACTTGGCTTCAATCAGTAAAAACGGTACTCCATCTTTAACCAAAAGGAAGTCCACTTCTCGCTTCTCTTTATCTTTTATGAAATGAAGAGATAATTCAGCTAGTCCCAGGTCATTCCAAAGTGTCACCACCCGCCAAAGTTCACAAGCTACCATATTTTCAAATTTTGCCGCATCATCCTTAATTCGGGCATAATCAAAAAGGTAGTATTTTTTTTCTTTTTGGATTGCTCGCGCAATCCGACTGGTCCATGTCGGTATGCTAAATGTCAGATAAAAACGTTCCAAGATATCAAGCCAGCTTCTTATCGTGTTATAAGAAACCTTTAGATTTTCCGCAAGGGATGTCGCGGAAATCGGACTGCCGATTTTTGAGGGTAAAAGCGCGTAGAGTGTTTCAATATCCTGCACGGCTTTGATATCGGTCAGATCACGAATATCTTCCCGGACGAGCTGCCGGGCATAGCTGCTTGACCACCGGCGATATGTCGTCTGTCGGTTAGAAAGAAAAGGTTCCGGAAACCCGGATAATGAGGAAAGCTGTATCCATATTCCCTCTCTGGCTTTGGAATCCTTCATGGAAACGGCCAGAGGATCATTTAAAAAATCATCAAAGGTCCGTTTGACGCCACTGAGTTCCGACAGCGTGAATGGGAAGAGATGAAAAAGGTAATAACGGCCGGCCAGAGAATCGCCGCCTTTCTGATAAATGTCCAGGCGTCCGCTGCCCGATACTAGAAATTTGAACTCTTCATGAAATTGATCATAGACGCCCTTTAGATAATTTTTCCAGTCCTTGTATTTATGAATCTCATCAAAAATGATCAGAGGCGCGGATGCATCCTTTCGAACAACATTCGTAAAGAAATCTTTATGCTGAAAAAACTGTGCCCGGTGATCACCGATATCCCAATTCCAGTAAATACTATTTGTAAATGCGCCCGCAATCAGTTTTGCCAGCGTCGTTTTGCCCGATTGACGAGGACCAGCAAGAAAAATCATAGACTTTTCCTGTGAGAGTTCCTGCCAGACATGAACATACGTGTGTCTTTTTTCCATATGACTATTATTCAGTTAATTGAAAAATAGTCAAGACTATTTTTCAGTGAGCTGAAAGGACCGGTTGCCTTTCGCAAGGATATCGGCACGGATACTCTCATCCGGAAGCGGATTGAACATATGAAGAAGGTACGGAAATCATAGGACAAGGGGTTGCAACCCCTTGTTGTCCTATGATTGTCCTTAAGCTAGTGTGCGAGTGCAACTCTTCGGGCAGAATTGTGTGAAAAAGCCGTTTTCATGACTTTTGATTTCATCTCTGTATTATTCAATGATATTTTGAATTTCGGCTAATTAATTGTTGTTGACCTCTAAAAAAGCGGTAGATTCTGCGGGGCTTGAGTAAATGAAAACAACGTCGCCTGGGCATCAACGAAATAGAAGGTGATAATAGTCTCGTCATCAGCACCCTTGGGATAGATATTCAGCACTTCTGGTGCTTCGACAAATACCTGAACCTTCGATTCCCTACTCGCATCAAAGGCGACTTTCCCCCGGACCCTCAACCAGGTGCCATCTGTACCCATGGCAGAAATCTCGATATCGGGACTTTTAGCCATCTGCTTGCAAACATCCTTGGTAGTATTGGTACACATGTAGAGCGCATTGTTCCTCTTCATGACAAACCCGAAAGGCCGCACTCTTCCTTTACCGTTCTCTACCGTCGCAATGAAAAATACAGTATTTGCCTTCAGATATTCATATGCAGTACTCATAATAACCCCTATTAAGCTCTCTTTGGATCTGTTGAATTTTCCTGGATTCACTCTGAAGGGCACAAGCCGGATCGCGTTCTGCGCGTCCGGAATGACGCTTCACAAGTAACGAACGACGCACCACTTTCAGGTGGCTTCCTTTCCTAACAGCCCTCAGCCTAAAACGCTTCGGCCTAATTTCTAGTGATGAAACAACCTCAGGCCGCAAAACGCCATGACAATACCGTATTTGTTGCAGGTGTCGATTACCTGCTGATCGCGGATGGAACCACCGGCCTCGACAATGGCGGTCACGCCGCTGCGGTGCGCGCGCTCAATGTTGTCACCGAAGGGGAAGAACGCGTCGCTGCCGAGGGCAACGCCGGTAACTTTAGCAAGCCATGCCTTCTTCTCAGCTGCATTTAAAGGCTCGGGCTGCCGTGTAAATATTTCGGCCCAAACTTTATCGCCGATAGCATCCTCCGGGGTATCGCCCAAATAAACATCGGTGGCATTGTCGCGGTTGGGTTTGGCGACATCATCACGGAAAGGCAGATCCAGCACCTTGGGCATGTGGCGCAGCTGCCAGTTGTCGGCCTTCTGACCGGCGAGCCGCGTACAGTGAATTCGGCTCTGCTGACCGGCGCCCACACCAATGACCTGGCCGTCCTGCACGTAACAGACGCTGTTGGACTGCGTGTACTTCAGAGTGATGAGGCTCACCACCAGATCGCGTTTCTGCGCGTCGGTCATGGTCTTGTTCTCGGTAACAATGTTTGTGAGCATGCTGCTGTCAATTTTCAGGCTGTTGCGGCCCTGCTCGAAGGTAATGCCGTACACCTGCTTGTGTTCCAAAGAAAAGGGCACGTAATTGGGGTCGACGGCAACGATGTTATAGTTACCGCCCTTCTTCGATTTCAGAATTTCCAGAGCTTCCGGTTCATAGCCGGGGGCGATGATACCGTCGGTGACTTCGGACTTGATGATCTTCGCCGTAGGGACATCACACACATTGGAGAGCGCAATCCAATCGCCGAAGCTGCTCATACGGTCGGCGCCGCGGGCGCGCGCATAGGCACAGGCCAGCGGGGATAACTGCATCCCGGCGTCGATGTGATACATTTTACGCAGTACATCATCCAGTGGATAGCCCAGGGCGGCCCCGGCGGGGGAAACATGTTTAAAGGAGGCTGCGGCAACCATGCCGGTATTTTCTTTCAGTTCGGCCACCAGCTGCCAGCTGTTGAACGCATCCAAAAAGTTGATGTAGCCGGGCTTGCCATTCAATACACTCACCGGGATGGAGCTGCCGTCCGCCATGAAGATCCGGGCAGGCTTCTGATTGGGGTTGCAGCCGTATTTAAGCGCTATTTCGTTCATTGACTATTCCTCCACCGCTTTGTATTTGTTCATGATGACGTCCTCATACTCCTGGTTTGTCAGATCAATTACGCGCACAAACAGACTCACCTTGTTATCCTCGTTCAGAGCTTCCCACAGTTTGCCCGCGTATTCATTGGGATCTTCCTCTTCCAGGGCAACGCAAATCGGCTCGCCGGCAAAACTGGGGATCGGATTACCATTGCATCTGTAAGTGCTGATAAAGTGTCCCTCACCGGCCAGTGGCTGCGAATAATCAAAGGTAAAGCGCTGTACGCTCTTTTCGTCGCCGTTGCCACTTTTCAAAATACTCAGCTTGTAGACGCCTGTCCGCATATCAACAACGCCGGAGATGCGGGGCGTCCAGTTCGGTCCGTCGTCCTCAAAGGTGCGGGTATTAAGCGCAGCTTCAAAACTAAATCCGGGAAAATCATTACGGGCCAGAAAATTGCAGATGGTGTCGGTCTGGTCGCCGTTGGTCACAATCGTAGTGTTTTTATAAGTCAACACGGGGTTGTAAATAATCAGGTGCGGATCCGTCATTTTGGAAGGGTCGCAAGCCACAGTGCGGATGCCGCCGTCAATGGGGT
>CAZYIE010000057.1:0-7763 GCA_964646755.1 uncultured Smithella sp.
TCCTTTGCTTCGCCGCCACTGGTCAAGGACTGCATAATGGCAATATCAATAATGCCGCCGCGGTTATTTTGGCCCGCACCTATCTGTCCGATCAAACTCTGTTGCTTTTTTCGCCCACGCTTTTTCTCTAAGGTCGGCAATGCTTCATCAATGTTCAGGAATTCAGCCAATTTTGCAGTCCATTGCCAGAGCAGTTGCTGTCTGTGCACCAATATCAGCGTGCTGACTTTTCGTTTTGCAATAAGGTTTGCGGCAATGACTGTTTTTCCAAAGGCAGTAGTTGCGGCAAGCACACCACCTTCATACTTTAACATCTCCGCCGCAGCCAGCTGCTGTTCTTCTTTCAGTATCCCGATAAACTCAACTTTAATGTGTCTGCCCGGATTGGTATTATTCGACCAGATTGTTTTAACTTCCGCCTCGGCAAGCACATTTATGACATCACTTTCACAGCCTCTGGGCAGGCAGAGGTAATCGGGAGTTTCATCTGCGCACGAAATAATCCTAGGTTTGTTATATGTCGGCATTCGCATTGCCTGTGCTTTGTAAAACTCCGGATTTTTAAATGCGGCTAATCGTTTCAGAACATTCAATCCCTTCTGCGAAATACCTGTTTTTTCAATATAAATCATGTTTGCTTTTACAAGATTAACTTCTTTGGGGAAATCATTTTTTGACCATTTTATCCGGTCTTTTTTCCATGGTTTGATGAGTTCTTCATCGGCCTCTTTCAAAGCGCCCAGTTCGTTTCCATGGCATAATCTCGGTATTAGTGCCGCTATTTCATCTTCGGATAGTTTTTTGATTTTTGCCAAAAAGCTCCACTGATCTTCATAGGGACTGAAATTTTCATCAATAAATATACTGTTGCCGAGTTCCCGTGCTTTTTTCTGCAACGGAAGAGCAATTAGGTTACCAAAGCCACCTTTGGGCATTGTGTCCTGACTTGGAAAGAAGCGGTCATAAGATTTAAATGTTATTTCATGCCTTTTGCCCATGGAGTATGTGAGCAAAGCAGACCCGAATTTTCTGGCCAAGTGCGCGGAAATTCGGTTTTGAAAGAAAAACCAGGCGTGCGCTCCGCTACCGGAACGGGATCGCTCAATGGCAAAAGGAATATCGAAAGCAATACAAACTTCTCTTAGAGTGGAAATATCTTTTTGCCAGCCGTCATCATCAAAATCAATTGCCATAAAGTGGCAAGTTTCATCATGGCACAGCGGATATATGCCTGCTACCATACTGCCTCTTAAATGTGCCTCAATGACTTTTTCATTCAAAACATCGTAAGACTTATGTTGGCAGTTGGAACATTTAACCTTAGGTTTGCGGCATAGACCTGATTTCCATTCATTCAGACAAACAGGCGCATAGCCGGACCGGCCTTCCTTGCTTTGCCATCTTTTAGCATACACGTCATCGCGGCATTTAAACAGCGACATAAACAAACTGATCTTCTCTGCGGTATTAGTAATTATGGAACAAGGGGGCTTGCCACCCGTATGGGTGGTTGCAACCCCTTGTTCTATAGCTCCATTCAGTTCGAGCCTTTCTTTCAGCGCTATATTTTCTTCTTTCAGGATTATGTTTTCGGCGAGTAATTTCTGATATTTAGCGAACAACTCGTTATTATCCATAACTATGTCCCTTCTTGCCTTTCAATAAAGCAACTCGGATGTCTCTCACCTATTGCATTCCCTATTGATGTGCAATTAAAATTTTATTCTAATTACATTGACATGGTGTGCCATAAGTGTTACACTTATTTCGAAAGGAGATACTAGATGGCAACAAAATACCCCCGCGTAAATTTAGTCGTGGAGCCGCCGCTCTATTCAGTAATCCAGAATATGGCTAGTCGTGAAGGTGTCTCGATGTCAGCTCTTGCCCGAGAACTGATCAAAGAAGCCATTTCACTTCGTGAAGACGTTGCTCTTACCTGCCTTGCTGAAGAAAGAGAAAAATCTTTTATACGCAAAAAGTCGCTTACGCATGAACAAACATGGGCATAAATTATGTTATTTACACTTCGCTATCATCCGGCAGTCCATTCTGATGATTTACCTCTTATTGACCGAAAAATGAAAGACAGGATACGCAGGGCAATCGAGGAGAGGCTCCAAACGTTGCCGCACGAATATGGCGAACCATTGAGAAAAACATTAAAAGGGTACTGGAAACTGCGTGTCGGCGATTACAGAGTTGTGTTTAAAATCATGGAATCCGAGGTATGGATTTTAGGTATTCGCCATCGCAAAAATGTTTACCAGGCCATAGATAAAAGAAATTAGTTTTTCGACACCGAATCCATCTTTTTCATCATAATCAGCACAGCGGAGATGGCGCCTTCGGTCATACCGGGGATGCGCTCCATCTGGCCGATGGTGGCGGGTGCGATGCGGGTGAGCTTGGCCTGCAGCTCGTTGGAGAGGCCGGGAACGCAGGTGTAATCAAAGTCCGGCGGGATTTTCTTTTTTTCCTGATCTTTTAATTTTTTCGTCGCTTCAAACTGGCGCTTGATATAACCTTCGTATTTGATTTCTATTTCCATTTGCTTTTTCACAAAGGGATCAGATTCATGCTCCCAGCCCGGAAATCCGGCCAGATCGTCATAAGCAATTTCATAACGTTTGAGCAGAGCGTAAAGAGTGGTGTGGTTATTCAAGGCCGGAGAGTGGAGTGCGGCCAGCTTTTCGTTTATTTCCGGCACGGGTTTAATCGGTGATGCTTTCAAATGGGCAATGCCCTGCTCGATCCGGCCCATTTTATCCTGAAGATCCAAATAATGGGTGCGGTCAATCAGACCCAATGCGCAGCCTTTGCCCATCAGGCGGATGGTGGCGTTGTCTTCGCGCAGAATCAAACGATACTCCGCACGCGACGTAAACATGCGATAGGGTTCATCAACGCCGCGCGTAACAAGATCGTCAATAAGAACTGCAATATAAGCTTCTGACCGGTCGAGAATAAACGGCGGTGCTCCCTGCAGTGCCTGCACAGCATTGATTCCCGCCCACAAGCCCTGCGCGGCCGCTTCTTCGTAACCGGAAGTGCCGTTGATTTGCCCGGCCAGATACAATCCGGAAAGAAGCTTAGTCTCCAGCGTCGGCTTGAGCTGAGTAGGCTGCACAAAATCATATTCAATGGCGTAGGCCGGACGCATGATTTCGGCCCGCTCCAGCCCGCGAACACTATTGACGATCTTTTGCTGCAACTCCAGCGGCAGGCTGTTGCCTAATCCTTTGGCATATATTTCTTCCGTTGCCAGGCCTTCATGTTCCAGTACCACCGGATGGGATTCGCGCTCGCCGAAGCGCATTACTTTGTCCTCGAGAGAAGGGCAGTAACGGGCGCCGATTCCTTTGATTGCGCCGCCATACAACGGAGATTGGTTAATGTTTTCCCGGATCAGGCGATGCGTTTCCGCCGCTGTGGCCGCAAAGTAGGAAGGCAGGCGCTCGGAGCGCAATTGTTTTGTTGTAAAAGAAAATGGTTGTGGCTCCGGATCGCTGTCTTGGCGCTGCAGGCAGGAAAAATCAATAGTTGATGCTTTGAGGCGCGGCGGAGTGCCGGTTTTCATCCTTCCCGTATCAAAACCCAGCTCTTTTAACTGATTGGCGAGACCAACGGAAGCCAGTTCCCCGGCGCGACCGGATGGGGTTTGCGATGTGCCGATATGGACGAGGCCGTTCAAAAATGTTCCGGTGGTGATGATTACTTTCGGTGCACTATAATAGAAACCGGTTTGATCCAGCACGCCTTTAATTTCCTTTCCTTCAATTACCAGGCGCTCCACCATTCCTTGCCGGATATGCAGATTCTTCTGCCGCTCGACAACCGTTTTCATGGCTAATCGGTATTCCTGCTTATCACACTGTACGCGGGAAGACTGGACTGCTGGTCCTTTGGAGGCATTGAGCATCCGAAAATGCAGCGCCGTTTTATCGGCAATCCGGCCCATCTCTCCGCCCAATGCGTCAATCTCTTTGACTAACTGCCCTTTGGCTAAGCCCCCGATAGCCGGATTGCAGGACATGAGTGCAATCGAATCCAGATTAATATTAAAAAGGAGCGTCTGACAGCCCATGCGCGCAGCGACCAGGGCAGCTTCGCAACCGGCATGGCCGCCACCCACGACTATGATATCGTAATTATCAATCAATTTTTCCCCCAAAAACAACATTGCCTTGTAGCAGGGCAAATGATATTAGCAGCTTTAATATTATCACTACCCGAAAAACACAACAAAAAAAGAGGCTTCCTTGGTTAAACCAGATTTTTGGAAAAACAATAAACGTTATTACGATCTAAAAAGCTACTGGCGTAATTTGTTCGGTTGCAATGTGCATAAACTATCCATTGATGCCGGATTTACCTGTCCCAACCGTGATGGAGATGTGGCCGCCGGGGGCTGCATTTATTGCGACGGGCGCGGTTCCAAACTTCGGCAGGAGGGGGCATTGCCCTCCATAACGACGCAGATTCAAAACGGCAAAAAATATTATGCAGGCCATGCCGATAAATTTATTGCCTATTTCCAGACATTTACGAATACCTATGCGCCGTGTGGTCATTTAAAGCAGCTTTATGATGAAGCATTAAGCGAGCCCGATGTAATCGGTCTTTCCATCGGCACTCGTCCGGATTGCCTTGCCCCGGAAACAGTATCCTTATTAAGGCAATATGCCGGTAATTATCATGTCTGGGTGGAATTGGGGCTGCAATCGGTTCACGACAAAACTCTGCAGTTCATCAACCGGGGACATAATTTTCAGCAATTTCTGGATGCGGTTGATGCCCTTGACGGGGGTAAACTGAACATTTGTGTACATATTATTATCGGTTTGCCGGGGGAAAGTGACGCTGATGTCTTAAAAACGGCCAAAACTCTGGCCGCCTTGCCAATTAGCGGCATCAAAATTCATTCCTTGCTGGCCCTCGAGGGCACGATTATGGGTGACATGTACAAAAAGGGATCGATCCCGATGATCAGCAAAGAAAAATATGTGGCGCTGACGGCTGATGTGTTGGAGGTCCTGCCGCCCAAGATCGTGATTCAGCGATTGACCGCCGACGGTTATCGGGATATCTTTCTCGGGCCTGCCTGGGCAGGAAATAAACTGGATGTGTTAAATTCGATTAACAAGGAGTTGGAGAGACGGGACTCCTGCCAGGGGATATATTATAATAGAAGCGAATAAATTAGTTATTGTACAATGAGCATAAATATTGCTATTATTTTGTTAAATTAAGGATTCATGAAAAGAAATTTATGATCGCAATTATTGATTACAAAGCCGGAAATATTACCAGTGTTGCCCGCGCTCTGCAAAATATCGGGCAGGATTTTATCATTACGGATGATACAAAAAAGCTGGATGCCGCATCGCATGTGATCTTTCCGGGTGTGGGCGCCGCCGGTGATGCCATGTCGAATTTGAAGCAGAAGAAACTGGATGACTGGCTGAAACAATGCTTTAAAGAAGGGAAACCTCTCATGGGCATTTGCCTCGGTACGCAAATCATTCTTGAATATAGTGAAGAAAATCAGACACCCTGCATCGGGCTGGTTGCCGGTTCCACTAAAAGATTTCCTGATAATTTAGCCACATCCGGCCAAAATCTCAAAATCCCGCATATGGGCTGGAACTCTATGCAGTTAAAACGCCGGCATCCTGTTTTCCAGGATATTCCGGAATCGGCGGAATTCTATTTTGTGCACTCCTATTATCCTGCACCGTCCGAAGAATCATTCATCCTGGGCGTAACGGACTATGGGATTGAATTTTGTTCAGTGCTGGCAGTAAAAAATCTTGTGGCTATGCAGTTTCACCCGGAAAAAAGCGGTAACCCCGGTCTGCAAATTCTGCGGAATTTTTGCGCCTGGAGGGGCAATGATTAGTAAAAGAATTATTCCTTGCCTGGATGTCCGCGACGGCAAATTGACAAAAGGCATTAAATTTCAAGGCAATATCGATATCGGCGATCCGGTGGAGGCCGCCAGGGAATATTACGAACAGGGTGCCGATGAGATTGTATTTTATGATATTACGGCGTCCTCCGATGGACGCGATATCATGATTGATGTCGTTTCTCGCGTAGCGAAGACAATTTTCATTCCTTTTTCCGTCGGTGGCGGTATTCGCAATGTCGAAGATATGCGGCGGGTCATTATGGCCGGGGCGGAAAAGGTCAGTGTTAATTCCACTGCGGTAACCAGCCCCGAGATTATTGCTCAAGGTGCGCAGGCCTTCGGCAGTCAGTGTATAGTTTTAGGAATGGATGTGAAAAAAGTGGAAATATCCGACAGGATTCCATCCGGTTATGAAATAGTCATTCACGGTGGTAGAAAATTCACCGGTATTGATGCCTTATGGTGGGCTCGCGAGGCGGAACAACTAGGCGCCGGTGAAATTTGTCTGAATTCGATAGATGCCGATGGCACACAGGAAGGGTATGAACTGAATTTAACTGCTATGATTTCGGAAAATGTGCATATACCGGTTATTGCCTCTGGCGGTGCAGGTCTGCCTGCACATCTGGCGGAAGTGCTGACAACCGGCAAGGCCGATGCGGCGTTGATTGCCTCAATGGTTCATTACCGGACATATACAATTGCCGGGATAAAGCAATACCTTCAGCAACGGGAGATCAAGACGAGAATGCTCTGGTGATACCATTATTTGTGCTTGACGAATATAGTCAAGCGTTGCATAAGTAACATTCATCCAAGTTAATTTTCCGTAATTGGAATCAGTATATAAAATATTATTAATAAGTCAGGAGGCGGTTTAGTGGATAAAAAGAGATATGAATTAAATATACAACTGGCGCAGATGTTAAAGGGTGGCGTCATTATGGATGTAACCAACGTAGAACAGGCCAGAATTGCCGAAGACGCCGGAGCAGTAGCGGTAATGGCTCTTGAGCGTGTGCCTTCCGATATTCGTAAAGACGGCGGAGTTGCCCGTATGTCGGACCCGGCGATGATCGCCAAGATTAAGAAGGCAGTATCGATTCCGGTTATGGCCAAAGCCCGCATTGGTCATTTTGTCGAAGCGCAACTTTTAGAAGCACTGCGAATTGATTACATTGACGAGAGCGAAGTGCTAACACCGGCGGATGAAGAATGCCATATTGATAAGAAAAAATTTACCATACCTTTTGTTTGCGGCGCCCGTAATTTAGGAGAAGCATTACGCCGGATAGCGGAAGGTGCGGCCATGATCCGCACCAAAGGTGAGGCGGGAACCGGGAATGTGGTCGAGGCTGTCCGCCATATGAGAACAATGAATCGCGAAATCCGGCAACTAATCCAGATGCCGGTGGAAGAAATAACAGGATTTGCCAAAACCAACGGTCTGCCTTACGAGTTGGCGCTTAAAGTTAAAGAATTGGGGAGACTGCCTGTGGTAAATTTTGCCGCCGGTGGCATTGCCACCCCTGCTGATGCCGCCCTGATGATGCAATTGGGCGCCGAAGGGGTTTTCGTCGGCTCCGGCATCTTCAAATCGGGAAATCCCGCCAAACGCGCGGCCGCCATCGTCAAGGCCGTCACCAATTACAACGATCCGATCATGCTGGCGAAATTGTCCGAAGATCTCGGCGAAGCGATGGTCGGGATCAACGAACATGAAATCGACCTTTTGATGGCCGAACGGGGAAAATAAGTCGATGGTCATCGGTATTTTAGCCGTCCAGGGTGCTTTTCGCGAACATGAAACCATGCTGGATCGGCTGCAAGTGGATCATTTTCAGATTCG
>CAZYIE010000057.1:7773-8310 GCA_964646755.1 uncultured Smithella sp.
TGAATTGGCGCTTAAAGTCAAGGAATTAGGGAGATTACCGGTGGTAAATTTTGCCGCCGGGGGCATTGCCACTCCTGCTGATGCCGCTCTGATGATGCAATTAGGCTGTGACGGGGTTTTTGTGGGATCAGGTATTTTCAAATCGGCAGATCCCAAGTTGCGAGCTGTTGCGATCGTCAAAGCGACTGCTTATTTCGATGATCCCAAGAAGGTATTAAAGGCATCGATGGGGTTGGGAGAAGCTATGCACGGCCTGGAAATATCCCAAATTCCTGCCGATCAACTTCTGGCCGGACGAGGCTGGTAACAATCAGCTCTTTGAGAATATGGTTATGATTACAAAACGGAAGAAAACCAACTCTGGCACCATCGGTATTCTTGATTTGCAAGGCGGAGTTTGTGAGCATTTTGATCATCTGCAACGATTAGGAATTGCCGGAAGAAAGGTTAAACACGCATCCGATTTTAATGATTTAGCCGGACTGATTATTCCCGGCGGTGAAAGCACTTGCCTGGCGCGGCTTTTGACAATCTTTG
>CAZYIE010000057.1:8320-15541 GCA_964646755.1 uncultured Smithella sp.
GCATCTGGATCATCTGGAGCGGCTGGGCGTCGCTTATAAAAAAATAAAACAGGCGGATGATTTTACTGATCTGGCTGGTTTAATTATTCCCGGCGGTGAAAGTTCCTGCATTGCCCGATTGCTCGATATTTTCGCAATCAAGGAGCCATTATTGAGTGCCTATAGGCGGGGAATGAAAATTTGGGGCACCTGTGCCGGTGCCATATTACTGGCCAAAGACGTCGTTGGCGAAGCCCCCTGTCTGGGGTTGATTGATATGGAAATAAAACGCAACAGCTTTGGCAGTCAACTGGACAGCTTTAAGAGCAAGGCCCTGATTCCCGAGGTGGCAGGCGATCCGATTCCTCTTACCTTTATTCGTGCACCAAAAATCGTAAATGTCGGTAAAGAAGTTAACGTTTTGCTGAAGGTTGAAGATTACATAGCGGCGGCGGAAAGTGAAAATATTCTGGTTACCGTTTTTCATCCCGAATTAACCGGTTCGTTGGCGTTTCATCGATACTTTGCGATTAAATGCGGCTTAAATCCGGAAGTAAACGCCAAAAGTTGCAGTGAGCAGCAATGGAATTATTACAGTTGGACAAGACTTGCCCGCAATGTCTGAAAGCGGTCTGGCAGATTCAATTACAACAGAGTATTAATGGAAGTGTGTTTTTATGGATGTTAGATTCATTAACCCTTTTCTATATGGAACGGCAGAAGTGTTGGAGAAAATGGCTTCCACCAAACCGGTTCCCGGCAAGCCCTTTGCAAAAACAAATGACACTGCCTGCGGCGATGTCTCCGGCATCATTGGTATGACTGGAGATGCCATTGGTTCTCTGGCTATCACTTTCGATGAAGAATGTATTATTGCTGTCACCAACAAAATGCTCGGTGAAAATCATACCGCAATCAATAAAGAGGTTTTATCTACCGTCGGCGAACTTACCAACATGATTTCCGGTGCTTCCAGAAAAATGATGGAAAAAGATGATCTGAAAGTTTTTGCGGCCATTCCAACAGTTGTTTTCGGCAAGGGACACACAGTTCGCCATATTGTTAAAGGCCCCAGCATTGTCCTTCCCTTCCAGACGGCAAATGGCGCATTTGTCCTGGATGTCTGCCTCAGATCCCAGATAAAACCGGAAGAAGCAAAGCAACACGTTCAACAAATGCCTTCAGCCAATCCGGCCTTCAATCCCAAATCATTAAATTCCGCTGCCTCCGGCACGCTATCGGTTAAAGCCAGTTCGGAAATATCACAGGCCAAAATTGATCAGGATTTAGTTAAGCCGCATATATTGGAGCATAAAGATATGGGCGAGAGAATTGTTTACTTAAAACAAATATTAACCGAAACTATTGCTACAAGAGATGCCCTGATAAAGCAGCTCAAGGAACAGCCTTTTATGGAAGTGACGCAAAGGCAACGTTATAAGAAAGCGCTGCCTTCTTATGATGTAAAAATTAAAAGATTAAAGCTGGATCTTGCCGCAGCGGAATCAATTGCCAAAATCTCCAAGGAAGATTTAGAAAATCCAAAAATTCCGACTAATTTTCAAAATTATCCGACTAAAAAAGCAACTCCCAATCCCGGGGATAAAAAATAGATCCTTTTTGCGAGGTCGTCGGAGATTGTTCGTTTTATGACTTTTTACGAGTTCATCATGTTTATTAATTCATGAATATCATTAAATCTATCGAAGATGTATTTTTTGCCAACGGTCGCTACTGGGGCGGACTCAATTCCTCGCTTTACAAAAGCGATTCGATCTGGTCCATGAATACGGGCATTGAATCTGCCGATCTCAATATGGTCTGGAACGAAAAGCCTCTGACAGACGTCAACATAAAAGACATTCAGTATATTAAAAGGCACTTTCAGAAAGCCGGATTGCCTTTCTGGTGGTGGCTGTTCCCGAGCGCACAATCACCAATGACCTGCAATATGCTGAAAGCGGAAGGTTTTTCTTTTGTTGATAGTATTCCTTCCATGCTGGCCGATTTGACCGAGCTTGCCAGAGAACCACGTGATACAAGTTTGCAGATGATGCCAATCAGAAATAAAGAAGAGTTGCTTATGTGGGAAGAGATTTCATTTGCCAGCTTTGACTTCCCGCCTGAAACACAGCAGCAGTATCATCGATTTGTCGGCACATTCAACCTCAATCCCGACTCATCGCATAAATTCTTTCTTGCCTGTTGGAACGGAAAACCGGTCGCCACTTCTTTATTGTTCCTGCATGAAAATGCGGGCGGTATTTATTTTGTTTCCACACTGGCTGAATATAGAAAAAAAGGCATTGGCTTGGCCTTGACTCTATCGACCATGCGGTGTGCGCAACAATCCGGGGCTAGATTTGCCACTTTGCAGTCATCACCTGATGGCTTGCGTGTTTATCAGCAGGCCGGTTTTCAAGAATATTGCCGGGTGGATATTTACAGCCTGAAAACTTCGTGATACCTATCCGTTGTGGGGAACTTCAATTTTCCGTGCTATCCTGCTTGTCAGAGTTGAGGATAACCGGTTCGGTTGATTCCGGTTGCTGTGTTTCCGGTTCTTTCGGCTCTGCCGGGGTTATAATCAGCGTCGATAATTCCGCCGTCGGATTTTGTATTGACGGTTTTTCAGCAACAGGCGCAGATGTTGTTACCACCGGATTACTATCCGGCAAGATACTTTCCTGATTAACTGGAACTTCCACTTCCGGTGATGGTGCAACTGTAGAAAAGTTTTCCGACTTTACGTCTAAAGGCTTTCGACGGCGAGGGCGGTGGCGATGCCGCTTTTTCTTTACCGGAATTTCCCCACCGGCAGGACTTTCCCGTAACGGAGGTGCTTCAGCACTTCCTTTATTTGTTCCTGATGTTCTGCTGCTTCCTCATCAAACCCTGATTCCGCCTGGTCAGCCGGTTCAACTGAATCATTATCTTTGATAGTATGCTGTATTTCTATTTTATCCCAAGGCATTTCCCCGCTGCCGGAAATGTGCAGAACCAAACCAAACGAAGATTCTAGGCTTAAAAGCTCAGATCTTTTTTGATTTAGAATATAGCTTGCTATTTCATGCGGCAGAATTACTTTGAGTTTGGAATAAATTCCCTTAACTGCTTCCGATTCAATTTTACGAAATGCTCCCAGAGCCGCATATTCCAGAGAAGGCCTTAATCCGCTACCCTTACAGTAGGGGCAGGTTGTATAGCTTATTTCCTGGATGGTTGGCTGCTTTTTTTGCCGCGATAATTCGAGAATGCCGAATTTAGAAATACGGGAAAGTTGGATTCTGGCTCGATCCAGAGTCAACGCTTTCTTGAATGATTTTTCCACTTCCGCAACATTTTTCTTTTCCATCATGTCGATAAAGTCGATTACAATTAATCCGCCCAGATCACGCAACCGCAATTGGCGGGCAATCTCTTCACAAGCTTCGGTGTTGGTTTTAAAGGCTGTTTCCTCGATGTTCCGTTTGTTCGAGCCGCGTCCTGAGTTTACATCAATTGTAATCATTGCTTCTGTCGGGTTGATGATAATATAGCCGCCGGATTTGAGATCGACACGCTCCTGATATATTATTCGAATCTGTTCTTCCAGCCCGAAGCGCTCAAAAAGAGGAGTCTTCTCCTTGTAGTTTGCTATTAGTTTGACATTACGGGGGGCAACTGCCTTCATATAGGCACGCATCCTGCGGAAAGTATCAATATCGTCAACAAATATTTCTTCAATTTCCTGGGTCAAGTAGTCACGCAGAGTACGTACACCAAAGTCTGTTTCCTGATAGATGATAAGAGGGGCACTGACATTATCAGTTTTCTTTTTAATTTCTTTCCAGAGACGCATTAGATGTAGATAGTCACGGTAGATTTCCTGTTTGGTCCGGTTGATACCTGCTGTCCGCACAATAAATCCCATGTCCTCCGGGATTCGAATTTGTCCCATCAGATTTTTGATTTTTTGCCGGTCTTCTTCGTCATCAATCTTGCGTGATATGCCGGTTCCGGGCTTGTTGGGCAGCAACACAAGATACCTGCCGGGCAGAGAAATGAAGGAAGTTAGAAGTGCTCCTTTGTTCCCTGTTGCTTCTCGAACGGCTTGGACAATGATTTCCTGTCCGGCCTTGAGCACTGGTCTGTTGTTGCTTTGTCCGTTTTCCTGGTCGGTTAAAAATTCAGGACAGGCGTCACGCAAAGGAAGAAAACCATCTTTGCCTGCGCCATAATCAACAAAGGCAGCTTGCAGGCCGCGTTCAACTTTTAGTACCTTGCCTTTGTAAATGTTTCCAGTGATGTGGTCCTTCATCGACATTTCAATATTGAATTCGATTAATTTACCTTTTTCATCAACGGTGGCCATCCGCTTCTGTTCTTTGTGAACAGCATTAATAAGCATTGTATGTTTCATAAAATGTCCTTTTTGGTCCGGTTGCAATCAGGTACGTTTTTGCACGCTCAGACTCTTTTTTGTCGTCTGTTCTTCCAATAAGCAACGGGCCTGTATTTATATAAAAGCGCTGACATCGCCTTTTCCAACTCTTAAAATTTCAATGTTGTCATCAATAAGACTGATTACGCTGGAAGGTTCCGGAATAATATTGCCGCCGTCGATAATCAGATCAACTAATTTGCCCCAGTATTCCTCGATTATATAAGGATTTCCCAAGTCTTCACCTTCTGCAGTTTTTACGCTCGTACTGATGATTGGTTGCCCCAGTTCTCTGACCATAGCCAGGCAAATGTTATTATCAGGGACTCTGATTCCTGTTGTGGGTCTTTTTGGTAAAATAATTTTTGGCACTAAGCGCGATGCTTCCAGAATGAAAGTATAAGAACCGGGCAGAAGACGTTTCATTGTTTTATAAGCATAATCAGTTACTTTGGCGTACTGGCTGATATGCTTCAAGTCAGAGCAGATGAAGCTCAGTGGCTGTTTCTTGTTTCTTCTTTTGATTTCGTAAATTTTTTCAATACCCTTTTTGTTAGATAAATCACAGCCTAATCCATAAACCGTATCTGTCGGGTAAATTATAATACCACCATCACGCAATACGTCAACGGCCTTTTTAATCAGCCGCATTTGCGGATTTTGGGTGTTAATTGACAACATGTGCTTAATTCCTGATTTATCATGTAATTATTAACGAAGTTATATATCAGGAATAATAAGATTTAGCAACCGAAGCTTCGGTTGCATTCAGTTAGTCATTTATGCTTTGATCCGTTTTTATTGCTTTTATCTTTGCTGAGTTTGTATTCTATACTGTCAACGAGGGCCTGCCAGCTGGCCTCAATGATATTTTCGGAGACACCGATAGTGCTCCATATTTCTTTGCCGTCAGTGGAGTCCAGCAGAACCCGGACGCCTGCAGCCGTGCCTTCCGAACCTTCCAGTGTGCGCACTTTAAAATCAACGAGATGCATTTCCCTGATCTGGGGGTAGAATTTTGTTAATGCCTTGCGCAGGGCATGATCCAGCGCATTTACCGGTCCGTTTCCTTCAGCGGCAGTTAATTCTTCTTCGCCGCCTACGGATATTTTTATTGTTGCCTGGGAGAGACAGGGATTGTTTTCAGTGCGCGAAGTGACAACACTGAAACACTCCAATGTAAATGGATCAACAAATTCGCCGATGGCTTTTTTAATCAATAAGGAAAGAGAACCATCGGCGGCATCAAACTGAAATCCCCGATCCTCCATCAGTTTAACTTCATGGACGATTTTTTTACTCAACGAGGCGTTCTTCTCCAGATCTATGCCTAGTTCTTTGGCTTTATATTCCACATTGCTTCGACCTGCCAGATCGGAAACAAGGACACGACGGTGATTGCCGACCAGTTCCGGTTGCATATGCTCATAAGCTGAGGAATTTTTTGCAACCGCGCTTACATGGATGCCTCCCTTGTGAGCAAAGGCGCTGCGTCCGACAAAAGGACGGGAGTTCAATGGCGGAACATTAGCTGTGTCACTGATATAGTGGGAGAGGTTTGTAAGCTGATGGATTGACTCCGGCGGCAGGCAATATTTCCCCATCTTCAGTTGCAGATTGCCGATGAGCAAAATTAAATCTGCATTGCCGCACCTTTCGCCGTAGCCATTGATGGTGCCCTGAACCATTCTAACGCCTTCCTCTACAGCCGCTAGAGAGTTGGCTGCAGCCAGTCCGCAGTCATTATGAGTGTGGATGCCCGTCATATTTAAAGGAATATATGACGAAACCTTTTTTACAATAGAGCTGACTTCATGGGGCATAGAGCCGCCGTTAGTGTCACAAAGGACAATCATATCGGCGCCTGCTGCCAGCGCAGTCTTGATTACTTTGGCCGCATAATGTGGATTATTCTTGTAGCCATCGAAAAAATGTTCGGCATCAAAGAGCACTTCTTTGCCCATATCTTTAAGATATTTAATGGAATCACAAACCATTTGCAAATTTTCTTCTAAATCGATTTTGAGGATTTCGTGTACATGCAGATCCCAAGATTTGCCGAATATGGCCACCGCAGGAGTTCCGGCTTTCACCAGAGCCTTCAAGTTGGGACAAGCCGCCGGATTAGTGTGCGGCTTGCGTGTGCTGCCGAAGGCTGTCAGCCGGGAATTTTTCAAAGTGATGTCTTTTGCCATTTCAAAAAAACGCAGGTCTTTAGGATTAGAACCCGGCCAGCCGCCTTCGATGTAATGAAAATGAGCTTCATCGAAGCGCTGAACTATGCGCAATTTTTCTTCGGCGGAAAAATTAATCTGCTCGCCTTGCGTACCATCTCTCAGAGTTGTGTCGTAAATTAGAACTGAATTTTTTGTCATTTTGTCCTCGCTTTCAAAACCGCCGCTTTGCGGAATTGGAGTTTCATAACCACGGGTATTTGCAATACCCTCCGCCTACGGCGGGATAATGAAACTTACCAATTTCAGCTTGTGACCTCGCGTGACCTTCAGGTTATTAGGTTATACGCTACGCTTCTGAAATTGGAGTTTCATAAAAAAACCGCTGCTCAGTAGTTCCTGGCAGCGGTTTCAAATTTCCTTTGATTTGCATTGTGGCTAATCCACGACCAGGCCTCCTATGCGGAAGCTAATTATAATGTTGCGAATTATAATGGGGCGAATTGTGATCGTTTTCATAGCACCAACAAATATCGAATTTGGTGTATGCTAGATTTTTCAGGTTTATTTGTCAATAAAAATTTTCTAAGTGTCAGCTAAGAATTAAAAGTGAACCGTTTTTTGTGGATTTAAGATTTAAAAGTG
>CAZYIE010000058.1:0-334 GCA_964646755.1 uncultured Smithella sp.
TTTAACCACAGCGTATTGCGAGACCTGCTCCAATAAGTAGCTTTACCAGTTTGCACGGTTTTCTCCCATGCCTGTTCATTCATGTATGCTAGCATAAGAACTTCTTTAGTATCAGCATCTTGGGCAATAACAGGAATAAGCCCGTCGCCTTTGGCAAAATTCGGTTTGATCATTTTTATCCTTATATATGCATTTAGTTAAGCAATAACACTTAAATGATGACTTCTTTTAAATCAAGCAATATTTTCATTACGGTATGGTGCTAATCATCTATTTCCAACGACCCTCATTCAGCCAGCCACACTCGCACGATTTTCCCAATACCGATGAACGG
>CAZYIE010000058.1:344-15448 GCA_964646755.1 uncultured Smithella sp.
ATGACTTCTTTTAAATCAAGCAATATTTTCATCCGGTATAGGGATAATTCTCTACTTCCAATTGCCCTCATCAATAACCCTCATTCAGCCAGTCTTTCAGGTATTGACAATAGTCGATTATTGTGCGGTATTAAGCTGGAAAAGGGAGAAATATGGCTCAGAACGAACAGGTTTCCCGATATGAGATCAATCGGAACGTGAGGATGGTATTCACACGCCACGATGCAGACCTGACAAGGATAGACTACTCCTTTATGGGCAGTACGGTCTACCTTTACGGCGACCTTGTCCGGCCGGACGGAGACTTTTCTGCGCAGGAAATTGAAACCATGGCCCGGGAGATTTCGGCCTTACCCCATGTGCGTGATATTCAATTTGACCTCGCTAACTGGATTCTTGTCTCTTCCGGAAATTCCTGGCAGGTCACCCGAAACAAGAAATCTACCTCCACCAAGTGGACGACTCCCCAGTCAGGTTCTCTGGGCGATTCCACTATTATCATTGAAAAGGCGGAAGACCTAACGGTTGTGCTGGACGATATTAAGGCGAATTTTCAAAAAGAAGAGTAACAGAAATTTCAAGATCGACTGATTCCCGACAATTCCATTGTTTACCTTGTCCTAATCCGCAATGCCGAGAATGCATTAATAACGGCAATAATCATTCCCAGTAGGAAGACGTACTGATAACCCCATTTAATCCAGATAAAGCCACCCAAAAGAGCAACCGTGATAGAGAAGGCATGATCGATTGTAACACCCATGGTCAGAGTCTGGTTAACGTCTTCCGGCTTTACAGCTATTTTCTGCAGGTAGGTCGCCCGCGCCATACTTACAGACATGAGCAGTTGATCAACAACATAACAGAAGAAAGCAATATACATGGCGGTTGTCTCGGGAAAAATATTATTAGAAAAACCATAGCCAAAGCAGATAAAGATCAAGATAACGGCCTCGGCCGTAAGAATAAATCTTTCACCGAAGTGGTCGATTGCTCTGCCCAGCAGCGGTTTGAAAAAGATTCCAGTTATTCCGCCAATCATCAGCAACGTCGCCACAACGTGTGTTTTTTGTTTAAAGACAGTTACCAGCACCCAGGGCGCAAAAGTAATAAAAATTTGTTTGCGCGTCCCATAGAGGACATTCAGCCAGTAAAAGAGGCTGTATTCCTGCTTCAATTTAAATTTTGTTTTAGCGGGTAAGGGCCTGTTTTTCTGCATCAGAAATATCAACAGAGCAACAGTTAGAAAACCAAAAGAAGCAATAATATACGAAATTTTGAAATTAAGATTGAAATATTTGAAACCTATTAAGATGGCAAAGCTGCCGATAATGTAAGAGATGTTGGCAATGCCGCTGATCTGCCCCAACCTCTTGCCGGTTTTTCCATCTTGGGCCAACTCCATACCAATGCTCTGGTTCGTCGGGATGAACAGATGCTGACCAATGCTGAAAATGAAAAGCCAGATCAGCATGATGGAAAAACCCGGCGAATAAATGCCGATAAACAATATCCCGAAGGCGCACAAAAGATTGGCCAGCGCCGCCAGTCGCCGTGAGCAGAGAAAAAAAAGCAAAGCTGCAACAAAGACAACTAAAAACCCGGGCAGTTCCCGGGGCAACTCCAGAAACCCGCGCTGGAAATCGCTGATGGCAAAGGTTTCGCTTAAATAATTATTGAAGGTCGAATCAACAATACTCTGGGAAAATCCAAAAGCAAACATCGCTGCTAAAAAAAGCTGCAAATCCCGCGGCAGGTTGATCAATCTGTTTCTAATTCGCTGAAGAATATTATTAACTCGCCATAAATTTTTAATTCAAAAACATGCCTTCTACTGTTAAAATAAAGCATCAATCATTGTTTTTATTTTTGTTTTGATTCCTTCTTCAGCAAATCCAGATAATGCTGTGTAATTCTATAAACCGCATAATCCATCACGAGAATCGTACGGGTAATACTGTCGAGAGCCTGTTGATGCTCGACAACTGTCACAAAAGTTGCCTGAAATTCTGCAAAGAGCCACATTTGCCTGCGCATCAAGACCACAGCATAAATGGCCTCATGCAGAGGAATGCCATCATCATAACAAGTTTTTGCATATATGAGAAAATAATCATGAGTCTCTTCAAATGTATTGGAAGACATCAGCATCCTTCTCAATTGATGATAAAATTCAACAGATTGAGGAATCAGCTTCTCCGCTGGTAAATTATGATAATGGGGCGTCCGCTCATTACTCTTTACTACTGCTACCCATTGTCGGGCAATTGCTTCCGCATTCTTCTCAACCAGATCAATCAATTTAAGTGAAGCCAGCATAGGTGATCTCCTTTCAAATAGTGCAAATTGATATATTTAATAAAATAAATTCCTCTTGCTTATTTCTTCTTGCTCGCTTCTTTTTTCATCAATTCCTGATATTCTTTAGCAATATCATAGGCGGCATAATCGAATAACAAAATTGTCCTGCTTAGAGTATCGACAGCCTGGCGCTGATCAATGCTCGTGCTGAAGACAGATTGAAATTCTGCATAGAGCCAGATGTTTCGCCGCATCAGAATCAAGGCATAAACAGCCTCATCCATGGGAATTTTCAGGGCATAACTTTCCCGGGCATAGGTTTTAAAATAATGTAAAATATCCTCACTCAATTTATCATCGACAAACATCTTGCTGAAATACTGATAAAATCTTACGCACTGGGAAATAATTTTTTGTTCATCGAGCTGTTGATAATATTTTGTTTTGTTGTTACTGCGGACATCTTTGGCCCATCGCTTTGCCATCTTCTCGGCATGCTGATCGACTAATTCTAAATACTTAATGGCATAAGTCTTCATCATTGATCTCCTTTTCGTTTGATTAGCTCCGGTTATTACCCCCACTGCCTGTTAATTATTGCGCTTGAACAGTATTAAATTTTCTAACAACCTCCTTTTGATGATTTTAATATAAGGCTCTAAGGAAAAATATTCAATAGAAATTAAAAAAACAATTAATAATTCGTTGTTCTTGACACATTTTTTTTATTTCCATATATATGCTTCCAAAAGAAAGGATACTTATTTCATGGCCCATCCGCGTATTCTCTTTATGGGAACGCCCGCCTTTGCCCTTCCCGCATTGGAACAACTTCACCTGCGGAACTATCCGATTATCGGGGTTGTCACACAGCCCGATCGCCCGGCGGGACGAGGACAAAAAGAAGTCGCCCCACCGGTGAAGCTGCTGGCTGAAAGATTGAATCTGCCGGTCTTTCAACCTCAAAAAGTGAAAGATACTTCCTTCCTGGAAATATTTCACCAGCTCAAACCGGAAATGGTCGTTGTTACAGCCTATGGACAGATTTTACCCAAAGCAATAATTGATTTTCCGCCTCTGAGATGCCTCAATATTCACCCTTCCCTGCTCCCCAAATATCGCGGCGCCGCCCCGATTAATTGGGCAATTATCCGCGGAGAAACAAAAACAGGCGTCACTATTATGAACATGGACGAAGGAATGGATTCCGGTGATATTCTTTTACAGCAGGAAACGGTAATTGCTGCTGCGGAAAACTATGGTCAATTGCATGACCGTCTGGCCATTCAGGGAGCGGCCCTGTTGATAGAAACTATTGATCGAATGTCGGCAGGCACAGCTTTGTGTAAACCGCAGGATGCATCCGCAGTTACCCTTGCTCCCCGTTTAAAGAAAGAAACCGGTCGGATAAACTGGAACTCTGCTGCCGATGATATTGTTAATCTTATCCGTGGACTCAGCCCTGACCCGGCTGCTTACACTTCTCTGGAAGGACAAACATTAAAGATTTTTGCAGCCGAATATGAAAAGAGCGAACCAATGGATATGCCGGGGACAATTGCTACGCCGACTGATCGCGGGCTGACCGTTGCTGCCGCTGATGGATATGTTTTCTTAAAAGAAATACAGCTGGCTGGAAAAAAAAGGATGACCGTTGCCGATTTTTTACGCGGCCATCGCCTTAATCCAAAAACAATTTTGGGCTGAAAAGGAGAGGATATGAAAAAGAAACGTTTTGTTGATTTAAGCATCAGTATTGAAGCAGGTCTCCCCAGTGATCCGCCGATGATGATTCCGAAAATTGACTATATCAACCATGAGATGGGCGCCTCTTCCATGATGGATTTCTTCCCCGGAATTAAAAAAGAAGACTTACCCAACAGTCTCGGTTGGGCGCTGGAATTCGTTCATTTGTCCACCCACAGCGGCACACACCTGGACGCTCCTTATCACTACCACCCGACAATGGATAAAGGCAAACCTTCTACGACAATCGACGAGATTCCGCTGGAATGGTGTTTCAGTGACGGCGTTTTATTGGATTTTCGCCATAAGGGTGACGGCGAAAGGATCACCGCCCGCGATGTCAAAAAAGCACTGCAAAAGATCAAATACGAAATAAAGCCGTTTGATATCGTTCTGATCCAAACCGGTGCGGAAGATTATTGGGGCAAACCGGAATACCTGATTAAGGGCGCAGGAATGGACAGGGAAAGCACACTCTACCTTACGGAAAAAGGGGTAAAGGTTGTCGGCATTGACGCCTGGAGCTGGGATCGCCCCCTTCCCTTTCTGGCCCGGGAGTTTCAGGAAAAACACGACCCGCGTGTCATTTGGGAGGCACATTTTGCCGGCATTGAAATCGGCTACTGTCACATGGAAAAGATGGCTAATCTTTCGGCCATTGGCAAACCGCATGGCTTTCAGATTAGTTGCTTCCCGATAAAAATAAAAAGGGCTTCCGCCGGCTGGGTCAGGCCTGTAGCCATAGTGGAGATATGAAAAAATCAATTCGCCATCTGGCGGTAGATATTCTGGATCAAGTTCATAGAAATAAAGCCTTCGCTGGTCTTCTTCTTGATGAGTGCCTGGATGCAAATGAACTTTCCTCGACGGCTGACGGGCGACTACTGACGCATCTCGTCTATGGAGTACTGCGTCTCCGGGGTCATCTGGACTGGATATTGGCGAATCTCTGTCGCGGCAATTGGGAGAAAACAGATGAAAGCATTAAAAACATTTTACGCGTCGGCCTCTTTCAGCTCAAATTCAACGACCGCTTGCCGGCCTTTGCCGTCGTCGATGAAGCAGTCAAAGTTGCAAAAAATATTAATAGCACCAAAAGCGGTCTGGTCAATGCCATTTTAAGAAACTATCTGCGGCACGGCAGCAGTATTGCCTTCCCCCCACAGGATAAGAACCCGGCTGAATTTATTGCAGCCTTTCATTCCCATCCACTCTGGCTTATCAAAAGTTGGATTAAAATATTCGGCATTCAAGATACTCAGGCAATGTGTGCCGCCAACAATGAAATGCCGCCTTTGACATTAAGAGTCAACACGTTAAAGACTTCACGAAATGAACTGCAAGAAAAGCTCGCAGCAGCCGGTTTTACTTTAAACGCGACACCTTTTTCTCCTGATGGTCTCATCTTAAATAATGCCGGTCAACCCATCCAGAAAACCAACTTTTTTCGAGAAGGATATCTGCGCCTCCAGGATGAAGCATCGCAACTCATTTCTTATCTTTTAAACCCGAAGAGCTCAGAATCAATTCTGGATGTCTGTGCCGGCACCGGCGGTAAAACAACCCATCTTGCGGCCATCCTGAAAAACAATGGCAATATCTTGGCCACTGATTACGATTTGAAAAAAATCGAAGAGTTAAAGAAAGACGCTATAAGGTTAGGTATAACCAGCATTGAAACGCGCCATGCCGATTTAACCAAAAATCTGCCGGAATTATTAAAAGAAAAATTCGACTCTGTTCTGGTGGATGCGCCTTGTTCCGGATTAGGAACCCTGCGCCGTAATCCGGAAATTAAATGGCACACCACCACCGCGAATCTTCCTGAATTTACCGAGACCCAAAATGCTGTTCTCCAAAACGCCTCCTTAGCCGTCCGTAAAGGCGGCCATTTAATTTATTGCACCTGCTCATTGCTGCCACAGGAAAATGAAAATGTTATCAGCAATTTTCTCAGGATTAATCCCCATTTTTCCGCCTGCCCTCCACACAAATCTATTCCTCGGCAGCTGATTGATCCCAAGGGCTATTTCCGGACTTTTCCCCACTTACACAATATGGATGGCTTCTTTGCTGCCTGTCTCACCCGCAAGTAGAAGGATGGGGATGAAATGCCATAGTTTGCTCTATTTCCAACTTGCCTAAGCTAATATTTCGTGATAAAAAAAATTAAATTTGATTGCTAACTTTTTGATTTCTTCGGAGGTTTTATTATGTCTTTGTTAATTGGAGGAGTCGTATTTGCTGTTCTGGGATTGATCGGTCTGATCTTCTGCTGGGCAGATTTTATGGTTATTATTAAAGGGGCGTTTCCGATAAGCTTACTTTTAGGCGGTGCTTTAGCCATTTACGTTGGAATTGATGAAATACAGGATAAAGTTCGCGAAGAAAGGCAAAGACAGGACGAAAAACTGGAAAAAGCCAAAGAAGAAATTGAATTGGTAAAAGCCCAGGCCGAGCGTTACAAAGAAGAACTCGATAAATTAAAAGAAACAAAGAATTAAGCCGTTGTTCAAAAACAACCTATGATTACTTGATTTTCCTGATTTCTGCTTCTTTTCCAATCACAACAAGGACTTCGCCGTCTTTAATGACAAAATCGGCTGGCGGCACCATATGGATGCTGTCAGAGATAACATCGCGTACGGCAATTACTTCGATATGATATTTGGTACGGAGCCCCAACTCGTGAATGGTCTTGCCTAAAAAACTATTGGGCGGCGCAATCTCCGAAATTATATAGTCTTCGGAAAGCGGGATATAATCCAGGACATTGGGCGAAATCAGGCTCTTGGCTACTTTCTTGGCAACATCCATTTCCGGGATAATGACATCAGTTGCTCCGACTTTTTCCAAAATCAACTTATGCTCTTCATTTGGGGCTTTAACAATAATGTTCTTAACTTTCTGCTGCCGCAAATGCAGCGTAATGAGAGTACTGGCCGCCAGATCTTCACCAAAGGAAATTATTGCAATATCATCTTCATGGATGCCTATTTCTTCCATGACTTCTTTATCAGTGCCATCGGCAAGAACTGCTTTACTGGAATAATCCCTTATTCTTTGAACAGCTTCCTTATTTTTATCGATGGCTACAACTTCAAACCCGTTTTCAAACAAAGTACGGGCAATATGGTAACCAAATATTCCCAATCCTATTACAACAGCTCTTCTCATTGTGCCCTCCTTTTATCTAGCCTACCATCACCGATTCCTCAGCATAAGTCAAACCCTTCCTCCGCGAGGAGTACAAGGCAAAAGCCAGTGTCAGCGGCCCAACCCGCCCGGCAAACATCATAAAGATGATGGCATATTTTTGCACATCGCTTAGTTTAGGCGTTAAATTCATCGATAGTCCGACCGTGCCGAAAGCGGAAACAGTTTCAAATAAATATTCAACAAACTGCGAGCGGCTCGCCGAAGGTGAAGCAGCACTGTCACCGAAAAGCAGAAGAATTGAAGTTATCAGACAAACGCAAAAAGCCGAAGCAAAAATGATGTAAATTGTTTTTTCGACTAATTCCGGCGGAATTGTGCGATTGCCTATATTAACATTGGCGCTCCCCTTAATGCGGTTGTAAATAAACAGCAACAGCAGGCTGAAGCTTGTTGTTTTAATACCGCCGCCCGTTGATCCCGGCGAAGCACCGATAAACATCAAAATCATGATTATAAGTAGAGTAGAGTTGGTCAAAGCACCGATATCAACCGTATTAAATCCGGCCGTCCGCGGAGTAACTGATTGAAAAAGTGAAGATAAAAGCGCCGTTTTAAAATTAGCTCCTTTTAAAACATTGTTCATCTCCATGAAATAGAAGCACACGGCGCCGACGATAATTAACGCCACTGTCGTTACTAAAACGATCTTCGTGTGCAGTGAGAATCGTTTTTCCAGCCCGCGCAATCTGGCCAGCACTTCATATTGCACAATAAAACCGATACCACCCAGAATAATAAGTCCCATGACGGTAAGATTTACTGTAATGTCGCTCTGGTAGGACATCAAGCTGTCGGAGAAAAGAGAAAAACCGGCATTGTTAAAGGCGGAAACAGCGTTGAAAACCGCATGATAAAAAGCTTTGCCCGCTGGAAAATCCTGAACAAAACGTAAAAAAAGCAAAATAGCACCGATTGCTTCAATTATAAAAGAATAGCGGATAACTTTTTTCAGAATCACATAGAAATCGCGCCTTGGTGTATGCAAAAAGGTGGATTGGGCGATCTCCCGACCTTTGAATGATATACCGCGGCCCATCAAAGCAAACAGGATAATGGAAAACGTAATTATTCCCAAACCGCCTACCTGAAAAAGCACCATTATAATCAGTTGTCCGGCCAGAGATAATTCTTTTCCCACATCAATGGAACTGAGTCCCGTAACACAGACGGCTGATGTAGCAGTGAAAAGCGCATCAACAAATTTCAGATCACGTTGGGGAGCAGAAAACGGCATCCACAAGCACAACGCTCCCAGCATTATGAAGGCGGCAAAACTGAAGACAAAAATTCTGGTTGGGGTAAGATGACGCGAAAAGAAATTCGAAATAAGCAAATAAAGCTTCATCATCATAGCACTTTTACCCTGAGGACAAGGACTTGCTTCAAGAGATATTTCTTTTTTTATTGCTAGTGATCATTTCCCAAATCATTAATATCGCCCCGACAGTAATTGCCGAATCGGCCACATTAAATGCCGGCCAGTGCCAGGTGCCAATATAGACATCGAGAAAGTCCACCACCGCTCCGAAACGAATCCGGTCAATAAGATTTCCCACTGCTCCGGCAAAAATAAGGGTAAGGGAGAGGACAGTAACAATGCTGCCGTGTTGACTTTTTACCAGATAATAGATGATCAGAAAAATAGCAATCAAGGTGACCCCGATGAAGAAAATATAGCGGAAAGTAGCGGATGCCGAGGCCAGAAAACCAAAAGCCGCACCGGGATTCATCACGTAAACAAGGTTAAAAAAACCGTGAATCACATTATAAGATTCATGCATGAGAAATCTGGAAGATATTGCGTTCTTGGTTATTTGATCAAGTACGATAACGACTGCCGCACCAAGTATAAAAAAAATTATGTTTCTCTTCACCAGAAGCTCCCTCACGTATATTTATTCCATTTTGCATTCAAGATGACACCGCGGCGGCTAGGAGAAGGCGACCCGGCATGCGCCAGGCAGGCATCCGGCGTACTCTTTTCGTACTCCGAGGAGCTGACGACGACCCAGGTATACGAGATTGTGTCGCAATGGCAAACGTGCTATTAAAGTCGTCATGCCGGTGAAAACCGGCATCCAGAAATTGTTGAATATACTGGATTCCGGGTCGCGCTTCGCCCCGCATACGCCGGGCTTCGCTTGCCCGGAAAGACAAAAAAGTAATTGCGACACAGTCTCATACGCCGGGCTTCGCTGCCAACAAAGGCGCCGCTTGAATGCGAATTGGAATTACAAATTAGTTAAACAGCGGTCGCATACAGTCGGGTGCTCTTTGTCGCTACCCACTTGAGCATAAATCCAGCAGCGTTCGCATTTAACGCCCGGTGCCTTATCCACACCTACAGTTAATCCTTTGAGTTCTTCACTCGAATAAGGATTTACAACTTCCTGTTTATCCACAAGCCGCAATTGCGAAACAATAAGCAGGGCACGCAAATCTTCCAGATGGCTGGCGAGAAAATCGCGCATATTTTCCGGTGGCAACAGACTGACACGGGCATCGAGCGAATGGCCTATCACCTTTTCTTTTCTGGCCTGTTCGATTGCCTTGGTGATTTCCGCTTTGGCATCAATCATCGTCTTCCAGCGCTCACCCAACTCAGCATTAAAGTATTGAGTATTCAGCTCGGGAAACTGCGTCATATGTACACTTACTTCTTTTCCTTTCCACTGGGGCAGAGCAGCCCAGACTTCTTCGGCGGTAAAGGTAAGAATGGGAGCCAGTAGTTGAGTCATCGCCTTTAAAATGATGAACATAGCTGTTTGTCCCGAACGGCGGGCCACGGAGGATGCTTTGTTTGTATAGAGCCTGTCTTTTAAAACATCCAGATACATCGCACTTAAATCCACAGTACAATAATTGTAAAGAGTATAGTAAACCACATGGAATTGATGCTTGTCGTACGCTTCAGTAACGCGCTTGATTACTTCCTGCAAACGGTGCAGCGCCCATTTGTCCATTTCCGTCATTTGACCGTATTCTACCATATCAGTATCGATAGCAAAATCGTAGAGGTTGCCGAGGATGAAACGGCTGGTGTTGCGAATCCGGCGATAGGCTTCCACCAGGCGCTTGAGGATTTCATCGGATATTCGAATATCATCGGTGTAATCTTCCGCCGCCACCCAGAGCCGCAGAATTTCGGCTCCATATTTGTCGATGACTTCAGACGCTTCAATTGTGTTGCCCACAGATTTGGACATTTTTTTACCTTCGCCGTCAACGACAAAGCCATGGGTAAGCACGCTCAGGTATGGCGCGCATCCTCTTGTGCCCACCGATTCGAGCAGCGAAGAATGGAACCAGCCCCGATGCTGATCGGAACCTTCCAGATACATATCAGCCGGCGAGTGCAAATCCTGACGCTTTTCCAAAACGGCAGCATGACTGACACCGGAATCAAACCAGACATCCAGAATATTAACTTCTTTCGTAAATTCCGAACTCTGGCAATGCGGACAAATCGTTCCCTTGGGCATCAAGTCCCGGGCTTCTTTTTCAAACCAGATATCGGCGCCGCTGACTTCGACCAACGCCACCAGGTAATCGAGAATTTCTTTGGTCAGCACTTCTTTCTTACAGTGGGCGCAGTAGAAAACGGTAATGGGAACTCCCCACAGTCTCTGCCGCGAAATGCACCAGTCCGGACGGTTCTCCACCATGCCGTAAATGCGGTCATGCCCCCACGATGGAATCCACTGCACCTGATTTATAGAACTGAGTGCTTTTTTGCGTAAATCGTTCTTCTCCATCGAGATGAACCACTGCTCGGTCGAACGGAAAATAATCGGTTTCTTGCAGCGCCAGCAATGCGGATAGGAATGTTGCATGGGAACGTGACCCAGCAGTGCGCCAACCTCCGCTAACTTTTTCATCACACCATCATTGGCATCAAAAACAAACTGGCCGGCAAAGAACTCCACATCTTCCGTGAATTTTCCGGCATCATCAACCGGTGCATAATTATCCAGGCCGTATTCCAAACCAATTTCATAGTCTTCCTGACCGTGGCCGGGAGCTATATGCACGGCTCCTGTGCCCGCATCGAGAGTGACAAAGGGCGCCAGAATCAGCAAACTGTCTTTTTTAATCAGCGGATGAACACATTTTTGCCCTTCGAGAACGGCACCTTTAAATTCATCCAGAATTTCATAATTTTTATTTCTGTAGCCGAAAGCATCCAGGCAATAATCAAGCAGATCTTTGGCCAGAATCAGAACCTGATCATCGATTTTCACGGCAACATAGATAAAATCATCTTTCAGGGCGATGGCCAGATTGGCCGGAATTGTCCAGGGAGTTGTTGTCCAGATAACCATGTGAACTTTTTGTCCTGAAAGTTTCGGCAAGACCTGGCCCACATCAGACGTAAAGGCAAATTTTACATAGATGGATGGCGTGGAATGGTCGGCATATTCCACTTCCGCTTCCGCCAGGGCTGTTTTACAGGTAGCGCACCAGTAAACCGGCTTCTTGCCTTTGTAAACACTGCCGTTGAGATAAAGTTTGCCGAATTCCGCAACTGTCGCCGCTTCATAAGGATAAGCCATTGTTAAGTAAGGATTGGCCCATTCACCGAAAACTCCGAGTCTTTTAAATTGTTCGCGCTGGATGTTCACGTACTTTTCGGCATAAACGCGGCAAGCGCGGCGTTTGTCCGCCTGAGTCATTTTGCTCTTTTTCTCGCCCAGTTCTTTATCAACCTGATGCTCAATGGGCAACCCGTGACAATCCCAACCCGGCACGTAAACTCCATCAAAGCCGGTCATATTTTTTGTTTTAATGACCAGGTCTTTGAGTACCTTGTTGAGTGCCGTTCCCAAATGGATATTGCCGTTGGCATAAGGAGGACCATCATGCAGAATGTAATGTTTTTTCCCCTGGGCTGACTGGCGAATTTTATTGTAGATATTCACATCTTCCCATTTTTTAAGCATTTCCGGCTCTCTTGCGGCCAGATTAGCCTTCATCGGGAAATCAGTTTTGGGAAGATTTAAACTTGCTTTGTAGTCCATCTTTGTTGCTCCTGTAATCTATTTAATTATTAGCAAAATTGCGTATTTGTTCATTCTCTTTGTTCGTCGCAGTGCACTATCACAGAACTCAGTGAGTTTCAAGTACAACTCTATAATCGCGATATCAATAATTATCCTGGAAAATTAACAACGCTTGCCGGTAAATTTTGTAAGTACGACTTCAATAACAACTATTTGATTTTAAATAAATATTCGTGTAGAAAACATATCACTCAAAGAGAGGAAGTAAATGGCAAAACAGAAAAAAGAAGTAAAGCAAAAAGCAATTGAAGAAACCCTTTGGGATTCTGCTAATAAACTCAGGGGCAGCGTAGAACCTGCTGAATACAAGCATGTGGTATTAGGGTTGATATTCCTAAAATTTGCCAGTGACAAATTTGAAGAGCACCGCAAGGCAATGTTAGCTAAAGGGCAGGCAAAATACATTGAAATGCCGGACTTCTATGGTCAGGCAAATGTGTTTTATCTCGACGAGATTTCCCGCTGGAGTTATATCATTAAAAATTCGAAGCAAAACGACATTGCTTTGAAGATTGATACCGCTCTACACAATATCGAAAAAAACAACAAGGCACTCAAAGGCGCCTTGCCCGACAATTACTTTTCCCGTTTAGGGCTGGATATAACAAAACTCTCTTCCCTGCTCGATACCATTAACGACATTGATACCCTCAAAGACAAAGCTCAGGATATCGTCGGTCGTGTATATGAATACTTCCTTTCTAAATTTGCATTGGCAGAAGGAAAAGGCAAAGGAGAATTCTATACTCCTAAAAGCATAGTAAACCTGATTGCCGAAATGATAGAGCCGTACAACGGTATTATCTATGACCCTGCATGTGGTTCGGGCGGTATGTTTGTACAATCCATCAAGTTTATTCAGGCTCATCACGGAAATACAAAGAATATTGCTATTTATGGTCAGGAATACACTAACACCACCTACAAACTGGCAAAGATGAACCTTGCCATTCGGGGTATTTCCGGCAACCTTGGCGAAAAAGCTGCCGATACATTTGGCGACGACCAGCACAAAGACCTCAAGGCTGATTTCATTATGGCAAATCCGCCTTTTAACCAAAAAGACTGGCGTGGAGAAAACGAACTATTGACAGACCCACGCTGGCGTGGTTACGAAGTGCCGCCCAAAAGCAATGCCAACTACGGCTGGATTCTCAATATGGTTTCCAAGCTTTCCGAAAACGGCGTTGCCGGATTCATTCTGGCAAATGGCGCATTGAGTGGTGGCGGTGAAGAGTATAAAATACGCAGAAAGCTGATTGAGAATAATTTGGTGGAAGCGATTCTGGTTTTGCCGCAAGACATGTTTTACACCACCAACATAAGCGTTACTATCTGGCTACTCAACAAAAATAAAAAATCACAAACCCGCAACATCGGCGATGAAAAACGCCAATACCGCAACCGTGAAAAAGAAATCCTTTTTATGGATCTGCGACAGATTGGTGAGCCTTTTGAAAAAAAGTTTATTCAGTTTAGCGCACAGCATATTAAAGACATTGCGGCAACTTACCATACTTGGCAAACGGCTTTAATGATGAATAATAAACCAATGATTAATGATAAATTGTTAATGGTTAATGAGGGAGCAACCAACATTAACCATTTACCATTAACAATTAACCATTATAAGGACATTCCCGAATACTGCTACTCTGCTTCCTTAAATGAAGTAGTCAAAAAAGATTTTTCGCTTGTACCGAGCAAATACATTGAGTTTGTAAACCGCGATGAAAATATCGACTTTGACGAAAAGATGAAAAGTCTGCAATCCGAATTTGCCGAACTACTGAAAGCCGAGGCCGCTTCTAAAAAAGATTTACTAACCGTGTTTAAGGAATTGGGTTATGAAATCAAATTATAAACCGCCATTTAGCATTAGCCCGAAGTCGATCAATCTGATTGCCGATATTTCGGCCCAAATTGAACGCTATGCCATTCGGATGGAGCAAGAAGATGGTCTGCTATTGCGCAAAATCAACCGGATAAAAACCATTCAGGGCTCTTTGGCAATTGAAGGCAACACCCTATCCGAAAGCTTGATTACCGATATTATCGAAGGCAAGCCGGTGGTAGCACCCTTGCGGGAAATCCAGGAGGTAAAAAACGCTATCAAAACCTACGATGCCTTTTCGTCTTTAAATCCTTTCAGAGTTGATGATTTATTGAAGGCCCACGGCTTAATGATGGAAGCGCTGGTAGATGATGCTGGTCATTTCCGTAGGAGTGGGGTTGGTGTTTTTTCCGGCTCTAAGACTGTTCATGTTGCTCCGTCTGCCGGTAATGTTCCACCTCTAATGAATGATTTATTCGATTGGTTAAAAAAATCGGAGGATCATCTGCTGATTAAAAGTTGTGTTTTTCATTACGAATTTGAATTCATCCATCCATTTATAGATGGCAACGGGCGATTGGGCAGACTCTGGCAGTCGCTGATATTGAGTAAGTTGCACCCCCTATTTGAGCATTTGCCGGTCGAAAACATCGTCTTTGAAAGCCAGCAACAATATTACGATGCTATAATCCAAAGCACAAAAGCAATGGATTGCCGCCCGTTTATTGAATTTATGCTTGAAGAGATTCTTACGACACTGAAAAAACGGCAAGGCGAACCGTTGAAAATAGAAAATACTGACACTGTAAATGGCACTGTAAACGACACTGTAAAATTAATTAAAGCTAATCAGAGAATTACGATTGATGAGCTTGCCTTAAAATTAAACAAATCGCGCAGAACAATAACTCGGATTATCAAGAAGTTGCAGGAAGATGGGGTTG
>CAZYIE010000059.1:0-15209 GCA_964646755.1 uncultured Smithella sp.
AGGCCGGGTTATAACCTGAAGGTCACAAGCCTGACCCGGCGGTTGTTCTGTTAATCGCCGTGTGAGGTCACACGGCCTACAAAGGATATGCCAGACCCATGCCCCGGCGGTATTACTACGTTTCCCCTTCAGCCCTCAGCCTATTTTCCCCCTTCTTCAATTTTTCATTGTTCCAGAACCTTGCGGAGAAGAACAGTAAATTCACTCATTACAACCGGTTTCATGACATACTCCCGAATTCCCAGCGATCTGGCCTGCTCGCGGGATACGGTGGAACTGAAGCCAGTACAAAGAATTACCGGAATATCCGGCCGGATTTTCAGCATATGTTTGGCCATATCAGCGCCGGTTATACAAGGCATTGTCTGATCGGTGATGACCAGATCAAAGGAAAAAGGATCTGCCTGAAAAAGACTCAGAGCTTCCACGGAGCTATCCTGCGCCGTGACTTGATAACCCAGGCGGGACAATGTCTTGGACATCATCTGGAGCAAAAATTCCTGATCATCAATCAAGAGGATCTTCTCCGTTCCGCCAATAGAAGCTGCCTTAACTTCCATGGCGAGCCGGCTATCCTGATCCGGAAGTAAGGGCAGATAGATGAAAAATACGGTTCCGGCTCCCGTCTTGCTCTCCAGCCTGATGCGCCCCCCGAAGCTCTTAATAATTCCATGAACAACAGACAGACCCATCCCCGTTCCTTCGCCGGTTTTTTTAGTTGTAAAAAAAGGATCGAAAATATGATTGCGAATTTTCTCGTCGATGCCGTGTCCGGTATCCGCTACCTGAATTTCCAGATATGCCCCGAGCTCTAACTGCTCATATAAGGAGCAATTATCTTCCGTAACCGCAATTTGATTCAGCCCGATGGTCAATGTGCCGCCTTTTTCCTGCATGGCATGTGCCGCATTGCTGCACAGATTTAACAACACCTGGTGCAACTGTGTCGAATCCGCCAGAATAAATGCATCCTGTAGGTTAATTTCCTGAATAATGCGAATGGTGGAAGGCAGCATGGGGCGAAGAAGTTTTACTACTTCCTTGATAACGGGAACAACCGGGAGAGGCTTTTTATCAGCATCCGTGCTGCGGCTGAACGCAAGTATCTGCCCGACTAAATTTTTTGCTCTTTCGCTCGCCCGCAATATCTCGTCGATACATTCACCGACCTCGCTTCCAGGTGGCAATTCATCCTGAGCCATGCCGGCATAACCGATAATCGCTCCCAGGATATTATTAAAATCATGGGCAATACCACCGGCCAGTGTTCCGATGGCCTCCATCTTGTGCGATTGGATAAGTTGCGCCTCCATTTTTTTACGCCCGGTGATGTCGGTAAACAGGACGGCAAAGCGGCCTTTTTGCGGGCAAAAGGCATTAACATGATAGTATAGATCTAAATCCTTGGCATGAGTTTCAAAAGAAACCGGTTCTCCGGTGAGGGCAACCTTTCCAAAGGACTCAATCAAGGATAATTCTGTTTGCGGCAATATCTGCAGAACATTTTTCCCGATGATATCGGCGGCATTTAAGCCGGTTAATTTTTCAAAGGCCGGATTGACATCCAAAAAGCGGTGGTCAACCGGTGTTCCCCGATCATCGCAAATAATTTCGTGAAGCGCGAACCCCTCGAGAATTTCCGTAAACAGGGAACGGTACTTTTGTTCACTTTCCCGCAAGGCATCGGCGGCCCGCTTTCGTTCGGTGACGTCATAATTGATGCCGGTGACGCGTACTGGTCGGCCGGAGGCGTCTTTGGTAACCTGACCGTAAGCCCGGAGATTTTTGATTGCTCCATTCGGACAAATAACACGGAACTCTGAATTATATCTTTTTTCATCTCTCAGTGCCTGTCGAATTTCATCCCTGACACCGGCAACATCATCCGGATGAAGTCTCTTAATCCAGGCCTCATAAGTTTCGGCGAAATCTTCCTTTTTAAGCCCATAGAGCTCATACATCCGATTATCCCACACCATAAGATTATTCTTAATATCCAACTCCCAGACACCAAGGTTGGCGGCTTGAGTAGCCATATCGAATCTTTCCAGTAACCGCTGCAACGCCGTTTCCGCCTGCACGCGTTGAACTATCTTCCACACCGCATCCATCATTAAATTCAGCTGGCGGATATCCCCATCGTTGTAATTCTCCTGCTTGTTGGCCACGCCCACGACAGCGACAATATGGCCTTCGCTGAAAACCGGGATGGTCAGGTATTTATGCAGCGGCGCATGGCCCTGCGGTATTCCCTTTTTTAACGGATGCGGCGCCGCAAAATCATTAACCACAATGGGACTTCCCTGCCGTACGGCTTCACCCCAGATTCCAGTCTTTTCTAATTGATACACTGTTTGAGGTTCGGTAACGGTGCATTCTTGCATCACCTCCCTGGACCAGGTATTGAGAGTGAATTCTTTTTTCTTGTCGTCGTAGAAGTAGATATATCCTATTTTACTTCCGGTGAGAACAATAGCCTCGTTAAGGGCAAAATCAAGCAGCTCCTGAATATTTTTGCTGGGATGCTGGTTTATCCGCAACAAACTTTCCAGCCGGGCCTCATTGAGTTTAATGGACAGCTCCGCCTTTTTGCGGTTAGTGATGTCTTGAGCCGCTCCCCAAAGACCGACAGCTACACCGCGTGCATCAAATTTACTTTCCCCGCGCACCCACATCCATCCATTGGTTCCATCTTTCCGCAAAGTTTCCAGCTCCAGTTCGTAAGGTATTCCTGTAGCTGCGGTGTTGCTGAGGGCAGCGGACAAAATTTCCCAACTCTTCTCCGTAAACAGTTTCTTGTGTTCGGTGTAAGGTGGTGGAGGAAGCGCCGGGTTAAAATTATACATTTTATATAGTTCATCAGACCAAACGACCTGATTACTTGCGAGATCCAAAGACCAACTGCCCAAATGGGCGATGAGCTGCGTTTTTTGCAAATTTTCCTCACTGTCCCGCAGCTTATCCTCCGCCTGTTTGCGGTCGGTAATATCTTCAGCAACGCCCTCTATCCATCCCTTATCCCGGACAAGCCTGCCGGAAAAGCGCACCCAGATTATCGACCCGTCATTTCTCCGGAACAGCGTTTCGAAGTTTTGAAATTCACCGGAAGACTGCAGCAGAGAGATCATCTTATCCCGGGCTTGGAGATCGACATACCTTTCTGCAATATTAAAGGGCTCGGCCAGTAACGCAGCTCTGTCCTGGTATCCGGTGAGCCGGGCAACTGTATCATTTGCATCCAGGATAATCCCTGTTTGTATATCTGACCGGAAGAGGCCGATTTGCGAATTGCTGAAGATATTCCTGTAGGTATTCTCCGCTATCCGAAGCGTATCTTCTGCCCGCCTGCGCTCGGTTATATCCATGATCACGCCAACGAGACCGGTCACGGAGCCAGAGCTGTCAATCAGTGATGCCTTGTGGAAGACAACGTCCCTTAATTCGCCCTGTGTATTATACACCTGTGATTCATAAACTTGTCGGCCTGGTTGCTCGAAAAGTTCAGCATCTTTCTCATGATAAACCCGGGCCAGCTCAACAGGATTGGTGTCAAAGACAGACTTTCCAATTAGTTCTTCCTGGGTTTTGCCAAAGAATGATTCGAAAGCCTTATTACAACCAACATAATGGCCCTGAATGTCTTTGTAGAAGACAGGCACCGGAATGGATTGCAACAGGGATATGATGAATAATTCTTTCTCCCACCGCGTCGTATCGTTCTGCCTGAGCAAAGTTCTTTCTTCCGCTGCTGCTATTTCCCGGTCAATAGCCGGTATCAGCCGGAACATATTTTCCTTGCGGATGTAATCACGAGCACCCAGATGCATGCATTCCACTATCATCTCTTCACTGATGTTGCCGGAAATTAAGATAAGGGGAATATCAAGTTTTGTTTTCTTTAATAGAGCAATAGCCTCAAGAGCATTGAAATTCGGCAGATGATAGTCGCACAGAATAATATCCCACTGTTTTGCTTGCAGGGCTTCGGACATGGCTGCCGCCGTTTCCACCCGCAAATATTCGGGATCGTATCCGCCCTTTTGAAGAGTGCGAATCAGCAGCAAAGCATCATCTTCGATATCTTCAACTATCAAAACCCTAATTGGTATAAACATCTGTTGCTCCTTAAATCGTGATGAATCTCCAATATCCAACAAGGAACATCCAATTACCAAGTAAGTCAGTCATTGTCCCTGTATTCCCTTCAGCCTTTTTTTCTTTTTCCTTCCTTCATCTGTTGGACATTGAGTATTGTATAATACCTTCTTTCCCTATGTAGGCCGGGTCATAACCTGATACCCTGAAGGGCACGAGAGGTCACAAGCCTGACCCGGCGGTTGTTCGCGCCGCGCGATGGCACGAGAGGTCACAAGCAAGACCAAGGCGGTATTTTTTCGTTATGCGTTCTTCGTTCATGTTTTCCGCCGCGTGAGTCACGCGGCCTACGATTGTTTAATATCCTGGATACCCGATAAAAGCACTCGGGTATGACAACCCATTTTCACCCTCCCCTGACCCCTCCCGTCAAGGGAGGGGAAATATATTTTTTCCCTTCAGCCTTCACCGGTATACGAGACTGTGTCACAATGTCTTTGCGAGCGAATATAATGAGCGAAGCAATCTCATAAACTCTTGATAATATTTAGATTGCCACACGCACTGTCGTGCGTTCGCAATGACAATTTGCTATTACGACACAGTCTCATGCGCCGGGTCATACTCCTCGAGAAATCTTGCTTTCAATAAATTCAGCATCTTAAGATTCATCACATACGTTCGGAATGACATTTTTTCTAATTGCGACACAGTCTCGCAAGGGAGGGAAAATATATTTTTTCCCTTCAGTCTTCAGTCTTCAGTCTTTTTCCTTTAACTAATCAAACCAAATGATCGAAGATAATCGAGCAGCTTTGATTTGTGCACCGGTTTGACAAGGTATGCGTCACAGAGGGATTTAAAAGCTGCGACTACATTTGTGGGATCATCCAGGGCTGTCGTCATAATTATTTTAACTCCATTGCTGGAATTGACCCCGTTTTCTTCTTCCATCCGGCGTATATTCTGAAGCACCTTGTGTCCGTCCAGTTCCGGCATCATAATATCCAGGCAAATCAGATCATAAGGATGTCCTTCCTTCAAGGCAACTCCGAATGCTTCCATGGCTTCCAGACCATTGACGGCAATGTGAGTTTCACCGTATGCGGCAAGAAGCTTCTGAAGGGTCAACCGGCTGGTAAAATCATCTTCAGCGATAAGTATTTTCATGATTAAATTTCTCCTCTTTCTTGGTAATTACTTCCGCTTGTTTTCCCCTCCCTTGAGGGGAGGGGATTTAGGGGAGGGTGCATATGCAAAGTTATTTCCACATGCTAGAATCCCCCTCCCTTTCATTCCCTCCCGCCAGGGGAGGGAAAAACTACTTTTTACAAACCCGGCCACTTTAACCACTGTGATTTTTCCACGGCGGTTTTAAACAGTTCCAGTTGCTCTCCGAGTCGGGGAAACATGACGGCGGCTTCTTGTAAATCCTTTTTTTCCAGTACCTTCTGTATCGCTACAACCGCTTTCAGCAGAGACTGCGCTCCGGCATTGGCTGCCGCCCCTTTGATGGAATGGGCCTGATTGCGGGCGCCGGCAATATCTCCTTTTTCCAGACATGCCTTCAGCATCTCTATCTGCCGTGGAACATCATCGAGAAATCCGGCAATAATGATTCTGGCCAGATCATCGTCATCCATCAAGCGCTCCATCATTTCCTGTTCGCTAAAAAAAATCAGTTCTTCTTCCGGCACTTTAAACTCAAATAAACCGCCTGCCCTCTCCGGATTTTTTTCTTTGCCGTTAGTTTTTGTAAGCCAGCGCGACAACATCTCCGAGAGTTTTTTCAGCTGCACGGGTTTGTCCAGATGGTCGTTCATCCCGACACTTTTTGACTTGTTGCGGTCATCCGCCAGCGCGTGGCCAGTCAGGGCAATAATCGGGATATCCGGATTCAACACGTCTGTTTCGCGCTTACGGATACGGCGGGTGGCTTCGTAGCCGTCCATTTCAGGCATTTCGCAGTCCATAAGCACCAGATCGTAATGCGTATTACGCAGAGCATGAATTGCCGCAGCGCCATTTCCGACCACATCAGCCTTAAACCCAAGGTATTCCAATAGGGCAAGGGCAACTGTCTGACTGGTCGGATTGTCCTCCGCCACCAGAATTCGCTTATCGGCCCAATGCGACTCGGCTATTGTATGCCGGGTAATAATATGTCCGGACGTACCAGCGCTTCCGCCTTTTCCCCTGCCCATAGCCAGGGCAATGGCATCATAAAGATGCGTTTGCCGGATGGGCTTTGTAAAATATCCGGCAAAACCGAGACTGGCCAGGCGGGAGACATCTCCTCTTTTGCCCAGGGCGGTCATCATAATGATCCGCGTATCACTTAGTTCCTTGTCTTCTTTGATCAGGCGGCCCAGTTCTTCGCCGTCCATCTCCGGCATCATCATGTCCAGAAGAGCAACCGAGTAGGGGTCGTTCTCCCGCACAGCTGCCCTAAGCGCTGCCAGTGCGGACTGGCCACTCTCCGCTTCGCCGGGACGGCATTTCCATCCTTTAAGCAGGGTAACCGCCAGCAGCCTGTTGGTGGTGTGATTGTCCACTACCAGTACTTTTACCGAACTGATATCCGCAAATGCTTCAGCCGCAGTAAAGGCGGTTTGGGTTTGTTTTTCCAAAACGACAGTAAACCAGAACGTGGAACCTTTGCCAACTTCACTTTCGCACCCAACCTTACCGCCCATAAGCTCAACCAACTGCCGGGAAATAGCCAATCCCAGCCCCGTACCGCCGTATTTACGCGTAGTGGAGCTGTCTACCTGAACAAAAGGGGCAAAAAGAGCTGCAATGCGGTTTTCGGGAATGCCGATTCCCGTGTCACTGATGGCAAAATGAAGTGTTACTGTCCGTTCGTCTTCGGCCTGACGCGACACTCGAATGCCTACCTCTCCCTTTTGGGTGAATTTTACGGCGTTGCCGGCCAAATTTATAATGGCCTGACGCAGGCGTCCGGGATCGCCCCGCAGAAAAGACGGCACTTCCGGTTCGACCAGGGCGGTTAACTCCAATCCTTTTTCCTGGGCGCTGACGGCGACCAGATCGGCAATGTCCTCCAGGGCAACCCGCAGGTTGAAATCGAGTTTTTCCAGATTAAGTTTGTGCGCCTCAATTTTAGATAAATCCAGAATATCATTCAGGAGCGATAGCAGGGATTCGCTGCTCGTCCGGACTATTTCAGCAAACTGCCTTTGTTCGGCGCCAAGTTGGGAATCCAGCAACAACTCTGTCATGCCTATTATCCCGTTCAGCGGCGTGCGGATTTCGTGGCTCATATTACCGAGAAATCTACTCTGGGACGCCGTGGCGGCCTCCGCCGCCTCTTTCGCCTTTTTTATTTCCATCTCGGCCTGCTTGCGTTCGGAAATATCAATAAAGCTTTCCACATAACAAGCTCGGCCATCGATGGTAATAGGATGAACGGTTTTTAGAATGTCCTTTTGATTTCCTTTTGCGCAAAGCAGCTTACGTTCAGAGTGATCAACGCTTTGACCAAGATCTTTGACCGGACATTTGCCGGCCTGGGCAGGGCAAAGTAACGAGTGACAGATCTGGCCAATAATCTTCTCTCTGGGAAACCCGGTCATTTCTACAGCAGTTGGATTAGCCTCAATAATGATCTGAGTCTCCTTGTCGATGACAACTATTCCTGTTCCTACCGCATCGAAGATTGCCTGTAGTTTGGCCTCGCTTTCCCGCAGCTTATCCTCCACCTGTTCGCTGTCGGTGAGATATTTCAAGTAATTAGATTCCAAGATATTATGCCTTATTTATTCGGGGACATTGAGCGTTTTCGCCGCAGGCCGGGTCACCTGACCCGGCGATATTTGTTCGTCATTGCGCCGCGTGAGTCACGCGGCCTACAATCAATTATCAGCGTCAAAGCTGAAATTATTATCTTTAAAGATGAGGACACAGTTATCAACCACTCGTTCATCATATAAAATCCCTCTGCCCTTTATAATTTCAGACAGAGCAGCATCAATGCCCAGTGCAGGCCTGTAAGGACGGTGTGAGGACATGGCCTCGACAACCTCGGCAACGGCAATTATTTTAGCCTCAATAAGCATCTCATTGCCTTTGAGTTTTTTCGGATAGCCACTGCCGTCAATCCGTTCGTGATGCTGGGCTACGGCGTCCGCGACAGGCCACGGAAATTCTATTTCCTTCAAAATATTAGAGCCCACCTCGGGATGAAATTTTATCAGACTGAATTCAATTTCATTGAGCTCTCCGGGCCGGCTTAAAATTTCCGCCGGCACTACTATCTTGCCGATATCATGGAGTAGGCCCATAACCTGTAATCCTTCCAGCTTCGCCTCCGAAAATTCCATTTCTTTTCCTATGGCGCAGGCCAGCTGAGTAACACGTCTTTGGTGTCCAGCCGTATAGGGGTCTCGCATTTCGATGGTTCCGGCGAGCGCCTTTACGATACCGCCAAATGTCCTTTTAAGGCTCCACAGGCTCTTTTGCAAAGACTCTTCCGCTTCCTCGAGAAACAAAGTCTTTTCGCGCACCCTCTCCTCAAGATTGTCACTCAAAATTCTCAGTTCCTTCTTTGCCGCAGTCAGATTGTTGTTGTGAGAGATAAGATTTTCATAAGTGGAAATAAAGAAATTAAGAATCTTCTGCGGATCAAGATTAAACTTTTCAATTTTCCCATTGAGTTGGATTTCAACGGGAGCCTTTATCTGATCATTGCCCGCAATATTGCCGGCAGATAAGATCGACGCCACTTTTGAAAGCATGACATCTTCACTATATGGTTTTGTTAGAAAATAGTCGGCGCCGGCATCCAGACCATTGATAATGCTGCTGGTTTCGGTAACCGAGGTAATCAATATTACCGGGATCGTGTGCAAATCATTATCAGTTTTGATTGCCCTGCAGAACTCGAAGCCGTTCATTTTCGGCATCCAGATATCGCTGATAATCAGGTTTGGTTTTATTTCCATAAGTTTATAAAGCCCGTCCAGGCCGTTTTCCACAGCAGTTACTTCATAACCATTGCCTGTGAGTATTTCTATCAGAGCGGCCGCCTGAGCCTTGCTGTCTTCAGCAATCAGGATATGATATTTTTCAGGGTTGATGTTTTTATCCGTTTTCATGACGTTACTTCGCCTCTCCGGGCAGCCTTCCATTTAAATCAAACGTTTCCGCGCTGTTTCCATACTGTAATCAAACTGGAAATTTTTTTTACGAAAAACATCAATACATATGTCGGCTATAAGCGTATCGAAATGTTTACCCCGCTTGCTTGTTATTTCTTCCAATGCCAGATTCAACCCCAGAGCGGGGCGATAAGGGCGGGGAGATGCCATAGCCTCAACAACATCAGCAACGGCTATTATTTTAGCCTCAATGAGCATATCCTCTCCTTTTAGTCCTCGAGGGTAGCCGGTTCCATCAATCCGTTCATGATGCTCAATTACGATCTCGGCGATGGGCCAGGGAAATTCCGACCCTTTCAAAATTTCAAACCCCGCCTGAGAGTGCATGCGGATCAAGCTCATCTCCACTTCATTGAGTCGTCCCGGTTTGCTTAAGATTTCTACGGGCACGTAAATCTTGCCGATATCATGGATTAGACCTGCTATGCGCACTCCCTCAATGTGCCATTGCGAAAGGCCCAGCTCCACGGCTATAGCTGCGGCCAGATCTGCAACTCTTCTTTCATGTCCGGCTGTATAAGGGTCCCGGAGTTCCATGGCCGTGGATACGGCCTGGACAGTTCCCAGGATGGCCTTGCGCAGGCTTTCTGTAGTCTGGTGAAGTTTTTCCTCCGCCTGTTTATCTTCGGTAATATCGCTGATAAACCCGACCAGGTTGATGAGCTCTCCGTCATCCGAGTAAACACCATGGCCTTGTTCCCACACCCATTTTTCAGCCCCGGCTCGATCACGGATACGAAAATGGACACGATAATCTGTTTTTGATTTCAGGGCGTTCTGTATTTCCTGTCTGGCTTTTGAGATATCTGCGGGATAAATCAACTGCGCCAATGATATTTTATTATTCCCGGCGAAATCATTGGCGCTGTATCCTGTAAGCGCCAGACATCCCCGGCTTACATAGTCCATTGTCCAGTTCGGGCTGTCGTGCCGGGCATAGGCCATTCCCGGAAGGCGGTTAGTCAGCTCCGTCAGAAACCTCTGTTCTTCCACCAGGGCATTTCTGGCACTGCGAAATTCCAGCGCATCCATTTCCAATTCTTTAATACGCCGCTGCAGGAGGGCCAGGTTTTCTTCATTTTGCATATTCGGCGGCTTATCATTTTTCATAATCCAGCAGCCTCCTTTACGGCTCTTTCTCACATCACATGGATGATGTGCCCATTCCTTTCATCCCGCCAGAAAAGGGTAAAGACATGATTCCCACCACTTACCACCCCCACCCTAGCCCTCCTCCGTCAGAGACTGTGTCGCAATTCATTTTTGTGTCATTTCGAAGCCCTGCATGCGCCGGGTCATACTCCGCGAGAAATCTTGTTTTTAATAAATTCCGTACTTTAAGATTCCTCACATACGTTCGGAATGACATTTTTTCTAATTGCGCCACAGTCTCCCGGGGGAGGGGGAGGGAATTCCTGACTTTTTACGAGTCCGTCATTTTTCGCCAACATCAATTTTCAGCAGTTCTCTTACTGCTGCGAGCATTTCTCCTGATTTAAACGGTTTGACAAACGCTCTCTGAGCTCCCAGCCTTTGGGCTATTGTCAGATATTGATCGGCATTGATGCGGCCACCGCCGGACATGGCAATAATTTGCGTTGCCGGATACTTCTTGCGCAACTCCGTGATAACCTCAATACCCTCCATGTCGGGCATAATAATGTCTGTGAGAATCAGGTCTGCCGGATTCTGTTGTTGTAACTTCATCCCCTCTATCCCGTTTTCAGCGACGGCCACTGCATACCCGGCATCACTTAATAACTTTTTCAGCATTGCCCGAAGCATGTCATCATCATCAATTACCAAAATATGTTTCATAGTTGTCACCATTCCTTAAGCCTGAATTCCATCTCAAATGCGATTATTTTTCTTTGCACTTCATCAGTACTTTATCGGCTATGCCTTCCAGAGGAAGAACCTTGTCGATGGCTCCCCTTTTGAAAGCTTCCTGGGGCATGCCGTAAACGACACAGGTTGCTTCATCCTGTCCGAAAGTATAGGCTCCGGCCTGTTTCATTTCCAGCAGCCCTCTGGCGCCATCATCACCCATACCCGTCATGATAACTCCAACGGCATTCCGGCCGGCATACCTTGCCGTTGAGCGGAAAAGAACATCTACGGAAGGACGGTGCCGGCAGACCAGAGGCCCTTCTTTTATTTCCACAAAGTATCGAGCGCCACTGCGCTTAAGCAACGTATGATAATTACCAGGAGCGATAAGGGCTCTTCCGGTGATGACAGTATCATTGTCCTGGGCTTCCTTGACTGATATTTTACAAAGAGAGTCCAGTCTTTGCGCAAATGATTTCGTAAAGTGTTCCGGCATATGCTGTACAATAACAATTCCCGGCGCATCTGCCGGCATTCCCTCTAAAAAAACCCGGATAGCTTCCGTACCCCCCGTTGAAGCTCCCACAGCAATTACCTTATCGGTTGTTTCCACCATAGCCGCGTTTGCATTGGGTTTGGCGATTACGGCGTCAGCAGTTAATTTCGGCTCAACCTGCCTTGTTTTGGCCAGAGCCCGAACCCGGGCCTGCGCTGCGGCTTTAATTGCATCGCATATCCGTATTCTGGATTCTTCCAGGAACTGTTTTGTCCCGATTCGTGGCTTTTGGATAATTTCCACGGCGCCGTATTCCAGTGCTTTCATCGCCGTTCCCGAATGATCTTCGACAAGGGATGAGCAGATGACTACCGGAACCGGATGTTGGCTCATGATCTTCTGCAAGAAAGTAATGCCGTCCATACGCGGCATTTCTACGTCCAGAGTAATTACATCAGGTATTTCATCGCGCATTCTTTCGGCGGCCACAAAAGGATCCTGTGCCGCAGCCATTACCTCCAAATCCGGGTCGGAATTGATAATTTCCATCAATGTCTGCCTAACTACTGCGGAGTCGTCCACCACCAATACTCGAATTTTGTTATTGAATAAAGTCACTTGATTATCTCCTGCTCGGTTAGTCATGTTTTCGCCGTGTGAGGGCACACGGCCTACAATGCCTATTTACCCTCATCTCCTGTATATTGATGCTGATACTTGAGCAACGGGTAAATCCATCCCGTTGAGAGTTTCCGAATGCCCCATAAATAAATATCCGCCCGGCGCCAAGTAGCGGCAAATGCGCTGTAAAATACTTTCCTGCGTAGGGCGGTCAAAATAGATAATTACGTTGCGGCAAAAAATTATATCCATCATTTCCCGGATACCGAAATCGCTATTCATGAAATTCAGCCGCATAAATTTTACGCAAGATCTGAGCTCCGGCACTATTCTAACTGCTGTTTTATCTTTGTTGCGGAGCAGATATTTTTGCCGGAAGGCCATCGGCACCGGCTCTATCTTTTCTTCCTGATAAATTCCCATTTGTGCGCTGGTCAAAACTTTTGTCGAAATATCAGTCGCCAGGATGGAGAAATGGAAGGAAGGATGGCCTTCGGTAAATTTACTTAAAACCATGGCTAAAGTATAGGGTTCCTCTCCCGTGGAACAGGCGGCAGACCAGGCCTTAATTTGCTGCCGGGCGGCACCGTTGGATTTTTTTACTATTTCCGGCAACACTACGCTATTGAGATAATCAAAGTGTTTTGATTCCCGGAAAAAGTCCGTTTTGTTTGTTGTGACGGCATCAATCATATGGAAGAGTTCTTCTTCTTTTCCCTTCGCACTAAAAACAAAATCAGCGTAAGCCGAAAATGAATTAAGCTGCAGCACGCGCAGGCGCCTTTGCAGGCGGCCTTGCAACATCGTCTTTTTCGGCAGGGGCAGCTTAATGCCGCACTGATCTCGAATAAACTCGGCAAAGCGGAAAAATTCGGCATCTGTCATGTTTCTGGTTGATATGTCTTCGTTTAAATTAATCAAAGTTCATTTCCTTGTAGGCCGGGTCATTAACCCGGAGGTATTATTTTAAACGCCGCATGAGGTCTACCCTAAAGGGCACGCGATGCGGCCTACATGAACACCTTCCCTTTTGTTGCAGGCCGTGTCACCGGCATTCCGCATTCTCCCTCTCCCCTCGCGGGAGAGATTCAGCCTTCAGCCCTCAGCCTTTTTCCCCTTCCTTCATCAAAAATCCTTAAAGTCACCATCGTCCATGGGAATCACCTGCTCCGGGCGAAGCGCCTTACCTTTGGCCAATCCTTTTGCAGTTTTTTCTTCCTGCCTGGAAGATAAAACAGGGCGTTTGCTAACTGCACCCCCGGTATGAGACGGTTTACGCTGCATTGCCGTTGGCTGTGCGGTGTTTTTCTGAGAACTTCCGCCTACAACGGCGCTCAGGTCGGCCACATAGCCTTTCATCTGTGCCGCCTGGGCGTTTAATTCTTCAGAGGCGCTGGCCGATTCTTCGGCGTTGGCCGCCGTCTGCTGGGTTACCCCGTTCATCTGCGATACTGCGGTGCTCACCTGGGAGATACCGTTGGACTGTTCTTGTGAAGCCGTAGCGATTTCATCAATCAACTGGCTAATCTTTCCGGCAATAGCGATGTTTTCCTTAAAGGCTTCCTGCGTCTTTTGAGTAAGTTCGTTGCCGCTCTTGACAGATTTAATTGTATTCTCAATGAGGTTGTTCGTGCTCTTGGCTGCCTCCGCTGCCCGCATGGCCAGATTTCTTACTTCGTCGGCAACAACGGCAAAACCTGCCCCGGCTTCGCCTGCCCGGGCCGCTTCCACTGCCGCGTTGAGGGCCAGCAGGTTGGTCTGGAAAGCGATCTCGTCAATGGTTTTGATGATCTTGGATGTCTCTTCACTGGTTTTTGTAATTTCCAAAATGGCCTTGCTCATCTCTTCCATGTGTTCGCTGACTTTCTCCACAACGTGACTGGCTTCGCCCATCATCGCTTTGGCCTGTCCGGCGTTTTCGGCATTATGTTTGGTCATGGAAGACATTTCTTCCATGGATGAAGATGTTTCCTCCAAAGACGCAGCCTGTTCGGATGCTCCTTCCGCCAAAGATTGACTCGAAGATGACACCTGGGCTGCGGCGGAAGCTACCTGATCGGCACCGTCCGTCAGGCCGGCAATGACCTTCTTGATGGAAGACACAATAGAACTGGCCATCAAAACGGATATGAGTGTTATCAGAACGAAGATCGCAATGAATATCACGATTTTGTAGAGGAGATATCCCCGGTTCTTAGAGCTGATCTGTGACTGGAGACGTATCTTTTCATCCGCGACGTTATCGATATAAACCCCGGTTCCGATTAGGAAGTCTGTGCCGGGAATCTGTTTTATATAACTGAGTTTGGGCTGGATGCCCTTTCCTTCCTTCTCGAAGTGGTATTCCACAAAACCGCCCCCCGCCTTGGCGACCTTAACGAACTCCTCAACAAACCGGAATCCTTTCTTGTCTTCTAGGGCGATGAGATTTTGATTGTTCTGTGACTTGTTGATGGGAACATTGATTCTGGTCCCGGTCATATCATAGGTGAAGAAATACCCTGATCCGTCTTCGAAGAAACGGATGGGATCAGTTTCCTTGATGACCAAGGCGATCTTTTCGTCCATCGTCTGCTGGGATTTCAGCTTTTGGGACAGGTATGCGGCCTCCACATCGACCACGGCCTTGAGAGTGTTCTGATGGCCTTTGACGATCTGGTTTCCGAACTGGGGGAAAATAATTGTGGTGGTTACCTTGTTTTCAAGATACAGGTTAGCCAGCAGCAGAGTCACGAAACCAAGTAGAAACAGGATCGGTAGAAAATAAATTTTGCTTTTTACACTTGCCTTCATGATCTTGCTAAACACAATCATAATACCTCCTTATTATTATATTCGACTTAGCTATTTATTATGCCGCACTGGCGACGTCTTCAATTTCCCGATTGCTAAGAACACAGTCGATATCCAGCAGAATCTTGACGCCGCCATCCATCTTCGCCATGCCCAGAATATAGGCCGTGTCCAGCCTGGCACCAAATGCCGGA
>CAZYIE010000060.1:0-13322 GCA_964646755.1 uncultured Smithella sp.
GCCGGAGGTCGGAATCGAACCGACATGCCCTTGCGAACGGGGGATTTTGAGTCCCCTGCGTCTACCAGTTTCACCACTCCGGCACGGGCAGCGATTATATCGACGGGGTTCAAAAAGTCAAGCTAAAATCTGTTGACAACTTATAAACGCGCATGTTAAAGGGGCTGCACAATTCGTTAAGTCTTATTGGGGGTGTAGCTCAGCTGGGAGAGCGCTTGAATGGCATTCAAGAGGCCAGCAGTTCGATCCTGCTCATCTCCACCAAAATCAAGGGTTTCAGGGTTTTCCCTGAAGCCCTTTTTTGATATGAGTAAATATTTTGTAAAAAATTGGTGTTTTGCTTGCCAATTGTTTAGCGATATCAATATGCTGTGTATACACAAAAAATCAGTTGCAAGACGGATTGAATTTAGAGGGTTTATGAAAAATAAAATTCAACAACTGTTCATACTATTTACGATCATCGTTCTTTTAGTTCCATCAATTTGTTTTCCGGAACAACCAAATCCTAAAATATGGGAGTATCTTGGATATAATTCATATTACAATAAAAAAATAATCAGGAACCCAACCGACATTCCATTAGTTTGGACTTATAAGATTATAACGGATGATACTAGGGAAAAGACGATTGAAAAGGTCAAGAAATATGATTTGGATAAATCACTAAAATATAAAGACTATCACCACGACGTTCTTTTGTGGGAAATTGATTGTAATAAAAGACTGATAAGGGTGAGAGATTATATAGAGTTTGACAAGAATGAAACGGTCTTAAACCGTTATCGATATAACAATAATGAATGGGATAGTATTATCCCTAGCAGTAGAGGAGAAGCATTATATAAAAAAGTTTGTGTGCCACAGTCCAAACCGTTGAAAAAGAAGTAGCAAGTTGAATTATTAAAATTCATAACGTACATTGATATATCCATTATGGCTGTGAAAACCCTGTTTTATTTCCAGATCATAATCCAGCGAAAGAGTTACTCCGTATTCCGTCAAAATATTCAGCTTTGCCCCGATGTTATAACTTGATTTGGGCGGTTCCAGTCCCCTTGTGGCAAAGGTTGCGCCGCCTCCGGCGAATTGCGCTGTCGACTGCTGCGGGGCGCCGACAAAGTCATACAGCCAGCGGGCATGCAGTTCGGGAATGAACCGGACATTTTTATCCGCCAGGGGATAGGCAATTTTGGCTCCCAGGCCGCTTTGCAGAATATTATATCTCTGAGTATCTACCGCCAGGTTCAGCGCGCCGGCGCCTGATTCGCAATAGTCATGGAGTTGCAGGTGTTGATAATGCAGCGAGATAAGAGGCGTCATTTTTATTCCCTTTTGATGAAAATTGAAGCCGCCTTCCAGGTAACCGGAATACTGATTGCCGTCGTAACTGCTTTTAGCGGTGCGGTCGATGCCGCCGAAGGACATATAACGGGAGGAGTCATAGCGGTTATAGGCGAATGATGCGATAGCGTTCAGGTAATAAGCTTCTGTGATCAGACTGCCGTAAATACTGCCCTGGGTACTGTCAATGCCGGTTTTTGCTGTGGAATCAGAAGAGGAAATGCTGTTGTGCGCGTACCCGAAACTAAATCCGGCAAAAAAGTTTTCGGCAAACAATCTGTCCCAGCCCAGGGAAATTCCGTCCACATTGGCATTATAGCCGCTAATGGCATCCCGTCCGTCCTGGTGCATAGTTGCGCCGAAAACCTGCGTCCATGCTCCCGTATTTGCCGGTTCATCACCGGTCAAAAAGCCGGTCATCATATTTTCCCTGGCTTGGAGGATTAAGGGTAACTGCTCGATGCGGCTCGCGACTGTTTGATTAAAATGATGAATTGTTGCATAACCCGCCTGAATTGCTCCGGCATTGACTATCGGCTCCATCTGCCGGGCGGAGGTTGCACTGCCCGATTTGTCCAGGTAGGCCAGAACAGTGGACATGTCTCCTGTGGCGGTGTTGGCGAGGTTGTCCAGTACATTGCCCAGGGAGGTGTTTCCCGAATTGGTGCCGTAGTAAGTGCCGTTTCTGGAGGCAACAAGGTAAAGCTTGTTTCCGCTTTTAGTGGCGCTAAAGCTGAGCATGGGCAGATAAACATCGTTTGTGACAATGAGATTCGCCGGAGTGGCATTCAGTGTGCCTGTATCCACCAGGAGAAATTGATCATTGTTACTGATGTTTTTTGTCGGGGTAAAATTAACGGCAATTGTTGTATTGTCAGCTATGGTGACTGTTTCGGCATTGGCTATTGCGGCGACAGCCGGGGCATCTTTGTTCACGGTAAAATGCAGTCTGGCGTTGCTTCCCGGCGCTACGGTAAAGGAATCTGTTCCTGCTCCCAGATCAATGCGGCCGGAAATATTGCCGCCGTTGACGGTTACCGTGTCGTCGCCTGCACCCGTCTGAATGGCATAAACATCGCCTGCAATAATGCCGCCCGCGTTGTTGGTTATCTCCGTATTGCCCGCCTCGGCCTTGACGGCGATCCCGGGGCTGGAGATAATTCCGGAATTGGTGAGACGGTTGACGGCACCAGCCGTTGTAATTGCGTAATCAGTGCTCGTATCGCCTTTGAACAGGATGGCGATATTTGAGGTCCCGCTGATGCCGAATTTGTCGGCGGTCGCACCGCTGATGATCCCATTGTTAATCACGTCATAATTGAGCGACCAGATCAGGAGCCCCTGGCCGCCGGAGACGGAACCGCCGCTTTCAATACGGATCTCATTGGGCACAGCCGTGGTCGTCCGGACGTTTTTCTGGAAGCGGTGCCCTGCCCATACGGTATCGCAGGTGCCGTCAATCTTGAAGCTGGCGAAACCGTTGCCGTATTGAGCGCTGGCTGCGGTGCTGAAGTCGGTCCCGTCGTTGCGTGTGTAGATGTAAGATTGGGTGGCGTATATCCCGTAGATGTCGACCGGCGTCTGTCCGAGGATGATGAACTCGCTCATGCCGTTAATCTGCGCCAGTGTGTACCCATTGTCCCAGAAGAAGGTGTAACCCAGCTGTGTCCAGGGAAAGGCATAGGAACCGTAAGCGCCGGCCTTCCAGTTTTCGTAGTAGGCCTTGAAGTTGGCGTAGGTGGCGTCGGTCATCCCGGCGGGCTTCACGAAGGGGAGCGCATCGCCGTATTGCGCGGGGAGATACTGCGTGATGTCGGGGTTGCGTACGGGACGCATCAGGTTGTCGTTTGTCGGAATAAAGGCGAACTCGACGATGGCGTCATGCGTTCCTGTCGCGTTCATGCCGAGGCCGCGCTCCAGAAGGGTTGCGACATTGCTGCCGTTCACTCCGTTAGCGGTCAGAAAGCGGGTGGCATCGTTGCCGGTTGTTACCCAGGCGGCGTCAGTTGTCGCCGGTCCATATATTTTGTAGGCCGCTTGTCCGACATAGTTCCATTTGAAATTGCGTGATTTTGTTGCTGTCCGTACAATCAGTTTGCCGCCATCATAAACCAGACCTTCTGTTGTTCCCACGGTAGTGTCGGGGATGACGAAAAGTGAAGGGGGTGTCCAGCCGGAGGGGGTGGCGGCATGGTCAATGGCCAGGTGTAATGATTCGGCATAATTCGGACCCAATTCTGAGGCAAATGTAATCGAGGGGGAAAAAATCAGTAAAATTGAACAAAGGATAAAGCGGCAGAAGTATTTCATCAGGGCAAGGCCTCTTTTTTAGGACGGGACTTTACTTTCACCAGGGGCGCATCATAAAAAGAAAGGCCTTGTCTGTCAATTAATAATGCCTGACGGGAATAAATATTAATTGCCTTCCTCGTACCGCTGCAATATTGATCGGCTATAATTCGGGTTGTAATTTTGTGGTTCCCTATGTTAGTTGTTACAAGGTTAGATGAAACGCTGAGGATGATTATTTCATGAGAATTCTGCTCATTGCCATGCCGGATACCGCCGACTATCTTGACAATATAATGCGTCTGCCGAATCTGGGGCTTGCTTCCCTGGCGGGGAATATGCAAGGCCATGATGTCCGGGTTCTGGATCTGGTTGTTCATAAGCCTCATCTGCGTCAGCCAATAGCCGATGTTCTGAAAAATTTCCGTCCGCAGGTTGTGGGTTTGAGCGCCATGTCTTTTCAGTTTGACACCTTATTGCGCGTTGGCCGGTATATACGGTCGCTGGATCAGAGTATAACACTTATTGCCGGAGGTTATCACGCTACATTGATGGCGCGCGATGAGAGTGCCGGGAAGTGGACAGATGTTCTGGATTTCATCGTGCGTGGTGAAGGCGAGGAGACTTTTCGGGAACTGGTTGCAGCGCTGGAAAAAAGAGATAATGCTTATGAAGGTATTTTGGGCTTAAGCTACCGCCACTGCGAACTATGGATTCATAACGCGGATCGTCCGCTTTTGGATTTGAAGAAGATCAATCTTCCTCAGCGAACAGCAAGGCTGGCACATGACTTTTTTTTCGGGCCCTGGTCCATGGATGTTGCCGAAACCTCCCGGGGATGCCCTTTTCACTGTAAATTTTGTTCTATTATGCACATGTATGGTGCAGTGTTTCGCCAGTTTCCCGTCGAAAGGGTTATTGACGATCTGCGGAATATCAAGGCCCAGGGAACCAGATCAGTTTTTTTCTCCGATGATAATATAACTTATGATATAGAACACTTGCATAATATTTGCGATGCCATCATCGCCAATGGCCTGAATGATCTGATTTATATGACTCAGGTTACGGCAGCCGGTATTGCGGATAATCCCGATCTGGTTATGAAAATGGAGCGGGCCAACTTCAAGGTTGCCTTTGTCGGGTTTGAATCCATGGAACCGGCAGCCCTCAAAGGAATGGGAAAACCGACAAATCCGGCAAAGAACCGGCGGGCCGCCCAACTTCTGCGCCGCCATAATATTGCTATTGTTGCCGGGTGTGTGGTTGGTTATCCGGACGATGACTGGAATTCCGTAACCAGGCAATACAATATGATCAAGTCGTTACTGCCGGACTCTATCTATGCCCAGTTTCTGACTCCCTACCCCCGGACGCGCGTCCGGGAGGAATTGGAAGCCCAGGGGCTTATTACCAATAATGATTTCAGCCGGTATGACGGGTTTACCTGTAATATCCGTACCCGCCACTTAAGCGAAGAGGAATTGTTCCGGTGCTTAAAGTCACTTACCTTGCGGAAAGTTTTTGATCCGAAACTGATTTATGTCAATGCTTTCCGGAAGATGTTTCCCCTGTGGTTTATCTTGACTAATAGCCTGAAATGTGTGCTGGATAACATCTATAATGTCCTGTGGGCGAAGCAAAAAGTCAAGCACCTGGACATCTAAAAAACAGTAAGAACTGTGACAGACGGAAGTTGGCAGTCTGTCACAGTTTCTGCTAAAAAGATAAGTGAAGAAAAGAGGTTATTGTCAGAAGTGAAAAAAATCCGTATTGCTGTGATTGGCGTGGGAAATTGTGCCAGTTCTCTCCTGCAGGGAATTCACTACTATAGAAACCGCAAAGCAAGCGATGCCTGCGGATTGATGCATTGGATGATCGGGGGATATAAACCCGGTGATATCGAAGTAGTGGTGGCCTGGGACATCGATCAACGCAAAGTGGGAAAAGATTATGCTGAGGCTGTTTTTTCTCCTCCTAACTGTACACATATTTTTCAGCGCGATATTCCGCAAACCGGCGTGGAAGTTCTAATGGGGCATGTGAGCGACAGTCTTTCCGCCCATATGGAAAAATATCCGGAAAACCGCCGGTTTGTTCTGGCCTCGCGTCCCGAAGCTACACGCCAGGAGGTTGTCGCTGCACTGAAAAAATCGCGGGCGGATATCCTGCTTAATTATCTGCCGGTCGGCTCTCAGAAGGCCGCCCATTTTTATATGGAATGTGCGCTGGAAGCCGGTGTAGCTGTAATCAACAACATGCCCGTATTTATCGCCAGCAATAAAACCTGGGCGAAGCGTTTCCGTCAGCGGAATATCCCCATTATCGGTGATGACGTCAAATCCCAGATTGGAGCCACAATTATCCACCGCTCCCTCACTAATCTTTTCCGGCAGCGCGGCGTTAATCTCGACCATACCTACCAGCTTAACTTCGGTGGCAACACCGATTTTCTGAATATGAAGAATTCCGAGAGGCTGCATTCCAAGAAGGAATCAAAAACCGAAGCCATTCAGTCGGTCACAGCCGAGAGAATGGCCAATGACGATATCCATATCAGTCCGACGGATTATGTTCCCTGGCAAAATGACAACAAGGTTGCCTATATCCGCATGGAAGGGCGGATCTTCGGCGATGTGCCGATGAATCTGGAACTGCGGCTGTCGGTAGAAGACTCGCCTAATTCAGCCGGCGTTGTTATTGATGCCATCCGTTGTTGTAAATTGGCGCGAGATCGCGGTATCGGCGGAGCTTTAATTTCTCCCTCGGCGTTTTTTATGAAACATCCCCCCAGCCAGTATCCCGACGATGAGGCGCTTAAAATGACAGAGGCTTTCATCTCCGGCCGTCGCAGCCGGTAAATAATCACTGAGGTGTAAAGAACATTGCGTTTGCCGGAATTCTTTCTTTTTAGTCAAAGGACTCACCGTGTCTATCGGGAAATCATTAATCCCGTATTGAATCTGCTTGTCCGGCTGGGAATTTCTCCCAATGCCGTCACTACCGCCGGTTGCGTGCTCAGCGCTTTTGCCGGGTTGATTTTCAGCACAGGTAATTTCTATCTGGGAGGCTGGCTGGTCGCCCTGGCCGGCACCTGCGATATTCTGGACGGTCAGTTATCCCGGTTGACCGGCAAAACATCGCGCTTTGGCGCTTTTTATGACAGTTGTCTGGACCGGTTGAGTGAAGCCTTTATCTTTATGGGTCTGGCTTGGCATTTCGCTGGGGGTAGCGCCCTTTTCTGGTCGCCTAATGCCGGCCATCCGGCTAGTTACAGCCCCCTTACCGTCATGTTTATTATTCTGACGATCACTGGATCATTCCTGACGAGCTACGTCAAGGCGCGGGCGGAAGCGGCGGGCATCGAGTGCAATGTCGGCAGAATGCAGCGGCCGGAACGATTTGTGCTGCTGCTCATTGCCTCTGCACTGGGTTCTATTCCAGAGGCTGGCGTTGTGCTGATGAAAATATCGCTGGCCGTTTTTGCAGTGCTGACTAATATAACGGCAATCCAGCGCCTCATTTACGTTGGAAAGATCTTGTTACAGGGGGAAAATTCCGGCCCAGATAACAAAAAAATATGTAGTGTGGATGAAGCGTAAGAGTATCCACAGAATGCAGTGTTGTAAATGGCAGCCAGCGATTGCAGCTTGTTTTTAATGTCCCCCGCTGGCGGGGGTTGGGGGGTGGATGTTTTTAGTGCTGTCGTAAACATTCACAAGTTACACATTGGCACCCATATAGTCCACCTCCGTCACGGAGTAAAACCCGGCGGCTGCCGGGTGACACCTCCGCCAGCGGAGGAGATAACTGTAAATAATTATTTAAAATAATATTATGAAAATTGCTTTAATTTGTGACTGGTTCCATCCCCGCATCGGCGGTATTGAAATTCATTTACAAGGCCTGGCGGAATCGCTCGCGGCAGCCGGGCATCAGCCCGAAATAATTACGGCCACCCCCGGGTTGAGCCAGGGCTACGGCTTTCCCGTCCATCGTCTGAATGTTCCCGTAAAAACGCGTTTCGGGTTTATCTATACACTGGAAGCATTTCGCCAGGTTGCGGCCCTGTTGAAGGCAGGCTCTTTCGATGTGGTGCACTGTCATGGCAGCATTCTGTCTCCGCTGGCTTATGGCAGCATGTACGTGGCGAAGAGTCAGCAAATTCCCACAGTGGTGACTTGCCATTCGGTTCTGCATTATTATTACGGTCTTTTTTTTGTCCTGGACTTGCTTTTCGGCTGGTCGCGGTGGCCGGTTATTTTTACTTCTGTAAGCCCTAGCGCAGCCCGGATCATGAGTAAGGCCGGAAGGATTGGCCAGGTGCATATATTGCCTAATGCCGTGCAGGAAGACCAGTGGCGCAGGCCTGGTCTTCCCCGTTCCAATGATGATTTGACGATTATTTCCGTCATGCGTCTGTCCATTCGCAAAAGGGCGCATGTCCTTATTCAAATGATGCCGGAAATTATTAGGCTCGCAGGTACGCGGCGCGTTCGCCTGATCATTGTGGGCGAAGGTCAGCAGCGGGGAGCGCTTGTCCGGTTGATAACACGGCTGGGGTTGCAGGAAGTTGTGGAGCTTGCCGGGATTCGCTCTCATGAAAAAATTGCTGAGTTGTTTGCCCGGGCTGATATATTTGCTTTACCCACCAGACAAGAGTCTTTTGGTCTGGCGGCGCTCGAGGCACGCGTGGCCGGATTGCCGGTTGTCGGCATGCGGATGTCCGGGTTGCAGCATCTGATTGAACAAGGTCGTGAAGGGCTGCTCGCGGCAGATGATGAGGAATTTCTCCGGCATTTGCTTACTTTAGTGCAAGATGATGAACTGCGCGGGCGGATGGCAGAATATAACCGGACGCAAGCTACTACCTGGAATTGGCAATTTTCGCTTAGCCGTCATCTGGATACATATGCAAAAGCGGTGCTCGAATTAGGTCGTAATGTGGCAAAGGATAATAGGCAGCCCTGATGAAAATCCCGTTCTTTTGTTCTTACATCCCGGTGGAACTGCTGGCCGCTTGCGGCCACGAGGTAGTAGATATTTCGCTTTTCGAAAATGAGAAATACAGCCTCGAGTATAGCTGTTCGCTGCATGACAACATTTGTTCTTATGCCAAATATCTTTTCTCGAAAATTGTTGACGGTGAAAATAAATTTGATTTCGTGGTTGTGCCGAAAGTTTGCGATGCTATGAAGCATTTGCATTCTTCTCTTTGCTCCTCGGGCCAAATCGAATCGTTTCTGCTGGATGTGCCCGGACGTACTGGCGACCAGAGCGCAAAATATCTGGCGGCACAATATCAGGGTTTGCTGAAGAAAATTGCGCCTGATTTTGATGGTAAACGTAAGATTAATCCTTTGCAGGATGGGGAGGGAGTACGTGACGTATCCGCGCTTTCCCTGAATTTTGGCGAGGCCAATCTGCGCGCTGTAAAAATCGGTATTGCCGGTTCCTCCTACGCGCCTGCTTTGTTTCTGAATGTTTTGAAAAAATATGATGCCGGGAGCATATTTCTGCGGCACTGCGGTCATGGGGTAATACCATCTTCCGGAAAACAGTTTTCCGGGGTTGCCACTCTGGAAGATCAACTTCTGGCGCTGGCGCGGTATTCTCTCCAAAACACAATCTGTCCCCGCAGCGATTCCGGCGGGATGACAAATTATATAATTGCGGAAATTGAAAAGCAGCGGTTGGCCGGATTAATTGTCACCACCCTGAAGTTTTGTGATTTTTATGCCTTTGAATTGGAAAGGTTAAAAAATAAATTGCCAGCCGATTTTCCCTGCCTGTACCTGGAAAATGATCTTTCCGTAAATAGCGATGAACAAAATGTTACTCGAATAGAGGCTTTTATGGAAAAAATTATGTCCGGTAAACCAACGATAAAATCAGTCCGGACACCAGCAGACTCAGAGTCGGACATATACTCCATCGGCCTCGATATCGGCAGTACCACGACCAAAGGAATTATGTTGAAAAACGGGCAGGAAATTATTGCTTCCATTATTCTTCCCACTTCCATCAACATGAAAGACTCCGCCGCCGCCGCCTTCGGCAAGCTGCTTACGCAAAGCTCCCTTGCAGAAGAGAACATTTTTCGGACAATTTATACCGGTTATGGCAGAACGGCCTTTGCCGACAGGGAGCAGACCACGGAAATAACCTGTCATGCCGTCGGGGTAAATTTTCTGCAGCCGCAGGCAGCAACGATTATTGATATCGGCGGTCAGGATAGTAAGGCGATCCGGATAGACGAACGGGGCAATGTGCTGAGATTTGCCATGAATGACAAATGTGCGGCGGGGACCGGACGTTTCCTCGAATCCATGGTGGCAAGAATGAATATAACATTTGCCGAATTCAGCGCTCTATCGCTTAGGGCAGATCGTCCGACACCGATCAGCAGTATGTGTTCCGTATTTGCCGAGTCCGAGGTTGTGTCTCTGATGACAAAAGGAATACCGGCGGGAAGCATTGCGCGCGGCCTGAACTTCGCTATAGCCGAAAGAGTCGGTTCTCTGGTCCGGAAAGTTCAGGGGGAGGCGCCATTTATCCTTACCGGGGGACTTTCGCTCAATGCCGGATTTACCGGAGAGCTGGAAAATATGCTCGACTGCCGGGTTACAATAGACGTAGTGTAAGTCGCAATCAAAGCGCAACTGGCCGGGGCAATAGGCGCCGCAGTTATCGCCTCGCGGCGGGAATATATTCAGGAGACGCACCGATCATGAACAGCCCGCTCTTGGACAGCAAATTGCGCCGCCTGCTCTATCGCAGCATGACCAGAGAGGGGCTTCGTCTGCCTCTGCCGGTTGCCTTCCGGATTTTTCAGCTGGTGGTCAGGATTGTTTCCCGGAATAAAGTTCGGTCTGTCCGTACTCTGGAGAAGGAATATTTATCCTATTACCGTGAGGGATTGACGCCGGATAAAAGTGTCTGGGCATCAATCTTTGTTCCCACGGAAATTCTTTTTGCTTTTGGGCTGTCCCCTGTATGCTTCGAAGGGCTATCCGCTTTATTTGCCAGCATGGGGATTGCCAATAACTTTCTGGGCCGGCATGGAACCCATTTCATTCCCAATACGATGTGCAATTTTCACAGGCTGGCCATCGACATCGGTTCCTCCGGGATATTACCCGTGCCGCGCTTTGTCATCGCTTCATCAGCTTTGTGCGACGGCAATATCAAGACATTCCGGCATCTGGCCGAAAAAAACAAAGTACCCTTTTTCTTCCTGGATATTCCCCAGAATGACGATGAGTCCGGAATTGCCTATCTAGTCTCGCAATTGCACGAGCTGATTTTGAAGATCGAAGCGCTGACTGGAAAAAAAATGGATCAGGCCAGGCTTGATACAGCAGCACAGAATGTCTTAACCACCGGCGAATTGATGGAGGAAATTTACCGGTTGCGCTGCAAACTTTCGCGCAATGTGTATTACGGACATCAAATGATCAACTTTATGCTGCCGCTGGCGGCCATGTCCGGCTCCGCGCGCTTAATAAAAATATGCCGGACCATTATTTCCGACCTGAATGATAGCAATATTTATAATTCGAATTTCCCGAAGAATATTTCCGCAGAAACGATCAAAATTGTCTGGGCGCATATTGCCCCCGTCTTCCAGTATAACGAAGTCTGGCCGTTTATCGATGACGGAGTGCGCGCCAAGGTGTATCTGGAAGAATGCACCGGATATCTTGACGGCGAAATCAAGAGCCGTGATCCTCTGGAAATTATTGCGAGGCGGCTGATCAAGACACCCGGCAACGGCCCACTCACCAGACGCCTGGAGAATCTGGAAAAGATATATAACGATGCCGGGGCTAACGGCATTGTCCATTTCTCGCACTGGGGCTGCCATCAGGCATCCGGCGTAACACCACTTTTGCAAAAACACTTCGCTCTCCGGGGGATTCCCTTCCTGAACGTCAATGGTGATTGTGTCGATGCGGCGAGCTGCGGCCTGGAACAACACAAGACCCGTTACACCGCTTTTCTGGAGTCGCTGGAAGCGAAGAAAAAGCTGTAGGCAAAGCCATTCAAGCGCCATGAACAGGTCATCAGTAAAAGAGATCAGATGATATGCCGATTCATATTAAATCCCATTGTAAAAATAGAAAAAAGTTGTTTATTGTTTGATGTTAAGGTATTAGATCAACAACGTGAAAATATTGCTAAATGTTATGCTGGCAGCATCGCAGGCATTTGCAATGTTACAAAAGATTCGAATAAATAATTTTATTTGTAAAACAACCAATACCCTGCCGGAATGTTGTACTATAGAAAAAGACATCGATCAGAACAAAGGATAATTTAATGACAAAAGAACAGGAACGCTCAGAACTTCACCGCGCCATCTGGCAGATCGCCAACGATCTGCGCGGCAGCGTGGACGGCTGGGACTTCAAACAATATGTTTTGGGGATGCTTTTTTACCGCTTCATCAGTGAAAATCTCGTAAGCTACATCAATGAAGACGAGCGGCGCCTGTCTGCGTGCGACGCACAGGCAGGCAGCGGCAATAAAGAATTTGACTACGCCGAGCTTACGGATGAGAAGGCGGAGTTCGGCCGCGCCGATACGGTCAAGGAAAAAGGGTTCTATATTTTGCCGAGTGAGCTTTTTGTCAATGTCCGCGCCAAAGCGCGCCATGACGCCAATCTCAACGAAACTCTGGCTGCTGCATTCCGCAACATTGAACTATCGGCCAAAGGCACGGAAAGCGAAGATGACCTCAAAGGTTTGTTTGACGATCTCGATGTCAATTCCAACAAGCTCGGCAACACGGTTGAAAAAAGAAATCAAAAGCTGGTGAAACTTTTGGAGGCAATCGGCGATTTGGGCTTGGGCAATTATTATGACAACACGATTGACGCCTTCGGCGACGCCTATGAGTTTTTGATGACCATGTATGCCGCTAATGCCGGAAAATCCGGCGGGGAATTTTTTACCCCGCAGGAAGTCAGTGAACTGCTTGCCGAGATTACAACCGTCGGCAAAAAAGAGGTGAACAAGGTTTACGATCCGGCCTGCGGTTCCGGCTCTTTGTTGCTCAAATTCGTCAAAGTCCTCGGAAAAGAAAATGTCCGGCAAGGGTTCTTCGGGCAGGAAGTAAACCTCACTATCTACAACCTCTGCCGCATCAATATGTTTTTGCACGACATCAACTACAATCATTTTGATGTTGCCCACGGTGATACACTGACCGACCCCAAGCACTGGGATGATGAACCCTTCGACGCCATCGTTTCCAATCCGCCTTATTCTACAAGGTGGGAAGGCGACAGCAATCCGCTTCTGATCAACGATCCGCGTTTTTCACCGGCAGGAGTTTTGGCGCCCAAGAGCAAGGCCGACCTTGCCTTTACCATGCACATGCTTTCCTGGCTATCCACCAGCGGTACGGCGGCTATTGTTGAATTCCCCGGCGTGCTCTATCGCGGCGGCGCTGAGCAGAAGATCCGCAAATATCTGGTCGATAACAACTACATTGATACCGTGATCCAGCTTCCGCCTGATCTCTTCTTTGGCACCACCATCGCCACCTGCATTATCGTGCTCAAAAAAAGCAAGAAAGATAACAAAACCCTGTTTATTGATGCGTCAGCCGAATTTGTCCGCGGCGGAAACAAAAACAAACTGAGCGAGACAAATCGCCTCAAGATTTTAGACGCGTTCACCAC
>CAZYIE010000061.1:0-6954 GCA_964646755.1 uncultured Smithella sp.
ATCGTCTTACCGGCGAAGGCCGGTATCCAGAAAACCATTGATAATACTGGATTCCCCCGTATCGCAGTACGGGGCAGGCTCTTCGTCGCGCTTCGCTTGCCCGGAATGACAAAATGGTTAGTTTTATGTGTTTGGGCAAATCTCTCATACAATAATGTTTATCTAATCCGGCGCTGGCCGTATTTTTACAATTTTACCGGATACCGTTCACTACTCCGTAGAGATAGGCGAAGGTATTGGCCGGAGTGCTCCAAATGGAGAGAGCTTTATTGCCGTACTTCGCGTTGAGTTCCTTCTGGGGATACCAGGGATCAGGTTGAACGGTGACAGGCTTTGCCGGAAAGTTCAGCGCCACGGCGGGGCTGAACCAATCGGGTCTCTCGCCCGGTTCATATACTTTCCAGGATTGCTGATTCGTCATAAAGACAATCTGATTATTCGCATCGACGGCAATGAGCATTAAACCGAAACTGCCGCCACGGCGGCCGCCCACTGTAAAGACATCACCATTCTTAATAATTGCCTGAGCAGTAAATGCCGGTTGGGGTGCTTCATCCGAACGAGTCTTGAAGGAAGGCTCATATTTTCTCAGCGGTTTCCCGTTGAGGTAAACGTCGGCATCGTCCGCCATATGCCAGTAGATGGTTACGGCCTTTCCCTGAGCATCGGGAACTGTGTTGGAAACAACATCGCCCTTAATGCCGGTATCTTTAGATTCATCTGCCGGCGGCGGGGCGGACTGTTTTAATTTTCCGGAGTTGATTATCTTGACCCACTCTTCCATGGTTACCTTGCCATCACCGGCAGCACAAAAACCTGGGGTGGTAAAAAGAAAAAACAAAAAGAAGACGACAATTGCCAAAGCCAAATTGCGGAACTTCATAATCAACTCCTTAGGCAGATATATTGTGGCTATTTATACGAAGATTTATCCCGGTTGTCAATGAAACCATCCCGATTAGCCCCATTTCTTTTAAGCCGCTTTCAGAGGATGAATTCTCTTTATTTCAGATTGATGCGATTGCTGCGCGTTCCAGAGATCATAAGCGCGCTGTGCGTTTAGCCAGAATTCAGCCGTATTACCGAACAAACGGCTCAGACGCAGTGCCATGAGAGGTGTTAGTGCGCGACTCTCCCTTAACAATTCATTCACTGTTTGACGCGAAACACCAAGCGCTTTGGCAAGACCGGTAACGTTGAGATTATAATCCGGCATAAAATCTTCTCTCAGTATTTCACCCGGATGCGTTGGCTTTACTTTTCTTTTTCCATTATATTTTATGCTCATATTTCCACCTCTTTTTAATGATAATCAGCTATTTCAACATCGTATGCATCACCATCAATAAACCTGAAACATATTCTCCATTGGTCATTGATTGCTATTGCATATTGACCTGCTCTATCATCCTTTAACGTATGCAGATGATTACTGGGCGGCACTTTTAAATCATCGAGGCACATTGCCAAATCTATATATTCAAGATGCCTTACCGCTCTTTTAAGAATATCCGGCTGAAATTTCTTCGATTTACCGGTAACGAACAAATCGTGCGTATGCTTGTCGGCGAATGTTTTTATCATGGGTAGTGTGTAACGAGTTGCGTGACAATTGTCAAGATAAAAATAGGGCGCTGTTGTTAATGCTGCCTAATTATCCGATAATTAAGCATACTGTTCCCGGAATTCTGCAGTATCAATTAAATAGAACCGTCCCCAATATTTTCCTTAAGATATCATTATGGTTTCCGAAAATAACTGGTAAGGCGTCCTCGGATTTTACCCGGATAAGGTGATCGCCCAAGAAAGCCAAAATAGATTTTTAATACGCGAACTGTCAGGTCAACGCCGTTAATAGCATTGCGTCCCCGATTGTTCCGTAAATTCCAGATCGATTCCCGGGTCGTATGTTATATTTCTTATCGCCTCTTCAATTGTTTCGCCTTTGACGCTAACGGCTGTGCCTGTTAGTAAATGCCCTAGTTTTTCATCAAATAGAGAAACAATTAATTTTTCTGCTTGATTTTTAATTATTTGACCATAGTGGTGTCTAATTTTGCTTCTAAGCTCTTCTTCCACACTCTTCTTTTTGTCATCTAATATTTTAGTTGTGTGCCATTCAAAAACAATTTCCATTTTTCCTCCTTACTCATAGATGAAGCCCAGCAGTGGCCATACCGGCGCATCAACGGCAGAATGTTGAGTTACCAATTTTTGTACAAGATTTGCCGTCAGAGCCGAAAGTTGTATTGCCTATGCGGTTGACTGACGTGCCATCTGATTTGAAAAGAGTATTTCCGATCTGGGTAGAAGAGGTTCCATCGGAGTGGAAGGTTGTGTTGCCGATTCGATTAGAGGTACTGCCATCCGATCCAAAGGTGGTATTTCCTATGCGGTTATAACTTGAACCATCTGAGCCGAATGTGGTCTTACCAATCTTGTTATAGTTCGTCCCAGCTTGTCCGTGTAAGTATTCTTCAGCGTGTGCTGCACTGGCGAAGAGAAGAACTAATGCCACTACTATTGCTAACTTTTTCATTGCCAACCCCTTTCTCTAATTGCTCAGCGTTAGAGTGCATGGACTCCAGCTGAGACTCTGGTTAATAGCTCAAAATCATCACTGTACTCTCTTTAACTCTTTTCACAGCATTGATTTTACTCTTTGACGGTGAAATCAATTTGTCAGCTACCTCAGGTACTGTATCAAGCATAGCTTGTGCATATATCCCCTTAATGGCATAATTCACACTTTGAGGTAAACTTCCGGTTATTTTGAAAGTCGTTTTGGCATCAAGCATTGCCACAATAACACCAAGGATATTACCGTCATTATCCAACAATGCTCCACCCGAGTTGCCAGGTTGAACCGGAATGCTTATTTGGTAAAGCCGCAAATCATCCTGAAAACCGGAAAGGCTATTTATTGTACCCTTGCTGAATTTAGCACTTACTCCTTGCAAGGCTGGATTAGGAAACCCAATAGTGAAAACCTCTTGCCCCATTTTAGCTGACCTTTGTGATGCGAAAGCTAAGGCTTGAAACGTGCCATCAATTTTTAACAAGGCCAGATCGTTATGCGGATCGTCACGGATGAGTTTTGCAGTATGCTGGGTTTCACCCACAACTATTTTTATTGATTTTGCATCCTTAATGACGTGATGGCAGGTTAAAACATAACCATTCCTTGAGATAATAAAGCCAGTTCCAGAACCGGTAATCTTTTTTTCGGTTTCAGTTATTGAAGGTTGAGACTCTTGTGGTTTGGATGGGTTGTTTATTTTGTTTTGGATTTCAGCTGCAAGTTCCTGAGCTTCAGCTAATTGTTGTGGCGTTAATTTCTTAACGACGATATCTCTGTTCCAGATGGCTGATTTAAGACCTTGTGCGGCTGCTAAACTTTCCCAAACATAGGCAAGTTTGTAATTTTGCGTGGCTCCTTCACCCATATAATACATACCACCAAGACCGTATTGAGCCTCAGCATCCCCCTGTTCGGCAGCCTTGGTGTACCAGTAAATTGCTTGCTTGTAATCCTGCGGAACGCCTTCGCCTTTGGCATACTTAACTCCAAGATTGAATTGAGCATTAGCATCCCCTTGTTCAGCAGCTTTCTTGTACCAGTATAGAGCCTGCTTGTAATCCTGCGAAACTCCTTTACCGTTTTCATACCTAATTCCAAGATTATATTGAGCCTTAGCATCCCCCTGTTCGGCAGCCTTGGTGTACCAATATACAGCCTGCTTATGATCTTGAAGGACTCCTTCACCTTTGCCATACATATATCCAAGCAGGCGTTGAGCTTCAGCATTCCCTTGTTTAGCTGATTTTGTGTACCAATATAGAGCTTGCTTATAATCTTGTGAGACTCCTATGCCTTTGTCATACTTAACTCCAAGATTGAATTGAGCAGTAGCATCCCCTTGTTCAGCAGCTTTCTTGTACCAGTATAGAGCCTGCTTGTAATCCTGCGAAACTCCTTTACCGTTTTCATACCTAATTCCAAGATTATATTGAGCCTTAGCATCCCCCTGTTCGGCAGCCTTGGTGTACCAATATACAGCCTGCTTATGATCTTGAAGGACTCCTTCACCTTTGCCATACATATATCCAAGCAGGCGTTGAGCTTCAGCATTCCCTTGTTTAGCTGATTTTGTGTACCAATATAGAGCTTGCTTATAATCTTGTGAGACTCCTATGCCTTCTGCATACAGCTCCCCAAGACTACATTGAAGGGTAGCATCTCCTCGTTCAGCCTTTCTTATAATATCCTTTATTTTATCCTCTAAGCTACCAGACCAAGCGGAAACAACAGTGAAAAATATTATTACCCCAATGGTTAGAATTTTCTTCATACAGCTCTCCTTGCTAAGGCATAGTACACGCGTGATATCCGTCCACTTCCGAATAATAATGTTCTACTGCATCATCCATAAGGTTTATAAAATAATCCTTATCATGCGAACAGGCTTCACGCTGTTCAGGTTTAACAAACTTTTCATTCTCTAGGAAGAACCTGTCAATCAATTCCAGATATTTGACCTGCACCTTTTTTAAAACGACTACATCACGCGATGATGTATAACTTGCCAGACTGCTGATAGCTGATTTGATTTCATAAATGGATTCTATGGGAGTCATTATAGTATTTATTCATTAGCAACTTTGTAATTGGCTTGACCAACATTTGATTTTTAAAAAACTCTCTATCTAATCTCCTCTGCTTTACCACTCAATGCCGTTTGATCTTAGCGCATCTTGTGCTTGTTTATTTCCCAATCTGGCGGCGATTTTAACATTCTCAATCCCCTTCTTTAAATTCCCAAGTCTGCCATAAGCACGCCCTCTGACATAGTATGCCATTGCATCCTGCGGTTTCAGCTCTATTGCCTTATTTAAATCTGTAATTGACTGTTGATTATTGTCAAGCATGTGATAAGCAAGTCCTCTCACATAGTATGCCTCTGCATCCTGCGGTTTCAGTTTTATTCCCTTGTTGTAATCCTTAATCGCCTGCTGATAATTGCCAAGTATGGCATAAATAGTCCCTCTCTTAGTGTATGCCTCTGCATCCTGTGGTTTCAGCTCTATTGCCTTATTGTAATCCTTAATCGCCTGCTGATTATTGCCAAGCTTGGCATAAGTACGCCCTCTTAGAGCGTATGCATCTGCATACTGCGGATTCAGTTCTATTGCCTTATTGTAATCGTCAATCGCCTGCTGATTATTACCAAGCGTGCCATAAGCAAGCCCTCTAATAAAGTATATCTTTGCATCCTGCGGATTCAGTTCTATAGCCTTGTTGCAATCGTCAATCGCCTGCTGATTATTGCCAAGTAAGGCATAAATAGTCCCTCTGTTAGAGTATGCCTGTGCATACTGCGGATTCAGTTCTATAGCCTTATTGTAATCGTCAATCGCCTGCTGATTATTGCCAAGATTGGCATAAGCAACCCCTCTGTCAGCGTATGCCTGTGTATACTGCGGATTCAGTTCTATAGCCTTGTTGAAATCCTTAATCGCCTGCTGATTATTGCCAAGCATGAGATAAGTAAACCCTCTAATAAAGTATATCCCTGCATGCTGCGGATTCAGTTTTATTGCCTTGCTATATGCCTTTTCTGCATCGGTGTAGTTGCCCGCTATAGCGAATTCATAGCCTTTTTCAAACCATTCAGTTGCGCTTAAATTATCGATATTTTGCTTATATGCCTTTACTGCTTCTTTTTTTACATTACCCTTTGCCGTCTTTAGCTCTTTATTTAGCCGTTCATTTTCTTTTAAAAGGTCGTCAGATTTTTTTCTTAATTCTTCTAATTCTTTTACCTTTGCACGGTCTTTGCGAAGGCTATCAATGGATTTTATCACGTCCTGCGGATCTGCTGTTATTTTCGCTTTCAGCCAGTATTTCAAATTTTCCGTATTCCATTTTTCCTCAATAAGTTCTGTCTGGACAATACCCGCTGTCAGAGTAACTATTTGATCTTTGGTCAGCTTAAAATTGTGAACCTCGGTTGTGCTTTCTAAATATGTTCCCAGTTCCTCCAAGAGAAGCCTTTTTACCTCTCTGAGTGCTATAATTCGGCAGGAGTTTTTGCTGTCTTCATCGCCGGCCTGATAGGTGTATTCTTTAATGAAGGTTTTTGTTTCCGCAAATGTAAAATTGGGAACAAATAAGATAAGTAGAAAAGAGACCAATGTAATTCTTGTTAGGGATAATTTCATTGCTTTGCACCCCTTTTGAAAATTGGTGATATTTTATACATCTATGATGAAGATGTGGCAAGGCATTTTATTGATTACCCCAGATTACGCAATAGGGATTCAAGTTCCTAAAGTAACGGGCAATGCGAGTTGAAGCGCAATTAGGGTCTTGAAATGGCATATTTCAACCCCAATCAACCCCAATTCACATTTCGCTTTCTTAACGCGTGTTGCATAATACTATTTCCGAAAATCAATGCAAGAAAAAACAATCAGTTGCCGATTAAAAAGATAGATAGCTTTGGTCGCAATGAAAAGGGGAATGTTTAAGATGTCTCCCTACGGTTCGACATGACAAAGGAAATTAGTGACAGCGCCCTGTTTACAATAGTGATTGTTCAATCGGTCACTGCTACTGATTATCAGTTTTTTATTTGGACAATATCCAAAGTTATGTAATAATCATTTGCAAAGGCTGAAGGCGGAAGACTCGCAGACCGGCGAATGCCGGTGAGGGCTAAAAAGAGAAGGCTTAGTATCAAATGATTAAAGCTGATGTCATTATTATTGGCGGAGGCGCTACCGGATGCGGCATTGCCAGGGATCTGGCACTGCGCGGCATTCCCCACTGCCTCATTGAAAAAGGCGACTTCGCGGCCGGAGCCACCGGGGCCTGCCATGGCCTGCTGCACAGCGGCGGCCGATATGCCGTTAACGACCCGATAGCCGCCAGGGAATGTTATGATGAAAACC
>CAZYIE010000061.1:6964-12073 GCA_964646755.1 uncultured Smithella sp.
GAAAACCTGATCCTCCGGAGAATCGCCAAAAAATGCGTCGAGCAAACGGGGGGGCTGTTCGTGCGCCTGCCCGGTGATTCCAAACGTTTCCGGGCATTATTTCTGCGCAGCTGCGGAGAAGTCGGCATCCCTGCGGAAGTCATTTCCTCGACCAAAGCTCTTGATTTGGTTCCTAATCTTAATCCCGAAATTGAAGAAGCAATCAAGGTTCCCGATTGTTCCATTGATCCGTTCCGCCTGTGCATGCTGAATATCCGCACGTCGCAGCTTAAGGGCAACCTTATTTTCACCCGGCATAAAGTTACGGAAATTCTCCAATCACACGGCCGTTGTATCGGCGTTAAAGCCACCGACCAGGCAACCGGTGAAGTGCGGGAAATCCTCGGCAACATAATTGTTAACGCGACCGGCGCATGGGCAAATATGATTGCCTCCCTGGCCGGCTGTGTTGTACCGATGACGCTGGCCAAAGGCTCGCTGGTCATTACCAATCACCGCCTGACCAATATGGTAATCAACCGACTGAGACCGCCGTCCGACGGCGATATAATAGTGCCCAATGAGGCCGTTTGTCTGGCCGGAACAACGTCGCTTAAGGTGGAAAACCCGGACAAAATCGGCATTGAAGCCGCAGAGGTAGATACGATCATCAGTGAGGCGGGACGGATGATTCCGCATTTTAACAATACCCGTATTATCCGCGCTTTTTCGGGTGTCCGGCCGCTGCTCCAGTCCAAGAAAATGGACAGCCATGAAATTTCGCGTGGTTTCCAGATTATCGACCACCAAAACGGCATGTATAGTATTGTGGGAGGGAAACTGACAACTTTTCGTCTGATGGCGGAAAAGATGGTCGATACCATTATGGCTTCTTTTAATCTCAAGAGATCCTGTGAAACTGCCGCAATACCGCTGGACGGACAGGAGGAGCTGAGCGGCTACCCGCTCTCCAAACGTCTGGCGGACATGAAAGATATCGTCTGCGAATGCGAGCTGGTGAACAGAAAGGAAGTGGAGCGGATTATCAATTTGACCGGTACCAGAAATGTCGGCGATATCACGCACCGGACACGCCTGGGCATGGGACCATGCCAGGGTGGTTTCTGCACTTTCCGCGCACTGGGGATAATGAATGAGATGAGTGTTGTCTCGCCCGAACAATCAATGGAGATGCTCAGCGACTTTCTCCAGCGACGGTTCCGGGGAATAAGGTACGCTCTCTGGGGCGATCAACTCCGTGAAGAACAGCTTGTGGAATATATCTATCTGGGCATCCTGGCGCTGGAGAAACCAAAATGAGCGTTACCGAATACGATGCCATTATTATCGGGGCGGGAGTTGCAGGCCTGACCGCGGGGGCGTTTCTCGCCTCGCGCGGTTTCCAGGTCGCCTTAGTAACCGCCGGGGAGCCGACAGTCTGTCTTTCCACCGGCTGTATTGACGTTTGCTCCGGCGATCATAATCCTCTCAACGGAATTAAGGAACTGCCCGCTGCGCATCCCTATCACCTTGTCCCCGAAAAAACTATTCGAGAGGCACTGGATAATTTTGTAAAGGCCATGCAGGAAATGGGAATGCCTTATACCGGAGATCTCGCCGAAAATCGCCTTGTCCTTTCCGCTCTGGGCACGTTTAAAACTTCCTGCCTTGTTCCTTCTACAATGAAGGCAGTGCCGCAGGATACCAGGGACAGCATCCACATCGTCTCCTTTGCCGGACTGAAAGATTTTTATCCCGGCTATATCATCTCGCGGCGCCCGAATACTGAATTTTCCGTATATGATGCCGGAGTTGCCAGCACCATGGGTATCGCCGCGCATTTTGAGGAAGACGATTTTCTTCAATACTTCATCAGCTGGCTCAAAGGTCAAAATATCAGCGCCGACAGGATTGCCTTCCCGGCCGTTCTCGGCCTGGAATCGGCAGATAGAATTGTCAAAACCTTATCTCTACGAATAGGGAAGCCCGTCTTTGAAATTCCCACCATTCCGCCATCCATGCCCGGTAGAAGATTGTTCAACGCGCTGAAAGACTACTTCCGGAAAAAGGGCGGCACTATCTACTGGGGGTGGCCGGTCAGTGGTGTGGAAAAATCGGGAAAAATAATTGAGGGGGTAACGACAGCATCGCAAGGAAGGCCCAACAGCCTGAACGGAAAATCTTTTCTTCTGGCCACCGGATCATTTGTCGGTGGCGGTCTTGTAGCCGGGCGGGAAACAATTACCGAAAATATTTTTCATCTGCCGGTACACGTGCCCGGCCCGCGCGAGACCTGGTTCGAGAATGATTATTTTTCATTCAACCACGGCATCGGCCGGGCGGGAATAAGAGTGGATTCGTCTTTGCGTCCTGCCGGATCGCCTCTGGAAAACGTTTTTGTGTGCGGGGGCATCCTGGCCGATACAGAGATATTGAAAAACGGTTGCGGTCACGGCCTGGCAATAGCTACCGGACAAAGGGCAGCGGAATCCTGCATGGAGTATCTGCGATGAATTTTGAGCACTGTATACGCTGTACTATCTGTGTAGAGAATTGTCCGGTATTGCGGGTCAACCCTGATTTTCCCGGACCCAAGCAGGCGGGGCCTGATGCTCAGCGTTTCCGGTCGGACAGAGAAAAACCATTTGACGAATGGGTGCTTCTTTGCAGTCAATGCAAACGCTGTGTAATATCCTGTCCCTGCGGCGTGGAGCCGGCGGAGATCATTTTAAAAGCCCAGCAAATATACGGACAGGGGCACCCGCAAACGGCGGCGCATCTCCTTTTCGCCAACAACTACTATTTGAGTACCTTGGGTTCTTTGCTCGCCCCGGTTGCCAATCGGTTCGCGGCGAGTGACATCGGGAAAAAGATATTGCGGTCTCTGGGTATTGCCACTTACATCCCCTTGCCGCAATTCCGTTTCCGGACATTACGCAGCGAAAAAAAATCGCGATCAAAAGGAATAAAGAAAGTTGCCTTTTTCTATGGCTGCTACACAAACTTCTACCGCCCCGATATCGGCCGAAAAATCATTCGTTTGTTATCATCCTTCAACATCGATGTTGTTTTACCGCGTCAGTGGTGCTGCGGCCTTCCCGCTCTCGGCAATGGCAACCTGACACTTGCCCGCTTTTTTGCTAAGAAGAATGCCGCTTCTTTATCCAACTATATTGATGCGGGATACGATATTATTTATAACTGCACATCCTGCGGCCAGGCCATTTTACATGATTATCCGAACATTCTGAAAATCCCGCAGGCAAAAAAGATTGCGGAAAATACTTATAACGTCCATGAATACATAGTTAAACTGATGGACGAAGGATATATCCAGCCGCAATTTCAGGAAGTGCGCCGCAAGCTTGCTTATCACATTCCCTGTCATCTGAGGGCACTGGGCATTGGCTACCCTGCGGCAAAGCTGATGTCTTTAATACCGGGCCTGGAATGTGAAATTCTCGATGACGCCTGCTGCGGGCTTTCCGGCAGTTACGGATTTAAAAAGAGTAACGAGCAGACCGCTATGCAGATTGGCAATCGGGCTGTAGCTCATATCAAAAAAACTGCTGCCACTGCCATTGTTGCCGATTGCGGCTCCTGCCGGATGCAATTGGGAGGACTCTCCGGCCTGACCACTCTCGATCCGGCGGAAGTTCTCAGCGAAGCATTGGGTATTACAGAAATCAGGGACCGTAAATAAATAGAATCGTCCCGATTATTCGTTTATTACCCACAGCATTGGTATGTTTGTGGTGCTTTACTGTCTAATTGTACCACATCTCTTCTTTAAATATTCTACATCCGTATGTGCATCCATATTTAATTAATACGTCACTGCCATAATTACTGTTGCATTTAGCTTTACATTGTGCGCTTGCCTGTTCTGCCGTGGTCTTACATTTCGCTTTGATCGCCTCTGCTACCCATGGTTGGACCTTCGCCTCTCTCAAAATCTGATCTCCTAGTGAATCACAACCTTCTGAAGCATACGCCTGCCCGGCTCCGATTGCCAACATTAACAACAAAACTACCAGCATTCTCTTCATGACCATTCTCCTTCAAATGATAAAATATAAGCAACTCATTGCTTTTGATTAATAGGATCAACAAAGCAACCAGGACCGACTTCTATTGTACCGTTGGGGTATCTCCACCCCATACCCCATAACTCGGCAGAAACATGATATGTCTTTTCACTGCTGATGCTCCTGAAGATTATTTCTGATATATGTCGCATTGGCCTGATCGCTCATCCATTACAACGTTAACGTCAAGGTATGGAACATTCCAAATAGTTTTTTTAGCAAGTGAGGCACCACTACCGGCAATATGGTACATAACAGCTGTTATGATAGCCAAGCGCGACTGTTGGTGGGATTCATAAGAACCACTTTGTCCCACTGATGTTATATGTTCACTGCTTGTAGCAAAAAAATCCCAATAGAAGACATGGAAACTTTGACCGCCTCCCTTGCATTTGTTCTCCCAGCGAATAGTCTGGGCAAACGCGCAGCTTGAATTAATTAGCGACAAGAGCACAACAGTTGAGATAATAATGGAAAGAGCTTTTTTCATGGTAAACCCCCTGTATTTTTTACGCCCCGATTGACGCTTTTACCTTATAGACTTCCTGTGAGCAGTTCCAGCAACCTGCCGTTTATAAATTGCAATCTATATGCCACCTGGTAATAATCAACATTGCAGGGCGTTTGCAAGATTTATTTTTTCTGGGACAGTTTATACCTGCCAACTTTGTGGGCAGTGGTGCCAACCAAGTTGGCAGTTTCTTGTTCTTGTTGGTTGCAAATAAAAATAAAGGGACCATTTATGCCCCTATTACCATGATCAGCCTACCTGGAGTGGAATTATCAATACTGGCAAACCCGTTATATTTTGACTTACCCGGCAGGTTTGGATATAAAAAAAGTAATTTTTCCAATATTTTTTTGCTGGAAAGGGAACTTCCACTGTAATGGAAAAAAACGCCTTTATTACATTGACAATCTGCGTGTCGCGACAAATTTAATTTCAGCAACAAGCTTACGCAAAAATTGTCCGCGGGCGCGTTTGCCGTTTATATGTTCCACCCGCCGATAATTGTTGCCGTAACAATGCTTATGACAACAC
>CAZYIE010000062.1:0-217 GCA_964646755.1 uncultured Smithella sp.
GGGCGGCAAAAACTCCGAGATAAGGACCGCCATAATTAAGTGGATTGCCGAAGCTCTGACCCTCGCCCACTACAAAATCAGCCCCCAATTCTCCCGCCGGCCGGAGAATACCCAGCGCGGTACCATCTGTAAAACCGGCAACAAGCAATGCGCCTTTGGAATGAACCATCTCGGCAAGAGGAGCGATATCTTCAATGCTCCCGAAGAAATTGGGGCT
>CAZYIE010000062.1:227-11077 GCA_964646755.1 uncultured Smithella sp.
AATTCTTTTTGGAGCAAATCCAGATTAATTTGCCCGGATTTCACAAAGGGTATTTCACATACCTCATAGCCATTAGACCAGCAGTAGGTGCGCACAACAGCCCGATACTCAGGATGGACACTCCGGGCAATAATAATTTTGAAACGGTTCAGTGTTTTGGCGGAAAGGATTGCAGCTTCCGCCATGGCCGAAGCACCGTCATACATCGAGGCGTTAGCGATTTCCATCCCGGTAAGCTGCGCAATCATTGTCTGGTATTCGTAAATAGCCTGCAGGACGCCCTGGCTGATTTCCGCCTGATAAGGAGTATAGGCAGTGTAAAATTCAGCGCGATTTATTATGTGGGCGACAACTGCCGGGATAAAATGATGGTAAGCTCCGGCGCCGGTCAATGTCAAACGCGGCAGTACATTTTTCCGGGCCAACCCGTTCATGAGAGCAATAGTTTCCTGCTCGGAAAGATTCGCAGGAATATCCGGCAATTGCGCAAGACGGTATTTTGCGGGAATATCGGCAAACAGCTCTTCGACATTGTCAATGCCGACAGTCGCTTTCATTTGGGCTACGTCCTCACGCGTATGGGGCGTATAATCCATTAGTGTTTTTCCTCTGAAATAAGTAAGTCATACGCTGCGGCATCGAGCAGCAAAGCAAGTTCAGCATTATCGTCAACACGCATTCGGACAATCCAGCCTTCACCGAATGCATCTGAATTAAGAAGGGCCGGCTCTTCTTCCAGCTTGCTATTAATGGCAATGACCTCTCCACTGACTGGAGCATAAATATCGGATACTGATTTTACGGATTCCACAACGGCCATCGGTTCACCTTTAACAACTTTTTTCCCCATCTGGGGCAGTTCGACAAAAACTATATCGGTGAGCATCTCCTGCGCATAATCGGTGATACCGATCAAAACTGTGCCGTCACCATTGTCCTTCGCCCATTCGTGATCACGGGAATAGCACCTATCATTCGGGTTTTTTGGGGACATTTTAACTCTCCTTAATTATTTTTTTCTCAGGTATTTAGGGTGAAGGCCGAAGGTTACTTGGTGGCCTTCGGCGCTTGTTTTTTATTTCCGGTTTTTCCCTCAGCCCCCACCGGCATTCGCCGGTCTTCGAGCCTTCAGCCTTTTATAAAAGGGAATTTTTACAACTTTTGCCGGACTTTGCGAGTCGCGGATAGCGATGGAAATTTCGGTATCCAGTGCGCTGTAGTTGATATCAACGAAAGCTAAACCAATGGCTTTGTTTAAAGTCGGCGCGAAGGTTCCCGAAGTGACAATACCGATTTCTTTATCTCCAAAAAAAACTTTATAGCCGTGCCGGGCAATGCCCCGCCCGGTCATTTCCAGTCCGACCAGTTTTTTCTTAATACCGGATTGCTGCAAAGCTCTAAGTGCGGCAGCGCCGGCAAATTCCTTATTTAAATCAACCAGCCAACTGTATGGCACTTCCAAGGGGCTCACGCTTTCCATAATATCCTGCCCATTGAGCATCATACCTGACTCCAGCCGCAGGGTATCACGGGCGCCTAAGCCCGCCGGCTTCAAACCAAAGTTTATACCTGCTTTTATAATCCTATCCCAGACATCGCCAATGATCTTGGCCGGAGCATAAATTTCAAAACCATCTTCACCGGTATAACCGCTGCGGGATATGATTGCCGGCTTACCGGACACTTTCAATTCCATAAAATTATAATAGCGGAGATTATTTAAGTCATAGTTGGTAAGAGTGGAGAAAATTGCCTGAGCAGACGGGCCCTGCAAATCAAGCTTACCCACATTCTCACTGATATTTTCCAGTGTGCAATCAAACCCTTGGGCATCACGGAGAGCATTTATCCTTTGCCAGTCGCTCTCACAGGTAGAAGCGTTGGTAACCAGCAAATAGAAATCCGAATCTATCTTATAAACGGTTAAATCATCGATTATGCCGCCGTCATCGGTGAGCAGGGCGGAGAGTTTAATCTGCCCGATTTCCTGATTCTGCAGGTTTCTGGTCAGGGCATACTGCAACAAGTCGAATGCTTGCGGCCCCTTGACTACAATTTCCCCCATGTGGCAAATGTCAAAGAGGGTGGCAGCATTGCGGGTTGTTTTGTGCTCTTCAATGACATTCGTATATTGAACGGGCATAGCCCACCCGCCAAAATCAATTATTTTAGCATTTAAGGCAACATGTTTTTCATACAATGGCGTTTTTTTCATTTTTAGTTAACCAGATATTTAAAAACTAGAGATAATCCAATCAGGAAAATACAGACCCCAATAAATAAATATCGTTCGCTGAAAAATTTAGTACCCAGCACCACATGATTACAATGCCGGCAAAGGGTAAATCGGGAAGAAATTTCCTGACCACAGGATGGGCACAGCATAATCTTCTTCTCTGCAGCCCCCGAAATCCTGTCGATGTTTTGCTTTAATGCGGAGTGAATGTCATAACTGGCTTCACAGTCGGTGTTGGGGCATTTACCCTTTGCCGGCATATCGTCGGTCCAAAGATAAGATTTTTTGCACACCGGACAATGGATTTTCAACATAAAAATTCTCCGGAAGGTAAATTCTAATCAAGTTCCGCCAAAGAGCTTGTTAAAGAGTTTTTCTTTGCTTTTGGGGTAATAGATGTCCCCTTCATAATCAACAATTAATTTACCATCCAGATGGTCGATCTCGTGCTGAACAACCCGGGCAACATAATCCAGATATCTTTTGCTGACTTTTTCTCCCTTGGCATTCAGGGCACGTATTTTAATTTCCGGAAAGCGGCTGACTTCTATCTGGATTTCCGGGCAGGACAAACAACCTTCTGACATGGTAACCATTTCACCGCGCGCCTGGGTAATCCGTGGATTGATCAGCACTTCGAAATCATCAGGCTTTACCTTTCCTTTTTCATCAGAAAATTTATTACGAAAGGCAATAATTCTTTTAGAAATGCCGATTTGCGGAGCGGCAAGACCGGAAGCGTCATCTCTGTCTAAAAATGAATCAATAAGTGTTTGGACAGCGCTACGGGATTCTTTATCTAACGGCAAAGGAACTTCGGAAGATTTTTTACGTAATACGGCAGTGTCTTTTTCGTTGACACCTTCTTCATTCCACAACGTTAAAACTCTGTTTTTAGCCATTAAATTGTCACCTGCAAAATATTTCGCTCGAGGCTATAACATCTATTCTTCGTAATTTCAAGGAATTGTAGCTTGCAATTTAAGCCCTTCTTTTGCTAAACATCTTACACAGTTTGATAACAGGGAAAGGTTGACATTTGCTTAATTCAATAATCACGAAAATTGCCAAGAATCAATTTGCCGGTGCGCTGAAATTTGAAGAAGGAATTACGCCGGCATTGCCGTTCTGCAATGACGATAAACAGCGTCTGCTTTATATTCATATCCCTTTTTGCGAAGAACTTTGCCCCTATTGCTCCTTCCACCGGATACGCTTTGATGAGGCGCTGACCCGTAAATATTTCCGGGCACTGATCAATGAGATCAAAATTTATCAGGAAAATAATTACTCCTTCACCGGAATTTATGTCGGAGGCGGAACACCAACCATTTTGATTGATGAACTGGCAAATGTGCTGCAATATTCCAAGGCGAGCTTTCCCATCCGGCAAATATCGGTGGAAACAAATCCCAATCATCTGACACCAAATAATATCGCCATTTTGCAACAGGCCGGGGTCAATCGTCTCTCCGTTGGTGTCCAGACCTTTAATGATGATCTGCTGAAAAAAATAGGGCGCTTCGAAAAATACGGGGCGGGAAAAGTAATTGCCGAAAAGCTAGGTAGCATTCAAAACTGTTTTGATACCGTCAATGCCGACATGATTTTCAATTTCCCCACACAAACTAACCAAATGCTCAACGACGACCTGGATATTTTGCAGAAATTAAAAATGGAGCAAATAACATTTTATCCTTTGATGGTTTCCACGATCACGCAAAGCCTGATGGATAAGACAATCGGAGAGGTTAATTTTAACCGTGAAAAGAAATTATACAAACAGATTGCCCGACGACTGGAACGCAATTATGATTATTCTTCGGCGTGGTGTTTTTCGCGAAAGAAAAGCAAAAAGGCGCTGATTGATGAATATGTTGTCGATTATGATGAATACGCGGGGCTGGGTAGTGGCGCCATTGGCTATCTTGCGGGAATTTGCTACGCCAACACATTTGACATCAACCAATACATTGCTTGTCTTGATCAAAACATACCTCCCCTTATGGCTTCCCGCAGCTTTAATCGCCAGGATCAAATGGGGTATGATTTCCTGATGAAATTATTCAGCACAAAAATAAACGTAACTGAGATGGAAGAAAAATATGACGGAAAGTTTTTAAAATCGCTGTGGAAGGAAATGATTGCTTTTACTCTGGTCGGGTCTTTCCGCTATTTTTCTCCGAATTTACATTTAACGCCGCGGGGTCGCTATTTTTGGGTTATCATGATGCGGGAATTTTTTATTGCAGTAAATAATTTCCGTGAGTATTGCCGTAAGCAGGCCAATATCAACTAACAGTTCACAAGGAACATATTATGGATGAAAAAATAAAATTATTATTAAAAAGTCTGCCGAAGATTGACGAAGTTATCCTGCTTTTAGAAAAAAAAGATGTTTATTCGCGAGCATCGCGCGAAATTGTCAAAGAGATGAGCCAAAAGGCTGTACAGAAACTTCGCGATGAAATCGTAAATTCTTCTCAGGCAGGAAATAGCAAAGCCAACATAGACATAAATTACGTTGCGCAATTAGTGGATAACTTAATTAAAGATTTACACTCCTGCCGTTTGCAACGGGTAGTCAATGCCACCGGTGTCATCCTGCATACAAATCTGGGACGCGCCCCGCTTAGTCCCGAAGCTCTGCAAAGAATTTTCGAGGTGGGCTGCGGCTATTCCAATTTGGAGTTCGATCTGACCCGCGGGGAACGAGGCAACCGTTATGACCATGTCCGGGAAATAATTTGTACTTTGACCGGCGCGGAAGATGCCTTGATTGTTAACAACAACGCCGCCGCTGTTCTACTTGTTTTAAATACATTATCCGAAGGAAAGGAAGCCATAGTGTCCCGTGGTGAGCTTATCGAAATAGGCGGTGAGTTTCGCATTCCGGAAGTCATGCAGAAAAGCGCAGCTATTATGCGGGAAGTTGGGACAACAAATCGCACCCGCTTGAGTGATTATGAAAAAGCTATTTGCGACAATACTGGTCTCATTTTAAAAGTTCACACCAGCAATTACCGCATTGTCGGCTTTACCGAAGAAGCAGATATTGTTTCACTTACGGCGCTGGGAAAGAAAAAAGGGATTCCGTTAGTGGATGATCTGGGCAGCGGCTGTTTAATTGATCTGGAAAAATACGGTTTGCAGCACGAACCTACCGTTCGGGAAGTTGTGGCAACCGGCATCGATGTAGTCACTTTCAGCGGGGACAAACTGCTAGGCGGACCGCAGGCGGGCATAATTGTCGGCAAAAAAACCATTCTGGAACTCATCAAGAAAAACCCGCTCAACAGGGCGCTGAGAATTGACAAATTTACTCTCGCTGCCCTGGAGGCAACACTAATTCATTACCTTAATCCGGCAAAGGTTGTTTCTTCGTTAAGGCCGTTGAAATCACTTACCGAACCACTCAGCGATGTAAAAAAGCGTGCATCCAAGCTAATCAGTAAATTACGCAAGGCAAAATTTTATTCTTTGGAATTTTCATTAAAAGAAGATTTTTCGGCTGCAGGCGGCGGCTCTCTGCCTCTGGAAAAAATCCCCACTTTTTTAGTAGGTGTAAAAAATAAAAATCTCTCCGCCAGCCGGATGGAAGCAAAACTGCGCCAGGCGGCAGTTCCGGTTATCGTCCGCGTGGATAAAGATGAAATTCTGCTGGACGTACGGACGGTAACCGAAGACGAATTTACCTTCATCATCGAAGGTTTGCGCCAGTGTCTGGCAAATTAGCACAAATTCCTTTTAGCGGATAACTACGAGGTAAGGCAAACATGGCTGTTTACAAGCACACACATTATGCATTGGGCGAAGAGATAGAAGCTATTTCCGGTCATTATTCGTTGGAAAAAGAAGGCCAGTTACCTTACAATGAACGGCAGGTTTATTATTATACGGGCTACAGCGTTATTGATACCTCTTGCTGCGGTACCGGCGGATGCGGTTTTGCCTTTGTTGTCGGATACATAGCAAACTGGAAAAACGGCAAAACCGACAACGGCAACGATACATCCGATATTGAACCGGTAACTGACAGTGAAGAAAAACAGGATATAATAAAGATTCTTCTAAAATCAGCGCATGTTCAACAGGTGAACTTCTGGATGCCTTATAATTGAGGGACTAGCTATGGTAATTGCAATGACGGGTATCAGGACAATGGCGAACATCATTTTTTCGTTCAAGGCATTCTCCTTGATTAATGAATATTGATATAGTAAATGTGGATGGAGCAGTAAAATACTAATATTAATTTCTGAAAGGGGTCTTACCATGAAAAAAATGTTAGCTGTTGTTATTGGTTTGGTGTTTCTGATTCCACTGATTGCATCTGCCGCTGAGAAGCCTGGTACCGCCAAAGAAGCCCAGCAAATGGTTAAAAAAGCTGTAACCTATCTTAAAGAAAACGGGAAAGAAAAGACATTCGTTGCGATCATGGACAAAAATGGATCATTTGTTGATCGTGATTTATATATCGCCATTTATGATTTTAACGGCGTGTGCATGGCTCATGGGTTCAATCCGAAAATGGTGGGGAAAAATTTTATTGAGATGCGCGACAGCGATGGAAAGTCTTTTGTAAAGGAAAGAGTTGAGATGGCCAAAAAGAAAACATCTTTCTGGATAGATTATAAATACACCAATCCGACAACAAAAAAGATTGAGCCAAAATCGATGTACCACGAAGTTGTTGGAGATCTGATTATCGGTTGCGGCATATACAAATAGTGAACATCATCGGCCGGGCAAGGAGTGTCTGCCCGGCCTTTTTGTGAAATTCGGTGAAGTTCGGGGGACACAACACCTATTTATCTTGAAAAAGACAGTATAATATTCTAATCTCCTAATATGGCTCGCATAGTAGCTGTCGGATATCCACATCACATCACGCAACGTGGTGTACGCTCAATGGATATTTTCAAAAGCGATAGCGACAGAAACTCCTATTTACAGTTTATAAAAGAAGAAATAAAGCGATGTCCCCGAAATAAACCATACAGGACAGTTTACTTGCTTCTGGCAGAACATAATAAATAGATTGACTCAATACAACATTTTGATATTATACAAATAATATTTAAAGGCTGCTTAGACTGATTATACCCATGAACTTAATTTATAAAGGATAATTAATGCCTGAAATATGCAGATTCTTCGGGATTATCATCAGAATGTTCTTTGACGAGCATGATCCTCCTCATTTTCACGCTGAATATCAAGGGAACAAAGGAGTTTTTGACTTTAACGGCAACGTCATAAAAGGAAACTTAAACTCCAAGACGGCAACCAGACTTGTACGAGAATGGATAGATCTGCGCATTAATGAGCTTCAGGAAGATTGGGACCTAGCAAGTTCAGGTAAGGAAGTAAAGAAAATTGCCCCTTTGGAGTGAGGCAAACCATGTGGAACATGAATGATGTAATAACCATAGAATATAAAGAGGGCTTCGTGTATCGAGTTGTTTTTGATGACGGTACAAGTGGTGACATAGATTTTTCGGAGTATCTTGGCAGAGGCCCTGTTTTTGAACCGCTACGAGATAAAGCTTTTTTTAAAAAAGCAAAGATAGAGGGCGGAACAATTGCCTGGCCCAATGGAGCTGATATCGCCCCGGAATCCCTTTACGAAAAAGTCTTTTCGAATTAAGAGTTGTGTCCCCGGAATAAACCAACATCGTCGCGGGCGGCATGAAACATCCCGACAAAACCGAAACGCTTTCAACCGCCGACTATGAAGGCGTCTATCGCGGCGCACAATAAAAAAAAGGGGTGTCCTATTCCTGACCTCCCCTTTTATTAATCATTAAAATGACCATCAACTACTGCACATACTTTTTAAGCTCGGCAGGCAGCTTGCTTTTGTCGCTGGCCACCGCCGGACGTATGGCGCTTTGCCCCGTGGCTTCCATGGCTTTGACGCCTTTATCGCTTAATAAAAATTCAATAAAGCTCAAGGCTTTTTTCTGATCGGGATAATTTTTCGGAATGGTGACGGCATACAGAATCGGCTCACCGACAAGATTAATGGTTTCACCCGGCTTCTTTCCTTTAATGCTGACTTTGGCCTGTGCATAAAACTCTTCGTGTTTGGCGCTGGAGAGATTAATTTTTTCGGACAGTTGAACATATTTCAGGCCGTGCTGTTTGGCGACGGAGTCATACTCAAAGGCGTAGTCCAGATCGCCGGACTGCAAAAGTGCAATCAGGTCCACGGATTTGGCCCTCATCGTGTCGCCTTTGGCGCCGAAAAGTTTGCCGTAAATGCCGGCAACGCCGTAGTGCTTCTCCGCCAACTGCCAGACCATCAGCGTCCGGTAGCCGCAGGGGTCCTGATCCGGATCGCTGCGTCCGTAAGTCACGCCGTCTTTCTGGAGAATCGAATACCAGTTGCCGGCGTTAATTTGTTTGGCGAATTTGGATTTCTCCGTGTAGCACAGCACCATTTGGTTGGAAGCGAAAATGATATACCAGTCCGCGTAGTCGGGGAACATCAGTTTCGGAACAATCTTGTAATCCGCCGATCCGATGACGCCGCCTTCGCGCTTGAGCTCAGTCACCTTGCGGATGGTTGTGGCGCTGCCGCCGCCTTCGATGAGCACCTCGACTTTGTGATACTGCTTGTTGTAATCCTTGGTGACCGCTTTGAAGGGCACCGTGAGACTTCCGGCGATAAACACCGGCAGCTTGCCGGAAACCTCGTTAGCCGCGGCTTCCGCGTTCCATCCTGCAAAACCGGCCATGATAAAAAATAACATTGAAACAAATAAAATTCTACTCTTGTCTGTAATCTTCATTTCTCTTTACCTCCTCTATTTTTTTTCTTCCTGAAACACATGAACTGCTGACGCGTCAAAACACACCCTGACGCGCATACCAACTTTCAACTCCATCTGACGGAAAGCGTGGCGCGTTGCAAGGGCCGTGATCGCCGGCGGCAAATTGACATCGACATACAGCGTCGATCCTCTGTCTGTAATGCGGGTGATTTCGCCCTCAAAAGCATTGGCGCCATTGGACGACTGGTTCACAAACGACAGCATAACGTCTTCCGGCCGGACGACGGCCCGGTTGCCACCGGTTTCACCGTTGTCCACGGCAAAAAAAGTTTTGCCGGTTTGAAATCCGCGCCGCCCATCCGCCTGCCGATAAATCTCGCCCGGAAAAATATTGCGGGACATGGCAAAGCGCGCCACGAATTCGGAATTCGGCCGGCGGAAAATGTCTTCGGACGAGCCGACCTGCTTGACCTCTCCTTCACCGATCACGGCGATGCGCTCGCCCAGAGCGACAGCCTCCTCAAAATTATGTGTCACATGCAAGATGGTCACGTTGAGGGCGCGATGCAAAAGTTGTAACTCCCCCTCAATTTCTTCGCGTGTATTGGGATCGAGAGAGGAAAGCGGTTCGTCCAAAAGCAGCACATCCGGCGAAACGCACAGAGCCCTGGCCAACGCCACCTTTTGCCGTTCTCCGCCGGAAAGCGTCATAGGCTTACGGTGCAAAAGCGATGATATGCCAAATAAATCAACCACGCGTGCAAGGGCATCCCGGATTACATCCGCTCCTGCTTTGCGCATCCTGAGACCGAAAACAATATTTTCCCGAACGGTCAAATGGGGGAAAAGGGCGTGGTCCTGATAGACAATGCTCACCTGCCGCTCTTCCGGTCTCATCCGCGTCGCCTCTTTGCCCCGAAGCCAGATTTCTCCATCTTTGAGAGGATAAAGCCCGGCGATGGATTCCAGAAGCACCGTCTTGCCTGCACCGGAAGGCCCCACCACCACCATGTATTCGCCGTCTTCCACATCGAGGCTGGCGTTTTTGAGCGTAAAGTCACCCAGTTCAACAAAAAGATTGCGGATGGAAATCATGAATGCTCCTTCCGGTATAGCAGAAAGCGCAAGATCACGAATACGATGAGCGAAATGAGAATCAGGATGACGGCGATGGGCCGCGCGTAGTTGAGACCGTAAGTCTCAAATTTTTCATAAACCAGCACGGGAGCGATCATGGGATGATAGGCAATGATGATCACCGCGCCGAATTCGCTCATGCCGCGAGCCCACATCATAATGTTGCCGGCCATAATGCTGCGCCAGGCCAAAGGAAATGATACGCGGATGAAGGTCTGCCAATGCGTTGCTCCAAGCGTCCGCGCGACATTTTCCAGGCGAGGGTCAACCTTTTGAAAACCCTCTTTGGCCGAATCGATCAGGAAAGGGACACTGACAAACAGCATGGCCACAACAATACCCGCCAGCGAATCCAAAAAGCGGATGCCGACGGAGTCGAAGGCCTGTCCCATGAAGTAATTCCGCCCGAAAACAAACAATAGGGCAATGCCGGCCGCGGAATGGGGGATGACCAGCGGCAGATCAATGAGGCCCTCAACCAACCTCTTGCCGGGGAAGCTCGTTTTGGCCAGAAGATAGGCCAGCGGAACCCCCAGCACAAAGCCGATGACGGTCGCAATCAGGGCGGCATAAAGAGTCAGGACAATCGATGCCGCAATCTCCGCATCCCGCAACGACTGGATTAAAATGGTGGGACTGGAGGCGTAAATCATTTTTAAAATAGGAACGGTGATAAACAGCAGAATCAACCCGCCCAG
>CAZYIE010000063.1:0-8760 GCA_964646755.1 uncultured Smithella sp.
ACGGAGCGCTAGACGCTCCTCGCAATGACAGGAGCATTGGAGGTATCGAAATTGAAGGTTTCATTCTCAAGTATTATTGTCGGATTTATCAGTGTGGGCATCGGATGCTTTTTTCTGGCCGGCACCTGGGGAGCCTATTTAGACCATAGCCGTGTACAGGGCTGGTTCAATCAGCATAAGACTACTTGCCGCTCATCTGCCGGGATGCAGCGTAGCGGAATCTCGTTCAGTTGAAGCAAATTTGTCGGTTTTTTTGCGGGAATTAGGTCGTATAATCTGCGCGCCGATCGTGATCTGCTTCTTTCGTAAGTCTTCAAAAATAGCGTGGACATCAAAATTGAAGCGTGCCGATAGCTCCTTTCTTATTTCTCTAACTTCTTTAACTATTGGATCATCCCACATGACTATTCCCCCATTAATTCTTCAGGCGTACAAATGACCGGCATATTGTAACCGTGCCTGTTGCATATAACTGATATTCTGCGAATTATTTGTGCATTTGCCAAATGTTTGCAATTCCACGTTAAGAGATAATCTATATCGCTAACCGCAGCAACGGCAATATGCGCCGCATCCCGCACTTCTTGTGGCGGAATAGCCCCTTCAGTCAGAATCAGCTTCGTCAACTCTTCGGCTTCTTTGGTCACATCAAGAACGGCGAATTTGCTTATTATTTCCATCCTTTTCTTTGCGATCTCCTGATTTCCTGCAGAAACCTCATCAATGACAACCTGGGAAACACAGCACTCGAATTCATGACGTCTATTAGTCCACCAATCTTCCGTTGTCTGCTGATGTGCCGCTACAAGAAGATCGGTGCTTGGTCGAGCTATAAGATAGCTAATGATCGTTGTTTCGAGATATACTGACTCCATAGGTATATTCTCTCACATTGGTCTGTTTAAATCAACAGGCAATGACTTTTGTCATTTTAAACAAAAAAACTTCACTCGTTATTGAACTGCTTTGGTGTTCCTGGTTTTTTTACTTTTCCACAAGTGATTTCCCCTTTCGATAAAAACCGCGGCACAAATTTCTTGCTTTTTCCAGAGGAAACCTTTAAAAAAATCAGCGATGATCAGGGATAATAATTTACATGATTAAAGTTGCCATTGAAGATTTGGAAAAAAACATTCCTTTTATAGTTAAACATATTGAAGCTGGCGATCATTTTCTCATTTTGAAAGGGCAAAAGCCGACGAAGCAATCCCATACTCCTAATTGTTGAACAAGGGGTTGCAACCCCTTGTTCTTCTGTCCAAGTTGCAACCACCACTGAAGGGTGGCGAGACCACTTGTTCTGGTTATATTGCCACGGCGAGGCGCTCCTCCTAAGAAACATAAACGGGTCATTGCGAGCAGCGCGAAGCAATCCCCTGATCATTCGATAAGCCATGAGATTGCCACGGAGCGCTAGACGCTCCTCGCAATGACAGGAGCATTGGAGGTAGAGAAATTGAAAATTTCCTTTTCCGGAATTATTGTCGGATTGATCAGTGTGGGCGTAGGCTGTTTCTTTCTGGCCGGCACTTGGGGAGCATATCTGGACCATAAACGGGTCCAGGACTATAGCGGGCAGGCCGTAGGTCACATAACGAAAAAGCATTTTCAGTCGGCAGGAGACGGCGGTGGAAATTACTCTCTGGAATATTGGTTTGTGCCTTCTACGGGTGGTAAAATCAGCGCCGGCAGCGGTATCTCCAAGCAGCAGTGGGATACCTTAAAAGTTGGTGATACTTTAGAAATAAGGTACGATAAGTCCAATCCCCAGCGCAGCATTCCCCTGTATGGACGTAGTCCATCGCTTGTTTTGGCTTTTTTTATGCTGGTTCTGGGGGCTGTGTTTATAGCTTTTGGAGTTTCGCGATGCCTCGCGAGTTTCTCATCAATCAAGAAATGTCAAAAATGACAGGGTATCGTTGACATGAAACCAGTTTTAACAGAACAAGGGTTGGTTGGAACAAGAGGTTGCAACCCCTTGTTCAGCAATGAGGAGCAGGGGATTGCTTCGTCACCCTTTGGCCTCTTCGCAAGGACACGACTGAACAGGTTCTCCACTACACCGCTATCTCCAGCAATATCTTATCATAAGTAACTTGGGGAGATATTTCCTTGCTGGTCTCCTTTTTTGTATCGATAAGTCCTGCCTGTTCCAAAAAACGGACATCAGCCGAGACGTTCTTGATGTCTCTTTGCAGAATCCTGGCCAGATGGTTTATAGAAGAGGGATGTTCCGTTTTAATCGCATGGAGAAGCTCAAGTCTTTTCTGCGTCAATGCCTTGCGTAATGCCTGGATATTTGTAAAGTACACACCTCGTTCATGCTTCACTTTATTGCCCGCTTCAATAGATCCGGCGACATCCGCAAATTCGTTCAGCATCGTTTTCACATCCTTTATGCCGATCTTCACTTTTCTGATTTTCATCATTTCCCCCTATTGTATGAAACGATAGCGTCATAAAAATCATCTATCAGTTGTCCTATGTCTGTAAAGGCATATGGTTCGGTGCTTTTCCCAAAATGCCGGTGATCGCCTTTTCGTTCCGCATTGTCGTAACCGATTACCCGTTTTGCATTCGCGATGTAAACCAGCGAATATTTATACCCATGGGGTTTGTCTGGTGATTTCTTAACTTCCCACAGTTTAATCTCAACCGTATTACCGAACTCGTCTATAGCCTTGTTATGAATAATAAGTTTGGCTTTCATGATGGTATATTATACCAGTAGTGGGGAGATTGTCAATCATTTTCGGCAATCTGAAAAATGGAAAAGCATGCTGACGCGGACGATTTGGATAATGACGGCATTTGGGACTTTTTACGAGTCCGTCAATACTCTATATATCCCGTAACCATTTTTATTGTATATCATTTCAGTTGTTTTGTTGAGACGCTGGATCAATAATTTAACTGTATCCGTAGAATAGTTGTTCTGCAGAAATTCATTTAATAAATCAATTCGTACAAGGAAATGAGTGCACCCCAGAGATTTAAGGTGGTTTTGAAATGTTTTATCATCGTTTCTGGCCGCCGCAAGCCGGCGAATAACATCCATTCCGAAAGTTGGATCATCTTCGTATGATCTCTCCAGATAATACCCGCGTGCAGTTACAAAAAGCGGTCTGATTCTGGCACTTTCCGGTGTAAACTTGTTGATGTATTTTATGGGCGGGTAGCTATGATCATGACGCGAAAGAAAATCATCTTTAGATTCTTTGCTTAAAATGTAGTTCATGGGGCTTATGTTCTGATAATAATTTTTTATGTAAAAGCCATTCTTGCTCATGATGACAATAAAAATAAAAAGAACTACTATCGCTAAAACGCTTTTCAATCGAATGGAAAGGTTCTTTGTCCAGTTCAAGATGTTTATCAAACCCATAACTGTCAGGATAGATAGAATTGGGACAGCGGGTAAAATATAACGTATCCTTATTTGATCAAGGAAAAAAGCCATAAGAATGAAGAAGACCGCAAAAGACATAAAAAACAGCTTGTCACGGTAGAACGATTTGTTCATAAACACAAAAGGCGGTAGGATGATTAAAATAGGATTCAAAACGCCATCGAAATAGCGGAAACTGTCATCCTGCCCCTGGAAAAAAAACCGGATTGGAAGGAGCAATGTTTCCCAAAAGCTCTCTCCATACATTATTTCCCGTATCTGAAAGATGCCACTGTAACTATCACCGGAAACTACAGAATAAGCGCCATCCGGCGCCGGAATGCTGTTTATGTTGAATAATCCATTAAATAGAGGATATAAAGGATTACCTGTAAGAATAATATTTTTAATAAGCCAAGGAGAAAACACAAAAAGAGAAATAAGAAAAAAGATTATGCCGCACCGAATAGCTTTCCATTGCAGCCCCGTATCCTTGGAATAGACATATACTATGGTTAATGAAAGAAAAAACCAGGCAATCAAAGCATTATATTTTGTTCCCAAAGCCATGCCCATGGCGAGGGACGAAAGAAATAACCATTTAAATTCTTTGAATTCGCCATCACGATAGCGAATAAACGCCAGAATGCTGGCAGTCGTAAAAAATGCCAAGCCAAGATCAACATAGGCCATTGTTGATAAACGGATTACCATCGGTGTGCTTAAAAAAATTAGAGCTCCTAATAATCCGGCAATCCGTCCTAATCTATTGTTAAGATAGTTATATATCAACCATGCCGTCCCGATCCCAAAGCTCATGTGGATGAAATTGGGAATGATGTCATTATGAAAATAGAGAGGGATGAGGTAGAGCAGGTCGACGGTCATGGGATAATAAGAGAATTCCGCCCATTTAATATCATAGAAGCCGCCATTAATCAGCCATAGCTTGGGAATGGCCAGATGGTGGATAAGAGCATCACGAGCAATGGGTGGCGTCAGGCCTAATATTATTTCCACAATAATTATTAGAAAAATTGCGATACAGAGAAGATAAGTAAAAACGGTTTGAAATTTATCGATTTTATTAGTTTTCATAGGTTTGAAGATGTAACAAGATGAGCACCTCATGTCAAACACAATGTTAACCAGAATCCCTATTTTCTTGACAGCGAGCGGCTGGATTTTTTCGTCAACAAGGAAGGTCGCGTAAAACTCATTCTTTTCCCTCCCCCCCCCACCCTATCGATAAGTTCTGCCTGTTCCCCCAAACGGACATCAGTTTCAAAGCAAATCCTATCCTCGGATGTTCAGCAAGAGCTCCACGCAGGTTCAATCGTGCTGAGTTGAGTTGATAAATCACCAGTTGTTCAAGATTTACCTTTTCTCCAGCGGTTATGTTTTTTCGTTCGTCCGTGGGATCAGGATCCGCATCCTTGAATCTCTCTTCCATCCAGAGGGAATACAGCAAGTAAAAAATATTCGGTTTCCAGTTCATCGTCGTGCGGGGTGGATCAGAAAAGCCTGGAGAGAATTTGAACCATATCTTCCTAAAATTCTGAAAGCTGTTACACATGCTGCTGCCGGATTTCGAGGAGCGCAGGCAAAGTTGAAGCTATATGCCGATTGAATCCTCTCCGAAAGGAGATGGGAAAATATTATAGGAGAGATCACGCCAGTTTTTTCTTAATCCATTGAAGCGGGAAAAGCATAGATACATTTTGCTGATATTGACGGTAAGCATCACCAAATTCCACGATCAGCTTGCGTTCCTCCAGTAGTGTGCCGATTAAAACATAGATGCTCAAGATGATGTTGGTAATGAGTGCGGTAACATCAAGATCGCCCGCCCAAAGGAGCGGGAATATCCCGGCATAGAACGGGTGGCGCAAGACGCCCAGAATTCCGCGGGAAGAAAGCCAGCCGGTATCATTGATCAGATTATGGCTTGTGCCCTGCTTAATCTGCGCCAGGCCGGAAAACTGAGCAATGCTGTAATGTTTTGCTCCCGCAACGAAGAGAAAAATTCCGCTGAGGAAAAGAATATATTTAAAGGGAAGAAGATAACCATCCCAAACAAAAAATGGTTCCTGTTTTATTGATAGAGAAAAAATAACAACGGGAATCAAGGTAATGATGGAAAAAACGTTATAAAATAGCCGGTAAAACCGGTACTTATTGCCCAGCTCTCGGTGAAGATAATCGGTGACAGCAACACTGATGAGTGCGCTGTGCAGGACACAATAAGTGATCCATAGAAGCGCCAGGATGAAATATTCCATGATTCTACCTTATGTAAAATCCAACCGGAAGCTAGCAGCAACAGCCGCCTTTGTTGCCCATCTTTGTGCCGTCTGTATTCGGTCCGCAACAGCATTCACCGCCATTGCGTCCCAGCAGCGAGTTGATGACAGCCGCAGCACAGCCGACGCCGGCTTCCACTGAAACGGCGCCAAACGGGCAGTTGCGGCTGCATGCTCCGCATTCCATGCAGGCATCACGATTCTGTATTACTGCATGTTTGCTGTTCATTTTAAACACTTCATGGGGACAAACTTCCAGGCACATTCCGCAGCCGGTGCATTTGTTTTCATCGAGCTTTAGAGTTACAATGTTTTTTAAATAAACTAAATTTTTCATTTTATGCTCCCTAAGCAATCACTCGCGATGTTATCCAGCTTACCAAACCTACTGTACCGGCGGCAATCTGTGCGGGCAGCGCCCAGCGCATTTCCTTCTTTACTCCCGATAAAGAAGTGTAGGTCGAGGCGCCGGTAAAATTCATCGCTAAAAAGCCCGCTATTGCCGGAATTATCAGTAGCCAGGCCAGAGCTTCTATCCTTCCTGCCCAGATCTGTAAATTTACATCCCGCAAATAAAGAAGAATAAGAGCAACAACTAAGCCCAGCGAAAAACCTTTAGTCGAAAATGCGCGTCCCGGCAAATAAGGTAAAAGCAGGGGATTTAAAACCGCACCACTGACGATAGCACTTAAAAAAGCAAGAATGGCAAAAAAACCATAGTTCAGAGCATTGGCCCAGAATCCGTCAGGGCCGCCGATGCCGCTCGAAATAAAGAGAACAGGCGCAATAATCAAAAATGGTTTTATTGCGTAAACAGCCTCGATGGGAATCAGCACCGCTCTGTCTTTTAAAGGAAAGGTCACCGTCCGCATTGCCGGTGTGCTTTGCCAACCGGAATCAAGATAAGCAGGCAAATCTTCCGCTCTGACCGGCCCGTAATATACTTTAAAACCGGAGATTTTTTTCACGGTGTGACCGGCTACACCCGGCGCTCCCAGCTGCGGCAGGATTAATTTCCTATGGCTGACAATATTTTTCAGGCCGCTTAATTCGATTCTTTTTATCAGTTCTTCAGTGCCGAAGCTGCCATGTCCTGCGGCGCACCAGACATTGATGCCTTGCGTATCCAGTACTAAAATCCAGGCGTTTCTGCTAGGCAGAGCGCGGCGCAGGTAATCGAAGCTCATTTTATAATTAGCTGTAACCAGCACCGGTGAATTACTGTCAGGATCGCCCAAGGCATACAGACCAGGATCAACCATATAATCCATTCTGCCGACACCAAAGCGTGCTCTAACCGTTCCCCAATGATCCCGTCCCTGTAACTCAGAAGAGACCTGCGGTATCCGGCCCGTTGATGTTGACACGGAACCTGTAATGAAAGGTTGATCCAGCCTCGGCACACTATTTTGAGTTTCATGTGCTGCCGAACAACAATTAGTCTCCTCTGAAATTATAGGGAATATTATTTGACTTTCGCGTCTGGAACAACCGTCTTTTATATTCATTACTTTATCCTTCCTACTCGCAGCAGCTATATCCAACCGCTGAATTTTTTATTGCACTGATAAAAACCTTGATTGATTCCAAAACATCAGTTCTTTTTTCTTCTGGGATATTTTCACTTATCTTCTGGAAAAAGCCTTCAAGACACAGTGAAACATTTTGATGAATTTTTCTGCCATTTTCGGTCAGGAAAAGCGTTACCGCCCGCGAATCGTGAACGGCCTTATCGCGCCTTAAAAGTCCTTTGGAAATTAAGGGATTAACCAGGCGGGTTGTTGTGCTCTTTTCCACTGCCAGAATTGTATGCAAATCGGTCATGTTCAGTTCTTGGCGTTTGGCTACGGCATCGAGGATCATAAACTGATGAAATGTTACGCCTTCACAAAAGGCAACATCCTGGCGACAGCAGCGCGTAACCTGCGCCATTCCCATAAATATTTCCATCAATTCACTGCTTTGGTCATTTAATTTCATTTGCATTGTTGTATAGTACAACTATAACTATGTTTGTCAAGAGGTAAAAAGAAATTGTAAATAATCTTGACAGCGTCTGGCTATTTGGCTATATTACCAAATAGATTATAGGAGGACTGAAGATGAAAAGCTCTGTAACGCCTCAGTATGAAGTACGGGCAAAAATCATCAAAGCAATGGCGCACCCAAGTCGGCTTTTTATTATTGAGGAGCTCAACAAAGGTGAACAATGCGTCAATGATCTGACGGCAATGATTGGTGCCGATGCTTCTAGCGTTTCCAAACATTTAAGTGTTTTAAAAAATGCCGGTCTGGTCATGATGGAGAAAAGAGGCAATGCCATTTTTTATCGTCTGCGGGTTCCGTGTATTATGCAGTTTATTGGCTGCGTGGAAGACGTATTGTCGGCCAATGCCAAAGAGCATGCTCGTATATTGAAGTGCTGTAAAAAATAAAAGGAGGCAAAAGGTGAAAATAGAAATTCTGGGTGTAGGTTGTGCGAAATGTCATAAGTTGGAAGAAATGGTCCGTGCGGCAGTTGGTAAAGCCGGTGTTGGTGCGGATATATCCAAAGTTGAGGATATTAAAAAGATCATGGGATACGGCGTGATGACGACACCAGCTCTGGTAATTGAAGGCGAGGTTAAAATTGCCGGCAAGATACCGACAGAAGATCAAATTAAAAGCTGGCTTGGTGAATAGGATTATCAGGATATGTCCAATCGGCAAAGGGCGCTGATGAAAACATTACCATTGACGGATGTCCGGTGGCCTGCGCGAAAAAGACGCTCGAAAAAATCGGCGTTACCCCGACGTCGTATATATTAACTGATATGGGATTGGTTAAGGGAGAAAGCCCCGTTTCCGAAATAATTATTGCCCGGATGTGTGAAAAAATTAAAGCTGCCAATGGTACCAAAACTGTTATGGAGAGAACAATAACCGGCGGCTGTGGATGCGGCGGTAAATGTTAGATGCCTTTCAGAAGGTAGCATTCAGGATAGAATCATTGTGCTTCAATGTTAGGGAGATTATCAGTAGTGTCCGGTTAATTTAAATTCATTACGTTTATAAATCAATAATAACAAA
>CAZYIE010000064.1:0-8635 GCA_964646755.1 uncultured Smithella sp.
GTTCTCATTATTTTTGTTTCAATCACACAATTAGTCCAAAATCTTTACGCTAACGATTAATATACCTGCCGGGTATTTTCCGATATTTTGCATAAGCGTACTTCATTTTGAAATAAATAAAAAGCGAAAATACATCATGAAATCAAAATACTTAAACTTTGACCATTGGGTATTTTGTGGTAATAAGGACCAAAAGCCCGGCGGGTAAAACATGGGAAATTTGGCAAACGTAAAGAAAACTGACGTTCTTCCGGATTTTCAAACCTTTCTTTTAGAAAAGAAATTGGTGCCGGAGAAAAATGTTTTTTTCTATGCTTTGTGGACAGGTAAATTTTTCACCTATGCCCGCAAAAAGCAATTTAACTCTAATGAATATCAAGAAAACGCTGTCCTCGAATTCATCGAAACACTAAAATCTGATCCCAATGTATCCGACTGGCAAATTCGGCAGGCACATGATGCAATCAGGCTATATTACTTTCATTACCGCGGTTTCAAACCTAATAATTTATCAGCGGTAAAATCCGCTGACTTCGCACCTGAAGTGCTCAAGGAAGTTCAACGTCTGATTCGACTCAAACACTATTCGTACAGCACGGAAAAGACCTACATGCAATGGATCAAGCGTTTTCTATAATATTGCGTGCAAACCGGGAAAAAAGAAAGAGTGGAAGCGCTTGAATTGGACGACTGCAAGAATTTCCTCAGTCACTTGGCATTAAAGGAAAGAGTATAGGGAAATGCAATTAATTATCAGGGAGCCCAGGAATAAGTAAAGCCAGCTTCGGAATCCGCTGCCCGCAGATAACCCCGATTAACGAAATCGCCGATTGTCTTATTAACTATCGCAGCCTCAGCTTTGGTATGTGTCTCAATCCTGCGGCAGAGTTCGGCCAGCGCCCTGTTCGGCGAACCCTGAAATATAGCATTATCAATCATCCCGTATTTTTCAATCAGGTCTTCTTTGAGCACCAGAAAACTAAACTGCATCCGCCAGTGGCCTTCCACCTGCATATTTTCCAGCGGTGTATTGGTGCCGTTTTTATAACCGCTCAGTTGCCTTTGCCAATCCTTTTCTATTTCCGCATCGAAGCGGGCCACAAATTCTCTTTGCTCCTGCGGCGAAAGTGCTGCTGTCCGGACGATGGCATCGTTGGCATCATACTTAGCCCAATCATCCGTTAATATCTGCAAATCGTATTTATCAACTTTTTCCCGCACTGTTGTTCCCGGGAAAGGCGCCAGAAAATGATAGCCGTAAACAATATCCAATTCTTTAGCCAGTTCTGACGTCTGCGCCAGTGTCTCACGAGTTTCTCCCGGAAGCCCCACCATGAATGAGGCATGAGCCAGCATACCGACCTGCTTGCACATTTTTACGGCATTATGAACCTGTTCGAGTTTTATGCCCTTTTTAATGGTCTTGAGCATTTCCGGATTGCCCGATTCCACACCGAAGCTGACGCTGTCACAACCGGCGGTAACCATTTCTTCGAGCATCTCCCGATCCACCGTATCGACGCGGGCAAAAGCGCTCCAGGTAAACCTTAAATTCCGCTCTTTGATTCCGGCGCAGATTTCCTTCACGCGCTCTTTATCGGCGGCGAAAAGGTCATCGGCAATGTTGATGCGCTCAAACCCCAGAGCAAGAATCTGCTCCATTTCGTCTAAGACATTATTTGCCTGGCGGCGGCGGATCTTCGACCCCACCATTTTTCGTCCCAGACAAAATATACAGGAATTAGGGCAGCCCCGCCCGGTAATCATACTGACCGGAAACCCCAATGCGCGATACCGCGAGACCGGCAACAAATGACGTGCCGGCAGATGTAGAGCATCGACATCAGCAATAAATTTTCGTTTATCGGTAACAACAACTTCATCATGCTGGCGATAAGCAATTCCACGGACGTTTTGCCACTTGCTCGTATTTTTCAGGTGAGGTGTGATTTCCGCAATGGTCTCTTCTGTTTCGCCCAACAAAATCAAATCAATTTCCTGATAATTTCTTAAAGTTTCTTGCGCCGTAAAGGATACATGCGGCCCGCCCATCATTGTGATTATTTCCGGATTGATGCTTTTGACATCACGCAGTATTTTTTGCGCCTCATAAAAGTTCATTGTGACCGAACCGGCGCCGACAGCATCCGGCTGAAAATCATTTAACTGTTTATCGAGCTTTGCTCTGGAGTAACCACTGACAATATAATCAAATATTCTAACTTCAGCCCCGGCGGCAATAAAAGCGGCGGCCACATAAGTTACGCCCAGCGGTGGTGAGGGAATTTCGGTAAGAGGATAAGGTGCAGCAATAATGGCAATACGCAATGGTCAGTCTCCTTTTCGCGGGAAAAGCATAGATCTGAACCATCCGACCAGCGTGTTTCCTGCCATATTTTTTCGATCAAGTCCTTCAAAATCAGCGGCGAGCTTTGCCGGATCGGCCAGCCACTGAATCCGGGACCTCAACTGTTTTTCAGGATCAAGGTATTTCAGCACGGATGCGGGATTGCCCGCAGCAATGGCATTAGCCGGTATATCTTTGAGCACTATTGATCCGGCGCCGATAATAGCATTATTCCCGATGGTGACTCCCTTATTGACACTGGCGTTTTCACCAATCCAGACATTGTCGCCTATCTTTACGGCCGCGGTGTTGCCAATGGGAAGACTGCGGTCATATATATCATGCCAATCGGAATCGGTTATGGAAGCGTTCTGGGCCATCATGCAGCCGTCGCCGATCGTTATTGCCGTTGCCGACAAAATGCGCGTACCCGGACAGACCAGGCAGCATTTACCTATTTCAATTTTCCCGGAATTTTTGTCTTTCGGCCATACGGTAAGCCTGACCTTCTTATCCGGTGTGGCAATAACCGTTGTATAATTCCCGATGGAAATAGGGCCACCGAATATTTCCACCTGCCACGGTTTCATGATGTGCATGCCACGGCCAAAATATTCGCATTGCGGGGCTAAATAATAATAGGCATACCACTTTTGAAATTTATCATACAAATGCTTGAGATAATAGGGGCGGTGATCTCTTCTCATGTTTTAGAATTAGTCTTTGTCGTCCAGAATTGATGATTAAACAGACTGGCTGCCGGAGTTGTTTCATTTAAAGCATCCCAGGCCAGAAGAACTGCTGCTGCGGTCCATCCGGTTTTTTCTTCCGGCCAGATAACACTATCCGGAAAAGTAACTCCCATCCAGAACGAACCATCTTCATAGCGCTTATCAGCAATCCAGCTGAAGATCAGCCTTGCTCGAGACATTTCCCCGATTGCCACCAGTGATAAAACCAATTCAGACGATTCCGCCATTGTCACCCACGGGCGATCGGAAACGCAACGCACGCCCCACTCGGGTACGACAAATTTTTCCCATAATTTATCTATTCGTTTTTTCGCTTCTTCACCGGTTACGGCGCCGCAGAGAATCGGATAATACCAATCCATGGAAAAACGTGATTTAATCATATTGAAAAGATTTGGTTTATTTTTAATTGCCAGGCCGAGTTGTTTATGCGCTTCGCACCATTGCGGGCATTCTTCCCCGATAATTTCAGCAATAGCCATTGCACACTTGATGCTCATATAAATTGAGCTGTTCCCGGTAAGCAAGGCCATTTTATCAATCACACCATGCTTGTTGCGTGCCCAGTAAATCTCGCCTTCCCGAGCCTGTAAATTAATTGCATATTGAATACCCTTAAACACAACAGGCCACATGTATTCCAGAAAATCTCTGTCCCTAGTAATGAGATAATGATGGTATACTCCCACTGCTATGTACGTTGACAAATTTGTATCTCTGGTGGAATCGATGATCGCGCCGTCCTGCATTGCCGACCACCAGCTCCCATCGGCAAGCTGCGTATCTACCAGCCATTTATAGGCAAGCACTGCTTCTTCGTAATACCCGCAAATGCTCAGTCCCATGGCGCTTTCGACATGATCCCACGGATCTGTCTTTCCGCCTTTTGACCACGGTATCTCACCGTTCTCCTTCTGTAGAGACACGATAAATGCACCCAACTCTTCTGGAGAAATAATACTTTTTTTATCACTGATGGATAAATTCGATTCCATGGTCAACCTTTCCGTAGATAAAATACTATGCTTTTGCCCAGAAGCGGATTCAAAAGCCCTTCCAACATTCTCGTCAGAAATGGTTTTTGCATAATATCCCATTCCAGAAATCTTTTATAATATTTAACAAGCCAATGGGCTTCGTTTTTCAGGCCCACCATGCATTTCAGCCACCAGTAAGGGGCATGCAATGCATGTTTATAATTAATCTTCCAGCATTTAATTCCATGGCTTGAGAGCATTTTCCGCAGTTGCTTTTTTTTATAGATGCGGATATGACCACCCTTTTCATTATGATACGCAGGTGAAATTAGCCAGCAAACTCTTTCGGGAAAATAGCGGGGAACACTGATTATTAAATCGCCCTGCGGTTTCAACACCCGCAACAGCTCCTGCAGGGCTTCATGATGTTGAGGGATATGCTCCAGCACTTCCGAACAAATAACGCAATCAAATATTTCGTCGGCAAAAGGCAGTTTATTGATATCGGCTTTCATCACGGAGCTGTTATTATTTGGGTAGCCAAATATTTCCTTTACATCCTTCAAAGACTGGCCGGCATCAAGCAAGTCTTTTTCATTCATATCAATGCCAACGATTTTCAAATCAGGAATTTTCGCCAGTTCCCGCAAATGCCTGCCTGTTCCACAGCCCGCGTCCAGAACGACACTTTTGGGCTGCAGTTTTAGTCCACGAATATCAACAGTAACCATCGATTGCCTCTCGGTAAACACTTACAACATCGCGAGCCGCCTTCTCCCAGCTGAAAACTGTGTTAACCCGTTCCAGGCCGGCACGCGCCAATCTATTTCGCTCACCGGCGTCATCGAGCAGGTAGTTAATTGCTTTGGCCAAAGCAGCGGAATCAGCGGGCGGAACGACAATTCCGGCATCGCCCACAACTTCCGGCAATGCTCCACCGCTGGTGCTGATTAGCGGCACTCCGCAGGCCATAGCCTCCGCCGCAGGAATGCCGAAACCTTCATACAATGAAGGCACTACCGCTATGGTAGTCTCAGCATAATACTGTGCAAAATCTTCATTCTTAATCCGTCCTGTAAAATGAACTATATCACCAATACCTAAGCTCTCTACAAGCTTCCGGATAATGCTGTCTTTTTTCGGCTCACCGATGACAGTTAAAGTCAACGGTCGTTTTTTTCTAACCTCCGCCACGGCCTCCAGCAAATACCGCAATCCTTTAAGCGGAGTATCCGCACTGTTCGTAACAAGAAGAGAATTATCCGGCCTCCGGGGGTTTTCAACAGGATAAAAGAACTCCATATTGACACCATTGTACACAACACGAAATTTGGACTCCTGAATGGAAAATTCCTGGGCAATGTCCCGGCGGGAGCATTCGGAAACGGTGATAATATGAGACAACTCTCTGGCTACTTTCTTTTGCATTCGGATAAATGAATACCAATGCTTTATTTTCATTTTCTTGTATAGCGATCGAGCGGCATTCAGTTCTTCTTGTTTATCCACAGTGATCGGGTGATGAATCGTGGCAACAGTGGGAATTCCACTGGCGGCAATCAAACCGATACCATAGGCCAGGCATTGGTTATCATGAATAATATCATACTTGGACTGATGCCTTTGCAGATAATTATGAGCACGGACGCCGAAAGTGTAAGGCTCCGGGAAACCGCCGGTGCACATGCTCAGGAATTCATACATATTCAAGGGGTAAACGAGATCGCTGATTTTTTTTACTCGAAATAAATGTTCGGCGTTGTAAAGATCAAGACTGGGCAGTTTGTGTAATTTTATCTGGTCATCGAGATGCGGATAAGGCTGCCCGGACAAAACTTCAACATCATGCCCCAGATCAATCAGAGCCTTGCTTAAATGTTTAACATAAACACCCTGGCCACCGGACGACGGATTACCCCGGTACGTCAGCATGCATATTTTCAACTTTTGTTTGCCGGCACTTTTCGTCACGCGCACCCCTTCTTTAAAAGGTTTTGCGAATTGGCAAACATTGCGGCTATTTCTTCCGGAGCTAAACCAGCGCCTCGCGCAATTTTCATTGCCATTTCCGGACCTACAAAATCGGCGGGGGAATGGGCATCGTTATCCAATACAAGTTGCGCTTTAAACTGGCGGGCAAGCGAGGCTACATGGCCATTGCTTAAGCTGTGGCCTCTGCGGGTGGTAATTTCCAGATAAATGCCCCGGGACGCAGCCATTTGCACTTCTTCTTCGGTTATCAACCCCGGATGCGCCAGGATATCAATGTCCGCTTGCAGTGCGGCCCTATTTGTTCCGGCGGGTACCGGCTCAACCAGCGTTTCGCCATGGACAACAATTATTTTTGCCCCCAGCTTGCGCGCCTCGGCTGCCAAATCGGCAATATCGCGTGGATCAACATGCGTGAGTTCAATTCCCGGTAAAGCCATAATATTGCCTTTTTCCGTAATTTTTAAACAAACTTTGATAATACGAGGAATTATGAAATCAATATTGGAATGATCTGTGTGGTCGGTAATCGCCAACGCCTTATATCCGGCGGCATAGGCACGTTGCGCCAACTCCGAAGGAATTAAATCACCATCGCTGAAAATGGAATGGGTGTGCAGGTCGATCATTTCAAACATCCATCATTGGGATTTTATAAAACTCTAAAACTTGTGGTCACTTAGCAAATTTATGGCCGGTAGTCAATAAGGATATGGATTCTGATGTGGATTCTTTTTCCTTGGGTGATATTCTCATACCCCTATGATAGATGCTGTTTGGGATAGGAATTGTTCGATGGATATGCCTTGAGCGCCGATAAGAAGCTTGCGGCAAGCGGGGTGTTGTTTGGCAAACTCTTCCATACCGGGCAGAGCCGCCTTTTTCCCGCCGCTTTTTACTTCAATGGCAATAAGACTTTCTTGATCTTTGACCACAAAATCGACTTCCCGATTGTTTCCCGACCAGTAAAATACATCTACACCACTACCCTTGAGGCTATTAACCAACGTGGCGCCGATAGCCGATTCTACAAGATGTCCCCAGTAATCCGGTTCGGTTTTTGCCGTTTGCAGATTCCGGTTTGTCGAGGCGGTCATAAGTGCTGTGTTGAGAACAATCAGCTTGGGGCTGGAAGCTCGCTGCCTTACTTTTTCCACACTGATCTTCTGTAGTCCCTTAATCAGTCCCGCCGCATCAAGTAATTCAAGATAATGGGCAAGGGTTGTGGTATTACCGGCATCCTGTAGCTGGCCGAGCATTTTCTGATAAGATAAAATCTGTCCGGAATAAGTGCAGCCAAGATCAAACAGGCGGCGCAACAGGGCCGGCTTGTCTATTCTTCTCATCAGAAGGATATCGCGCGATACTGTCATTTCAACCAGTGAATCCATAATATAATGCCGCCACCGCTCAAAACCATCACCTTCTGAAGTATCTGCAAGCAAATTCGCCGCGCCCGGATAACCACCATAGCAGATATATTGATCAATATTCCAGCCAAAGGCATCGCGCATTTCGGGGAAAGACCAGTGTGTAATCGCAATGATTTCAAAACGTCCCGCCAAACTCTCCTTTAAACCACTCTGGATCAATAAAGGCGCAGAACCGAGCAGGACAACGTGAAGAAGAAGGCCATCGGCTGTGTCCTCATCCCATAATCTTTTAACAGTCTCAGACCAGGCCGGAATTTTCTGGATTTCGTCAAGAATCAGAACCGCCGGCTTTTGGGCTGATTGAAACCGCGCTGTCTCCCATTGCTGCTCAATCCAGGCCATGCCTTTCAATGCCGGTTCATCAGCCGAAGCATAATGAGAGGGAATATCCAGTTCGCCAACTAACAGGCGGGCTATCGTTGTTTTTCCAGTTTGACGCGGCCCTGAAAGAACCTGAATAAATTTACGCTTTTCAGCCATCCGCTTCTTCAGTGTCTGATATATTGGCCTGACATACATAATATTTACTCACCTCGTTGAGCAAATTATCTCAATGCAATGAGAAATGTCAAGAGTTTATTATTGATCTGATATACAAAGAAGTAGCCACTCCCGCTGTCATTACCTTCGCGAATGAAATGAGACTGTAAGCATGCCCCGTACTTGATACGGGGGAAAACAAGAAAGTACTCGGCAGAAAATAGCCGATGGAAAAGGCCGTGGATGTTTTAATAGGTTAGGCAAAAAAGCGTTGATACATGTTCTCAAATATGCTAACCAGCAGTCATGAGTTATTCCATTGCCTACTTCCATCCGCGCGTTAAAGCTGAGATCGAAAGCTGGCCTGACGGAATTTTGGCCGATTATGCACGGATTGTGGAGTTATTGATGGAATTCGGACCGAATTTGCGCATGCCGCATTCACGTGCTATGGGAGGCGGTCTTTTTGAATTGAGGCCACGAGGTCGCGAAGGCATTGGACGGGTGTTATACTGTTTTGTCATCGGTCAACGTGTCATAATTCTTCATGCGTTTGTCAAGAAAACACCGGACACACCGGAGAAGGAACTGAAGATAGCTAGGAAAAGGATGAAGGAGGTACAGAATGGTTGAATTAAAATACGAACCTGTTTCCCA
>CAZYIE010000065.1:0-8627 GCA_964646755.1 uncultured Smithella sp.
TTATAGAGCATCTTCCTCACTTATGCACCTGTCCAGTTTTTCCAGACCCGCTCTATGATCTCTTGCCAGGCGGATCCGAAGTTCCTTATGAAGGTTTATCATATGGGGAGCAACTGGAATTAACGGAGTCATTAATAAAGCAAGGTCAACATACAATTTACGAAGCCGCTTTCCAATATGCGGGAGTTTTTATAAAGGCGGATATTCTTCATTTAGGTAAAGATGGATGGGAAATATATGAGGTTAAGGCATCGACAGCGGTAAAAGATTATCAGGTTCATGATGCTTCTGTTCAGTACCATGTGTTGTCCGGTATTAATCTGCCAGCATCAAAAATATCTCTTGTGCATATAAATAATCAATATGTCCGAAACGGCGATATTGAAGTTGATAAGCTTTTTTCTAAAGTAGATATCACGGAGATTGTGAAAAGTAAGCAAGCCTTCATCATCGCTGAACTCGAAAAGCAACGAGATATGCTCAATGGCGATGAACCAGCCATCGATATAGGTCCACATTGTGACGATCCTTATGAATGTGATTTTAAAGGACACTGCTGGAGCGATCTTCCGAAAGATTCAATATTTGATATCCGTGGCCGCCTGAATAATAAATATTCTCTCTACAAACAAGGTGTCGCATCAATGTACGATGTTTCTCCGGAATATTTGTCGGCAGCTCAATCCATGCAGATAGAAGCAAACAAAAATAAGCTAAATTTTTACGATCATCGTGCAGTAAGAGGTTTTCTCAAAAACTTCTGGTATCCCATATATTTTTTGGATTTTGAGACTTTCATGACGGCGATACCACCTTTCGATGGAATAAGACCATATCAGCAAATCCCGTTTCAATATTCCCTGCATTATATTGAACACGATGGAGGCGATTTAAAACATCATGAATATCTGGCACGACCAAATACAGACCCAAGGGAAGAATTGATCAATAAACTGATTATTGAAATACCTGATAATGCTTGTGTAATTGCCTATAACAAATCTTTTGAAATAGGCGTCTTAAAAAATCTTGCTGATCAGTTTCCTCAGCATAAGAGACAAATTAATGAAATCATAGAAAACATGAGAGATCTCATGGATCCATTCCGGCGCAAGGACATTTACCACTGGCAACAAAATGGATCATATTCATTAAAAGAAGTTCTTCCTGCCATGCTGCCGGAATTCAGTTATGATAAATTGGATATTAGAGATGGCGGGATGGCTATGCAATCATATGCTGAAATGAATCAGATGGATGATCCAACGGAAATAGAGAAAATCCGTAAAGCGCTTCTGGAATACTGCTGCTTGGATACACTGGCAATGGTAAAGATTTTTGAAACAATTAAAAAAAAAGCAATGACCGAATGGAAGCACGCTAAGGAGAGCAAATATATTATGCCAGACACCAAAGAGATTCTCCCAATGGAAATCACGACAAAAGACATTTGTCAGGATTTAGACCACGTAGCAGTTGTCATTGAAGGAACTATTTCATCTATTAAGGAACGACCAACAAGAGGCAGAGATAAGATGGCAGTAATGACGCTAACAGATAATTATGGCAGCGTCGAAGTGATAATGTGGGCGGATGTATATGGGAAGTCAGAAAAATTATTATTAAATCATAATGCTATCTTTACCGTATATGGCAGCATCGACATAGGTGAAAATAATGCCAAGTTAATCCCTTCTAAAATTTTAATAAAGTAGCAATGGATAACGTAATAATAGTTGGTTAAGCGTAAGGAGCAGAAAACAAATGTCAGATGAATCGGAATTTTCATTTTTAATTGACTCTCAAGGAGATGATTATCAACTTATTCAAAAAGTTATTGCGGCACTTCATGAATTAAATAGAAATGAATTCAGTATAAAAGATCTTGTTTCTCTGGATTTATTTGCCGAACCTGAAAAAGAACAATTAAAGAAAATATTTCATGATAAATTATTGTTTTTATATGCTTGCAATAAACAATTTCACTATGAAAATAGAAAATGGAAATATGAAAAATATAAATACACAATGAAACAGTTGTTGCTGCTTCTGAACAATCGGACGTTTAAACTTGGAGCTACTGTAAATACGACTGATTTAACCTTGATAAAAAATCTCCTTTTGGAGTGGTATGAACCCTTTGAGAGAGAATGGAAGATGTCTCGCGATGATGAACCGCCAAAATTCGACATCAATGAGGAAGTCCTCCATTACGTATCAGACCATATGAAAAAACGGATAGGCGAATGCAGTACTTTTGATTTTAATTTTATCATAGCCTTTACGGAAGCATATTACGAATACAGCGGTTTACTCTTAGAGAAAATAATATTGGAACTTCCTCATCAATAATTAAATAAATATTTCCCCCTCGACAATCAATAATTACGATTGGCTTAAGAAGTTATCCAGCAGTTTATACATATACTTCTGAATATTCTTGAATTCATCATCAGGACGCAACATTTGTTCAGGCGTTTGGATATGCGGTGCATTCACCAGTTCGAGAGCGCCATTTTCGATTAATTGTTCGACCATCATCCGTGTAACATCCAGATGAAACTGCAGACCTATAACTTTACTGCCATAGGCAAATGCTTGATTACGGCAGGCGGCAGTTTCAGCCAGATGCTCGGCTCCCCGGGGAAAGCTGAAAGTATCACCATGCCAGTGGAAGGCAGGAAGTTCCGCAGGAAATCCCTTGAGCACTTCCGATGCTATTCCTTCAGCAGTTAACACCAGAGGAAACCATCCTATTTCTTTATGAATATGCGGGTAAACCTTTTCTCCCAGTACAGACGCTATCAGTTGAGCACCCAGACAAATCCCCAATACTTTTTTCCCGGCTTTGATAGATGCTTCAATAAATTTTTTTTCCGCCGTCAGCCAGGGATATTTTTTATCCTCATATGCTCCCATCGGTCCACCCATGATAATAAGCCAATCTACTTCATCGATTTTCGGCAAGGGTTCAGCGGCATAAAAGCGCGTAGCGGAAAGCGAGTAATTGTTGGCCCTAATCCAATCTTCAATATTACCCAATCCTTCATAGTGCACATGCTGAAAATAATGAATCCTCATTAGACTGGCTATCTCCGGATGATTATGGTGCTGATGATTGGACAAAATCCCCTCCTCTTTTCTCATTCAATATTTCAAGGGCCAGATCAATAGCGCTGTGACTGCCGAAAAGAATAAGCTGATCTTCTGCCTGAAGAATAAATTTGCCGGGCGGATGGGTAATCGTCTCATTATTTCTAATGATATTGATGATAGTCGCACCCGATTGGGCTTTCAGATTTACATCTCGGAGACTTTTGCCGATAATTACATTGCCGGAAGCAATATAGAAAGTTTCAATTGTTCCTTGGGCCAATATTTGATTAATCTGTTCAAATGCTTCCTCGGTAAATCTAACTTCCCGGAATACTCCATAGGACTTATTCCGGATGATATTGCCCTGCGCTAAAATTATACTGTTGGGAACGTGGAACATTCTTAGCACTCTGCTGAATATTTGAATCGATGTCTCAAATTCTTCCGGGATAATATTATCAGCACCCAGCTTCACTAATTCATCAATATCGGCAACATATTTTGTTCTCACAATTATATGTAAATTAGGTTTGATAGTTTTAGCAATATTCAGACAGCGCTTTGTCAAAAAACGATCGGAAATGGCTATAACCAGCACCCGGGCGGAATCAATTCGGGCACGTTTCAGAATCTCAATATTTGAGGCATCTCCCCAGATTACATTTTTGGCTCCTTTTGCTTTGGCTTCTTTTATGTTTTTATAATTCAGATCAACGATAACGTAATTTATACCGGTGTTTTTCAAGACTTTGACCAGATTTTTCCCGTTAAGCCCCATACCGCAGACAACAACATGATTATCTATCTGTAATTTATTGCTTTCTTCGTCAGGTGAATTGTTTTCGAAGACTTTTTCTCGAGCCAGCAAAGAATACGTCAGAGAAACAAGCAGCGGCGTGGCAATAAAAGTTAAAACGGATGCTCCGATAAATCCCTGATATATAAATCCGGAAATGATATTTTCGCTCAGCCCCTGAGAAGCTAGTACGAAAGAAAACTCTCCAATCTGCGACAGCATGACGCCTGAAAGCAAGGCGACGCGCAGGGGGTATTTCATCAGTTTGACCAGACCGAAAACAATGGCGGCCTTAATTCCAATAATAACCAGGGATGCCAGAAGAATATAGCCCGTGTTCTCCCGCAGAAAATCAACATTGAGAATCATGCCGAGAGACACAAAAAAAACTGATAAAAAGACATCCCGAAACGGGCTGATGTCGCTGATGATCTGATGCGTAAAATCCGTATCGGATAATGCCAGAAACGCGCCGATGGCCAGCGACAAGCCCAGGGATTCCGTGATCCAGGCAATCCCCATAGCTATGACTACGGAGGTGATAACCAGCACGTCGCGCATGTTCATGTTGACCAGACTCTCCAGCACAAACGGGATTACATAGCGGGCAGCAGCCAGGATGACGACAATAATTAAAATGGATTTGAGTAGTTTCCAGATAATAATCAGGGCGTCAGGTCCGCTGCTGCCGGCCAGAAATGGTATCAGGAGCATCATCGGCACGACCATTATATCCTGAGACAGAATAACCCCGATGGAAATTTTCCCCTGCGGTGATTCTTCGTCGCTGCGGTCCTTCAGAATCTTTAAGATCAAAGCCGAAGAGCTATGAGTAAGAATAAAGCCGACAAAAATAGACTGGCTGGCAGTCAATTGCATCGCCAGTCCGACACCAACGCCCACAAGAAATGTGCATAAAATCTGCAATCCGCCGGTCAGAAGTATTTCCGATAAATTTTTTAAAAAGCGGGACAACTGAATTTCAATGCCAATGGTAAAAAGCAGGAAGGCTACGCCGATTTCCGCCATGAACTGAATCCCTGCCGTATCATCAATCAGCTTCAGGCCAAAAGGTCCGATAATGACGCCGGTAATCAAAAAACCTATGATGGAAGGTAGTTTTATCTTATTGAAAATGTAAATAACAGGAATGGAAAAACCGAGAATTATTAATAATTTCTTAAAGAAAAAGAATCCTTCCATTTAATTTTCCCTGCTAAATCAAAGATGCTCGCTAAAAACGAGTGAAATGGCATTTGAAGCTATTCGGAATTAATAAAGATTTAATGGACAGCCCCACGCTGCCCATTAAATCTCTTTTTTACTTTTTCTATATTTACCATTGATAGCTGAATTTTCCAAGCAGACTTCTGGTTTTCTATATTTTTTTAAAACGCAAAGCTCAGGGTAATCCCGCCATAAACAAATGAACTATTGCGGTCAGTATTGCTGGAAACTCCCTGCAAACCACGCCCCTTCATTTCATATTTGGCATCATCACAAAGCGGGAACACATAAGATGCCGTTGGTGTAATAGTCAAAGACTTGGTTACCGCAACAGGTATCGAAACTGAAACTGTTCCATCATGGAAATTACTGTATTTGTCGGTTGTGGGGGCCGAATTAACGTCATATTTGGCGTATGTTCCTTCATCTTCGCTTTTCAGATAGCTGGCAGTTGCCGCCAGTTTTAAACCGACCTTTTCATGTATAACAAAAGTATGGGAAACACCCAGCAGGAAATACCACTGATGATAATGATCAATTTCTTTATAAGTTGTCAGCGTGGGCGACAAAATTGTATCCAGCCCCAGGGTAAGGAAGACCTCCTGGGAATCAAGCGGAACCGCTGCACTGGTATTAGCAGCACCTAAGGCATAGTAAATATAACCGGGTGTCATCTGAAAAATTCCGAATTTCTTCGAGTAAGACAGGGTAAAGTCAGTCTCCGTATATTTGCCGCCAAAATTGGCAGCTGCAGCCGAATATGGCTTTGTATCCAGGTTACCCCATACATTGAAGCTAAAACCTTTATAGCCTATGGTTGCCGATGGCTGAATTACTATACTGCTTCGGGTAAGCTCTTGGCCGCGCCATATGTAAGCGCTAAGAACATTTAAATCAATTCCCCCCGTTACCTTATCCGCTTCTTGTTTTTGCTCGACAGGTTTTTTCTGTTCTTCCGCCCGGGAAGTTGCCGGTAACGCGGCAACCATCAGCGAAAGGAAGCTTACGACAATTATTTTCCTCATAGTGTTTTTCATAGCGTCTAATTCTCCTTTACATTATTCTATTTATATTGTTCACAATCAATACCGTATTTATGAACCTTGTAGGCAAGAATACGTTTGGTTGTGCCTAAAATTCTGGCAGCAGCTGATTGATTACCTTTAGTTCTTGCCAGAGCATGGATGATGACCGCCCTCTCAGTATCAGAAACGCATCGTTCCAACACATTCTCTCTACTATTTAGCTTACTACTATCCATACTATGATGCATAAGATAACCTCACCCAACAGCTTTTTCACCAGTATCTCCAGTACGTACTCGTATGCACTCATCCATCGGCACCACGAATATCTTTCCATCCCCGATTTTTCCGGAGCGGGCGCCTTTGATGATCGCATCCACTGTGGCTTTGACGAAATCGTCGTTCACAGCAATTTCGAAGCGTACCTTATCCAAAAGATTGACCTCGGTGGAGGCGCCGCGGTAGGATTCGGTGTATCCACCTTGAGCGCCACAACCGATCACGTTGGACACGGTCATTTTACCTATCTTGGCGTCGGAAAGCGCCTGTTTAACATCCGTCAGCTTCTCAGGCTGAACTATTGCTATAATAAGTTTCATGGTGATTCTCCTTTTATTTATTTTGTCATTACGACGAAAACCCTCACTTTGTCAGGAATCCCTGGAAATCGGGATAGGCCTTAGTGCCGTGTTCACCGAGATCCAATCCGACGATTTCTTCCTCACGTGAGACCCTCAGACCTATTGCCTTTTTGATCAAAAACCATATTACGAGTGCTGCCATGAATGTAAATGCGCCAACCGCCACGACGCCTACAGCCTGCGCCCCGAGGAGCTTCAAACCGCCTCCGAAGAAAAGGCCATTTCCCGTAGCCGTTCCCGTAATCTTGTCCACAGCGAAAAGACCTACAGCCAGGGTTCCCCATATACCGTTGACCAAATGAACAGAAAGGGCACCTACGGGATCATCGATTTTAAGTTTATCGAACATCAGAACAGCCAGAACTACAATCACACCGGCTATTAGACCAATTACCGCAGCTGATCCAACGCTTACAAAGGCACAGGGAGCGGTGATGGCTACCAGGCCTGCCAAGGCACCGTTGATAATCATGGAGAGATCCGGTTTTTTCTGAATAAGCCACGAGACGACCGTTGAACTGAGAATCGCCATGGCGGCGGCGGTGTTGGTTGTGACGGCAACATGAGCGATAGCACTGCCGTCTCCTACACCCATGGTGGAACCGGGATTGAATCCAAACCAGCCGAACCAGAGGACAAGAGCTCCGATGGTTGCGGTAGACATGTTATGTCCCAAGATCGGATTGACGGAGCCATCTGCCCGATATTTTCCGTAACGGGCTCCCAGCACCAGCACCCCTGCAAGCGCCGCCCAACCACCCACGGAATGAACAACAGTGGAGCCGGCAAAGTCAAACATTCCCAGAGAGGCAAGGAATCCGCCGCCCCAGATCCAGTGGCCGGTGACCGGATATAAGATGCCTACCAGGAAGAAGGAAAAAACAATAAACGAAATAAATTTGATGCGTTCCGCCACGGCTCCCGACACAATGGTTGCTGCTGTTCCGGCAAATACCAGCTGGAAAAAAAATTTCGCCCAGAGCGGCACACCGGTCCAGTTAATCGCTGCATAGACACCCTTGTATGCATCGCCTATAGCCGGGCTGTTGTCGGCGCCCCCGGCAAAGAAAAGTCCTTGAAGCCCAACGAAAGGATTACCGTTACCGAACATAAGGCCCCACCCAATTATCAAAAAGGCTGCTGAGGCAATCGCAAAGACGATGAAATTTTTCGCTAGGATGTTCACTGTGTTTTTTGCCCGGCATAATCCTGATTCCACCATGGCAAAGCCCAGGTTCATAAAAAAGACTAGAAAAGCGGTGATGAGAACCCATGTGGTATCAATACCCACTTGCAGGTTTTTAACTGCATCCAGCGCCTGCTGCGCAACGCTTTTCTCCGGAACAGCCGGTGCAGTCGGTGCAGTGGGAGTAGCGGTTGTTACAGATGGTGCTGCTTGTTCTGGAACTGTTTGTTCCGCTAAGGCTGCCATGCTCGAGATAAAAAACAACCCGATCATGATGATCAATATACTGCATAACTTGTTCATAATGTTCCTCCTTTAAAAATATTTCTTCTGACTTATGGAATGGCAAGAATGATGCCAAGCATTGCAATGTGGCCTTAGTGGCTGTAATTACTTATACATTCATAAATATGTGCGCATCTAAATTGAAACAATATTGTGATATTTATTGTGAGACCATACTAAAACGTGGGATAATTTTATGATCAACAAATGTGTTTAATCAGAAAATAGTTATTTAAAATTTTGGTTGAAGCCATAGCTGGAATGAATTAATCGGGATTATGCCCATGACACCCAACGATCTCTTAGAAAATTTTTATGTTGGCTAAAATTTAAAAGTGAACTCTTTAAGAATTAAAAGTGAACTGTTCTGG
>CAZYIE010000066.1:0-2324 GCA_964646755.1 uncultured Smithella sp.
AATGCCGATGCCGTAAGCCTCCTCCGCCAGGTTAAAGGTCAGATACTTTCCCTCTATTATTTCGTGCACTTGCACCGCCTCAGCACCTGTCCTTACTATCTCAGCCATCCCATATAGCTCCTGATTTTGGATTTCGCCTCACCTCTTTGTTCAAGAGGTCACACATACGGTCATCATTGAAGATGCAGCTTGTGTTCTGGGCCTCTCCCCGATTATTTTCGGGGAGAGGCTCAGGCGAAATACAACTACTGTGTTCAATTCGCCGCCGCTGATATTTCTTTATTACCGCTGACTTTTTGCACCATTTCCAAGTCGGTTAATGAAAATACCTTATCAATATCCAGGATAATGACGAACTGGTCGTCGCGCTTGCCCATGCCCAGAATAAAGTCTGTATTGAGCTTGGTGCCGATTCTTGGCGCCGGTTCCACCTGGGACGGTTCCAGTTCAAAGACTTCCTGGACGGAATCAACCAGCGCCCCAAGAACCGTTGCTTCGGAATCAATGACGATTTCCACCACTATAATGCAGGTGTCCACCGTGCGCCCCTGCGCCGACATATTGAATTTGAGGCGCATATCGACCACCGGCACCACCGAGCCACGCAAATTGATGACGCCTTTCATAAACTCCGGTGTTTGAGGCACCTTGGTGATATTGGTATAATCCAGAATCTCCCTTACCTTCCCCACGTCAAGGGCAAATATTTCTTCTTCGAGTTTAAAGGTCAGATACTGTCGAACTTCGGTTATTTTGGATACAGTCATTTTGCTTTCTCCCTTCTGCCTTTTTCTTTATGCGGCGGCATACCAGACGATATGCCGCCGCCATGTGTTAATACGCGGGCATTAATATTTTTCAAACTCACCATCCAGATGATCCGCACCACCTGACATATTCAAATGAACGCCTGTATTGCCTTCACTCGATGTTTTGGATAGAGGCTGCCCGTGCCTGCCGGAGGCAGAAAGTTGTTTGGTACGACTGGAATTACCTAGGGGGGCAGGCCCTGCCTTCAACTGTTTTACTACCTTAGTTGTTGATTTTAAGGCTGCTTTTCTCCCTGAAGCGTCATCACCGATTCTAAAGAAGGCGACAGCGGATTGCAGTTGCTGAGCCTGAGAGGACAATTCCTCGGATGTCGAAGACATTTCCTCGGAGGCGGCGGCATTCTGCTGGATGACCTGGTCCAGCTGTTGAATTGCTTTGTTGATCTGTTCGGCGCCGGCGTCTTGTTCCTTGCTGGAGGCGCTGATCTCCTGAACCAGATCGGCAGTTTTCTGAATATCCGGCACCATCTTGTCAAGCATAACACCTGCCTGCTCCGCAATCTGAACGCTGGAGGCCGACAGCTTATTTATTTCGCCTGCCGCATTTTGACTGCGTTCGGCCAATTTGCGGACTTCGGAGGCTACCACCGCAAATCCTTTGCCATGCTCACCTGCGCGTGCCGCTTCAATGGCCGCGTTCAGCGCCAGAAGATTGGTTTGCCTTGCAATTTCCTCAATAATGGAAATCTTGCCGGCAATTTCCTTCATGGCTTTGACGGTTTCGGTCACTGATTTGCCGCCCTCTTTGGCGTCCTGCGCTGATTTAATCGCAATTTTTTCCGTTTGCTGCGCGTTGTCGGCATTCTGCTTGATGTTGGAAATCATTTGTTCCATAGAGGAAGATACTTCCTCGGCAGAAGCGGCCTGCTCTGTCGCGCCCTGCGAAATCTGTTCGGACGTTGATGTCATTCCCTCGCTGCCGTAAGCTACCTGATCGGAGACCACCTGGACGTTTGTCACCACTTCGGTGAGCTTCTCCAGCATGGCTTTGAGCGCCAGCATTAACTGATCCTGAGCCGAACGCTCCTGCACGGTAATCACCAGATTGCCTTTGGAGATTTCCTGCGCCACTCGCGTAATTTCCAACATGGCATCAATCAGGACATTGAGGTTGTTCTTAATCAGATTGAAATCACCGTTGTAATTATCGGTAATTGTCGGGGGCATGTCGCCCTTGGAAATTCTGTCCACATATTCGGCGGCAACGTTCAGCGGCCCGATTACGGAATCCAGACAATTATTGACACCCTCGACAATCTTGCGGTAATCGCCCTGATGTTTCGTGGCGTCGGCACGGGTGGCCAGTTTCCCTTCGACTGCGGCATTGACAAGCAATACGGCATCGGCAACCAGAGCATTGACTGCGCCAATGGCGTTGTTAAGGTTATTCTTGATTTCGTTAAAATCGCCGTTGTAGGAATCGGTGATCTTCGGAGGAATATCGCCCTTGGAAATTCTGTCCACATACTCGGCGGCAACATTCAGCGGCCCGAT
>CAZYIE010000066.1:2424-4330 GCA_964646755.1 uncultured Smithella sp.
TATCGCCCTTGGAAATTCTGTCCACATACTCGGCGGCAACATTCAGCGGCCCGATAACAGCATCGAGGGTACCATTAACACCTTCCACGATTTCACGGAAATCTCCCTGATGTTTGGAAGCATCGGCGCGGGTGGCCAGCTTGCCTTCGACAGCAGCATTTGCCAGACTTCGTGCATCGGTTGTCATACGGTTGACAGCATCAATGCACTGATTGAGGTTGTTTTTGATTTCGTTAAAATCGCCGTTGTAATTATCGGTAATTGTCGGAGGAATATCGCCCTTGGAAATTCTGTCCACATATTCGGCAGCTACGTTCAACGGCCCGATGACGGAATCCAATGTTTGATTGACTCCGGCGACGATCTTCTGGAAATCACCCTGGTGTTTGGCTGCATCGGCGCGGGTAGCCAGTTTGCCTTCTAATGCGGCATTGGACAGCATAGCAGCGTCGGCAACCAGGATGTTGACTGCATCAATACACTGGTTGAGGTTATTCTTGATTTCGTTGAAATCGCCGTTATAGGTATCAGTGATCTTCGGAGGAATATCGCCCTTGGAGATTCTATCTACATACTCGGCAGCAACATTCAACGGCCCGATAACAGCATCGAGGGTGCCATTAACGCCTTCCACGATTTCACGGAAATCTCCCTGGTGTTTGGATGCATCGGCGCGGGTAGCCAGTTTGCCTTCTAATGCGGCCTTGGACAGCATAGCAGCGTCGGCAACCAGGATGTTGACTGCATCAATACACTGGTTGAGGTTATTCTTGATTTCGTTGAAATCGCCGTTATAGGTATCAGTGATCTTCGGAGGAATATCGCCCTTGGAGATTCTATCTACATACTCGGCAGCAACATTCAGCGGCCCGATGACAGCATCGAGGGTTTCATTCAAACCTGTGGCAATTCCTCTAAATTCGAAATTAATCTTGTTGGCATCGGCACGCGTGGCCAGCTTGCCGCCAATTGCCGCATCCACCAGATTTTTGATTTCCAGCAACATTGTATTGATAATTTTACTGATCATCCGGAAAAGAACGCCGCCTAATACAACGGCGATAAGGATGCCGAGGATTGTCAGGGCTATCATGGTGTAAGTGGCCATATTGGCAATTTTAGTATTATTGTCGGCAATTTCCTTCCCCTGTTTTTCTTTGCCTTGCATCATTTTTTCGAGAGCGTTTTGCTCATTTCTCGAAGCTACTGCGGCCTCACCTCTTAAAACTGCCGTTGCTTCCGCAATTTTGTCTTGTCTGACCAGGGAGACCATCTTATCGAGCTGAGCGCGGTAAACAACTCGGGTCTTTTTAAAATCATCCAACAGCTTTCGCCCTTCGTCGGTGATGAGAGTTTTTTCATAGCTATCCGTTTTTTCACTGATTTGCTTGCTAAGATCGGCGATTCGCTTTTCAAAATGTTCCCGATCCTCTTTCCGAGTGGCATTGATCAGGTCGCGGGAATTGACGCGGACCCGCTGAAAGTTGATGGAAATATCCGCCAGCTCTGCTACGGGCACCGCAACTTTTTCATACAGCATCGTATCGGCCTTATCAATCTGCTTGATCTTGAGAATGCCGAAAATACCGATCACCGCGGCGATCAGGGTAAGCACGATGAAACCGCTGATGATTTTTGTTGCAAGCTTCATGTTCTTAAACATACTCCTTACCTCCTTTTGTTATTGTGTGAAATTGTTTGAAATTACTATAAATTCAGTTTTTAAACTGTTGAAACTTCCCGATCTCCTATTTTGTCTCCAGTCCATTTTCAGGCCGATTATTCTTTTATGCTTTGAACGGCGGAAAGCATGCTCGAACCACGCAGGCTCTTGCGTACATTCATTAATGATTCCAGAATAGTGGCCTGTGTATCCTGCAAGAGGGGTTCGCCATGGCCGAAATAG
>CAZYIE010000066.1:4340-6269 GCA_964646755.1 uncultured Smithella sp.
TATTTTTCTGCGGCTCAGCTCTTTTAAGGCATCCACATAATCTTGTTCATAGCCGCCGCCCACGGCACGAATGACCACCGGAGCATCTCCGACAAACAGGACGCCGTCATCTTCAATGTAGATGGAGATGGAATCGCTGGAGTGACCGGGGGTATGGATGATTTCACACATGCGCTCTCCGATGCGGATACGGTCGCCGTTTTTCAGGATCTGATCAATGCCCTCGACAAACGGTGAAAAAGCATATACTTTAGGATGAAAGGCTTTGCGAATGGCCGGCAGGGCGGCGGTATGATCCGAGTGGCAATGGGTCAGGATAACCTGTTCGACTCTTTTTTTGCCGATGCCCGTATCCAGTTTATTAATGAACTGCACAATATTCGGATCACTTCCCACATCGACCAGTGTATTGATGTCTTCAATGCGCTTCCAGTCTCCAAGAATGAGGTAGGCATTGGAGCTGTAAAGATGCGGTGCGCCCGTAATACTGATGATCTTCATGAGCGAATCTCCCGCTTGCGATAAACCTGGGCGTCGCTGACCAGCTGCTCAAAATGTTCCGACAGCTCTGCGGGCAGTTTCTGCGTGTGTTCCATGGCCAGGATGCCTTCAGACTCCAGCGCATTATAAAACATCCGGATAACTTCGATCCGCTGCTCGTAGGAAAAGTGCAGCAACACGTTTTTACAGATAACCAGACTGAATCCGCTTTGCACCGGCGACAGCGACAATAAGTCGTGGTGATGCGTGCTGATACGATCCTTAATAATATCCTTAATACGGAAATAACCTTCTCGTCCATTGGGTTGAAAATACTTTTCGAAGAGTTCTTTAGGTATTCTTTGCAGTTCTTCCCAGGGATAGACGCCTTCATTCAGGATTTTGAGCAATGGTGCATCGTAGTCTGTCGCGTACATCTGCACATTACGGAAAGCGAACTGCCCCATCTTTTCCGCAAGCAAAATAGCCGCGGTATAGGGTTCCTGCCCCATGGCGCAGCCTGCGTCCCAGATGCGCACGCGGCTTCTTCCCGCCGCCGTTTTTATAAGAAAATGCACGGCATGTTCCAGCGGTTTCTGATCACGAAAAAAGAATGTAAAAGCCATTTTGTTTCTTCCCTTAATTCATCTGCCCTTTGTAGGCCGGGTCATAACCTGAAGGTCACAAGACTGACCCGGCGTTATTACGTCGTTATGTGCCATTCGAACGTGTGGTTAGCCGTGTGAGGGCACACGGCCTACAAGCCTGTTTCACCCTGCTTCTCTAATCACCCCTTGAGTCAGCTGGCCGATGTCAATTATCAACGCAACAGTTCCGTCACCCAGAATTGTTGCTCCGGAGACTTCCTTGATATGCCTGTAGAACTTGCCCATGGTTTTGATGACCGTCTGATGCTCGCCGATAACCTGATCCACTACCATGCCTATCCGTCCATCACCGGTTCGGTTAATAATGATCTGTTCGATGTCCGGGGGTTCACCTGCAATCTGGAACCTCTCCCGGAGCGGTATGTAAGGAACAACTTCCCCGCGGATGTGTGTCATGTGCTTCCCATGCATCCTCTTGATGTCTTCTCTGGTTAATTCCACGCATTCTTCAATTGTGGAAAGGGGTAAGACAAAAAATGATTCTGCAATCCGCACCAGCAGACCATCGATAATGGCCAGGGTTAAAGGCAGTTTAAGAGTTATTGTTGTTCCTTCGCTCTTTTTACTCTTAATTTCGAGTGTTCCACTTAAGGCATCAATTCCTCTCTTGACAACATCCATTCCCACGCCGCGTCCTGAAACATTAGTAACCTTTTTCGCCATGGAGAAACCGGGAGCAAAAATTAAATTGTAAAGTTCTTTTTCGGTTAAGTTATCATCCTGCTTGATAATGCCCTTTTCGATCGCTTTGATCCGGATGGCCTCCGGATCGATGCCGGCG
>CAZYIE010000066.1:6279-8363 GCA_964646755.1 uncultured Smithella sp.
GCCATCATCGCTGATGTGAATGAGAACATTGGCTCCGGAGTGTTCGGCAGTTAATGTCACCGTTCCTTCTTTCGGTTTTCCCGACTGTTCGCGAACTGCGGGAGTTTCGATGCCATGATCAATGCTGTTACGGATAAGGTGGACTAAGGGATCGTTGAGCTTTTCAATGACTGTTTTATCTAATTCCGTTTCCGCACCTTCGGTAACAAGGGTTATCTTTTTGCCCAGTTCGGCCGACAGATCCCGGACTAAGCGGTTAAACTTGCTGAACGTATTGCCGATGGGCAGCATGCGGATGCTCATGGTATTATCACGCAGCTCGGTAATAAGCCTTTCCACTTCCTCCGCAACTAAAAGGAGGTCGGCATTATTGATTACTGATGACATCTGCGATAAGCGTGACTGCACAGTCACCATTTCGCCCACAAGATTAACCAGAATATCAAGACGTTCCGCCGGTACACGGATCGAAGCGGCAGCGTCCGCATTCTGACGTTTTTCCTTTATTTCCCTAATATGTTGCTGCTCCGCCAGGGCCGCCTGAATTTTGTCCGGGGCAACAACACCTGCTGCAACTAATAATTCTCCTATCTTCTGATGCCCGCTTAATGCCTTATCAATGGCATCCTTATCCGTGTCACCTCTCTCGACCAGGATGTCGCCGAGCTTCTTATCGTCTTGAGAATCGGCGTCATGTGCGCCTTGATCAATCATTTCAATTTTTAATTCGATATCGTCTTCGACAAAGATAAAAACATCTTTGATGGCGTTAACTCCCATGTTTGTCGTTAAGATAATATCCCAATAGGTATAACAGCTCTCCGGCTCCAGTTTGTCCAGCGACGGGATATTATCCGTCTGGGCGGTGATGGCGCAGGTGCCTAAAGTCCTCAGTTCGTTGAGCAGCAGCGTTGTATTTGTCCCGTTCGCAAAGATACCGATGTCCGGTTTTAAACGTATACGGTAGGTCCAGGCTTTTTGCAGTGCTTCAGTGGCTATTGTGATCGTCTGTGCCGGTTGCGGAGCCTCTTTTTTGATATTCACTCCCACGGTTGGTATAAGTTTCTTGAATGACGCGGCCAGCTCTTCCACAGCGTTTCGATCGACATCTTCTGTTCCTTCGATCATGCGGCGAATCTGATCACAGGCTGCCAGAGTAAGATCAACGAGGTTTTTCGTTGCCGCCAGCTTGCCATTGCGGACAAGGTCATAGATATTTTCCACGTTATGTGTAAATGACGCCACTTCGTCAAAACCGAACATGGCCCCGGAACCTTTAATTGTATGCATGGCGCGAAAGATACGCGCGATCAGTTCCTGATCATCCGGGCTTTTTTCCAGCTCCAGAAGAGAGGTCTCCAGTTCGGCCAGCAATTCCCCGGCCTCTTCTTTAAAAACCATTGCATGTTGATCCATCATCCCAGCACCTTTTTGACTACTGCCAGCAGTTGATCCGGATTAAAGGGTTTAACTATCCAGCCGGTTGCCCCGGCACTTTTACCTTCCTGTTTCTTTTCTATCTGTGATTCCGTTGTCAGCATGACAATGGGAATAAATTTAAAGGCCGGTTGAGCTCTGACACCCCGAATTAGACCGATGCCATCAAGGTTAGGCATATTCAAATCGGTGATGACCATATGGACACCGGAACCATTGATCTTATTTAAGGCATCCTGGCCGTCTACCGCTTCCACCACATCAAATCCCGCCTGTTTCAAGGTAAAAGAAACCATCTGACGAACAGATGCCGAATCATCTACGGTCATTATTGTCTTGCTCATCTTCTCCTCACTTCATCATCCATAAACATGTTTTATTGCAATCAAGCGCACACCCTGTGAGGCGTGCATAACCATTATCCTCTACCGACTTCTTGAACATTTCCGGGATCGTACCCCGGAGCACCAGTGTCTTGTCCATAGTTATGGATGTCCGGTGCGCGGAACAAAGAAGCTGCAAAACAGTCAAATCGACTTCCCTGGCCGACTCTATGTCCAGTTCAATATGCTGTGCATGTTGCAGGGCTTTCTGCAGTTCCACTCTAGCGTCACTTGCCCGCCCTATGGTCAGGTTTCCTGCCATTA
>CAZYIE010000067.1:0-7464 GCA_964646755.1 uncultured Smithella sp.
GACGCATCTCGCCGCCGCAAAACAGGATAACACGTCGGTGACAAACTTTCAGTGGGACTTCCTTACCAATGCCTTCTGGGGAGAATCCGGCATTGGCGCCTGGAATGTGGGCATGTCTGACCTGCAAGCCGGAGACACAGGAACCTGGATCAGTTATTTGGTTACTCTGTACATGGGCAAGATGGTCCTCAATACCGGCACCAAAATCACCCAGAACAACAATATCCAGGCAAGATCATTTTCCATGATGGCCGATATGGCTTCCTTTATTATTAACGGAACAGTGGAACAAGACCCCGCTACATCCTCCAGCGAATTTTATCTCGACGGCGGAACGGTTGGGGGAAACGGAACTATCGGCTTTGCCGGTGGTTTTTTCAACAACGGCGGAACCGTCAGCCCGGGAAACTCTATCGGCACGCTGACCATCGCCGGCAACTACACGCAGGGAGCAAACGGTACATTGCGTGCGGAAGTTGCTTCTCCCCTCCTTAGCGACCTGCTGGTTGTGAACGGGGCAGCCAGCTTGAATGGAACACTTCGGACCGTCTGGGTCGGCGGCGCAACTCCGGACGTAAATACAGGATTCGGCAACATCCTCACCGCCACAGGCGGTGTAACGGGGGTATTCAGTACTCTCCTGACCAACATCACACCGACCCGGGTTTTCAAACCCCGCTACCTGACCAATAGAGTCTATCTGATCGTGGAGCGCGATTATGCCAATACAGTGCTTTCTTCCGTCCTAACGCCTGACCAGTCCGCCGTAGGCTCAATGCTCAACAGCATCGCCAACACGGCCACGGGAACAACAGGTGATCTGAACACAGTCCTGAATGCCGTCGATGACCTTACCACCTACGGGGGCGTGGCGGCCGCTCTTGATCAGATGAAGCCCAAGGGACAGGGGGCGATGTTCAACATGGGAGTTCAGGGGGCATCATATCAGGCGGGCAACGTTACAGGACGACTGGAAGAACTACGAATCGGCAGCCGCGGCCTGAGCCTGCGGGGAATAACGCTGGCCATGAACAATCCTCGCGATCCAGCGGCAGAGTGGACACCGGCGGGGAACCAGGGAGCAACCGCAACGGACATTTCGGCATTGAACGGCTTGCTTTTCAATGCTGATCAACGCTGGGGTATTTTGGCCTCCGGGAACTACGGGACAGGTAATAAACAAGGCGATGATGCCTATAGCTTCCGGTCATACGGGGCGACGATCGGCGCGGATTATCATTTTACTGATCGTTTCAGCGCCGGGATAACCGTAGGAACATACCGGGCCCGGACGGACATTGATGAAAGTGGCAGCAAGGCGGATATGGACCACACTTCCCTGGGTGCTTACGGAACATACAAACTGGGAGGCCTATACGCCGAAGGCCACTTTGGCTACGGGTGGAACAGCTATGAAAACAATCGCAAGATTATTTTCCCGGGAGTCGTAAGAACGGCTCGCTCTGCCCCCAAGGGAAATCAGATCGAAGGATACGGCGGCATCGGCAAGGAGTTTCTCTTCGGCAAGCTGAGCGCAATACCATCGATTTCCCTGCAGTACGTAAAGTATAATGTCGATTCCTATGTTGAATCTGGCGCCGATTCGCTCAACCTCAGAGTAGAGAGCCAGACAGCGGAATCTCTCCGGAGCAAATTGGGCGGCCGACTTTCCTATGCCCTGAACTCCGGCAAGTTCTCGGTAAAACCTTCTGTGTGGGCATTTTATGCTCATGAATTCGAGAATGAAAACACTTCAACGACGGCCCGATTGGCCATAGGCGGAGACTACTGCAATATTACAGCCTATGCTTCCCCCAGGAGAGATTCCTTTCAGGCAGGAACAGGACTTGCGATAGTTGGCCCAGCGGGCATCTCCGCCTATCTGAACTACAACGTCCATTTCGATTTCAATAATTATCAGGATCACAGCATCGGCGCCGGGGTTCGTTGGGAATTCTAAATATTTGTAATCTTTCAAAACATGGAGAATCGCTGGTGAGCAGCATATAAGCCTTACAGTTGAAAACAGACTTGCAATCAATCCATCTCTTCTAACACCTTGCTGAAAACTCTTATATTGCGGGCGGGACATTTCAGACAAATCGGCATTAGTTTTGGGAATCGTCTTTGCGTCATCTTTTGCAATCCGGCTTATTGGAGTTCTTTTTAAGAAGATGCAACAGCTTGTCCTGATAATAATACGCTGCAACAAAGATGATTATGCCGGCGCCGACAAAGCAGCCCAGGAGAAAATAATGGCCGTCGCGGGCGGAACTTCCGGTTATCGAAAGCCCTATGGTTCCCAGCAGACGTCCGGTGGCGGAAACGATGAGAAATACCCCAACCGGCATCCGGCTGACACCCATAATGTAGCACAGATAATCCTTCGGAAACCCCGGAATCAGGAAAAGAAAAAAAGATACCAGTATGCCCTGATGTTCCATGAAGTGATCGAATTTTTCAAAAACTGCCGGTTTTACAACTTTCTCCAACAGTGGCTCACCAAAGAAATGAGCCAAGATAAAAGCCAGCCAGGAGCCTAGAGTCAGACCAATTGTCGAATAAATAGTTCCCAGAACAGGCCCGTAGATGTATCCACCGATGAATCCGGATAATTCTCCGGGAATAGGAGCAGCAACGACTTGAACTATCTGGAGAAGAATGAAAACCACTTCATCATAAGGGGATCCCTTGATAAAATTAATTATCTTACTTTTATCTGTGAAAAAAACATATAGATCATAATGAATGAACAAATAAGCTGACAGACTGAAAAGCACAATGAGCACCATTGCTCGAAGGGCTAATTGTCTATTGCTGAACGCGTTTATAAATCCCATTTTTTTACCCTAATAGTCGACCTTCGTTGCTTGCTCATTGAGCTTTATATTAATATATTTTCCCCGTCAAATTTTATGTTTAAGATAAATCGGCTCAAATCAGTCGAATGTAATATTTTCTTCCCGATAATCGTTTTTCAGAAATTAACCGATAAAATTCATTGACTAAAAATAAGCTACATGTAAGAAAAATAAGCAGTTAAAAATTCAAATGGCTGTTTTATCCGTGATCTCAATATCAAAATCCCGGAGCCTGGAGAGGAAGCGACATGTCGAAAGTACCCCAAAAATTGAAAAAAACAAGAGCCGAGGTTTATAAAAATGCTCCAATTGCTAAATTTGGTGAGCGCAAGCCTGATTTTACTACAATGGGCCGGAAAATAGAAAATCCTCATAAGAAATTCCGTGAAGTGGTCTGTGTGGCGGCATGCCGCACTCCTTACGGCCGAGTCGGAGGAGCTCTCAAAGATTTTTCGGCAATGGAACTAGGTGCTCTGGCGATAAAAGAAGTACTCGAAAGAACCGAAGGCAAAGTTAAGCCCGCCGATGTGGATTATGTTTTCATGGGACAGGTTGTTCCGGCCGGTTGTGGTCAAATACCCGGGCGGCAGGCGACAATTCTGGCCGGAGTGCCGGAATCGGTGCCCTCTATCACCATTAATAAGGTTTGCTCGTCCGGCATCAAAACCATTGACCTGGCTTTTCAGATGATTTTGCTGGGACGCGCCGATATTTGCATTGCGGGGGGGCAGGAAAGCATGAGCAATTGCCCCTTTGTACTGCCCGATATGCGTTGGGGTATGCGGATGGGACTGCCCAACGGCAAAGTTGTGGATTCGATGGTGTATGACGGCTTGTGGGACGCCTTTTATAACCGCCATATGGCTATTCACGGCTCGGAAGTGGCGGACGAATTCGGTTTCACCCGGGAAGAGCAGGACGAATGGGCACTCAATTCACAAAGAAATGCCGTGAAAGCAATGGCCGCAGGCAAGCTCGACGATGAAGTTTTCCCGGTGGAAGTAAAGCAAGGTAAGAAAGTTACAGTGATGGATAAAGACGAGGGACCGAGAACAGAGACAACTTTAGAAGGATTAGCCAAACTGCCACCGGTTTTTGGTCATCTCAGCACTGTAACCGGTCAGCCGGGATCAGTAACAGCCGGTAATGCACCGGGAGTAAACGATGGCGGCGATGTCTGTCTTTTGATGAGCCGCCAGAAAGCCGATGAGTTGGATCTAAAACCTATTTTCACCATTGTTGATTATGCTGAAGTTTCACAACCGACCAAAGATATTGCGACTGTGCCGGGTTTGGCCATTAAGAAAATTCTGGAACAAAATGATCTAACGCTCGATCAGATGGATGTTATCGAGATCAACGAAGCCTTTGCCGCGGTAGTGCTGGTGAGTTGTCGGTCAATTCTGGGCATGACGAAAGAAGAGATGTTTAAAAAGGTGAATGTCAACGGCGGAGCCGTCGCTTATGGTCACCCCATCGGAGCAACCGGAGCCAGAATAGTAATGACGTTAGGCTATGAACTGAAGCGCCGTGGAGGCGGCTATGGCGTCTGCGGCATTTGCTCGGGACACGCGCAGGGCGATGCGATGCTTATCCGTGTGGATTAAAATTAATTGTGTCATTGCGAACGCACGACAGTGCGTGTGGCAATCTAAATATTATCAATGGCTTAAGAGATTGCTTCTCTCATTGCATTCGCTCGCAAAGACATTACGACACAGTCTCGAAGGCCGGAATCCAGGAACATTAAGCCCTGACTATTTTACTGTGATGTGAAATCAGTCGGGGCTTTTTATAACGCTGACTATTTCATGAACATAAATCTGGAAGCAATGGTTACCGTTTTCCGTATGAGACGCATCCGCATCTTCCCGATCAAGCCAGCATTTTTTCCACAACGTCCGCGATCCGGCGGCAGTAAGTCTGTGTTTCTTCTTTAGTGGGGCCTTCGACCATGACGCGACACATGTTCTGGGTGCCGGAGTAGCGCACCAAAACACGGCCTTTATCGCCCAGCGCCTCTTCAACCTGTTTGATTGCGGCCATGATTTCCGGCACAGTTTCGATGTCCGGTTTTCTTTGGACATCCAGATTAATGAGCACTTGAGGAAAGACATCCATAACGCGGGCAAGCTCCGAAAGCGTTTTGCCTTCCATTTTCATCGCAGCCAGTAACTGTAGCGCCGTGATCAGACCATCGCCGGTGGTGTGATGCTGCATAAATATTAAATGTCCGGAATCCTCGCCGCCGATAACTGCACCACAAGCGCGCATTTCTTCCAGGACAAAGCGGTCGCCGACATTGGCAAAAACCGAATCAATGCCCAACTTCTGGAAAGCAACGGAAAGACCCATATTGCTCATGACGGTCCGCACAACAAAATTGTTCATCAGCATCCCTTCTTTTTTCAGTACAACTGCACAAATGGCCAGTATTTGATCGCCGGTGAGTACATTGCCTTTTTCATCCACGGCAATCAGGCGGTCGCCGTCTCCGTCAAAGGCAAAGCCAACGTCTGCTTTTTGCCTTAGCACTTCCTGCGCCAGCGCTTCGGGATGCTGCGAACCACAATTGGCATTAATGTTCCTGCCGTCGGGTTGATCAAAAAGAGTAGTGACTTGCAGGCCTAATTCCAGAAAAGTGTCGGGGGCGACGCGGTAAGTCGCGCCATTGGCGCAATCGAGAACAACTTTCATACCCTCGGGGTTCAGTTCCTTCGGAAAAGCATGCTTCAAAAATACTATGTAGCGTCCGGCAGCGTCATCCATGCGCGATAATTTTCCCAGCTCTTTTGGTGAAGGATGAAGCCTGTGCATGTTATTGAAGAAGATCATTTCTTCGATAAGAGTTTCTTTTTCATCGGCTAGCTTAAAGCCCTCTGAATTAAAAATCTTTATGCCGTTATCCTGTAATGGATTATGAGAAGCAGAAATAACAACACCGGCATCCGCACGCATGCTGGTGGTCAGAAAGGCAATGCCCGGCGTGGGAATTACGCCAACGGAAATAGCATTGACACCCATCGAGCAAATGCCGGAGACAATCGCGGCCTCAAACATGTCACCGGAAAGGCGTGTGTCACGACCTATGATTATCCGGGGCGTATGTCCTTCTTTTTTGGAGATACAGGCCAGAGCCCGGCCTACGTTCATCGCCATTTCCGCCGTCATGGGGTGAACATTGGCCATTCCTCGAATGCCGTCGGTACCGAAAAGCTTTTCCATAATTATCCTCCAGAGTATTAATAAAATTTCTACCTTATGGATTTCTTTTTTGCAATAGATTTGAATGTTGAATTATTAGGCAATTTGATATATCAAAACAGTAAAACATATTTAATCTGTCACACCGGACTTGGAAACTGTGTCATAATCCTTGTCCGTCATTGCGAGCTCCTGCAAGGAGCGCGGCAATCTCTATAATGTCAGTTAGATACGAGATTGCTTCGGTCGTTACCCTCCCTCGCAAAGACATCGTGACACAGTCCGAGGCAATTTATCTTCAGGAGCATTAAAAATGATTAAGAAAGTTACTGTAGTTGGAGCAGGAAATGTCGGGGCAACAGCGGCACAGCGACTTGCCGAAAAGGAACTTTGCGACGTTGTGCTGATAGATATCATTGATGGTGTGTCTCAGGGAAAATCCCTGGATCTGGCCGAGGCGGCGCCGATTGAAAAACACGACGCCCATATTACCGGCGCCAATTCTTACGAGGCTTCGGTAAACTCCGATATAGTTATTATCACGGCGGGAATCCCCCGCAAGCCGGGCATGAGCCGCGATGATCTCCTGGCAACAAACCGCGGCATCATGAAGGGTGTCGTCAAGCAAATTGCGCAGTTCTCTCCTCAAACCATCTTGATTATCGTCAGCAATCCCTTAGACGCAATGTGCCACGTAGCCATGGACGCCAGCGGCTTTCCGAAGGAGAGAGTAATAGGCATGGCGGGTGTTCTTGATTCTGCAAGATTCCGCGCTTTTATTGCAGCGGAACTGAATGTCTCTGTCGAGAATATTTCCGCTCTTGTTTTAGGCGGCCACGGCGATACCATGGTGCCCTTGCCGCGTTTTTCCACGGTTTCCGGCATTCCGATCACGGAGTTGATGCCTGCGGAGCGCATTGAAGTGTTGGCCAACAGGACACGCAACGGCGGCGCAGAAATTGTCAGCCTGCTGAAAACAGGCAGCGCCTATTATGCGCCGGCATCCGCCGCCGTGGAAATGGCTGAATCCATTTTGAAAGACAAAAAGAAGATATTGCCCTGTGCCGCTTATCTCACTGGAGAATATGGTATTTCCGGTTTATTTGTCGGCGTGCCGGTGAAACTGGGCAGAAACGGTGTGGAGCAAATTATTTCTCTGAATCTCACTGTGGAAGAAAAACAGGCACTGAGTAAATCTGCGGCGGCCGTACAGGAATTAGTAGAAGCAATGAAGAAAATGGCTTAACGAATTCATATCAAACCAGAAGAAAGGCGGCAGACATGAAAAATGTCTGCCGCCTTTCTTGTTCGGATCAGGGTAAAACTGGCGGAGAGAGGGGTTAGCCCATCTTCCGCAGTTAGTACTGATTTTTGATAAAAAGCGGCTGCATTTTTTGAG
>CAZYIE010000068.1:0-5368 GCA_964646755.1 uncultured Smithella sp.
AATCTATTCCCACGACGGATGTCATGGGGATTTGCGATGCCAATTGCAGGGCCATATATCCCCGGCCGGTCCCGACGTCAAGAATTTGCGAATCCGTGTCAACGTCGATATTCAAAGAGATATGTTCGTAGAGCTCAAAAATGGCGTTGTATATCTGCCTATTGTAGATCGGTCCGAAAATGTCCCACAGCCATCGAGCATCTCTTGCTTTAACGAGGAGCTTCTTGAACATTGATAATCCCTATTCCATCAAGGTTTGCAATACAAGATGCTCGAGCATCATCGCCATGATAATCCCATCATAGTATGCCTTTGTCATCTTGTCCATGGTACGTCTCTTTTAGCAATCGTATATCATATTTACCGAGGAATGACATTAATGATAACTGGTTGTATGCCCGCATTTTCTTCAATGGTGACATTGTGCTGAGCAAGACATGTTGATGTTGACCTACAAAGTTTCAGTAGTGAATCTTTGCAAAAAATTGTCGATTGCTGAAAGAGATTGACAAACCAAGGTCTGGAGTGCGTTAAGGCATAGCTCGTCTGTGACTCGCCACACCTATTTTATGGCCTCTGCCTCTTTATCAATCGCCAGCTGCACTTGCTTGTAGAACAGAATGCGCTTCTCTCCCTGATTACCTCCCTGACGATCAGAGGCCTGCGGCCAGTTGCTATTTGACGCGATGATTAGTTTCCGTTTCGGGTCGATGAAGATGCCCTGACCGAAAATCCCCCTCGCTGTATAGCTGCCATGATCCATGATCCACCATTGATAGCCATAGCTGACTTCAGCCTTATCGGTATTGGCCTGCTTTGTCGTTGCCGCAGCGATCCAGCCGTCGGGCAACACCGACTTGCCTTCTGCCATACCGCCGAGCAATATGAACAGACCAAAGCGGGCAAAGTCACGGGTTGATGCCTGCAGGCAGCAGCCGCTAATTTCATGGCCGGTTGATCCCAATAGCCAACTCGCATCCTGCTCCATGCCAAAAGGTCGCCAGATCTTCTCCGACAAATAGTTAGACAAGTTCTTCTTGGTCGCCGAACTGACCAGCACTCCGATCAAATTAGTCTCGCCGGTTTTGTAAACCCATTTCGTGCCCGGAGGAACTTCGCGCTTCAATTTGCGCATATAGCTGACAGTTACATCGACACCCGGCTCGGCCTTGTGCCTGTTAAATAAGGCGACGTCCGATTTGGGGTCACCATAATCTTCATTCCACTTCACGCCCGATGTCATTGTCAGCAACTGCTTGATCGTGACATCATCATAGACCGACCCTTTGAGGTCGGGGATGTAGTCCGACACCTTGTCATCGATGCTCTTGATATAGCCGTCCTTGACGGCCGCACCGACCAATGTCGAGGTGAATGATTTCGCAACTGAGAAGCTGGTCCAGCGTCCGTTGCCACTGAAACCGAGGCCATATTTTTCGAGACGGATTTTGCCATCTTGAATAATCACCAATCCGGCGGTGCGCTGGTCCTTTATATAGGCATCGACATCGATACCAACATCAAGAGGCTTTCCCTTCAGCAAGGGATATACGTCTTTGCCGGCAGGAACGATCCGGGATTTGACAAGGAGAGGAATCCGGTCCATTGCGCGAAAAGCCGCATCGCGCTGTGGGATTGACCAGAAAAGGACATCCTTGTTGGTCGGCAAGTTGGAGATCACCCCGCGCATATCCTTGTCAGTCGTCGCCCAGAATATGCCGCCTGCAGCCACCAGTACTATCAATATTCCAATGATCCATTTCCGCATGACGTCCCTCCCTTAGTATTTTGTAATGAAATACCTTATAATACTTTTAATGAAGAAAAATTTTAACGATTACTGATTAAAATATAGCATAAATTTAAAAGGTTGGAAATTGAGCATGAAGGAAGTTATGGCTTTACACTCATTGTCCAATAGATTTCATCCTACGGCAATTTATGAAATAATTTCGCGGTGTGCCATCTTTATTCCCAATTTTTTCATGCGGTATATCAAGGTCGATCTGTTTAAACCCAAGAGCGCTGCGGCGCCGTTTGCTCCGCTGATCTTGCCATTTGTTTTTTTTAGAATTTCCACAATATGCGCCTTCTCCACTTCGTAAAGCTTTATTTCATTATGGGTTGCCGTTGCTTGTTTTATAATATTACTGGCCAAGTCCGGGAACGTAATTTTCGCTCCCCCCAGGATAACAGCGCGTTCAACCATGTTAGACAATTCCCGTATGTTGCCCGGCCATGAATATGATTGTAACTTTCTCATTTCTGATTCAGGTATGCCCGAATAATCTTTGTTCGACTGTAAACAATAAAGTTTGAGAAAATACAGCGCCAGGTGAGGGATGTCTTCTGTTCGCTCTCTTAGAGGGGGCACAAAAATGGGAAAGACACTTAAACGAAAAAAAAGATCTGCGCGAAATCTTCCTTCCGCAACTTCCTGTTTCAGATCTTTGTTTGTCGCCGCAATCAATCGGAAATCCGACTTCAATGTTTTTGTCCCGCCGACGCGTTGGAATTCTTTTTCCTGTAGAATTCTTAGCAGTCTGCTTTGTGTCGGCAGGGGGAGCTCGGAGACTTCATCGAGGAAGATACTTCCGTTGTTGGCAAGTTCAAATCTGCCCTCTTTGGTCTTTGTCGCTCCGGTGAAAGCTCCTTTTTCATAGCCGAATAACTCGCTGTCGATCAGACTATCCGGAAGAGCTGCACAGTTTACACGAATAAAAGGACCGTCTTTCCTGACGCTTTCTCTGTGAATCGCTCTGGCAATGAGTTCTTTGCCAACGCCGGTTTCGCCAAGGATCAACACGGTGGACTGTGTTGGTGCAACTTTCTGGACCAGGCTCTGCAAAATACTTATGGCGTCGCTCATGCCGATTATCTCTCCGAATGGCCGAAGTTCCTTGATTTCTTCCAGATAGTACAGGTTTTCTTTGGTAAGTATTTTGTTGAGCTGCGCGATTTCATCGTATGCTTGGGCACGGTCGATTGATATTGCGATGGTTGATGTTAAGGCTGATAAAAGTTGCAGATTGTCTTGACTGACATCGAAAGAGAAAAATCGGCTGTCTTGATAGAGGATACCTATGTTCTTTTTTCCGAGTTGGAGCGGGGCAATTATAACCCGGCGATAGTCCGACAGGTTACGGGTGCCTTTCTCATAGTGAACGATTTCCCCGTCGTTTGCCTTAGATACACTGATGATTGTCGATAATGTATCACGGAATGAATCTTCCTGTGTTTCCTCCGGCAGGAGATTTCGTGACGCCGCAATCCGGAGATCGGACGTGTTTCGGTCTTTGATAAACAGAGCGCTTCGTTCCGAGCCCATCAACCGTGATAAAGAGGTGATGATGTTTGTGAGCAACCGTTCAAGATTATCATGATTAGTCAGTGCATCCCCCATCTCGACGATCAGATTGAACAAACGCACTTCTTTGCCTTGAATGTCCCTAGGCACGAGATGCTTTATTTCCATGGGGAAGCAATCGGTGGCGACAAGACTGTAAAACTCCCAGGCGTCTTTAGCGTAATCGGATGATTTTTTTACGTTACCGGCTTTATCAAAGAGCTTGGCCAATTCGATTCTGACTTTGGCCAATTCCATAGTTGCGCCTATCTGCTTAACAGTTTTTTTCAGATTGATGAGTATTGCTATTTTTTCTTCTATAGAAAGACTAATTTCAGGAAGGCCCAGGTTAAGACGCTGAATCATTGCATACATAAGGGGGTTCACATCATGTTCCGATCTGCTGCGAACAAATTCAAAGAAGGGCTTTAATTCAATGGGGGCGACACCTTTTGAGTAAAGAATATAAGGGGTATCGAAAAGAGGACGAAAGTTGAGGATATGGAACCAGTTCGATTTTTTAAGTCTCGAGATGACTTTAAAATGCTCTCCGGCCAACTTGAAATTTCCATTCTGACATTCAATATCCGATAGGCCAATGCCTGCCAGAACTTCCAAAAATGGTATGTTCTCTTTTGTAGCAATCTTTAGGGCTCTTTCAAAGTAGTCTCTGCTTTCCTGCTTCTGGCATATCTCCAGAAAAATCATGCCTGCCGTAATGAGAGTGTAAGACAGTAGCGGCAAATTGGCAGTTTTCAGGCAATGTTTCTCAATCGTTTCCGTGATGCCCAGTCCCCGCTGGGGCATGCCGGCTTCGGTATAGGCAAGAGCAAGAACAAGGGATACAAGGAGAAAAAAATCATTTTCGTTTGTTGATTCCAATTTTCCCAAAGACAGTTCGTAGACTTCAATGGCCTTGTGGGGCTGACCCTTAAGGACGTAGGCCAATCCCTGAACCTTCAACCCCTGCGCGTATAATTCTTCATCTTCGATCCGCTGGATAATTTCCCATCCTTGGTCGAAATGCAAAACAGCATTTTCATATTGTAAGTACATCCAGTAGTTCTGTCCGATCAGTAGTTCCAGAGATGCCTGCGTTCTCAGATCGTTGAGGCGTTGGGCAGTTTGCAACGCTGCTGATAAAAATCGATGAATTTTTTTCAGGCTGGGGTGAAAAATTGAAAGCGCTGCCCGCCGTTCCAGGGCATTGATGAATATGCGCCAGGTTGAGTCCGACACTATTTGTGTTTCGGGGGTGATGAATATCTCCATGAATTGCAGGATGGAATCATAGAGTTCAACGGCACTGGAAATTCGATGGTTTTTCTCCTCGATTTCCGCCGCCTGAATGATGAAATCGATGTCTTCCTCCTTCATTCCCGCCAGAATAGATAAATGGGCAATTGTGAGAATTGTTTCTTCTTCCGTTGTCATGTTTTTCAAAATAACGGTAACCGCCCGGCGAAAACATTGCGACATTTCTTCAGTGTCAACCATTTTTATTATTTCTTGTCGCGGGAAATCAGTGGACCATGTATAGCATCCTTGATGACTAGGCTTGGGGATAATCCATCCTTCCTTGTTCATCAGCATAATAACCGACATCAATTTTGATGGTGGATATGTTTCCAGCCAATCCACTGAGAAATATTGGGGAAAGGAAACAAAATCTAAGAAGATTTGTCTTTCCGGTGTCGGTATTTCCGCCAGTATTTTTTCTGGTTTTTGCATGATCAATTCTCTTATCAAATATTAATTTACTATTAATGCAGCAGGTTGATTCTGTCAACAATTGTTCATTATTCAACATATGTCAAATAATATTCTTTGTTAATTAATATGAATAGTTTGCAACTATGCGTATTTATTTTAATATTTAAAGTAAAATGGTTTGGCACAACTTGTGTATGTAGGAAACAGATAACTCAAAAGATCATGGTGATTAAACTAAAAGGAACTGCATCAATTATGGAATTGCAAATTTTACAGCAGATATTTAGCGGGATAGCAATCGGATCCATT
>CAZYIE010000069.1:0-319 GCA_964646755.1 uncultured Smithella sp.
AAAGGGGCGGCGGATTTGGCGGCAACCAATGCCGCTTCGTCAAGAATTACTGATCCTGAAGAACTGATAATATTTGCGTCCGAAATGCTACCATCTGAATTAATGGATATTTTCAGAATCGCAATTCCTTGTTCGCCAGTCTCTTTAGCTTTTTCTGGATATTTCCAGGCACGGCTAAGCCTCTTCACCATATCAAGCCTGTATTGTAGATACTTGGTATCTGAACTGCTCAGGTGAATAGTGTCTTCTCGCCAACCGGGTATCTCGGTTCTTTTTACCGGTTTCGCTGGGGCTGACTTTTTTTCATTTTCCCTCGTCT
>CAZYIE010000069.1:329-1345 GCA_964646755.1 uncultured Smithella sp.
CGTAAATCAAGCATGCTGGTTATCATGATCAGCGCCACATGCCCGATAATTGAAATTAGCACCGGCCAAAATATAGCTTTTTTTACGTCCATGTTTTCTTATCCCTGACAATAATCATATATGGGATTTGCCATAAAATCAATCCCGCGATTTTAAATGACATGGCAACTAGTCGGAGATAAATGAGACATAAATTGAGGGATATTTTTTGTTTTAGGGAGATTGCGCAACTATTAGATGGCAGAGAAATTTTACAGGTTATGCGTTTTTTTGCATAACTATTAATCTTTCTGCAAAACCAAATTTTCTGTAGAAACTAAGCACGTTTTCATTTCCTTCGGCGATGGATACCTTTATGGTTGCGCACTTCTGTACTTCCAGCCATTTGAGCGCATGGGATATCAACTTTTCACCAATCCCTTTGCCAAGAACCCTTCCTGAAACGAAACAATGCCTTTTGGAACCCTTTCGGTAAAGGGAAAGGCAAAGAAAAATTCTTGAGGAACTCCCTCATTAACCAGTTCCGGCAAATTCTGGAAGCCAAACCGCTTTTAGTAGTTCGGATGACCTACAAGAACGCAACCTAGGCCACCCAATCTTTTAAGTAAAGCAAGCCCTTCACAGATAAGGGATTTACCAATTCCCATTTTTTGATACTCCGGTCAGACAGAAACGGGGCCGCGGTCGTCTGTATTGCCTGGCTGGGCAGTATCTGTAAGCTCAGTTCTGTCTTAGTTTATGTTACATGCCTTTTCATTAATTCGCTGTATAATTGACATATATTTCCTCTCGATGGAAATGGCCATAAAAATTAATAGCACAATTACAATGATAAGAAATATACACATCAAGAAAAGAAGTGGATAAAGACCAGCCATAACATTCAAAGTCGATAAAGGTATGGAAGCTTCTTTCAACATTGAAAGTACGGCAAACGGGTTGGCAATTAGAGGCTTATATAGAAATAGCCAAATAGTGCCGCCTAATATAACGCAGAGCATAGCAGAACCGACAAA
>CAZYIE010000069.1:1355-3203 GCA_964646755.1 uncultured Smithella sp.
ATCGATAATTGAACCTGATACCTTTGCAGGCTCAGCGAGCATGTACTCGTAAACAATCAGGCGACCTCCAATGACGAATAATCCAAGGCCCAAAATCGCCGCAACTATGGCGCCGATAAACTGACTTTGTGATTCACTGAGTCGAATTGGCATGGTTTGTCCGCTAACGTGGCTTTTCAGCGGGCGCGTCTTTTTTCACTCCGCTGCAAAAGCCTTGTTAGCCCTTTTTCAATATCGCTGTCTTATGAAAATGCATGCGCGGTCCTTCAGTATCTGAAAACCCAGCATCTCGAGCTTTTTTAATAGTCTCTTCAAACGCTAGTTTTGAAACATGAAATGGTGGTTCCACTAAAAGAATTTGGCCGTTTGGTTTTAGTATTGTTGCTATCTCATCAAAAAATCTAAACTTGTTAGGAACTTCATGAACCATGTAAAACAACAGTACAAAATCAACATGATCTGTTACGCCTATTTTGTTTTTTTCGCACTTATGCAGTGTGATTCTTTCCTCTAATTCTGTCCCCTTTATCTTGCCTCTAACTTTTTGAAGCATCCCATCCTGCAAATCGGAAGCTATAACTCGTCCGGTTTCACCAACCATGTAAGCCATGTCAATAGAGAAAAATCCTGGACCGCACCCTACGTCAAGAACTGTCATACCCTCGACGATATATGGCTTAAGTATTTTCTGAGGGTTTTGGAACCACCTCCTTATTCTATTATCAAGACTGCCCGCTCTTTCAACGGGGCAAACACGATTATTTCTATCACTCATAATATTTTACCTCATTAGGGGCGTAACAAAAAAATCACCCGGAGCGTAGCAATCGGGTGGATTGATTTTGCTACCCAATTTATCTGCTTTTCAAGTAACTCTTCAGGTCACGATAGTAATTTTCATGAGACCCAATCATGATCAGCTCTAAATCTACACCGGTTTTCCTATATGACAGCAAGTATAAATTTGTCTTAAGCTTAAACTTATGTACGAAAACGCCTTTTAAATCCCCTTTTTTCTCTTCACCTATATTTAGGTTTTCGGCAATATTTCTTACTTCGCGATCTAAAGTTTTTTTTTCACCCTTAGACATCTTCTTTATTTTTTTTTCGAATAGTCTTGATTGATAGATTTTCATAGCAGTCTATCCGAACTTGTATTCGGTTTTTTCACCCTGATCTAATTCGTCAAGCCCGATCAAGATTTCTTTGATTAGGGAATAAGGCAAATCCGGATTCTCTTCTGCGCATTTTCCCATGCGCGCCCAATGTTCAATCTGACCGGCTAAAGACCGATGATCGATCCTGCTAAATCGTTTTGCCTCATCGACAAGTTCTTCTGATATTCTTACCGCTGTAGCCATAGCTCTTTCTCCTTAGTGCAATATATCTACTTTATATCGCAATATGTTGCAATATGCAATCATTAGTCGCATATTTCGTTAGTAACGAAAAGCTCAGCCGGAGCAGCCAAGCGGGCTGCAATCGGTTGTAGTGGCTTGTTAGACGGTCATCTGAAGCCACGCGCCTTTGCCGCAAGTGCAGGAGCGAACAACATAAACATCATTCCAAAGATCATGAGTCGGCCATCCACGACGTTATAGTCTGCGAAAATGCGCTCCTGTGAATAGCCCAACGCCAAACCGAGGCTCACCTCAAAAATGGCCATGAGCACCATCCAGAACGCCCCAACCTTTAACTGTTCAGAAAACTTTCTCGCACCGATCCAACGGATACAAGCCCATGCAACGGTAAAGATGATAAGACATCCGACCAGCATTCCAAACTGGTGCGCGCGCAAGTCACCTATCACGGGTAATATAAAGACCCTTCGGAGAATTCCGTGGATTG
>CAZYIE010000069.1:3213-3777 GCA_964646755.1 uncultured Smithella sp.
GAAGAACCATGCTTCGAATGCCCTTGACCAATTCATTGTAAATTCCTCATTCCGCTAACACCGAAATCAGCGGCGGCTGTGAGACGTCCGCTGGATTGCTTAGGCAAATTATAATTATCTTATCGCGATCATTTGCCCGCTCGGCATCATTTCATCAACCGGTGGCGTACCATTTTTTTGGCGGTATTCCTTTCTTTTGCATTCATTCATTTTCAATCCTCGGCAATATGAGCTAATAAACCCTTTGCAGGCTAAGTCTTTGGTGCTCTGATACTTTTTGAAGAAGCCACACTTTTCAAGCAATTCACATTCATTTTCCATTTCTATCTCCTTTATTTAGTTTGTTTATTCTTGCTGGCCAACGTCAAAGGTCCCCCACGCTCGCCCGTGGCGCGGGTGAGCGTGGGGTGCACAGCCTTGTTGGGCGGGTGTTCACGGATTTATCATTTTGGGGTGCTTCTGAAAGAACTCCCAGATGACATCGGTCGCTCTGATCTTGTCGGACAGCTTGCCCACCATGAACTCCGGCAACAGACTCTTGCCGCCGGCCCAGGTGTGGCCCAG
>CAZYIE010000069.1:3787-4911 GCA_964646755.1 uncultured Smithella sp.
ATGGTAATGTAAACGACTTCCGCGTCATCGCGGCCCGGACCGTAGATTTCGGTGCGAACACCGTTCGCTTCGGAGGTGTTTCGAGGCGTGGCGGGGCAGCCGAGCACCTTGGCCCACTTCAGGATCGAATCGCGGACGGGAGGTTTTGCCTTTGCGCGCACCTTATCGCTACCGCCGGTCGCCAGCTTAGGCACACCGCCTTCTATCAGGTTGAGCGGATCGGCTGTTCCGGTGATATAAATCATCGCGACGGGACGTTTCAAAGTTGGCGGCTCCACCCATAACGCGCCCGCGACAGGAGCGATGGCCGCAATCTGCTCAGATAATTCCGCACCAATGCGAAAACTCATAGAAGCGCCGTTAGAAAAACCCACGACGTAAATTCGCCTTTGATCCACGGTATACCTGGCAAGCAAGTCATCAATCATTGCGTTAAGAAAACCCACATCATCCACAGCTTTCTGGCGCGAATAAAACCGCTCGGAGCCATCGTTCCACAGTTGCGGGTTTCTCCTGAAATGGCTTTGTCTCGTCGGGTCTGGCGGTATGGCGTCGGGAAAGACAGCGAGGAATCCGGCCTCGTCCGCTTTCGCACCCCAACCGGTTTCGGTAGCCGCTGCTTTGCCTGTGCCGCCCCCTCCGTGCAACATGATGACGATGGGCATGGCTGTCTTGCCATCGTAGCCTGGCGGGACGTGAACAGTATAGTGGCGCTTCAGTTTGCCCACACGGATCGCGATTCCGTGATCGCCCGAGGGCGCGGTATTGGGTTGCCTGCTGTCTGCACGAATTGCTCCCCCGCTTACACACCAGATCATAAGCACAATCGCCAACAGAAACGGGGTTGTGTTGTTGCGAATTATAAGCATTTTTCCCTCTTTCATCTCATTTCGCCCAACAAAAAAATCAGCCGGAGCGTAGCGATCGGCTGGATTGATTCTGATAAATGTATCTATTAGTTTTATAATTTCTATCTCCTTAAATAAAAGTAAACACTGAGATTGCCTTTTATCTCCATTATGCCCATAGCAGTGTAATTATCAACTTTTCTGAAGTGATCAATCATTGGTGTCATTGATCGGTGCTATAGAGCCATTCCGTGATCGGCGTAATCGAGCCACTTC
>CAZYIE010000070.1:0-835 GCA_964646755.1 uncultured Smithella sp.
CTATTCCCTTAATTGTGTGGGATAAAGATTTAGTCATCGTCAGGTTCGACCACGCGTTTGAAGAGATGACGGGCTGGTCAAAAGAAGAAGTTCTGGGGAAGAAAGTTGATGTCCTGTTTCCTGAAAAATCCAATAAAGAATCCCTTGCTCGAATCGGCACCGCAGCTAGAAACGAAAATCCGGCAGTTTTGAATGCTCCCCTTTTTCATTCTGATGGCAAAAACACCATGGGCAGCGGCCAATATATAACATCTCTTAAGCAAGGTGCACAGGAAATGAGCAGGCTCGACGGAAAGCTGGAGCGACGGATCTTAGAGCGTACAGGTAATCTGGAAGGAGCTAACCGACGATTCGAAAGAACATGCCACAATCAAATTCGGGGCGACCTTGAAAGATGGAACAACAACTCTGTTTATCCGTGATAATGGTGTGGGCTTTGATATGGCGCACATCAATAAACTATTCGGGGCCTTCCTGCATATTGATATATGCGCGAACCTCTCTGGTACTAAAATCGGGCTTGCTACCGTCCAACGGATAGTCGAGCGCCACGGCGGGGAAATCTGGGCGGAAAGTAAACCGGAAAAAGGCGCAACATTTTACTTTACACTATCGTCATGACGCCATTAGTTTAAATTAAATCAGCTCTCTGCTTAAACGCCAATCCCCTCAAACATAACTGTGGAAAGATATCGCTCTCCGGCATCCGGAAATACTACAACTATATTCTTGCCATTGAATTCGCTAAGCTTTGCCAGTCGTATCGCCACAGCACATGCTGCTCCACTTGAAATGCCCACCAGTATCCCTTCTTCCTTTGCCAGTCTTCGGGCAA
>CAZYIE010000070.1:845-4103 GCA_964646755.1 uncultured Smithella sp.
GTGTTGGTTTTGATATGGCCCACATCAATAAACTATTCGGCGCCTTCCAGCACACTGATACATGCGCGAACTTTCCTGGCACGAGAATCGGGCTTGCTACCGTCCAACGGATTGTCGAACGCCACGGCGGAGAAATCTGGGCGGAAAGCAAGCCGGGAAAAGGCGCGACATTTTACTTTACTCTAGCACCCTTAAATCATACGTTTTAATCTATCGCTTTGATTTAGGATTGGAATTAAACACCAATACCTTCAAACAGCACAGTAGATAGATAACGTTCACCGGCATCGGGAAAAATTACAACAATATTTTTATCATTGAATTCGCTGAGCCTAGCCAGTCTTACTGCTACAGCACAGGCAGCTCCGCTGGAAATGCCCACCAGCATTCCTTCTTCCTTTGCCAGTCTTCGGGCAAAATCAATGGCCTCGGCGCTATCCACTACTTCCACGCGATCAACCATGGATATATCCAGCGTATCCGGGATAAAACCTGCTCCTATCCCCTGGATTTTATGCGGCCCTGGTTTTAATTCCTTGCCTGCAAGCTTCTGCGTAATAATCGGGCTTTCCTTGGGCTCGACTGCCACTGAAATAATATTTTTTTTCTTTTTAATATAACGTGACACCCCGGTAATCGTTCCACCGGTGCCGACTCCGGAAACTAGAACATCAACTGTGCCATCAGTATCATTCCAGATTTCGGGGCCCGTTGTTTTTTCGTGAATTGCCGGATTAGCCGGGTTTTTAAACTGCTGCGGCAGGAAGTATTTTTTCGGATCGGCTGCGGCCATTTCTTCCGCCTTATTGATTGCTCCTTTCATCCCGTCTAAACCCGGGGTCAAAATAATGGTTGCGCCAAATGCAGCAAGCACCCTTCGGCGCTCGATACTCATGGTATCGGGCATAGTCAGCGTCAGCTTGTATCCCCGCGCCGCCGACACGTAAGCCAAACCAATTCCGGTATTACCGCTTGTTGGCTCTATTATTTCCACGCCTGGTTTGAGCAAGCCCTTCTTTTCGGCATCCCAGATCATTGCTGCGCCAATACGGCATTTGACTGAATAGGCGGGATTGCGCCCTTCAATCTTAGCGAAGACCTTTGCTTTGGCGCCTTCAGTTAAATGATTAAGTTGTACCAACGGCGTATTGCCGATGGACTGCGAATTATCCGAATATATTTTTTTCATATGTCATCTCCAATATTAGTAATGTCTGGATTCGTTCACTCGTGCCCTTTAGGGTATTCGACGAAATGACAAACAATGTTAAGTCTGTGCAAGAGCCTGTTCAATGTCTGCAATAATATCGTCAATATGCTCAATGCCGATGGAAAGGCGAATGAAGTCCGGCGTCACACCTGTTGCCATCTGCTCAGATGCTGACAGCTGCTGATGCGTGGTCGTTGCCGGATGAATAGCCAGAGACTTGGCATCGCCGATATTGGCTAAATGCGAAATCAACTGCAGCGAATTTATAAATGTTTTCCCTGCATCCGCTCCTCCCTTAATGCCAAAACCAATTATCGCGCCAGCTCCTTTTTTCAAATACCTGCCCGTTCTTGTTTTTTCGGAGCTTGCAGCTAATCCCGGATAATTTACCCAACTCACTTTCGGATGTTTTTCCAGATAGTGCGCAACCGCCAGCGCATTTTCCGAATGGCGCGGCATACGCAAATGCAATGTTTCCAACCCTTGCAGAAACAAGAATGAATTAAAAGGGGATAGCGCCGGCCCCAAATCGCGCAGAAGCACAACTCTCGCTTTAATTATGTAAGCAATATTGCCATTGGGCTTTAAGGCTTCGACAAAATTAAGACCGTGATAACCAGGTTCTGGACCTGCAATCAACGGGAACTTGCCGTTGGTCCAATCGAACTTTCCGGAATCGACAATCAATCCACCTAGAGATGTGCCGTGTCCACCGATAAACTTTGTTGCCGAATAGACAACAATATCGATGCCAAAATCAATAGGACGCAAAAGATACGGAGATACTGTATTATCCAGAACAACCGGAATGCCGTGTTTATGAGCCATCCCGGCAATACCTCTGAGATCAGCCACATCCAGCTTAGGATTACCAATAGATTCCGCATAAACCGCTTTGGTCTTTGCCGTAATCGCTTTTTCCAATGCCGGCAAATCATTCGATTTTACAAAGTTAACTTTTATACCGAGACGCGGAAAAGTATGGTGAAAAAGATTATAAGTTCCACCATAAAGATTATCCGCGGAGACTATCTCGTCACCTGCCTGGGCAATATTGAGCAATGCCAGAGTTATCGCAGATTGGCCGCTGGCAACCGCCAGTGCGCCAACTCCCCCTTCCAGCAGGGCAATTCTTTTTTCCAGGACATCAGTTGTCGGGTTCATTAACCGAGTATAAATATTGCCGAACTCCTTAAGACCGAAAAGACTTGCCGCATGATCAGTATCCTTGAACTGATAGGATGTCGTCTGGTAAATGGGAACAGCTCTTGATCCTGTTGTCGGATCAGCTTCCTGCCCACCATGTAAAACTAATGTATCAATGTTTAATTGGCCATCTATTTTACTCATTTTTCAATCCTTTCAAATTTAATAATGAATATCAAATACGGATTACTTCCCACCATCAGTCACCAGTTCTGAAACCACGAGGCGACTCTCAGTAGCCGTGGCGATTTCATGCCACTAAGGTATTGCTTCTTCAATTACCCCGCCGCCCAAAACTTGGTCGCCTGCGTAAAAAACAACCGACTGACCGGGCGTAATCGACTCCTGCGCTTCTTTAAACACCACTTTTAACTTATTCCCTTCTTTTTTAGCCGAGCATCTCGCCGGTTTTTTCCGGTAGCGAATCTTGGCTTCCATTTCAGTCGGCAACTCATCTATCAAAAGGTTTACATCATCGGCAACAAGACCAATAGAGTACAAATCCTTTTTCTCTCCAACGACAACTCTGTTATTTACCGCATCAATTTCCACTACATAAAGCGGAGTTTTTGCCGCAATTCTCAGGCCGCCTCGCTGGCCGATTGTGTAATAAATACTTCCTTTATGTTTTCCCAAAACATTGCCGGCTATGTCAACAATATCGCCACACTCTGCAACCACTTTTCTTTCCTCAAAGAATATACGATAGTCGCCTTGAGTTACAAAGCAAATATCCTGACTTTCCGGTTTTTGCGCCACATGCAGGGCTGCCTTTTTCGCAAGCATTCGTACTTCTTCTTTATTCAAAGAACCTAAAGGAAAAAGCAGAGAAGATAAATCTG
>CAZYIE010000071.1:0-3915 GCA_964646755.1 uncultured Smithella sp.
AAAGCGATGAAGAAGCCGGCAAAATACTCGCTTCGGGAATCATGGGACAGGTCAAGTGATACCACAGCAGGTGCTTAACCGGCACTAAATGGTTAAGTCACTTCTTGGCTCACGCCATTAATATTACGAGATTTATTCACGATAATTCGTGGATTGGCTGTTGATTGTATCCTTTGGTAAACAATAAACTTCCATAGCTTTTTCCCGTTTGCCTGTAGATGACTGTTGCAACTGTTTTAACTGCAATATCTAAGGCAATACGCATTAAAAAAATATTGCTCTAAAAACGATTTCTTTATTGACGTTTTTTTGAAAACATTAGCGGCAGATTCCCTTCATTTTTCACCGCATATCATGATCAATCTAAAGTAAGCTTTATTTTCCACATACAGTGAGTCACTGCCAATAACAGTGCATTCAACATTACGTTATCCTTATCTCTCATTTCAAGCCTATAGAAGACTCCAGGAATATGCGGGCTAATCCATCCAATGAACGAATTCATCCAATTGAGCTCTTTCCCGTTCAAACTTGTTGAGGGCAGATGACTTCTCGGGATAGCCCAGGGCAATACCGACGATAATTTTTTTATCATCAGGGATTGCTGCTATCTTCCTGATTTCGGCGGAGTAACGTGCTGCTGTGGCCAACAGACAGGTGCCAAGACCTTTACCGTGGGCAGCCAGACAGATTGTTTGAGCAAGAATGCCGATGTCCAACATCTGGTATTCGACAAGGTTGTCCCGGGAAATGCAGGCAAAAATCAGACACGGTGCATCAAAGACGGAAAACATATTCTGATAGTACTTGTCACGTCCTGCCTTATCTTCTCTTGTTATGCCCTGTGCCGATAAAACGATTTTGCCCAAATCGCCATACCTGGCTTTCATGGCGTCAGGCCATTTCTCCAGCATAGGCACATCGGACGCAGTGACGGCACCGGCAAGTGATTGCTGGAGATTCATTTCTTTAAACTTCGCCAGCGTCTTGCCGGTTAAGACATATAAAGTCCACGGCTGCGTATTCCCCCATGAGGGCGACCATCGCGCCTCTTCCATAATCTCCGTAATGATACTTTTCGGTACTTCCTGCGACTTGAATTTACGAATACTTCTTCTTCCTCTAATTGATTGAGTTAACTCCATAGTAATCTCCTTTTGCGTAATCCTTTTATTATTGTCATTGAAATATTTTACTCATTATTGATATCAGCTTTTTATGGTAATCAGTGAAAATAAGCGCTATTGACGAATCAGTATTTTCTTAAAAATAATGGGCAAATTTGCTGTTGGTTTTAGTTACTTATACCAAGTTGCATTCAAAAGGTAAAGCGGCGTCTAACCGACATTCTCCGCCGGATCAGGCTGTTGTGACCTCGCATGACATTCAGATTATCAGGTTATGACGCGCGCCTACAACAAAACATAAATGGGTATTATAGGCCGTGTCTCGTAACCTTCAGATCAGAACCACGAGGCAAAAATTATATATGGTAAAAATATCAAAGGCAGGTTATTTAAAGCGACAAGAAATGGTTGCACTTAAAGGGGATCAAAAAGGAGAAAATAATAATGATTAAACAGGACTCAACAGAAGTTGAAGAAACTATTTTTTCAACCTTCGATCCGTCTCTTGACGAAGCAATTACTTTTTTCCGTGGAAAATTGGATTATTTACGTTCACCGGGGCTAATTTGCCGAAAAGCGGTCGGCGCGAAAAAAAATTTCTTCACCTTGAATAAAGTCGTGAGGGATGCAAGCAACGTGGGTGCTGTTAATTCGGCAATATCATATTGTCACTTTGCAATTATGGAACTGGAACGAATGAAACTGACGCCTGCCCTGGACCTGGAAAAGATCGAACGAATTAAGGACGGAGTTCCGTCTATTGACGTTTATACTGAGTATTAGTAAAAAGCCTAATGATCATCACTATCGGCATACCTGCCCAAAGCATCACTGAAGATTATATGCTCTTCCGCAAACAGGTTTTTTATCCATTAATTTCTTCTTTTTTATGGCATCCTGGACACAGGATTATCCCAGGCCTAATGCCCCTCCGGTGATAATCGCTACACTATTTTTCACTAACATTTTCATTCTCCTTCTTTGTTATTCTTAGTTCGCTACTTTCCCCTTTTCTGTAGAATGTCCGAGACAATCGTTTCCCGTAATTTTTTCTTATTGAATTTGCCGACGCTGGTTTTGGGAATTTCCGCCAGAAAAACGATTTCATCAGGAATCCACCATTTGGCGACTTTATCTTTCAGATAATCCTGTATCTCTTCTTTGGTAATTGTCTGAGCTGCATCCGGCTTCGGTACAATGCAGGCCATAGGCCTCTCCAGCCATTTATCATCCGGCAGGGCGATTACCGCTGCCTCCATTACCTTGGAAAATCCCATAATGGCGTTTTCCAGATCGATGGAAGAAATCCACTCTCCGGCACTCTTGATCAGATCTTTCGTTCGGTCAACCAGGGAGACATAACCTTCCTTGTTCATTGTTCCGATATCTCCCGTATGAAACCAGCCGTCCCTAAAAGAAATGGCGCTTTGCTTGGAATCTTTGTAGTATTCTGAAGCAATCCACGGTCCGCGCACCAAAACCTCTCCCATTTCCTTACCATCCATCCGCGCCTCTTTGCCCGTTTCCATGTTGATCAACTTAACATCGAGTCCCGCTACGGGCATACCCGCTGTCGCCCTGATATCAATTTTTTCATCAACACTCATAGATTCCATGTAGCTTTTAGGAACGGACACGGTGACGAGAGGAGATGTTTCTGTGGCGCCATAACCCTGTGCTATAATTACACCATATTTTTTTTCGAATGATTCGATGAGATGCCGGGGCATGGCTGAGCCGCCGGAGAATAACTGCCGAATGGAAGAAAAGTCATGCTCACCACCATTTTCCAGATAGTTATGGAGCATTATCCAGATAGTCGGCACACCGCAGGAGAGGGCTACCTTCTCTTCGGCGATAATCCGGCACAGCGACGCCATGTCCAGAATCTGCCGCCCTGGCAGCACCTGTTTCATCCCGCGCATGGTGCAGGCAAAGGGGACTCCCCAGGCATTGGCATGAAACATCGGCACAATATGCAGGGCACAATCTTTTTCCTGGACACCCAGAGCGACGCTGGAGGCAAAAGAGTGGAGTACGAGGCCGCGATGGCTGTAAACAACGCCTTTGGGATCGCCAGTTGTCGCCGACGTGTAGCAGATGAGGCAGGGTTCATTTTCATCGCGGTCCACCGGGAAATCATATGTTTCCGGAAATTCTTTAATCAGATCGTCATAAAGGAAAACCGGGGAGAGAGTAGTCGAAGGCATCACACCGGATTGGGACAAGATGACATATTTTTCAACTGTCTTGAGCTGGTCTTTAATCGGTTCAAGAAGGAAGTAAACATCTTCATCAATGAAAATAATCCGGTCTTCAGCGTGGTTGATGATGTAAACCAGATGCTCTGCGGAAAGACGGATGTTGAGTGTGTGCAGAACAGCACCCATGCAGGGTACGCCAAAGTAAAGCTCCAAGTGGCGATGGTTGTTCAGAGAAAACGAAGCAACCCGGTCGCCCTTTTTGACACCCAGGGAGCGCAGGGCTCCCGCCAGTTGGCTTGTGCGCTTGTACCAGTCGGCATAAGTATAGCGGAAAGTGCCGGTACCGTAAACGGAGACGAGCTCCTTTCCCGGATAATATTTGGCCGCATGCTGCATGAAATTGGTCAGTAACAAAGGATAATTCATCATGGCGTAAACCTCCTTGCACTAATTATTTCCAGTGCCTGCTGTTCTGATAATGGTTATACTTATAGCCTCATAAACTTTGCCGCAACTCCCTTCATGATTTCATGATCAGTTTATCGATGAAGATCTTCTGACCGTTGAAGATAATCGAATTGCCA
>CAZYIE010000072.1:0-3792 GCA_964646755.1 uncultured Smithella sp.
GATTGCTTCTCTCATTGCATTCGCTCGCAAAGATATTGCGACACAGTCTCATTCGCCGGGGTTCCCTGCCGGGCAGGCATCTGCGAAGTGTATACGGCGAATGCCGGTTGCGCTTCATACCTCGGATGCTCACGTACGTTTAGTACGCTCCGCTCCTCGGTCTTCGTGCGCCTTGCATCTGAGCATTTTTGAACAGTCTGAAAAAACAAAGCCCCGTGAACAAATCTTCTAGGGCTTTTCCGGAAAATCATGAATTTGACTGTTCAGAGTTTTTAGTTTCGCTATTTTTTCTTTGTTGCCTTTACTTCCTGTTTAATGCTGTAAAAAGCAGCACGACCGCGATAGTTGGCGGCATCGCCTAAATCTTCTTCAATTCTTAAGAGCTGATTGTATTTGGCCAGTCTTTCTGTGCGGGAAAGTGAACCGCTTTTGATCTGACCGCAGTTGGTTGCCACGGTGACATCAGCCATAAATGTGTCTTCCGTTTCGCCGGAGCGATGCGAGACAACGCAGGTGTAATTGGCTTCTTTGGCGCGTTCGATAGTTGCCAGTGTTTCCGTGAGCGTTCCGATCTGGTTGAGCTTAATCAGCACGGAGTTGGCTACGCCGAGTTCGATGCCTTTTTCCAGACGCTTGATATTCGTCACGAAAATATCATCACCGACAATCTGAATCTTGCCACCCAACTCATCGGTTAACAGCTTCCAGCCGGCCCAGTCGTCTTCCGCCAAACCGTCTTCAATCGAAATAATCGGATATTTCGCGACAAGTTCAGCATAGAATTTAACCATTTCTTCCGCCGATTTCTGCGGCTTCTTTTCAGCGGCCAGAATATATTTTCCTTTTTCATAGAAGGAACTGGCGGCCGAATCCAAGGCAATCATGATATCCTTGCCGGGCTTATAGTTGGCTTTTTCGATAGCTGTCATAATGAGTGAAAGTGCTTCTTCATTGGATTTCAGATTGGGAGCAAAACCGCCTTCATCGCCAACGGCAGTGTTGTAACCCTTGCCTTTGAGTACTGTTTTCAAAGCATGGAAAACTTCCGCGTTCATGCGAATGCCTTCTTTGAAATTGAGTGCTCCCACGGGCATGATCATGAACTCCTGAATATCGACATTGTTGTCGGCATGCTGGCCGCCGTTTAAAATATTGGATTGCGGAACAGGCAGGTCTTTGGCATTCACCCCGCCCAGATATCTGTAGAGAGGCAACCCGGAAATTTCCGCCGCGACCTTAGCACAGGCCAGAGATACGGCCAGCATGGCATTGGCGCCCAGCTTACCCTTATTCGGTGTGCCATCAAGTTCGATCATGGCGTAGTCAATATCGCGCTGCCGGCGGCAATCCATACCGATTATTTCCGGACCGATTTTATACAGAACATTATTGACGGCATTCTGGACACCTTTGCCGTTATATCTTTTTTTATTACCGTCACGGAGTTCCAGCATTTCATGCTCACCGGTGGAAGCGCCGGAGGGTACGGCGGCCCGCCCTGTATATCCTGCTATTGTGCTTACTTCAGCTTCAACTGTCGGGTTTCCCCGGGAATCTAAGATTTCCCGTGCATGAATATTGATAATTTCCGGCATAAGCCCCCTCCTTAAAGTTTTTTGCCTCTATAACAGAGAGGACTCAGTATTTCAAGGCGATAATCAAAGCGGCTTGATAAGTTTAAGCAAGTCAGATAAGAAGAAAAAGTTTTTAAATGACAGGAGGCTTTTTTACCCAAATTGGATAATGCAACGGTGAAAAAAGGGAAGAACACAAAACTTTTTCTACACTTAAAAAAATGGCTGGAAAAGGCAGTGCTCGATTATCAAATGATTGAGGAAGGTGACCGGCTGCTGATCGGCGTATCCGGCGGCGCGGATAGCTTTACCCTGCTGGATTTACTGGATTCGCCGATGGTCTTCGCGCCGAAATTTTCTTTTATCGCCGTCAATATCGACATGGGTTTTGATCCGGACTATGTTGCCTATATTCAGCTGGAGAAATATTTGCGGGAGAATAACTATCATTATATTATGGAGAAAACGGATATCGGATTATTGACGCACAGCGATTACAATAAGAAAAATCCCTGTTTTCTGTGTTCACGATTGCGCCGGAAAAGAATTTTTGAGATAGCGGCTGCCGAAGGCTGCAATAAAATTGCGTTTGCCCATCACCGCGACGATATTATTGAAACACTTTTGATTAACATGTTTTATGGACGCGAAATTAGCACTATGATGCCCAAGCAGAGCATATTTGATGGCAAACTGCACATCATCCGGCCCTTGGCTTATTTGAAAGAGGAACTGGTGAAAAAGTACAGCCGGGAAAGACAATTTCCGGCAGCCAAAAATGATTGCCCGACAAGTCTTTCATCAAAGCGGGTTTATATTAAGAATCTTTTAAATGAACTGGAACGGGACAACAAGGCAATACGCGAAAATATTTACAAGGCAATGAGCCATGTTAAACCGGATTATCTGCTGTCACCGAAGAAAAAATAAATGGCTTTAAACTTAATTTAATGTAAAATTCAATTATGAAAAAAGAAAATACGGCAAATAGACTTATTGCATCCAATAAAACGGCGCGCCTCAATTATGATATCGGCGATATTTACGAAGCCGGGATGGTATTGTCCGGAACCGAAGTTAAGGCTCTGCGCGCGGGCAAAGCCAACCTCAAAGATAGTTATGCTGTTGTCAAGGATGATGAGGTTTACCTGCGTGAAATGCACATCAGCCACTATGATCACGGTAACCGATCTAACCATGAGCCACTGAGACCGCGCAAGCTGCTATTGCATAAAAGAGAGATTCATAAGCTTTACGGTAAATCGCGGGAAAAAGGATTGGCGCTGGTGCCCCTGAAGCTTTATTTCAAAAACGGTAAGGTTAAGGTCGAAATCGGTGTTGGCAAAGGAAAAAAATTGTATGACCGCCGCGAGGATATCAAACAGCGTGAAGAGCGCCGTACGCTCGCCCGAGATTTCAAAACCAAATTGATAAAAATTTAAGAAACTGAACAATATCTGCTTTTTAAGTCTACCTTGTTACTATTTATTGCTCGGCAGGCAAAGCATGATGAACCATTGCAATTCAGGGGGTAAAATTATGAATGGGAAAAAAGTAAGTGAAAGCATAGTGACTATGTCTCAGCTTATGAACCCGGAAAACGCCAATCCGGCGGGCAATGTTCATGGCGGCGATATTATGAAAATGATTGATACAGCAGGAGGTGTCGCTGCAGCGCGCCATGCCAGGGCGTATGTTGTTACCGCCTCCATTGACCGGATTGATTTTCATCATCCTGTTTTTATAGGTGATTTCTTAATCCTTAAAGCATCGGTGAATTTTGTCGGAAAGACATCCATGGAAGTCGGTGTCCGTGTGGAGGCGGAAAATTTAATTACCGGTGAGAAGCGCCATACAGGCTCAGCATATCTTACTTTTGTTGCCCTTGATAACAATAACCGTCCGATTCAACTGCCTCCATTGGTTCTGGAAACCGAAGAGGATAAATGCCGTAACAAGGAAGCAGCAGCAAGAAAGCAGATGCGCCTATCGGAAAAACGTGTTGAGAAAAAAAGACATGAAACAGATGTTTGCTGATTAATTATTACTATCAAGGGAGTGCGTCCATCGTAACTGTCTTTATCTTTGACAAACGCGTGGCAACCTACTATATTATAAAAAATTAAAATTTAAGGGGGCGTAACGGTTTCGACGGGGACATTTGAAGTTGTAGAAGCGTACCGAGGTTCCTACAGGCCTCGTTAAACAGGTAGGAAAC
>CAZYIE010000073.1:0-3666 GCA_964646755.1 uncultured Smithella sp.
CGGTGGATTTTGGAATGGATCTACTCTCAGCAAGTCCAGTAATCGACTTACCTGTGGCTTAAGACCGGATTGTGCAATATTTTTTGCATCTTTTTGTGCTTGCTTAGTGAAAACCAATTGCCAACTCACCAGCCGGGCTCCTCCTTGCATTTTTCAATAGGTGTCTTCAAACCCTTTTTTATTGATTCGCGCATGCCTGGAATTGTAGCGAGATACAAAGTCTCTTCTATCGACCTCCAGTCCTCCTCGGAAATAAGAACAGCGGAATTTCTTTTACCTACAATCTGAACCGGAACATGTGTATCCTTTACTTCGTCCACAAGATTGTATAGGCGCTTTCTTGCTTCTGATGCTGTTAATGTTGTCATGTTTCTTAACCTCCTTATCGTACTGCATATGGTACGTCATCAACAAGACACTGTCAAACTATTTCAAGGCCAATGAGAAAATCAGCCCTAGCGCAGTGATCGACTGTAAATGGGATTGTCTATTGCGCATTGTATACATTCGTCTTTTATTACAAGTCTATCCGAGAGATTTCTTGTGTATAAAAATATTGGGCATATTTCATATATTTTTCAACATAACATTTACTATTTAGATTTCATTTGTAATATACATTAAATAAACAGTGAAGATATAATTCGAAAATATGCTATTCTGGAAGAGGATTAAGCAGGCGTTGTGTCCCCGGAATTCACAAATATTTTCGTGGTGGATAAACGCTATTGGTTTCGATGGCTTTTTTGGTTGTCTCCACTGTTTTAAGCAAAAACGCAGGCATATCCTGCTGCAATTGCCTGTCCGGAATAATTGCCAGGGGATGCTGCTCTTGCGGATCGACAGACAGATCAAAAAATACTCCCTGGTGGCTGGCCTGCCGGTACTCATACTTCCAGGAATTATAGCGGATAACCATGTGACCTTCGCCGTAAGGCTGGCTCATGACGGCGAAGTGGCAGGCGTTGGCAGCAAGTGGGTTTTGTCCCGCAAAGGCATTTTCTCCTTCGGGAATACCAAGTAAAGAAAGCATCAGGGGAATAATGTCTACCTGGCTCGCGATCATGTCGTATTGCTTTGCCTTTTTTATATAATCGGGCGAATAAATTATGAGCGGAATATGAAAATTTTCTTCAAAGGCCTGCACGGTGGCCTGGACATTATCGTTATGTTCTTTCATTGGTTGGGGATGGTCGGCCGCAATAATAACAATTGTGTTCTTGAGCAGTCCCTTGTCTTCCAGGCCGCGGATAAAGCGTCCCAAGGCATAGTCGGCATAATGGATGGTATTGCGAAACCTGTTTTCAATCCGGTCTTCCGGGTAAAGGGCGAATTTTTTTTCGGGGACATGGAAAGGATGATGATTGGTTAAAGTCATAATGGTGAGCATAAAAGGCCGCTTGTGAGAATTTTCTATGACAGTGGTTGCATAATCAAGAAGATATTCATCAGGAATGCCCCAGCCTACTTTTTTAACCTTTTGCAATGCTGCCGGAAGATCGTCAAACCCCGTCAGGCGGTCAAATCCCATAATCCGCAGTGATTTTTGCATATTGTCGAAATTGAGATCATGAGATTGCAGATACTGTGTTGAATATCCGTATTGCCTTAAAATGCCCGGTAGACATTTTAATCGCAGACCGGGGTAATTCGTGGAAGTCTGTGAGCCGAAATGATCGTAAACAGAACACAGCGAAGAAAACAAGCCGCGGGTTGTCTGAACGCCGTTGGCATAAAAGCGGGAGAAATATATCCCTTTTCCGATCATTTTTTCCACCTCCGGCGTCAATTTTATTGACTCCTGCCGATTTCTGTCGAGGTATGCCGCCGAGAATGATTCCATGAAAACCATAATGATATTTGGTTTGCGCTCGTTGATATTGACCAGGGGTGTCCCGGATGCCTGCGGAATCGCGCGGCGGAAAAGCGGATGATTTTTGTCCGGATGAATATATTGCCGGCTTAAACACCGGTCAAACGACGTTTCGGCAATCGGCGCTGCCTGTGCCCCATTGCGCGGCATAGAGCGGGAAAGCAAGAGAGAGATATAATTCTCTGCCAGATGATAATCTCCCGGAGTGAAGTAAGTAATGGCAGCACCGACAATAAAAAAAGCAACAATGATGTGCCCAGCTATTTTTTCGATAAATGCCCGGCGCCGGATAAAAACAAAGGTAAGCCCCGACACGATCATCCACAAGCCGGTCATTCCGGCAAAAGACATAAGTGAGAAATCGCTGCTTTGCAGCGAAGATGTAAAGTAGCCGATCTGGTGCCAATAATTGCCGATCTGCTCCGGCTCCAGATAGGATTTGGTATAGCGGTAATATTCGAGTCCGAGATTCGAGAGTACTCCGGTGAGAAAAATAGCCGCGCTCGTTGAGATATACAAAAAAACCCGTTGGATTGCCGCAGGAATGCGGATTGCCGCGGCGATCAGCGTCAGCACATAAAGAAGTAGCATTAAACAAGCCGTGAACAGCAAGTCATTGCCGATGCCTGCGGCAAAGGCAACCACGGCCTCCCGGAACCTGGTGCCCAGATCGAGGCGCAATAATGTATAGAGCCGGAAGAGCAGGAAATTGATGAACAATCCCAGCGAGGCGCCAGCCACTATTCTTGAAAGCCCGGCTATTTTGGCGCACCCGCTCAAGTAAGCAACAAGCCGATTTTGCGATATTCGGTTCAGGGTGGCGATCCAGAATGATTTGTGGAAGGTATTCAAAAAATTCCTTTCCCGACGGGATATGGAGTCAATTCCTTATCCCGGGAATCATGTTTGTGTTCATTGAGCATATCTTGCATTTTCTTAAATTGGAAGTTTCTCTTTTTATAAAATTGAATAACTTCCCGCAGGCAGGCAAGCGCTGTCTCTCCTGTTTTAAAGCGACAATCAAGAGGGATAAGCGCCGCCCGCAAATCAACAAACTCCCAGGGGTGAACAAACAAAACTACCGGGCTTTTTAAGGCACTAAGCCACGGATTTCTGATCCAGGCCGGTAGACGCAAAACAGAAGACGTGATGGATGCCGGTATTCGTTGCAGTTTTATCGGTGGAGATTTATGCAGATAGGACGGTTTGTATTTTGCCTGCGAAGAATCGATCAGCAGGCCGGCCTTCTCCAGAAGATCAAGATAGGCTTGCGGAAACTTCAGATAGGGGGCACGAAAGGAATAAACCGGGCCGAATTGCTGGAGAATCTCCAGAGAATGATCTATGTCCTGTTTTGCGCTTTGGCGATCAAGACTAGTATAGTCACTGTGGGCAAAGCCGTGAGAGCCTACTTCATGTCCTTGTGTAATCAGGTTGCGAATAATATCGGGATAGTCTTGGGCAATTTCCCCGGTGACAAAAAATGTTGTTTGAACATCTTCGGTTTTCAGCAGAGAAAGAAGCGAAGTTGTCCCTTCAGCAATACCCCGGAAAGTATTGAGATAAGGGGGGCAGTCCTGCTCCATGTCGATGGTCAGAAATATTTGCGCAAGCTTAGGCTGTATTTTTTTCATGGGCGGCAAGGCTTTGTGAATAATTTAAATTGGTAGTCTAAGCGACAAGACGTGTGTGGACTTCGCTTTTAATTTTAGAGCCGATGGCTTTTTCAGTTATTTTCAGATCATAGCTGGTTTGCAGGTTTAGCCAGAACTGAGCGGTTGTTCCGAGATAGC
>CAZYIE010000074.1:0-3520 GCA_964646755.1 uncultured Smithella sp.
TATGGAATTGCAAATTTTACAGCAGATATTTAGCGGGATAGCAATCGGATCCATTTACGCTTTGGTAGCCGTGGGATTTATTTTGATATACAAGGCTACGGACGTAATCAGTTTTGCCCAGGGTGACATCATGATGTTTGGAGCATTTGTTGCCTACACCTTCCTGACATTTCTTCATTTTCCATTCATTTTGGCTATTCTATTAACTTTAGCAGTGATGGCCGTTTTCGGGATATTGATTGAGCGTGTCGTATTGCGGCCTTTGGTTGGTGAGTCGGTTTTGTCCATGCTGATGGTGACAGTGGGAGTTGGCATGGTAATTCGGAATGTTGCCGGGATGATCTGGGGCTATGACACCTATCAGTTTGGAGGAGGTATCACTGACGTTCCGGTGCGATTCGGAGAGCTTGCCCTTTCCTCGGTAAATCTGTGGATTATTGGTGTTACAGTTGCCATGATAGGCGCGCTGTTTTATTTTTTCAATAAGACGAAGATGGGCATTTCGATGGAAGCCGCCTCACAGAATCAACTGGCGGCGTATCTAATGGGAATCGGGGTGAAGCGGGTATTTTCCAATATTTGGGCGCTGAGCGCCGTCGTAGCGGCAGTAGGCGGCATCTTATTGGCCCCCATTCACTTTGTAAATTACAACATGGGCTTTATCGGACTGAGGGCGTTTCCGGCAGCGGTTTTAGGAGGATTCGGGAGCATTCCCGGAGCGATAGTTGGAGGCATCATTATAGGAGTATCGGAGAGTTTGGCGGGCATATTTTTACCGGCCGGATTCAAGGATATTTTTGCGTACATCATTTTAATTCTTGTGTTGTTGATACGACCGCAAGGGATATTCGGGATTGCTGAAAGAAAGAGAGTTTAGCGATGCGTTTTGTCAAGAGACGAAGTTATCTGGAGGATATCGATTTATTCAAGTACAGAAGTACCGCCGTATGGTACGGTCTCCTCGTTGTCATCATGTTATTACTGCCCTTAAAGATCGGCACCTATTGGACATCCCTGATGACGCTCACCGCTATATATGCGATAGTGGCGTTAGGAATGAATCTATTGACCGGATATGCCGGTCAGATATCGATGGGACATGCCGCATTTTTTGCCGTCGGGGCCTATACATCGGCCTACCTGACGGGGATAGGCATATCCTTTTGGGTTGCTCTGCCGGTCGGGGGCGCTTTGTCGGCGCTTTTGGGAATCTTTATCGGACTGCCGGCGCTGCGAATGAAAGGACTTTACCTGGCCATTGCGACCATGGGATTCGGTTTCATCATGGAGCAGGTGATCAACAGCTGGGATTATGTTACCAACGGTGTCAACGGGCGTCAGTTGGTGCGACCCACACTGGGTCCGATTGATTTCACATCGGACAAGATTTATTTCTATCTGGTTTTTGCCGTACTGCTGATCATGCTTCTGATAATGAAGAACATTCTTCGTTCACCGACGGGCAGGGCGATGACTGCCATTCGAGACAGCGAAGTGGCCGCAGAATCGATGGGAGTAAATCTCGCGATTTACAAAACAGCCGCATTTGCCGTCAGCGCTCTCTATACCGGCATTGCCGGATCACTTTTTGCCCATCACATGCTTTTTATCGGTCCCGAAAATTTTGATGTTGCCGTTTCCATTAATTTTCTGATCATGATCATCATTGGTGGCATGGGCTCTGTTCACGGCTCGATTTTCGGAGCTATCTTCATGACGCTTTTGCCGGAGATGATCGCGCTGGGCAAAGATTTTCTGCCTCCCGTCATCGGACAACAGTCCGGCTTGCAGGGAACCGTTTACGGTGTGCTGCTGGTTTTATTTGTTCTCTTTGAACCGCTGGGGATTTATGGGCGTTGGCTGAAAGTTAAATTCTTCTTTGAGACGTTTCCGTTCTACAAAAAAGACACCTTCAAGAGAATTCGCAAATATACCAAATCCGAAGGGCATTAAGAGATTAAAACATATTCATATAGTGAAATTGATAAGGACAGAATAGAGAGGAAATCGAAATATGGGAGAGACATTACTTAGGGCCGAAAACATGTCTATCCGGTTTGGTGGCGTAAATGCCCTGCAAGATGTCAATATTGATGTAGAGAAGGGTACAATTCATGCTCTGATCGGGCCGAACGGCGCGGGCAAAACAACTCTTCTTAACTGCATCAGCAGGGTTTACAAAGCTGACACCGGGAAAGTGACATTTCAAGGCAAGGACATAACTCATATTAAACCCTATAAAGTTGTGAATGAAGGCATCGCGCGGACATTTCAAAATATTGAGCTTTTCGCGAACGTTTCCGTTATGGACAACATGCTATTGGGTTGTCATTCCCGCAGAAAGACCGGTTTTTTTCGGGATGCAATATTTTGGGGACGCACTCGGGCACAGGAAAACAAATTTCGGACGAAGGTGGAAGAGATTATCGATTTTCTCGACCTCCAGGCCTATCGGAAGGAAAGAATCAACAACGTGCCTTACGGCGTCCAGAAGAATGTTGAACTGGGCAGGGCGCTGGTTATGGAACCGACGCTTCTTTTGCTGGACGAACCGTCATCCGGTCTGAATGTTGAGGAAACACAGGATCTGGCCTTCTGGCTGGAGGATATTCGGGCGGACTTTGGCATGACCATTCTGCTGATCGAGCATGACATGAGACTGGTCATGGACGTATGCGACAGAATCACAGCGCTGAACTACGGGAAATTGCTGGCGGACGGCAAACCGAAGGACGTCGTCAGTCACCCTGACGTCGTCAAAGCATATTTAGGAGAGGATTAGTATGGCTCCGATTTTGGAAACAAAGAACTTAGAGGTCTCTTACGGTCCGGTCAATGTGACCAAAGGGATATCAATTGGCATTGAAGAAGGGAAGATTGTAACAATCCTGGGAGCAAACGGTTCCGGGAAAACAACCATCCTCCGGACCATATCCGGCCTGATCGTACCCGACAAGGGGACGGTGACCTATAAAGGGAAGGCAATCCAGGGGATGGAACCGGAAGAGATAGTCAAGATGGGGATATCCCAGGTTCCGGAAGGAAGAGAGATATTTCAGGATCTTTCCGTTTACAAAAACATATTGATGGGTGGGTTTACCCGCAAGGATAAGAAAGAAGTCGAGAAGGATGTTGAGCGGATGTACAGCTATTTCCCTTTGCTGAAGGAGCGCAAGAATCAATATGCCGATACCTTGAGTGGTGGAGAGCAGCAGATGCTGGTTATTGCCAGGGCGTTGATGTCTCGTCCCTCCATGCTTCTTCTGGATGAACCATCGTTGGGTTTGGCCCCGGCGTTTGTTAAGAAGATATTTGGGATAATAAAGCAGATCAATGAGCAGGAAGGGACCACGATTCTTTTGGTCGAGCAGAATGCCAAGATGGCACTGGAGTTGGCAAGTCACGGATTCATCCTGGAGGTTGGCAGAATAGTGATGGACGATTCCACGGAAATGCTGAGGAAGAATCCGGATGTGCAGGAATTTTATCTGGGTGTCCGCGAGGAGGGCATTCGCGGAAC